>JAZJZF010000013.1:20125-35054 GCA_040389965.1 Bacteroidota bacterium
CAGATAAACTGGCCGCTGAAAAGGCTGCAGCGGACAAACTAGCTTCCGAAAAAGCGGCAGCAGACAAATTAGCTTCTGAAAAAGCTACAACAGATAAACTGGCCGCTGAGAAAGCAGCAGCAGCAAAACTAGCCGCTGAAAAAGCGGCAGCAGATAAACTAGCTTCTGAAAAAGCAGCGGCAGATAAACTGGCCGCCGAGAAAGCTGCTGCAAATAAATCGGCTTCAGAGAAAGCAGCGGCAGATAAACTGGCCGCTGATAAAGAAGCTGCAGAGAAAGCAAAACATTCTATTCCACAACCATTAGGAGTTGATAAATACAAAGAAGCTATTACTAAAGCCGACGGTTTATTTAAAACGAAACGTTATAAAGAAGCCAAAACTTCTTATGAAGATGCTCTTATTGTAAAAGCCGGTGACAGCTATGCTAAAGGAAAATTAGCCGAAATTGAAAAATTACTAAACTCCGATATGGCAACTGCCGCAGATGTAGATGCTAAAACCAAAGCTTTATTGGCGAAATATCCTCCTGGTGTAACCGAAGAGACCATTAATGGTACAGGAGTAGTTATTATTCAGCGTGTGGTGGTAAAAGAAACCGCAGCATATGTGTATCAAAAGAAAATTTTTAGCTGGGGAGGTATTTCTTATTTCAGAGATGCTACCCCTGTTACTGAATCTACTTTTGAACAAGAAACAAAACCTTAATAGTACTATGCCCGATATTTTTGAAGACATCCGC
Organism: Bacteroidota bacterium; assembly: GCA_040389965.1. Classification (GTDB taxonomy): domain Bacteria; phylum Bacteroidota; class Bacteroidia; order B-17B0; family Aurantibacillaceae; genus UBA4416. The sequence continues at coordinate 20,867 of JAZJZF010000013.1, forward strand.
TGTTGCGTTTGCGGTAATACAGATCACGCTCAGTTTACAGTTAAATATAAAAAAGAAACATTTTCAGTAGTGGAATGCAATACCTGTTCTTTTGTATTTGTTCCACCGTTTTTCAGGAAAAATGTGAACTACGAAAATTATAAAGATGAAAATGTAGCCAATGCTGTTCGTGCGGGAAATAACTGGGTAAAAATAGAAAGGCATAAACTGCGTTACGACCTGATTAGAAAATACAAAGCTTCAGGTTCTTTATTTGATCTGGGAGCCGGATGGGGACATTTCATACTTACCGGACAGCAACTGGGCTACGATGTATATGGTATTGAAATTTCGGAACAGCCCTACCTCTACTCTAAAAATGACCTCAAATTGCCGGTTGATCACATCGATTTTTTTGATATGGACGAAAACAAAAAATTTGATGTGGTTACCATGTGGGATGTTTTGGAGCATATTGATAAAGCAGATGATTTTGTGAGAAAATGTGCTGCTGTTACGGCTAAAAACGGCTACCTCGTTTTGCAGGTTCCGCAAATTGATTCCTACTTTGCTAAAAAGTATAAAGACCAATGGAAAATGATGAGCCTCGATCATGTGAATTACTTTGGTAAAAAAGCCATTACACAATTACTCGAAAAATATGGTTACAAAGTAGAAACGATTAAATCTTCTTTTGAGATAAAACTGTTTATCATGTATACTGTTTTACCATTGATTAAACGCTTTAAAAGGAAGAAACAAGTTTCTCAAAATCAACCGGATAAGCCTATCAATTCGGCAGAAAGACAAAACTATTTTAATACATTTACCGAAAAGCCTATGTGGAAATTAAAACTCTACATGTGGGTGCATAATGTGATTTATAAAACCTTATCGGCACTTAATATCGGCGAAGAAATGATCGTGGTGGCTAAGAAAATCAATTAATGGTGAACCAGCTGGTACATCAGTTCATCTTCAAATTGATTTAGGGCAATTTTATTCCATTGCTTTTTAATACCGGTATTTTCAAAGCCCAATTTTTCAAACAGCCTTATACTTTCATGATTAGAACTGCTGATATTGCAAAACAACTGATTTACCATCAGTATCTCAAAAGCGTATTGCTTCAAACATTTTAAGGCATCAAAAGCAAAGCCTTTATTTCTAAACTGTTCAAAAATTAAGATCCCTACACCTACCCTGGCATGTGCCGGTTCAAATTCAAACAGATCAATAGTACCTATAATTTCCTTTGAATCGTTTACGCAAATCATTAGCCGCAATTGTTTAGTGGTATAAATATCCTGATGCGACGATTCGAGGTATTGTTCTAAAACATACTTGCTGAATGGTGTTTGCGTGTTACTTACTTTCCATACCGCAGTATTATTTTCGCAGTCATACAGCGTTTCAAGATCCGGCTTCTCCATAGCACGCAAAAAAATATGTTCTGATTTAATAAACATTATAAGGTTTGAGATGATGTTTCTTGTTCAATAACTTCCTGAAGTTGTTTATTAGTATACATTGGTAGAGACAACTCATTTTGAGTGAGTTTATTGGCAACATTAAATCCCACGGTATTATAAATATAAGAATTTTGTTTAAGGCGTTCTATAATTTCAAACAGTAATTCGTGCTGAGAGTATGACAGCGCATAAAACTCCTGTAAAAATAATTTCACCGGACTCAGGCAACTGGCTTCATTGGCCTGTACTTTTGTAAACTGCTGAATATAATGTTCAAACACTTCTTTCTGATAATCGAGGCTAAAGACAGGCTGCTTTACCAATTGAACAGCAAGTGCTTCTATTTTTTTTTGCGAAATAGTTTTTAATAATACTTCGGCTTTTATATCCAGTTCATGTCCTTTAATGGTAAGCGAACTGTACGATCCATTAATCATTATGCCAACATGTGGTGGGATACGCGACGAATGTAAAATGATTAACCAGCAATTCTTAAGTAGAATTCCGTTATCAAAATCGGTGGAAACAGTTAAAGTATAGGGACTCTGGGCAATCATGCAACCAAAGATACGGAAAAACAAAAAACTTAACGAAGCCTTAAACCTAATTTTTTGCTGATCACGCCTTCTTTTAAGGAAAAGGTAGATGCTTTGAAGGTGTTTAAATTAATTTCTTTTAAAACGTAGTCAATTAACAATACAGAAATAACCATCATATCTGCCCTCATATGAATTAAATAAGGCATTTGGTATCTTTCCTGAAGTGTTGATGCTTTAATTTTCTGACTGATAATATCATATTCACCAAGGGATATATGATACTCTGTTTTTTCGGTGCAGATAACACTTCGGTTAAATTCTCCGCCAATCAAATCTACTACCGAATCAAAAGCTCCCGAAGACCCAATCAATTCAATAGGTTCATATTTCCTAACAGCTTCTCTCAACGGCTGTAATTCCTGATTTAAATAGGCATTAAAGGCAGAGATTTCTGCTTTTGTAATTGGATCGCCGGGCTTGAATTTATCGAGCAAGCGGGCAGCACCTAACTGAAAACTTTTTTTCCAGAAAATAGTGGTACTGTTTGCCAGAATAAATTCGGTACTGCCACCACCTATATCCATAATCAAAGAAACCTGATCAGACATATTAACAGCCATTCTGTTACCGTAATATACCAACTCTGCCTCCTCATTCCCATCAATAACAGTAACCGAGATCTTTGCCTGCTTTTTTGCTTCGCTTACAAATTCTGCTCCGTTAGATGCAGAACGAATAGCAGATGTTGCAAAGGCAAATTCTTTTTCTACGTTATAATCTAAAATGTATTGTTGGTATTGCTTTAATGCGCTAATGCCTCTTTGGAAAGGTGCGTCGGCAATATAGCCTGAGTTAATTGTTCCTTCGCCAAGTTTAACGGCAATTTTGGTATTGAATATTCTTTTATAGGTGTTATCAGGGAGTGTTTCTCCAATTAACAGGTTGAACGTATTTGTTCCCAAATCTATCACTGCAAACACCATAAAGTAATACCATGCTAAAATTGTACCAATAACCTATTGGAGCATATATTGGAATCTTTGTTTTAGAAATCTTCCGTTAAATCCTCTTTTCTTTTTATCGGTTCCCATGTTGGATGAGAAAATGATCATGATTTCGTGTGAGCCTTTTTGGTAGGTTCTCAGAGGAGATGTCACAAAATCATAGGAGTAAGAGATCTGTATATTATCTTTTAGGGTATACCCTAATTGCAGGGCAATAGCATCGTTGAAGCGGAAATCGAGGCCTGCCATCAACTGCTTTTTCATATGTAATCTTAAATTGTATTCAAACGAAAATGGCACAGATGGCACATATACTGCCAATACTGTATTCTCAAACACAAAATTAATATCCTCGGCCCAGTTATACCCGGCTGATATATTATAATGTGCAGCATTTGTAAACGTTCCTTTTTTAGCATCGTCTTTTTTATAGAACTCAAAAGCGCTGCCGGCTACGTTGTTTGCTCCAATTCCTAAATGAAACCGATCGTTATAGTATACAATTCCAAAACTGGCATCAAAATTAGAGGTCTTGTCGGCAGTATATTGGTTAATGGCTTTATCCTGCTGGTTGCGGATGGTAATATCAGTGCCATCAAAACGACGGCTCATGTAATTTCCCTGTACGCCAAAAGAAATTTCGGAATCAGGAAACTTTAAATGATAAGCAGCTGTAAGACTACCTGAAAAGTTTTTAAAAGGGCCTATATCATCTTTGTAAATAAAACCGCCTGCACCTAATTTTCCTTTCAATAAACGTGTATTTACAGCAAGCGCATAAGTTTTAGGAGCTCCATCATAACCGGTCCATTGATTACGATAATTGAGTCTTATATCTACCACGCGTTTTGTACCACAAAAGCCCGGGTTAAGTAATGTTTGTGCACTTCTGAATTGTGTCCACCACGGATATTGTTGTGAGTAGGAACAAAAAGAAACCAAAAAGAAGGCAGATATGAAGAGGCGTTTAATCAATGTAATGAACAGGCAAAGATAGATTAATTAAGGCGTTGTCCGTTCTGATATTTTACAATAAAACCGTTAAATCCTTTTGATTGTAATTCGTCGCGGTATTTAATGGCATCTTCTTTAGTTTTAAAGCTTCCGCAAGTTACTTTGTAGTATCCATTGATTTGGTCGATGCTTACGTTACTGATACCTGCAAATTTGCTTTTGTTAGGTTGAGTAGAATATGCACCTAATTGCACTTTGAAAGTCATACCGGCTGTTTCAGCGGGTGTAGTTTTAGCAACTACCGGAGTAGACTTTACAGTTTCCACCGGGGTTGATTTCACGGTTTCAACAGGTGGTGTAGACTTTACTGTTTCTACCAGAGTAGATTTAACAGTCTCAACAGGAGTTGTATTAGTTGTTTCAACAGGTTTAGTTTCTGTTGGAGTTGTAGAAGCTACAGTTTCCACCGGTGTTGATTTAACAGTTTCAACTGGAGTTGTAGTAGCTACATCGCTTCCGCCACCTACAGTAACAAGCGTTGAGTTACCTTCAACCTCTTTTTTTTCATTGTTTTCGAGGTAATAAAATTTTTGTGAAAATGTTCCTGAAGCCGCATCGCTATTGGCCTGAATCTTAAGTTTAAGTGCAAATTCTGTTTCACTTGGTACAGAAACCCAAACAATTTTAGCTCTTTGATTTTCAAATGTATAATTACCGCCTTTTACGTCAACAGCAGTAACAATATAACCCGTTGGAACATCCATTTGGTATTTTGCGAAATTACCTACTGTGCCTTTATTGATCTTAACTTCGGCATCTATCGATGAACCCGCGCTTATATTTGATGGTAAAACAGCCGAAATGGTAATTTGAGAGAAAGATGTGGCTGAAATAACAAGTCCTAAGATCGTAAGTAGTTTTTTCATAAAAGGTGTATTATTTTATACTTTGCTATGTTGTTATAAAACAAATATAAACAAATAATTTTAACCGCAAAAGATTGAAGCACTGTATTTTCAAAGCAATACATGCCAAAAATTCTACAAAAACCATATTGTTAATTTTTTTAATGACAAAATGTTAAATACATACTGAAATACATTTTTACTCAATCGTCTCCTTATTTCACTCTTGGTTTTTTCTACTAAACTGATTTAAGATTAAATGCTCCATTATTTAACATTAGCAATACGATTTCTATCAAAAAATTGATATATTTTTGTATCAATAGTCCTTTAAAAATCAGATAAAAATTATATTAAATTCTATGCGTTTTATTTACCTCTTTTTTACACTGGCGTTTATTTCTTTAAGCCAATCCACGTTCTCACAAAATACAGAACAAAAGCCAAGCACAAAAAAACAGATCACAAAAATGCATTATTATTCTTTTACAGGCCAGGCTTCCCAGGATCAGCTCGACTTTTTGCAGCAGGATCTTAAAAATCTGGAGTTTGTAACGGAGGTGAAAATCGAATATAAAGCTGAGAAAGGCGCCGGTCAGGTTCGCCTTATATCCGTAGAACAGAGTATTGTGAGTGAGGGCGATAAGGAATTTAGTCCTACCGTCATCAAAAAAACACTCGTCAATAAAGGCCTTATGCCCGTTGAATACCACAACGAAACCATCAGCACTCAATAACATTTATTAAAACCGTATTATGAAGAAAATTTACATTGTTCTTTTGTGTGTTTTTGCATTTAACTATTTACAATCTCAATCAGATAACTGCTCGGGAGCAGTACCATTAACCATAGGAAGTTGTGTAACCGGTAGTCCGGGTGCTACTCAAAACCTTGCAGGTTGTGTTGGTAACGCCGACGATGATGCCTGGTATAAATTTACGGCAACCAGTGCTTCACATTTAATTACCGTAACCGGTTCATCGGGATATGATGCTGTTATTCAGTTGCTTTCAGGCGGCACCTGTAGTAGTTTATCATCTCTGAATTGTGTTGATAATACCTTATCAGGCCAGGCGGAAACCATTAATGCTACAGGCTTAACGATAGGCGTAACTTACTACTTAAGAGTTTATGATTATTATACAGGAACCAGTGCCGGAACTTTTACAACCTGTGTAACCCTTCCTCCTCCTGCTCCGGGCAATGACAATTGCAGCGGTGCAAAAGTACTTACTGTTAACGCAGCATGTGTTACTACCGCTACTACTTCTTATGGTGCCACACAGTCTATGACCGGTTGTTCAGGAACTGCAGATGATGATGTGTGGTTTATGTTTACAGCTAATAATTATACGCAAACCATACAGGTTGCAGGCTCGTCAGGAATGGATGCTGTGGTAGAATTATTTTCGGGTACCTGCGCGGCTTTATCTTCTATTACCTGCCAGGATGTTACATTTACAGGAGGCACAGAAACCATTAGTGCTTCGGGCTTAAACCCCGGCAGTACTTATTATGTAAGGGTTTATGATTATTATTCTACCGGAGGTTATCCGTTTAATATATGTATTACCGGAGCTACTATTATTGTAGGAACTCAACCGAATGATGAACCTTGTAATGCCATACAACTCCCGGCTGTTACAGCAGATTGTAATTACTTATCGTTTTCAAATGTAGGAGCCACACTCAGTGCCGCTGCGGCACCAACAGGTTGTACCGGTGGAACCGGAGGCTTTGGGGCAACAACCAAAGATGTATGGTTTAGTATTACAGTGCCTGCCAGTGGAAATTTATGTATTACTCCTCAACCAAACTTAGCTACCAGTACTGTTACCGACGGTGTTATGGTTTTATATAGCGGTTCTTGCGGAAGCCTTACCCAGATAGACTGTTCTGATGATGCAGATGGTACATCGGGGATTTATAATTATCCGGGTACTGCCAATGACTTTTTACCTTACATTAATCAAACAGGTTTAACACCGGGTTCAACCGTATACTTAAGGTATTGGGGTTGGGGCGGCTCAAGCGGTAGCTTTGGATTATGCGTTCAGGCACCTACAAATGATGCCTGTGCCAATGCTTTATATATCTGTGACCTTAACGGTTATTCAGCTTCTACAAGTCCGGCTTATACTCCCGACAGGCCTGGTACTGGTGCAGGACAAATGTATGCCAATAATGAAACACCTGCAGGTGTTAATCAACCCGACGGAACCAATACAGGTGGGCCATTTGGATACTATCCCCCAAGTAATATTGCAGGCCCCTACTCTTCACCGGCTATTGATGTAAATATTGAAAACAATTCATGGATCCGCTTTACTGCCGGAAGTGCTACCGCCAACTTAAGGGTAACGGTAGGAAACTGTTGGGTAGGCAGCTATCCAAGCGGAGGGATTCAAATGCAGATTTTCTCAGGTACTAACTGTAATAACTTTGCGCCTGTATCAAGCTTCAAGGAAGGTTCTAATACATTTACGGTAACAGCAAACGGTTTAACTGTAGGTAGTGATTATTATTTAATGGTGGATGGGTATGCGCGTGACATCTGTAAATATACCATTCAGGTTTTGGATGGAGTTGCTTTACCTGAGATTACGGCTGCACCAGACAGTATTTGTCCGGGCCAAAATTCTTTATTAACGGCACCTTTGGGAGCAACAGGTTATACCTGGTATCCTACAGGCTCTACTCCTATTACCACACGAACTATTTCGGTAAGCCCGGGTGCTACCCAAACCTACACCTGTATTGCAGGTGGGGTGTGCGGACAAAAGCAAACGCTCACGAAAACAGTATTTGTAAAAACGGTTCCAAATGTGCTTATTAATTCGGGTGCTGCTATTGCAATCTGTGGCCCACAAACCATTACCCTTACGGGAAGTGGCGCTAATACTTATACCTGGAGCACGAGTAATACAACAACATCCTTTACGGTGGCACCCGTCTCCAACACCACCTATTCGGTCATTGGGCGGGCCAGTAACGGTTGTACCAATACGGCCGTCAGTATAGTAACGGTTAATCCTATACCTAATATAACGGTTGCCGGAACTAATACCATTTGTTTTGGCCAATCAACCACTTTAACGGCCAGCGGAGGCACCAGTTATACATGGACACCGGGAGGTACAGTGGCTTCGAGTATTACCGTAAATCCAACCACCACAACTGTTTACAATGTAACGGGAACTAATGCCTTTGGCTGTACCAAAACAGTTTCTGTGCAGGTTGTGGTTAATGGTTTACCAACCGTAAGTTCTACAAGTACAACCATCTGTTTTGGTAACTCAGGAACTATCAGCGCAAGCGGTGCATCTACTTACACATGGAGCACAGGCACTGTAGCTACTGGTATTACTGTAAATCCTTCTACAACTACTACATACACGGTTACAGGAACCAATTTAAATGGTTGTACTAATACTGCTGTTGGGCAGGTATCGGTAAATGCTTTACCTACTGTTTTAATAAACTCTGGAAACCCTGTTTCTATTTGTAATACGCAAACCGTTACTTTAACAGGTAGTGGAGGCATTACGTATACCTGGAGTACAGGATCTAATGCAGGAAACATAAATGTATCGCCAACTACTAATACAACTTACACATTAACGGGAACAGCAGCTACAGGCTGTAGTAATACGGCTGTAACAACCGTAACCGTAAATGCTTTACCGGGTATAACTATTACAGGCCCTAATACGGTTTGTAACGGTAAAAGCATTGTTCTTACAGGTAATGGTGGCACCAGTTATACATGGACTCCCGGTGGCGCAGCTACAAGTATTACCGTAAGCCCTTCATCAAATACAACTTATACGGTTACAGGATCGGGAGCAAATGGTTGCCCTGCCAGTGCTGTAACTACTATAACGGTTAATGCCTTACCTGTTGTTACTGTGAGTAATGCTACGGTTTGTAACGGAAGTTCTGTTGTGCTTACCGGTAGCGGAAGTTCTGTTTCTTATTCATGGAATACAGGAGCCACCACTTCTACGGTTTCGGTTAATCCGGCAGTTAATACGAATTACACAGTTACCGGTACTGCTGCCAATAGTTGTACAAATGCTGCTATAGCACAGGTAACGGTTACAGCATTGCCTGTTATAACGGTTCCGTCTGCCACTATTTGCCAGAATTCTACGCAGGTATTAACAGCCAGCGGAGCCAATACTTATACGTGGTCAACTACACAAACGGGGCCTTCTATTTCAGTTACGCCAACTACCAGCACTACTTATACGGTAAAAGGAACAGCGGTTACTTCCTGTACAAATACTGCCATTGTAAACATTACCGTTAATACTTTACCACAACTAACCTCTACACCTAGCGTATCGCCAAGTAACTGTGGGGCCTCTACAGGTTCTATTACCAATGTGAGCGTAACCGGCTCTCCTGTCTTAAGCTATACCTGGACAAACGGAGCCAGTGCCACTGTGGGATCGGCGCCAACTTTAAATAACCAGCCGGCAGGTACTTATAATTTACAGGTAAAAGATGGCAATGGTTGTATCAGTAGCTTTGGGCCTTATAGTATTACCAATCCCGGTGCACCTATTGCACCAACCGCTAATGCTACTGCCACTTCTATTTGTGTGGGACAAACCATTAACTTAAATGCCAACAGCGCTAGCGGAGGCACTTATAACTGGTCGGGGCCGAGCAGTTTTACCACTACCACACAAAACCCAACTATAAATAATGCTACCGGTGCTATGGGTGGAGTTTATTCTGTATTTATTACTGCTTCGGGCTGTAGTGGACCTGCTACAAGTGTTACAGTGGCGGTTAATGCTTTACCAACGCCAAATGCTACGGCATCGCAAACGGTATATTGTGTTGGCAACACGGCTAATTTATTTGCGTCTACTGCTACAACGTATACGTGGAGCGGGCCGGGAAGCTTTAGTTCTAATAATCAAAATCCATCTATTACAAATATTCCTGCAACAGCGGCGGGTGTCTATACCTTAGGCGTTACCAATACTAATGGTTGCCAGGGCACTACTACAGTTGCTATAGGAGTCAATACAAATCCTGTTGCTACAGCTACTGCCAACCCGGCGTCTCTTTGTGCAGGACAAACCATTAATTTAAATTCAGGTGGTGGTTCAGGTTATAACTGGACAGGACCTAATGGCTATTCTAATTCAACTCAGGCTCCTAACATCCCAAATGCAGGAACTGTGAACGCCGGAAGTTATACGGTAGTAGTAACGGGAGCTAATACCTGTACCTCTTCTGCTGTAACATCCGTAAGTATCAATCCTTTGCCAACATTTACGTCTTCGGTAAACGCTGCAAACATCTGTAACGGTGCAACTATTCAGTTCAATGCAGGCTCAGCGGCTAATACCTATTCATGGACAGGCCCTGCAACATATAGTGTTAATAATAATGCCAGTCCGTTCATTAACGGGGCTAATGTCGTTAACTCCGGAACCTATACGGTTACTGCCAATTCAGGGTCATGTACCGCAACACAAACCCTGGCAGTAAATGTTTACCCTGCGGTTTCTTTAACTGCCACAGCTACAAGCACTGCTGTATGCCAGGGAAGTACTTTGCAATTATTAGGTAATGGTGGTAGCTCATATCAATGGAATGGCCCGGGAAGTTTTTCTTCTACAAGTCAGAGTCCGCAAATAACCACTATTCCTGTTTCAGCCTCCGGGGTTTATACGTTATCTGTTATGGATGGCAATAACTGTCCGGGTACAAAAACAGTGTCGGTACTTGTAAATGCTAATCCTACGGCTACTGCAAGTGCTAACCCTAATGTGATCTGTGTGGGAAATACTATTAATTTAAACTCAGGTGGCGGATCAACTTATAGCTGGTCAGGCCCTAATGGCTTTAGCAATGCTACACAAAATCCTTCTATACCAAATGCAGGTTCGCCAAATGTGGGAGATTATACGGTAACGGTAACCGACGGTAATTTATGTTCTTCTACTGCCATTGCTTCAGTAACGATTGTAACATTGCCTACGTTTACAATGACCAGCAATGGATCAAACATTTGTTATGGTGGCACTATTCAGTTTAATGCCGGTTCAGGACCTTACACTTATTCATGGTCGGGGCCAGCCTCTTATACGGTTGCCAACAGTACAAGCCCTTCCATTACAGATGCTACTCCGCTTAATTCAGGAACCTATACGGTAACTTCTTCTGCAGGATCCTGTTCTTATACACAAACCTTATCGGTTAATGTGTATCCGCAGATTTTAGTGAATGCATCGGCTACAAGCTATGTGCTTTGTTCAGGCTCTGTAGCTAATTTAACGGGAACCGGCGGTGGAACATATTCATGGACGGGACCTGATAATTTTTCTACAACTACTCAAAACCCACAAATCCCTAATGTACAGGCAAATGCAGCAGGCATTTATACCTTAACGGTAACAGATAGTAATACAAACTGCTCTGCAAGTGATACGGTTAAATTAACAGTGAGCCCTGCTCCTGCCCTTGTATCTGTTTTAGGAGATTCTACCTGCTTTGGTCAGCAATTGCAACTGAATGCTAATTTCGGAACGGGTGTTACTGTAAACTGGTATAGCGACGCGGGTTTAACCAATTTATTACAGGCTAATTCAAATACATATCAAACAACACCAACTGCTAACGGTACGTATACTTACTATGTACAGGGTGTTGTAGGAAGCTGCAAAAGTAATGTAGCTGCGGTAACCGGCATGTTCTATAATATTCGCGCTGTTGCTACTGCCGATGTGTATACCGGCGATGCGCCTTTAACTGTAAACTTTACAGGAAGTAATAGTGTAGGAGTTACTGCTTCAGATAATTTTAACTGGACTTTTGGTGATAATACAGGATCAAACCTTGTTAACCCTAATCATATTTTTACTGCCGAAGCCAGCTATACCGTTGTTTTAACGGTAACAGACAGCGAAAGCGGATGTATGGATACGGCTACAGTTATTATAAAAGTAGAAGATGATTTAACGGTTGTTGTACCAAATGTATTTACGCCAAATGGTGATGGTACTAATGATGCTTTCCATGTAAAAATAAAAGGTGCTAAATCGGCAGAAGGCTTTATATACAACCGTTGGGGACAATTATTATTCAGTTGGGATGTATTGAACGCTTCGTGGGATGGCATTGCCTCTAACGGCGAAAAATGCCCTGATGCGACCTATTTTTATTTAATAAAGGTAGTTGATAAAAAAGACAAAGAACATTTGTTCCCCGGCTATACGCTCTTAATACGATAGGTTTTTGTTTAAAGGAAGCCCTGCTTAAAAAAGCGGGGCTTTTTTATGACAAAAATTGCGTGTTTTTTATCGAATAAAATTAATAAACACTCTAAGATCCTGAAAAGACTGACTGCTTATTAAGCTATCTGCCCCTGTAATTGAAACATACCTGTTAGTTTCATGCCCTGTTGTAGCTCAGCAAATCTCATATTTTCGAGTGATACAAACATGTCAATGGTAAAGAAATCCTTTATTTCTTCATTGGTAATAAGCCTTACTTTCATTATATATCCTTTGAGGCTATTATCATTCAGCAGAGATGTTTCTCTAAAACTTTCCAGCTGACCTATAAAATCGAAGCAGCCAAATACAACATGATCCTTATTAGGCATATAGGCCGTAAAGTCTTCACTGTATTTCAATTCAGAGTTTTCATCATCTTTATGAATATCCAATACATAGGCAATTGCGCTTAATTTTATGTTCAGTTTTTTGGAAGCTAAATATACTTCTCTGTTCTCGGCATAATCGGTTGCAAAATAGTTTACCATAAAGGTGCTTCTGCCGCTCCCTTTAACAATGGCTTCCAGGTTATAAACGTTTTCCCACTCATTAATCTCTTTGTTTTCTACTTCAATGGTGTAATCTGTTTTTATAACAGGAATGAGCGATACGGGATCTTTACGATAAGAAACCGCTTTAAAAGTGACATCCTCAAAGTCCAATTTAGATACCCTTACAGGATTGTTATCGTAAGCAGCGGTGTTTAACAGGGTTAATGCAAAATATTCTTTTAATGTATTACTTCCCTGCTCGCTTCTAAAATTAGTGAAACCAAAAATACCACCCCAGGTGTTGCTTAAATTACTATTATTAGATTTTGAGATCTTAAGTCCTATACTGTTTTCAATTACTTCAGATTTTACCATTTCTCTATCCTGGAAGTAATCTTTACCCTCAATAAGTTTGACAGCAAATAGGGCATTATTTTGAGCCGGACTGAGTTCTGCAAAGCCTGAATAGCTCAGTTCGTCGTTTGCAAATGTATACGGAAGTGCTGTTTTTCTTTTAAGCCCATTTTTAGTATTGTAAATAATAGAGATGGCTTTTAACTGATCGTCGTTATAGGCAATGCTATGATCAGGAATATTTTGTGTAAACTGCGAGTGATAAAAGATAGCGTAAGACCTGATATTACCTTCTGCCAGTTTTTTCTCGAAACCCGTTTCCATTCGGCTTAGCACCTCTTCTACGGATAAAGTATAACTATCATCCGAATTAATAAATAAAAAGCCGGTAAGTTCTCCATTGCTTTTTTCGTAAGCAGAAATCGGCGAATAATTCCCCTGTGCCTGCATGGAAACAAAATTTACGACGTACTCTTTGTACTTGTCAATAAGAGGAAATAATTCGTTGGTATTGCTGCTGTTGGCTATCGGAGCAGCTTCAGTACTGTTATCTTTCTTTTTAAAAATATCGAATAATCCCATATATCAAGATTTACTTATGAGTTATAAAAATAATTTAATTTTTGAATTCGTTCAATTATTTTCGAACAATAACATATACCCGAAGATGTTGAAGGCAGCTATTCAAATTTCACCTGTATTTTCTTTATTCCGGTTGCCTGAATGTGGGTTACAGCTTCTTTAGGGTAATCGGTGCGCGAGGCGTTTGTTTTGCTGTTCAAATTCAAATTTTGCCAATCAGAACTACCATCGGCGTGCAACATTAAATGAGCGTTCGGGTTACAAAGTACATCGTAGGGTAACCATTTATTGAAGGGCGTTTTCCCATTAACCATCAGTTTATGCACTTCCCAGCATTCTATTTTTGAAAACAGGGTATCTCCCCAACCCCAGCTTTCAAGTACATAATTTTCAATCTCTATAGTTGATTTAGGTGGGAGGCAAAAAGCAATAAATCCATCGGCTCCAAAAAATTGAATATCTACAATGTGCTTTTTTGTTACGGCATCCGTAAATTTTCGCCCCGAAATATATCCTGGATTCCACGGTGAATTGGCTTTAAACATACCATTCGATTTAAGAGAGTCGTTTAAATTGCAGGGAAATAAATACCATCTTAAAGAATCG
>JAZJZF010000013.1:35064-55791 GCA_040389965.1 Bacteroidota bacterium
CATCAGATCCCATCCGTCGCTAAGCACTCCCAACACATCGCCTTGGATGTGATTCATGATGATCTTGAACTCTTTTCCCTGGGGTTTTACGATGATTTCAATACCCCCAGTCCCTTCGATTAACATATTCTCGAATGAGGCTGGTCTTAAAGAATCGAATTGATTAGAAATGCTAAGCATTATATTATTAAACGTCAAAGGAGGCTTCCCTCTTTTTTGGTGTAAGAATTTAATTTTAATAGGATTGTCGTTGCCATAACGCATGACGATCTGTTGATTTACCCGCTCAGCAAGGGTTTTGCCCGGATTAACAAAAACAGTGGTTTTAGTAAAAGCTAAAACAATGAAAGCCGTAATAAATAATTTCATGTACCTGTTTTTAAATTTGCGTTAACCGTTCAGGGCTTTACTAAAAATAAGTGCTCATTTCTTTGGCCACTTTTGAAGCTTCAATAGCAGCAACTTCTGCAAAGTTTTCGCCGTTAGAAGCATAAATAATAGCCCGCGAAGAATTGATCAATAAGCCAATATCTTTGGTTAAGCCATATTTACATACTTCGGCAAGGCTCCCTCCTTGCGCCCCAACACCGGGAACAAGTAAAAAATGATTGGGGACAATGCTTCTTATTTCGGTAAACATATTGGCTTTGGTGGCGCCAACTACAAACATCAGGTTTTCTTCGGTACCCCACGAAGCTACCTTTTCCAATACTTTTTTGTAAAGTGGACTTCCATTGGCTTCCAGCAATTGAAAATCAGCCGATCCTTCGTTAGAAGTAAGTGCCAGTACAATGGCCCATTTTCGTTCAAATTGCAGGAAAGGTGCTACCGAATCTTTACCCATATATGGCGCTACAGTAATAGCATCGGCATTGAGGCGGTTAAAAAAAGCTTTGGCATACATACTCGATGTATTGCCTATATCGCCCCTTTTAGCATCAGCAATTAAAAAATGCTGAGGGTAGTGTTGCTTAATATATTTAATGGTTCTTTCCATGCTTGTAATGCCGCTTAATCCATAAGCTTCAAAAAAAGCAGTGTTAGGTTTAAAAGATACACAGTGATCAGCTGTAGCATCTACAATCTGGCGGCAGAATTCAAAAATAGGATCTTCTTCTTTCAGTAAAAACTGAGGAATTTTTTCTACATCCGGATCAAGTCCTACACATAAAAAGGTTTTTTTAGTTTTTATCTGGTGTATGAGTTCGGCTCTGGTCATATTTTAAATGAATACATTAAATTAAAAATTAAAAGGATCTTGTCCTGTCAATTTTGCATTTTCAATTCTTAATTACTTAATCCTCCTTCTTTCAGTCTTTCTGCATTTTCTGCAAACTGCAGGGCATCGATCATTTGCTGAATGTAGCCGTTCATGAAATCCGTTAAGTTATATAGCGTCATGTTAATACGGTGGTCAGTAATACGGTTTTGCGGGTAATTGTAGGTACGAATTTTCTCTGACCTGTCACCTGTACTTACCATACTTTTACGACGGCCTGTGGTTTCTGCCAATCGTTTTTGAAACTCCAGGTCATATAATTTTGTACGTAACATTTCCATTGCTTTTTCACGATTCCCTAACTGGTTACGCTGTGTTTGGCAGGTAACCACAATCCCTGAAGGTTTGTGTGTTAAAATTACTTTCGATTCTACTTTATTTACGTTCTGCCCTCCTGCTCCACCGCTTCGTGCTGTGGCCATTTCAATATCAGCCGGCTTAATTTCAATATCCCATTCTTCAGCTTCAGGCAAAACCACTACGGTTGCTGCCGATGTATGCACACGACCTGCTGCTTCAGTCGACGGAACACGTTGTACACGATGTACACCACTTTCGAACTTCATAGTTCCAAAAGCATTATTGCCTTTTATACTAAAGCTAATCTCTTTGTAACCACCCATAGAGCCCGGGCTTTCGTCAATAACTTCTAACTGGTAACCTTTAATTTCGCAGTAACGACGGTACATATCAAACAAATCGCCTGCAAAAAGAGCGGCCTCATCTCCACCTGTACCACCACGTAATTCCATTGTGCAGTTTTTGGCATCTTCCGGATCTTTCGGTATCAGTAACATACGGATCTCATCGGCCAGTTTTTCTTCTGCAATACGGTTCTCTTCCAGTTCGGCTTTAGCCATGTCTAAAAAGTCTTTGTCCTTTTCAGTAGCCAAAACTTCTTTAGCGCCATTAATATTGTCTGTAATCTGTTTGTATTTGTAATAGGCTTCTACAATAGGCTCAAGGTTCCTATATTCAATATTCAATTTTTTAAAAAGTCGCATATCTGCAATCACTGTAGGATCACCCAACTTCGCTTCCACATCCGTATAGCGTCTTTTTATCTCTTCTAATTTCTCTAACATAATTTTTTCTCTAACAATTCGCGAAGATACTAATTATACAATAATTAATCTACTCCCAAAAAGGCAATAATTAACAAACTAAGAATAAAGCCTTTTACTAAATTAATAGGCAATTTAACAGCTTACATAACCCAATATTGAATAGTTTATCTTATTTTTGAACATAAATCAATAACTCTTTTATATGAAGAAATTTTTACTTTTAATTTCATTACTCTATTTGTATCAGGCTAAATCACAGGATTTTAATGGATTTAATCAAAGTAACTATGCAGGTGTTACAGGTGTATATCAACAACCTGCCAGTATTGTAGACAGCCGTATGAAATTCGATATGAATTTAATAGGGGTTAATATTGGTGCCTATAATAATTACATTGGTATAAAACGCGAAGCTCTTAAAAAACAAGGTTCATGGTCAGATCCTAAATTTCCGGCCTTTGACGATCCTGATTTTCAGACAAAATACCTGGAAGCAACCAATAATGGGAAAAACAAAGCATTGGCCATAAACAACCGTATTGCCATGCCATCGTTTATGATAAGCTTAAACCGTAAAAATGCCATTGCATTAACCTGGAATATAAGGAATTATGTAAATATTGATGGTGTGTCGCAAGACCTTGCCACGCTTGCTTATAACGAGTTTCAGTACCCAAGTTTATTTGTTCAAAAACTACAGAATAAAAACCTGAGCGTGCAGGAAATGAGCTGGGCAGAATACGGTTTAACCTTTGCCCATGTATTTAAAGATGATAACGAGCATTATTTTAAAGGCGGCGTTACCGTTAAATTGTTGAGAGGAATTCAATCGGCTTATATGTTTGTAAAAGACCTTAACTACCAATTGGATACTAAGGATACCCTTTCTCTTTTTCAATCACATGTTAATTACGGTCACTCCGATAATTTTGAGTTTGGAAACGCTTCTTTAAATGGTGGCTCTTCGGCCTATTCATTTGATTACTCGCAGTCGTACCCGGGCTTTGGCTTTGATGTGGGATTTGTTTACGAATGGAGGCCTCATTACAATTCCTTTGAATATGGCAAAGAAAAAGAACGTCAGAACTGGTTAGAGGACAAAAGTAAAAATAAATATAAATTAAAAATTGGCGTATCGGCCACTGACATTGGCTCTATTAAATTTAAAAAAGGAAGTGTAAGTAACGATTTTATTGCGAATGTGAATTACTGGAATCTAAAACCCATTAATCCTAAAACGGTTGGAGAGCTGGATGATACGCTGGCCGCTCGTTTTGGAAGCGCAGGTGGTAGTAAGACTTATAGAATGAATCTGCCAACGGCTTTCAGCGCACAAATCGATTATAATATTTACAAAAACTTTTATGTGAACTTAACGCCATACATTGCCATGCAGTTTAAAAAGAACGATACCAAAGTGCATGACTGGTCTTCTATTACCTTAACACCCCGTTGGGATCATAAATGGTTTGGAGCGTTTATTCCTATTCAATACAGTTTCCTGAGCGGGCCAAGAGTTGGTTTGGCTGCGCGTTTAGGGCCCTTAATTATAGGTACTACAAACCTTACACCGCTTATTTCAAAAAAGGCTATCAATGGCGGAGATATGTATGTGATGTTAAAAATTCCTATCCCTTACGGAAAAGTAAAAGACAGGGATAAAGATGGCATTGTTAACAAAAAAGATAAATGCCCTGATGTATTTGGTGTACTTGAGTTTAATGGTTGTCCTGATAAAGATGGAGATCATATTCAGGATAGCGAAGATAAATGTCCTGATATCCCGGGATTGGCTTCTGCACAGGGTTGTCCTGACAGAGACGGTGATGGCATTTCGGATATGGATGACAGATGTCCTGATGAAAAAGGACCAGCAGAATACAATGGTTGCCCGGATAGAGATGGAGATACTGTAGTTGATAAAGATGATATTTGCCCTGATGTACCGGGATTAGTGGCCTTGGCAGGCTGTCCTGATAAAGATGGTGATGGTATTGCTGATATTGATGATGAGTGTCCGGATATTGCAGGCTTAAAAGAATTTTTAGGTTGTCCTGATAAAGACGGAGATCAGACTCCTGATAAATACGATTTATGTCCGGATGTCCCTGGACCTAAATCAGCTAAAGGCTGTCCTGATAAAGATGGTGATACCGTGTTGGATAAAGATGATAGCTGCCCGGATGTTGCCGGAGCAGTTGATAATAAAGGATGCCCTTGGCCGGATACTGATAAGGATGGTGTTGATGACCGAAATGATGCCTGCCCTACTACACCGGGTTTAAAAGAGCTTAAAGGTTGCCCTCCTGCTCCTGTATTAAAAGTAGAAGAGCAAAAAATATTAGAGCAGGCTTTCTCGAGTTTAGAATTTGCAACCGGAAAAGATATCATTAAGAAAACTTCTTATGCGTCGTTAAACAGCCTGGCCGGCTTAATGAAACAGCATCCAACCGATTGGCTTTTAAAATTATCAGGCCATACCGATAATCAGGGTAATGCCGCTAAAAACATGTTGTTATCACAAAAACGTGCTAACGCGGTTAAAAAATACCTGGTAAGCAAAGGTGTAAAAGCTGATAAAGTTACTACTGAGTGGTTCGGTCAAACAGTGCCAATTGCTGATAACACAACCGAAGCCGGCCGTCAGAAAAACCGCCGTGTAGAGATGAAAGTATTATTTAAGTAATAAAAATACTAAATTTTAAAAAGCCCGTTACAATGTTTGTGGCGGGCTTTTTCTGCAGTATAACATATGCTTCGTCATGCTGAACTTGATCCGGTATGACGACTAAATGGTTTCTTCCGATTAATTGCTATTGTCAATAACTCTTTAACGTTTTATAGGTCATTTTTTTAACATCTTATTAAAAAATACTTTAAGTTTACAGGCTTATTTTTTTGAACCTTGGAAACCGAAGATAATATCATTACGCGTCAGTTATATCCATACCAGGATGAAGCTGTAAATACTATATTCAATAAGTTAAAAGAGGCTAAACCTAACGAGAATATATTATTCCAATTGCCTACAGGCGGCGGTAAAACCATTATATTTTCGGAAATAGCAAAACGTTACATCAACCATTTCAATCGTAAAGTGCTTATTTTAACGCACCGTATTGAGTTGAGTAAACAAACATCGGCAGTATTGGCCAGCATTGGAATTAAGAACAAGGTTATTAATTCTGAAGTAAAAGACCTTCCACAGCAAAGTGAATTTCAAAGCTTTACAGCCCTTGTAGAAACGCTCAATAACCGTTTGCAGGAAGATGACCAGTTTTTGGAAGACATTGGATTGGTAATTGTGGATGAGGCGCATTATAATTCTTTCCGTAAGATCTTTCATTATTTTGAAAACGTCAATATTTTAGGAGTTACCGCAACGCCTTTAAGTAGTAATAAAAAATTACCTCTCTATCAAACCTATAAAGAAATTATTGTAGGCGAAAGTATCCCTTCCTTAATAGAACAAGGTTATTTAGCAGAAGGTGTTACTCATTCCAATGATGTAAATTTAAGTGGATTAAGAGTGGGTAACAATGGTGAATTTACAACAGGTTCGCATGAAATGCTTTATACCCAAGCACTCATGCAGGGTAAGCTACTGGATGCTTACGAAGAAATTGGTAAAGGAACTAAAACACTTATTTTTAATGCCGGAATTTTAACCAGTATAGCCGTTTACAATATGTTTAAGGCAAAAGGCTATCCTGTAAAATATTTAGACAGTACATTCAGTGATCGCGACAGGGCCGAAACCCTTGATTGGTTTAAGCATACAAAAGACGGCATTTTAAGTTCGGTAAGTATTTTAACTACCGGTTTTGATGAGCCCGAAGTAGAGACCATTATTTTAAACAGGGCTACCAAATCGCTCACACTTTATCACCAAATGATTGGTCGTGGCTCAAGGGTATTGCCACACAAGAAAAAATTTAATATTGTAGATCTTGGAAATAACTCCCGCAGGTTCAATCTCTGGCAGTTTCCTATAGACTGGAAACATGTATTTGTTGCGCCGCATTTATACCTTGAGCAACGTTACAAAGATGAGTGGGATTATGAGTTAGAGAACGATTACGAATTACCGGAAGACATTAAATCACGATTCCTGAATTCATCGGCCGAAGCATTTATTGTGCGTGAAAGATACCTGCAATGCTTGCGTAAGGGATTAAAACCTCAAACGGTACTCGATCAGTCGCTCGACGATCACTTTGGCCGTATTAAAGATAATGCCGCCGATTTTGATGAGGCATTTGAATTATTTGAGCTATTGAGCGAAGAGGTAAAATACCGTGTGAAACAGTTTGCCAAATGCATTAACGCTACCAATAACTACACCGATTATCAGACCCAAACTTACAGCAGTAAACTCCGCCGTAGGCTTATTGGTTGGTTTGTGGAATAGTTTGCAATTACAGCCAAAATTATTAGCTTTGTAAGAAAGCTTTCTCATGCGTTTCTCATTCCTTTTTATAGCAATAGGTGTTGTGCTTTTTTCATGTAAAAAAACCACCGTTACACCTCCCGAAGAAATGCCTCCTTTAAACGGAACTCCAACTTCAAATGCATCGTTACGTTTAAACCTGGCTCATATTGCAAACAATAGCCCATTAGCTCTGGGAACCACAACATACACAACCAGCAATAATGATACTTTCTCTGTAAAATTATTTAAATACTATCTTAGCAATGTCAGTTTAAAAAACCAGGCAGGACAAACCATAACGGTTCCCGGTTCTTATTTTCTGGTTGATGAAGCCGACCCTCTGAGTAAAATTATAAACCTGCAAAATATTCCTTCTGATGATTATACGTCGATAAGTTTTATGATTGGTGTAGATTCTGCACGTAATGTTTCAGGAGCACAAACAGGGGCCTTAGATCCTTCCAACGGCATGTTCTGGAGCTGGACTACCGGTTATATTATGGCTAAAGTAGAAGGTAGTTCTCCTCAATCGGGCAGTGGCCTTAAAGACCTTGTTTTTCACATAGGTGGTTTTTCGGGTGCTAATAAAGGCATCAGAACAGTTACCTTAAATTTGCCTATAAATGCGCATGTACATGCCGAGCACCAAACACAGGTCAATATATCTGCCGATGTAGCAAAATGGTTCTCAGGAGTCAATACTGTTGATTTTTCTCTTACTTACGACATTACGATTGTTAATTCGAGATCAAAAAGTATTGCTGATAATTATGTAAATATGTTTACTGTTACTTCTGTAGTTAATTGATGAAAAAAATTGCCTTCATACTATTATCAGCACTTACACTTGTATCCTGTTCTGTTGACCCCGAAATTAAGCCTGTTTTGCCCTCATCCGGAGTAAAAGAAATAATTCCCGAAGGCTGGCCTGAGCCCTATTATCGTTTTACAGACAACGCCATTACACCCGAAAAATTCACTTTAGGAAGGGCTTTGTTTTACGAACCCATGTTTTCACTGGATAATACCATTTCCTGTGGCTCATGCCATCAACAATTTGCTGCTTTTGCCCATAGTGCGCATCAGTTTAGTCATGGCATAAACGGTTTACTTGGCAAACGCAATGCCCCTGCCCTGCAAAACCTTACCTGGAACACCAGTTTTATGCACGATGGTGGCGTTAATAATATTGAAGTGTTTCCGCCCGCCCCTATTACCAACCCGATAGAAATGGACGAAACGTTGCCGGGAGTGGTTCAGAAAATAGCAGCCAGCGCAAAATACAAAGACCTTTTCAGAAAAGCGTATGGCGATGATACGGTTACCACACAACGCATGTTTAAAGCCATTGCCCAGTTTATGGGAACCATGTATTCATACAGTAGTAAGTATGATAAAGTAAAAAATCATACGGCTGAATTTACAGCCCAGGAACAAAGTGGTTATACTATTTTTGTACAAAAATGTGCTTCCTGCCATAAAGAACCTCTATTTACAGATTATCAGTTCAGAAATAACGGTTTAAGTGTAAATGTGAATATTAATGACAGCGGAAGGGCTCATATTACCGGAAACCCTGCCGATCGGTACAAATTTAAGACACCGAGCCTCCGTAATATAGAAGTTTCTGGGCCTTATATGCATGATGGTCGCTACATGACACTTAGCGACTGTCTTGACCATTATACCTCCAGTATTGTTAACGGTCCAACACTTGATCCCTTATTAAATGGTGGAATTTCTTTAAATACTCAGGAAAAAAGTGATATTATTGCATTTCTAAAGACATTAACAGATCATGAGTTCCTGTCAGACAAACGTTACGCGGAAAGTAATTAATTTATAAAAAATACAACCATGAAAACACTTATTAAATTATCGCTGATTGTTGTGTTAGCTCTTGGCTTCACAGCTTGTAAAAAAAATCAAACCGGTGGAAAAGCTTCTGTAAAAGGAGTTGTAGCACATCATGGTAAGGCAATTCCGGCAGCATTTGTTTATATAAAATTTAATACAACCGAGTTTCCGGGCGAAGATTACAAACTTTACGATACCTATGTAAAATCAGATGCCAATGGAAATTATGTTATTCCATTATACAAAGGCAGCTATTATTTATATGCAATGGGTTATGATGAGGCTATTCCTCCTCCGTTTATTGTAAAAGGCGGTTTATCCTTTTCTATCAGGAACAAGGAAAATTTAACGCTGGACATAGCTGTTAGTGAAGAATAATTTTAAACAATTAGCTGTCAATTCATTATATATTTTAATAACAAAAGAATTTTATTTATCTTCGCAACTCAAAAAAATTTAAATTAACCATGTCAGAGGAAACACTACAAAAAGCACAAGAAGAAATTGTTGAACCGGTTGCGGAGAAAAAAGCGAAGAAATCGTCTTCAGGTAAAAATTTAGATTTAGCAGGATTAGAGTTCTTTTACGAAAAAAACAAAAAAGCCATTACTTACGGTGGAGGTGCTTTATTGGCTATAGTTGCTATATTCTCTTTTTATAAATTTTACTGGTTACCGGGTCAGGAGAAAGAAGCAAGTAATGAATTATACATTGCTCAGTCTTATTTTGAGAAAGACAGTTTTAACATTGCCTTAAATGGTAATGTGAACGTACAAACAGGTAACGGTCAGGTTACCATGGTTGGTTTCAAAGATTTGGCAGACAATTATTCTTCTACTAAGGTTGGTAATTTATCAAATTATTACGCGGGAATTTGCTTATTAAGAACCGGTAAATTTGAAGAAGCAATCGAATACCTTGAAAAATTTGATGGTAATGACGAAATGCTTGCTCCTGTTGCTACCGGTGCTATTGGCGATGCGTATATGGAATTGAATAATGTTGATGAAGCTACTAAATTCTATTTAAAAGCAGCTGAAAAATCAACCAATGCCTTTACTACTCCTATGTTCCTGAAAAAAGCAGGTTTTGCTTACGAGCAAAAAGCAAATTATACGGAAGCTTTGGCAACCTATGAGCGTTTAAAAAATGAATATTCTCAAAGTACGGAAGCCCGTGATGTAGAAAAATACATTGCAAGGGTTAAACAACTTGGAAACATACAATAAACTCAATAACAAGTAATTAGAAAGGTGATGAGAGTCACCTTTTTTTATTTAAAAGAACCGATCATGGCCAGCGAATTAAAAAACCTATCCACCTTTGAGGGAACCGAGATCCCTGATGCATCTAACATGAAATTTGGCATTGTATGGGCCGAATGGAACCATAAAATAACGCATGCTTTAATGCAGGGCGCTTATGATACTTTACTAAAACATGGTGCAAAAGCAGAATCTATCATTGTTAAAACCGTTCCGGGAGCATTTGAACTGACTCTGGGTGCTCAATACATGGCTGAATCTACCAATGTAGATGCTGTTATTTGCGTTGGCTGCGTTATACAGGGCGATACAAAACACTTTGATTTTATTTGCGATGCCGTAGCCAAAGGCATTACTGATTTAAATATAAAGCATAATTTACCTTTTATATTTGGCGTATTAACTACAAATACCCAGGAGCAAGCCGAAGACCGTGCCGGTGGAAAACATGGTAATAAAGGCGATGAGGCAGCTGTGACAGCTATAAAAATGCTGGGATTAAAAAACAGCTTCGGAGCAAATAAAGGTAAAATAGGATTTTAAGAATTATTGAATAGAGAAGCAGACTTAAAACTGTTTCTCTTTCTTAAAACATAACGCCCAGCGTCATCGTTAACTGGCCTGTAAAGAAGTGATGACGGGCTTTTCCATTTCCTTTTCCTAAAACCAGACAGGTTGTGTAATCGGCAAAAGATCCTTTTCCCATAAATTCAAACACCCCGTATCTTAAAAATTCGGCCCTTACTCCTCCTTCAACACCAACAATCCAGCCTGCAACGTGCCATTTATTATTTAAACGTGTACCATAAATGGTAACATCCGTTCTGGGGAAAACAATTCCTGCGCCGGGCTTTGCGACGATTCCTAAATTAAATCGCTTAGAAGGATTATAGAGTTTCCAGCGTTTTACAAAATTAAGCATCCAGAAATTAGCCCCGTCTGTATGTTCAAAATGAACCAGGTTTCTGGGATCCAGAATCGTATCCTTATCTGTAAAAACACCATTAAAGGTGCCTTTGACGTGTACTTTTTGATAATCATCCACCACATATTTAGCATGGTCGTAATTGATTTCAATACCAATATCCTGTTTATTATTAAAATAGTAACCTACCCTACCTACAAACTGAGGAATTGTAATATTGGCTACATCCTTAATTTTATCAAAGTCAGGTCTGTCGTGGGCTGTGGCGTTATAGATAGTAAAATCATAATCATGGTAACGCCCCGTTTCAGGATAATACGTATTGGAATGATTCACAAAATGAATGGTACTTTTTGAAAAGGCACATTTGGTATAACCCCACATCAAATAAAACTTACCTTTTCTTTTTGAAGACACAGTAGCAGAACTAACCGCTTCTGTTTGTGCCAGACCTGCCAGCTGGCTTAGTAAAATGAGCAGAAGAATGCTGAAACGTGTCATGACCCGGAAATAATTTCTGCGCAAATGTAACGAATATTTTTATTGACCTCAATACTAACTTTCACGTATGAATCAATCAACGGAAGGGCTAATTCGGGCCATTCAATAAACAAGTAGGCATCGCCGGTCATATACTCTTCAAAACCAATATCAAGTAATTCGAGTGATGATTTTAAGCGGTACAGATCGAAATGATAAACCTTATGATGTTCGCGTGTTACATATTCGTTCACAATAGAATATGTGGGGCTGCTCATCGTATCCACTACTTCTAAATAACGGCACACCGCTTTAATAAAAGTCGTTTTTCCGGCTCCCATAGGCGCTTCAAAAGCAAAAATGCGCTGTGTACCTGCATACTCCAGAAGTGCTTTAGCAGCAGCTGTATGTGATGCGGTATCAGAAATATCAAGCCTTAACGACATATTTATAGTCCGGTTATTTTATATAGGGTATTATAAAAAGTATCCTTATTTATTTTTTGCTTTTTGCCTGTTTGTAAATTCACTAAAGTCCACACATCCTTATTAACTATCAATGCTTTGTTTTGTTTTAAATAATAAAAGTATTCGCCTTGCATGCCATACAGATCTTTCTTTGCAGGACTTTCAATCATAAATACTTCTTCGGGTTCATAAAGCTTATAAACATAGGTTCCTGCCGATGCAAATTCAATATGGTTCTTATTTTCGTAGAGGATATTGCCTTTATAATCTACTACTTCGTCGCTGAGCTTTTTATTAAAGATGGCGCTGCAACAATAAATAACGCTGTCTTTCACATTAAAGTGAATGTGTTTCTTCTCGCATTTTATAATCGTTTTTCCACTGGTATCAATTAAACCTTTTGATCTTACAATTTCATGATCCCATTCTGTATAAATTTCGGTAATATAAAAACGGTTCAGTTCGCTTTGAAAAATATCGTCGAAACCCGCTGACAGCTGTTTCCCGCTTTTATGAAAAAGCCATACTTTATTGTTAAAGACTATTTTAAATACGTTTAAATCATTGATATAATTCAGTTTCAGCTCCTGCTGATCGGGAAATACGGAGATGCTATCAGTTTGTAGTCCGTTCTTTAATGCAATCCTTGTATTATTTTTTGTAATAAAATAATAGTCAATGGTAGTCGTTTCTTCTCCTGTTAAGGGATTAATAACCGTACGAAGGGGATTTTTGTTACCTACCATGGCTACACTTCCACTCTTATCAAAAGCAAAAGCAGTATCGTATTGGGCTTTAATAGTAACAGAATTATTGACGGTATAGCCCCATTTGTTATTGGCACTATACACTACAGGGCTTTGAGCTTTTGCACACAGAACCACTAAACAGACTATAGCTATACACGGTAAATGTTTAATGAGGCGTAATTTGATGGCATTAAAATTAATGATTTTATTGCAGCACTACTCCTTTAAAACGGATATTTTGCTTCTGATTTTTGGCATTGGAGATAATTTCAACAACCCTATCCTGCCTGTCGTATACCGATTTGGTATCGAAGTACACACGAATGGTATCTGTTTGTCCGGGTTTAACCATATATTTTGGGAAATCTACAGTAGTACAGGAGCACTCTGCCTTGGCTTCATAAATTTCGAGGGCTTCGGTGCCCATGTTGCTAAAAATGAACTCTACTTTTACAACTTCGCCTTTTTTGACAAAGCCAAACGATTTTTTAGTATCCTTAAACTTGAGTTTAGCTTGCGCATGAGTAGTTATGGCTAAGGCAAGAAAAATCCCTAAATAAAAAACCCTTCCATTTCTGAAAGGGTTTTTACATAGATTGTTTAGTTTATTTTCCATCTGCCGGTGCAGGAGCTACAGGTGCAGCTTCAACCACACCTTTAATTTTAACTACTTTGCTAGGCTCTTTTGAGTTTGATGTAACCGTTACATTTTTTTCGAAAGGGCCAGGGCGTTTAGTATCATATTTTACTCTGATTACTGCTGATTTTCCCGGTAAAATTGGTTCCTGTGGCCAACCTGGTTTTCCATCAATGGTTGTAGATGTACAGCCGCATTGTCCCTGAACGTTAGAAATGGTTAAAGGAGATTTACCAACGTTTTTAACTTTAAATTCTCTTACACCGTTTGCATCAAATTTTACAGTTCCGTAATCCAATACTTCATTATCAAATTGCATAACCGGGGCATTAGGATCGATACTTGGAACTACTGAACCACCTTCTTGTGCATTTGCTGCAAACCCTAATCCTAAGAATAATGCTACAGCTGCTAGTACTTTTTTCATGTTATTTAGTTTAATTTATTTAAGGAAGCGTTAATTATTTTTTTTCTAAAGGAGCACCTTGAGAAGGTGTGTTTGTAGGAAATGCTTCTTCTACCGGTTTAGCAGCAATGTTTCCTTTAATTTGTAAGGTTTGCATACCAGACTTAGCATTAGATTGCACGCTAACAGATTTGCTGATAGGTCCTACTCTGTTTGAATCGTATTTTACTTTGATTTCTCCTGATTTTCCAGGTAAAATTGGATCTTTAGGGCATTGAGGTACTGTACATCCGCAAGAACCCTGGCACATAGTGATAATTAATGGCTCTTTACCGGTATTTTTAAATTTAAATACGCACTCGCCATTATCGCCTTGCATAATGTTACCATAGTCATGAACCATTTTATCAAATTTAATTTCGGCAGTACTTGTTGGAGCTGTAGTTGATGTAGCTGCTGCCCCGTGGTTATGACCGTCGTTTGCACTATGGCCTTCCTGTGCAATTGATAAAGTGCTTAATGAAGCTAAAAATCCGAGGGTAAAAATTAGTTTTTTCATTTTGTATTATTTTACGTTTTAGTTGTGTTTAAAATTATTTCCAATATCGTGCCATAAAGATAGCTTACACCTAGTTTACTTTATGTATTTTTGCGAAATTTAACAAAAATACTAATACGACAAGATGGAAATCGAAAAAACATATAATTCAGCCAAAGCAGAACAAACCTGGTACCAATACTGGCTTGATCATAAATTCTTTAAATCAACGCCTGACCACCGCACTCCCTATACCATTGTCATCCCTCCACCTAATGTGACGGGTGTATTGCACATGGGGCATATGCTTAATAACACCATACAGGATGTATTAATTCGCCGGGCGCGTATGCTTGGTTATAATGCCTGCTGGGTTCCGGGTACCGACCATGCCAGTATTGCAACTGAGGCAAAAGTAGTGTCTTTACTTAAAGAAAAAGGAATTAATAAAACGGATTTGAGTCGCGAAGATTTTTTAGCGCATGCCTGGGACTGGAAAGAAAAATACGGAGGTATTATTTTAGAGCAGCTTAAAAAACTGGGAGCAAGCTGCGACTGGGACAGAACACGCTTTACCATGGAAGAAGGCCTGAGCGAAGCTGTTATTGATGTATTTGTTGATCTTTATAATAAAGGAAAGATATACCGTGGGGTTCGTATGGTAAACTGGGATCCGCAGGGTTTAACGGCTGTAAGTGATGAAGAGGTAATTCATAAAGAATCGGCAGGTAAGCTGGTATATGTAAAATATAAAATAGAAGGAACAGGTGATTTTATTACAGTAGCCACTACCCGCCCTGAAACCATTATGGGAGATACGGCAGTATGTGTTAACCCTACAGATGAACGTTATGCTCACTTGAAAGGAAAAAATGTGATTGTTCCGGTTGTAAACCGTGTAGTACCAATTATTTTTGATGACTATGTTGATGCCGCTTTTGGTACAGGTGCTTTAAAAGTAACGCCTGCACACGATATCAATGACTTTAATTTAGGTCAAAAACATAAATTACCGACCATTGACGCACTTAATCCAAACGGAACTATTAGCGAAGCTGCCGGCGCGTATGTTGGCATGGATCGTTTTGCCTGTCGTAAACAAATCATTATTGATTTAACGGAGCAAGGCTTAGTTGAAAAAATAGAAGAAATAAAAAATAAAGTTGGTTATAGCGAACGTACAAACGCCGTAATAGAGCCACGTTTAAGTATGCAATGGTTCCTTAAAATGGAAGAGGTAAGCAAACCTGCATTGGATGCTGTAGTGAGCGGTGATGTGAAACTGATCCCTGAAAAATTCATCAATACCTATAAGCATTGGATGGAAAATGTACACGATTGGTGTATTAGCCGCCAGTTATGGTGGGGCCAACGTATTCCGGCCTGGTATGATGGGCTGGGAAATACAGTGGTTGCTAAAGATTTTAATGAAGCTGTCATTAAATTTGAAGAAAAATTTGGAGTTATTGTCATTGAAGAAAAACAAATTAAACAGGATGAGGATGTATTGGATACCTGGTTCTCTTCGTGGTTGTGGCCTTTAACGGTTTTTGATCCTAAAATTGTACAAAATGGCTGGGATAAAGCCAATGAAGATTTAAAATATTATTACCCTACTAACGATCTGGTAACTGCCCCTGAGATTTTATTTTTCTGGGTAGCGCGTATGATCATTGCGGGTAAAGAATACACAGGGCAAAAACCCTTTACGAATGTTTATTTAACCGGTATTGTAAGAGATAAGCAAGGTCGTAAAATGAGTAAAAGTCTTGGTAATTCACCCGATCCACTCGATCTTATTGAAAGATACGGAGCTGATGGCGTTCGTGTTGGTATGTTATTGTGCTCACCTGCAGGCAATGATTTAATGTTTGATGAAAGCTATTGTGAGCAGGGCCGTAATTTTGCCAATAAAGTTTGGAATGCTTTCCGTTTAATTAAAGGCTTTGTGGTAGATGATTCAATAGAGGCTCCACAATCCTCTAAGGCGGCCATTACATGGTTCGAAAATAAACTCTCCGAGCAATTGGAGATCATTAATGATCATTATTCGAAATACAGAATGAGTGATGCTTTAATGACGACTTATAAATTAGTATGGGATGATTTTTGTGCATGGTATCTGGAAGCTATTAAGCCTGATTTTGTTGATGGAAAAGCACTTCCGATTGATAAAGCAACTTACGATGCTACTATTGGTTACCTGGAATCTTTATTAAAAATTATGCACCCCTGGATGCCTTTTATTACAGAGGAAATCTGGCATTTATTAAAAGAACGTGGCGAAAAAGAGTGTGTTATTGTTGCTGAATGGCCAAAAGTAAAAGCAGAACTTGATCATAGACAATTAGTTGAATTTGAAGTAAGTAAAGAGTTAGTAGCTACTGTAAGAAATGTTAGAGCTCAGAAACAATTATCTCCTAAAGAGAAACTGGAAGTAATTGAAAAATCGGAAGCTACACGCTCTTATTTTGACGAAACGATCAAGAAACTGGCAAACCTGTCTGCTTTTTCGTATACAAAAGAAAAGGTAGAAGGCGCGTTCTCTTTCCAGATTAAAACCACTGAATTTTATATTCCTTTGGCCAGCAGCCTCAATAAAGAAGAGGAAATTGTGCGGTTAACGAAAGATCTTGAGTATAATCAAGGGTTTTTAAAATCGGTGCAGATAAAGTTAGCCAACGAAAAATTTGTATCGAACGCCAAGCCTGAAATTATAGCCAGCGAACGCAAAAAAGAAAGTGATGCTTTGTCAAAAATTAAAACGATAGAAGAACAATTAAAATCACTTTAATTCGTTGGAATAATCGGGTCATAAGGTTAAGTGATTTCGATGAATTAAGTTATTTATCATACAAATGTGCTTTTATGTCCATTTATTTTAAATTTTATTAACTAAATACTCATGTATAGTGTTTGTTAAAATTGGAATAATACTTAATTTCACGATTTGTTAACATAAACTTATCCCCAAGTTTTTAGTACATTCTTTATGAAATACTTATTGTCTTTAAATTTATTTGGGGAACTTATCATCATAAGCTTGAGCCTGCTTTTTATTGGAGAGCTTTTTGCGCAGGCAGATATTCTTATTTTTTGTAATGTATTATGGCTTATCGGCACTTTTATTACCGAAAACTATTATATAAACCGTTTACCGGGGGTATTAATTAACGTTATTAATTTAGCCAAGTATTTTGCGGTTTATTACCTGATCATATTTTTATATGCCAAATTATTTCATGAAGCAGATTTTTCGAATTACGGATTGATCCGATTTTCTGTTTTACTGTTTATATTTCTTTTGTTATGGAGAAGTTTCGTGTTCTTTTTGATAAAACAAACTTTTAAAACCTCCAAGAGTAAGCAACAAATCATTATTGTTGGTGTAAGTGTGAATAGTGTCCATTTAAAGGAGTTTATTGATACCAGGCCGCAATACGGGATCAACGTATTAGGTTTTTTCTCTGAAAAAATGCACGATAAAGTAAATGTTATTGGCAATTATGATGATGTGATGGCATTTTGTATGAAACACAATGTTTCAGAAATAATTTGCTCAATGGACAAGGTAAGTAAGGAATACCTTTCTAATTTAATTGATTTTGCTGAAAACAACCTGATTACAATACGTATTATCCCTGATTCTTCAGGGGTATTTGGCCGTAATTTTGTAACCACTTTCCTGGAGTATATTCCTTTACTGGCATTACGTAAGAATCCTTTCGACGAGGTATCGAACAAATTAATTAAACGGATCTTCGATATTGTTTTTTCTTTGTTTGTTATTGTGTTTATTTTATCGTGGTTGTTTCCGGTTATTGCCATTCTTATTTTGCTTGATTCAAAAGGGCCTGTTCTTTTTTCACAGGAACGCACAGGCTTATTAAACAAACCCTTTAAGTGTTTAAAGTTTAGGACAATGATTGTAAACCCTAATGCTAATTTAATGCAGGCTCAAAGGCATGACCCCCGCGTGACCAAATTTGGAGCATTTTTGCGTAAGACTAGCCTTGATGAACTACCTCAGTTTTTTAATGTATTATGGGGAACGATGTCGGTTGTTGGTCCGAGACCACATATGCTCAAACATACTGAAGAATATTCTCAGTTGGTTGATAAATACATGGTAAGGCATTTAATAAAGCCTGGAATTACAGGTTTATCGCAGGTTATGGGCTATCGAGGAGAAACGCAACACGATTTGTATTTAATGAAAATGCGTGTGAGAATGGATCGTTTTTATATTGAAAACTGGTCGTTTTACCTTGACCTGAAGGTTGTTTATGCTACTGTGTTTTCAATATTTAACTCTAAGAAAAATGTGTATTAGTTTATGAAATAACTGCTATTTTGTTAAATTAATATTTCTATTTTTAGGTTCTACATTAATCTAATGTCTTTCATGAACAAAATATCAATCTGGGTAAAAGAGCATTACTTTTTAACATCAATTATTCTTGTTTCCACATTTTTAAGAATTTATCATATAGATTTTCAGAGTTTATGGGTAGATGAAATAAATACAATGGCTCAAGCTACACCTTATCAGGGGTTTAGAGAGACGTATAAGTCTTTACTAGCTACTGATTTACAACCTCCCCTTTATTTTTATATATTAAAATATTTATTTAGAATATTTGGTTATACTACTTTAGTCATGAGGTTATTCTCTGCTTTTTTAGGTATAGCAGGTGTTTGGGCGATATATTTATTAGGAAAAGAAATTTTTAACAAGAAAGCGGGACTTTTAGCAGCGGCGATTTTATGCTTGAATATTTTTCATATTCACTATTCTCAGGAAGGTCGACCTTATGCATTCTTAACATTGTTTGCCATATTATCGTTTTATAGATTATGCCGTTATATTAAAAATCCTTCATATAAAAATGTTATAATATATAGTGTTTTTGCCTGTTTGATGTTATATGGGCACCCATTTGGCTTATTTGCATTACTATCACAGTATTGTATAATTTTTTATTATTTTGTACTCTATGATGTAAAAAAAAGGATAGCTCTTTTAAAACATGGAGCAATATCAATTTTAATTACGTCTATATTATATATACCGGCAATACCTTTGCTGGCTTCAGCTGCGAATGTAGATTCTTTTTGGATAGAGCTTCCTGGTAAGAATGAATTTGCTAATATTTTGAGCCAATATTTCGGTGACTCAGAAATTATTCTTTCAATTGTATATTTATCTTTAATTATATTTTTTATCAGGATGTTTAATGAAACTGGTAAATACAACAAGCTTATAAGAGCCGATGATTCGAACTATATAAACAGTTACATTATACTAATTCCCTGGATTACAGCTTGTATTGTCATTCCATTGATAAGATCCTATCTAAAAGTTCCAATGATTATTCCTCGTTATTTAATTATTGTTCTTCCCGCAGTAATATTGATAATATCAATAGGTATTTTACAAATAAAGCATACTCTTGTTAAATACTCTTTTTTTGGATTATTCATTATTTTTTCTTTGGTAGATATTTTTGTTGTTAAAGATTTTTATAATAAACGTACGAAGACAGATTTTAGAGGAATAACTAATTATGTTATAAAAAACATACATGAAGGTGATGAATTAGTTTCAAGAGTAGGATGGCATTATTCATATTTTTTCGATAATTCTACACCTAAGGTTCCTGTATTATGGAATTCGTTTGATGCCTATGTTGGGACAATGATGAAATGGCCGGATAATTATAAACATCCTTTTTGGTTTGTTGATGCTCAAAATGCTCCACTTACATTAAATCCGGAGCAAACAGCTTATTTAAACGAGCATTTTTATATTCATAACAGAAAAGATCTTTATAGTGCCTTGGGAATATATTACATATATAAAACTACAAATTATTTTAAGCCGCAATTTAAAGATCAGTCGCAATTAAATAATACAAATAATGACCCTTTAGAATTAGCAACAAACACTACTGTGTCATCAATTCCAATGCACTTAGAAAAAGGTAATTATTACATTCTCATTTCAGGAAGAAGCTTACCGGATGTGTCTGTTAATGATATTAATGCACATTTAAGTATTAAAATTAATGGGAAATCGATTGGTGGTATTTTTATGAATGAAAACGAATCTGTTTCAACACAACAACTAAAATTTCATTTAAATACAACTGAAGATTGTAGTGTGGAAATTATTTATGATAATAGTTTTTCTCTTGGAAATAAAACCCGTAAAGCTGTTTTATCTTCTGTTTATTTTGAAAAAATATAAATTAGTTGTAAAACAATGCAAAAAACCGGCTTGAGGCATATTTTATCACTTTTTTCAGCTAATGCTCTTCAAATTGGTTTTTCACAATTAGGTGGCCTTTTTTTATTTTGGCAGGCAAGTAAGGAACTTTCTAAAGTTGATTTTGGTGATTTTAACTGGTATTTTGCCGTTTACGGAACTTTAATAGCTGTATTCTCTTTTGGATTTGATTTTATTATTATAAAAAGGGTTTCTGCAAAAAATGACCTGGATGCGGCCCGTATACAACTTATTCAAGGTGTTATTATATGTCTGCTTGCCGTAATTCCGATTTTGTTTATTATCTATTCAGGATTTTTTTCTGAGCGGGTTAAAGAAACGCTGTTTATTCTGGTA
>JAZJZF010000013.1:55801-67069 GCA_040389965.1 Bacteroidota bacterium
TTATTTTAAGAAATCTTCAATTTACATTTTTAAGTATGCCTTTTAAAAATGCTTTAACGGGGAAGGAATTATTTGCAAAATCCGCACAGGCTGTTATTATTTCAAATAGTATAAAAATAGGTTTGATTTTTTGTCTATATCTTACACATGCAGTAACTCTTTTTAATGTAAGTGTTACTTTAGCTATAAGTAATTTTATAGAACTGCTAGTTTATATTATTAACTCCTACAAGGTTTTTAATAAATCTTTTTTTTCAAAGAGTATAGATCTAAAATTCTACAAACAACTTTTAAGGGAATCATTACCACAGTTAGGTGTTATTATTTTTGATTCGGCTTTTGCCAGAATTGACTGGATTTTATTAGGATTATTGTCTACAACAAATGCTGCTGTAAATACGGCCGAATATAGTTTTGCTTATAAAATATTCGAATTATCCCGGTTACCTTTATTAATCCTTGCCCCTATTCTTTTTACAAGGTTTTCGAAGTTGTTTTTTAATCCGGCAAACATTACAAACGAGGTAAGTTCAGGTATCTATTCTTTCTTTAAAATAGAACTAATAATAGGAATGATTATTCCTTTGCTCCTTAATATTTCATGGACTCCCTTAATGCAATTTTTCACATCGGGCAAGTATGGCCCTGAAAATGAGCATATTTATTTTATTTTGTCACTTACTGTGCCAATTATGTACATGATCAATTTTTTATGGACAATAGCTTTTGCCCAGGGACAATTAAAACTGACCATGTCTTTAAGTATTATTAATTCTGTATTGAATGTCATAATGAATATTATTTTGATTCCATTATATGGACAAACAGGAGCTGCACTTTCTTTCTTAATTTGTAATGTCATTATGTTTCCTATTTATTTATACTTTGTTAATCAAAAACATATAAAGTTTCCCGTAAAAGAAAGTGTTATTGTTGTTTTAATAGCAACTGTTACAGGTGTTGGTTGCTATTTTATACCTATATTTTTTATTTATAAATGCTGCATTTGTGTTTTACTGTATATTTTGATTATTTATGGATTAAAAATCCTCACATTTGCAGAAATTAAAACATTAAAACATTTTATCAATAAAAATTGAACATTTTATTTATATGTGATGAATACCCTCCCGGCAAAAATGGCGGGATAGGTACTTCTGTACAAATATTAGGTAGGGAGTTGGTTAAACAAGGACACTCTATATTTGTGGCAGGACTATATTCATATAATTATGGTCAAAAAGATTACGAAGTAGATAATGGGATAAAAGTATGGCGCCTAAGATATGGGTTAAACCTTCATTTGAGTTCAGAAAGCAGATTCTATAACTTACTCGATAAATTACCAGATTCCATTAAACGCCATCTGAATGGGGAAAAGGCATTTGCGAAATTTATAGATTTTATAAATAAACTCATTGACAACGAAAAAATTGATGTCATTGAAATTGCAGATTATAACAATTTTTGCCAACATGTTGGATTTGTGGCAAAATGGCCCAAGTTTAAGGTTCCACTTATTCTAAAATCACATGGCTCGCATACTTATTTTTCAGATGAACAAAATATTCCACCCATAAAATATCTTCATGATACGGATATTGAATTGTATAAAAGAGCTAATGCCATTTCTGCAGTAAGTAAATATACTGCAGACAAAGACATAAAATTATTTGATTTGAATAAAGAAGTAAAGATCCTTTATAATGGAATTAATATTTCTGATAAGACTACAACTCAAATAAGGGAACGAAAATTAGTAGTATTTACAGGGAGTTTAGCATATAAAAAAGGGATATTCTCGTTGATTAAAGCCTGGAATATTGTATATGAAAAATTTCCTGATGCAAACCTTAAGGTTATAGGTAAAGGGAAAACAACTGATTTAATGCCATTACTCAATAGGGAAGCGGTTCATTCAGTTGATTTTAAAGGACATATTAGCAGAGATGTTTTATTTTCAACATTATCAAAAGCAACGTTGGCTGTATTTCCCTCATATAGTGAAACTTTTGGTTTGGGAGCAGTAGAAGCCATGAGCTTATATTGCCCCGTAATCTACACAAAAAGGTCTTGTGGGCCTGAAATAGTAAAAGATAAAACAGATGGTTTATTAGTTGATCCTGATAACATTCATGAAATTGCGGAAAGCATCATTACCTTAATTGAAAATGAAGCGTTAAGGAATAAATTAGCAGCTTCCGGTTTTGAATCGGTAAAATCCAGGTTTGATATTAAATATATTGCATCTTCGCACATAGAGTTTTATAAAGATGTGATAATAAATTTTAATAAAAATGAAAGCTCTAATAAATAAAGCGGCGCTATTTTTTTTAAGCATCAGAGAATCTGTTTTAAAAAAAGCCGATCCTATTTTCCTTTTATTTATATTATTGATTACTAACTATCGTTTTTCTTTAAAGATAATCGCAATTATTGCTATTTACATTTATCGTCCAAATTTTAAGTTTAAAAAATCCGGGGTAATCTATTTTTATATAGGGATAATCGTATTAGCCATTTTCAATTTATTAGTCATTAATAACAACCTTCACTATAATTATATAATGGTAGTTTTAAGTGGTTGCCTGATATGGGCGGCTTGCCTACTAGTATTTCATCAACTAGTACTATTTATTGAACTAAATACCGTCGATAAAATCATTAATTCTATAAAAATATTAGTGTTTTTAAATTTTCTTTGTTCTTTATATGATCTTTTTAAGATAATGATTATTACCCACACACTTAATCCTTATACGCTTATAAGTCCACCTCCTTATGGGATTTCTTCAGGTGATTTAATTGGTGGCGTTTATGGAGAGATGCATCTTGTAAATATGACTATATCGTCCATGATGTTAATCTTCTTTTTATACCAAAAAAACTTTGTCTACATTTTATTTTCTATTATTCCTCTTTTATTAACCGGAAGCAATTTTGGAACTCTTATTTCGATAGCATCATTAGGCTATATCTTTATTATAAAAAATGAAAATATAACCAGGTATTATATAGCTTTTAGTATAGCAATCGTATTAGTTTTCTACATTAAAGTTACTCCCGAAAACCTAAGCTATTTAAAAAATAGTTTAACAAAAATAACTCACCAGGTTGAACATAAACCTAAAGTAAAAGTTGCTGTTTCTGATTCAAATCAGCCTCCTCAAAAAAGTGCAGAAGATATTAAAATAGAAAAAATTAATAATTATTCTGCTTATAAATATGGCAAAAACTTTAATAATGATACGGTTTATCACTTAAAACAGGCATATATACAGCAACAGCAAAAACTACTAAGAGACAAAGAAGACTACACTCATTATGTAAAAGATTCGATTAAAAAAGCAAAAGAAAAGGACAAAAGATTTGAATATGGAAAACTTAAAAAATTTGATTTCAATTCAAAATCAGGAAAACTTATTTCATTTATGCAAACAAAAGACCTTTTGCAAAGTAATTGGAAATACTTCCTTTTTGGTGCGGGTCTAGGTTCATTTTCTTCACGATTGGCTTTTATAACCTCTGGGATTGTGGATGATTCGAGAGTATTAATGAGGATACCTAAATATGAAAACCCTCTATTTGCTAATAATCATGAGGCTATTTTCAGGTATTTGCTTTTTCTTGACGATGAATACCACAGCGTTACCAACCTTCCATTTTGCTGGTATAATGAGTTATTAGGAGAATATGGAATTATCGGATTAATATTATTCAGTTTATTTTATCTTGGTTTTTTTATAAAAAAAATACGATTACTCACATTTGGTAAATTATTATTAGTAACAATTCTTATATTTTTCTTATTTGACTATTGGTATCAAAGACTATCAGTAATGGTATTGTTTGAATTATTGATGCTACTGGATATAAAAATACAATCAGAAAAAGCACATAAACATTTAGAAGAAAAAAAATGAAAACAGATATAACTGTTTTAATGCCTGTTTATAATGGCGGAAAATACTTAAAAGAGGCAATAGACAGTATATTGAATCAGACTTATACGGATTTTGAGTTTCTAATTATTAACGATGGCTCTACCGATAATAGTATTGAGATTATAAATGCTTATGCTGATAATAGGATCCGTTTGATTAATCAGAAAAACGGAGGAGTTTCAGATGCTTTAAATACCGGTTTAAAACACGCTGTTGGAGAATACATCGTAAGATTTGATGCTGATGATGTATGCTACCCTACCCGTATTGAAGAGCAATATAATTTTATGATGAAATATCCCGAGTATATTTTAGTTGGATCTGACGCTGATTATATCACAAAAGACGGGGAATATATTTTTACATTTAATAATAAGGGATATACTGATGAACAGATAAGAGAAAGTAGCGTTTATAGCTGCCCTTTTATACATAGTACAGTTATGTACAAAAAACAGGTTGTATTAGATTTAGGAGGTTACGAAGTAAAAGCGCATACCTTTGAAGACTATTTTTTATGGACAAAATTATTAAAGGTTGGTAAGGTTTATAATTTTAATAAACCCATGATCAAAGTAAGATTTAATCCGGAATCAGTAACAGTTGATAGCAAAGATTACAATAAAACGTTCAGGCAATTACATCAAAAGGCTCTTTTAACAGGTGTTATAACAGATGCTGAAGGGGAATTAATTTTAAAAAGCATCGAAAAATTAGACAAAAACAAAAAAGAGTTTTCGTATAATCGCATGCTTGGTAAAAAATATTTATGGAACAATTACCAGCCATTAAAGGCAAGGTCTCATTTACGCCAGGCTGTAAAGATAAAACCACTGGATCTGGTTTCGTTTATATTGATTTTACTTTCTTACCTACCCGCCAGATTTATACAATTTATTTACTCGAAATTTAAGTAAATTGGATCTATAAAACCGCCTTAAAAATAGGTGATTTTGTTTTTAAAGTGTATTTTTAATCCCATTAAAAACAGCACATTTACGGCATGTCAAAATCAATTTAGAAGATGAAAAATATACTTTTCATTCATCAATCTGCAGAATTATATGGTTCAGACAAAACGCTGCTTTTATTAGTTACCCAATTTAAAGCGAAGGGTATAAATCCAATTGTAGTACTTCCTCAAAATGGCCCCCTTTTAACTATTTTACAGGAAAATAAGATACATGTTATTTTAGCTCCCGTATTAAAAATTTCAAGAACCATGTTTGGATTCAAAAACATGCTTTCTTTACCGTTTCAGATTTCGTCTTCCATAAAAATTATTAATGAAGCATGTAAGAACAATAAAATTGATCTGGTATATTCAAATACATTAGCTGTGTTGATAGGCTTGATTTATGCAAGAAGAAATAAAATAAAACATATCTGGCATGTTCATGAAATTATTGAAAGTCCTCAGATCGTAAAAAAGATTTTTAAAAAGCTTATTTCACTAAAAGTAAATAGTAAAATTATTTTTAATTCTTATGCTACTCAGGCATTTTGGGAAAATGAACAAGCCGGCAAAACAGGATCTGTTGTTGTATGGAATGGCGTTTCTAAAGAGCGTGAGCCTATAAATAATGCTATTATTGAAGATATAAGAACAAATCTGTTTGATGTGAAATCTACAGACATAGTTATTGCTTTAGTTGGTCGTATTAATAAATGGAAAGGACAAAAACTATTATTAGAAGCATTCAAAAAAATTGTGCCTAAAGCAGATAATCTTAAACTTATCTTTGTTGGTTCTCCACCGCCAAATCAGGAAATATATCTGGACGACTTAAAAATAAAAATTGTTGAAGACAAGATGCAGGATCAGGTAAGAATAATCCCTTTTCAAAATAATATTTGGAATATCTGGCAATCTGTTGATATTGCCGTTGTACCTTCCACAGAGCCTGAACCTTTTGGTTTAGTTGCTATTGAAGCCATGTTGTGTGGTAAACCTGTAATAGCAGCAAATCATGGTGGTTTAAAAG
This sequence comes from Bacteroidota bacterium, assembly GCA_040389965.1. Lineage (GTDB taxonomy): Bacteria > Bacteroidota > Bacteroidia > B-17B0 > Aurantibacillaceae > UBA4416. The sequence continues at coordinate 61,731 of JAZJZF010000013.1, forward strand.
AGATTGTAGTTCAAAATGAAACCGGAATATTATTTGAACCAAACCAGGTTTTAGAACTTGAAAAAGCATTAAGTAAACTCATTTTAGAAAAAGACACGAGAGAATTAATGGGAAAGAAAGGATATGAAAGAGCTATAGCCGATTTTACATTAGAACAATACGTTACAAAAATTAAACAGATTTGCCTAAATATATAGGTCTACATTTAATCATATATGAAAATTGGAATAATAGGTACAAGGGGAATTCCTAATAATTATGGCGGTTTTGAGCAATTTGCTCAATACTTATCGGTTGGACTTACCGAAAAAGGCCATGAAGTATTTGTCTACAATTCTCATAACCATTTGTATAAAGAAGACAAATGGAAAGGTGTTAATATCATTCATAAATATGATCCCGAATTTAAAATTGGGACAGCAGGGCAATTTATTTATGACCTAAATTGCATTCTTGATAGTAGAAAAAGAAAATTTGATATCATTTTAAACCTCGGTTACACAAGTAGTTCGATATGGGGGAAATTTTTTCCAAAAAAAACCGTATTGATTACAAATATGGATGGGCTTGAATGGAAACGCACTAAATTTAGTAAAAGGGTCCAGAAATTTCTATTATATGCAGAAAAACTGGCTACAATTCATAGCGACGTTCTTATTGCAGATTCAATAGGTATTCAAAAATACATTACCGATAAATACAATAAACAATCGCACTATATAGCTTATGGAGCAGACTTATTTGAAAGCCCTGATGAAAGTATTTTGAAAGAATACAATCTTAGCCCTTTTCAATATAATATGCTGATTGCCCGTATTGAACCTGAAAACAATATTGAGTTAATATTAGATGGTATTCATGCATCTTCTAAAAAAGATATCTTTTTAGTAATTGGAAACTACAAAAATAATTTTGGTCAATATTTATTCGAAAAGTATAAGTCTAACGAGCACATAAAATTTATGGGTCCGATCTATAATATAAATGTGATTAATAATTTACGTTATTATTCTAATTTATATTTCCATGGGCATTCTGTTGGCGGTACTAATCCTTCGTTATTAGAAGCAATGGCAAGTAGTGGATTAATTGTAGCTCATGATAACGACTTTAACAAAAGCATACTTAATGAAGATGCATTTTACTTTACAACACCAGATGATATTAAAAAAACAGTTGAATCAAATCCTGTAAAAAATCAATATTCCGGATTTATAAAAAATAATTGTAAGAAAATTAAACTTATTTATTCCTGGAAAAACATTATAGATCAATATGAACAGGTTATGTTAAATTCTCTTTAGATGAATAAATACATTAATAAATATCTGCAAATACGTTCAGAACCCCTGGAAATGAGGGAGGATATCCGCTTCATACTATTACAGTTATTTGTGTTTTTTCTGCCATTTGATATGCTATACTCAAATATCATTTTACTTCTATTGGTTATTACAACGATTTTAGATATAAAAAAAGAAAAAATCAAACAGATTCCTAAACAAATATGGATTTTTCAGCTTATCTATTTTCTTTCAGTCATTGGCTACTTTTACTCTTATCACAAATCTGTTGCAGGTTTTTTACTCGAACGACAACTTACCATTATATTAATACCAGTACTTTTACCTCTGGCAGTAGGCATAAATGAAAAAAGAAAAAGAGGCTTGTTAAACGCTTTTATACTAAGTTCAGTTTTAACGGTCTGTTTATTGTTTTTAAATGTGCTTATTACAATTAAAGAACTACATCTTCCGTTAACAGGAATATTTACAAAAGAATTTTTTAACCACAGGTTTTCTGCTCCAATTGGCATTCATGCGGGTTATCTGTCGCTTTATGTTTCTCTTTGTCTTATTTACACATTACAATTGATCGTAGTAACAAAATTGAAAAAAATCAAGATTCTACTAATTTTGTTTTTCGTTATTCAGCTTGCAGGGCTTATTTTTCTGGCATCCAGAAATATTTTAATTACAACCATTTTAATCATGAGTTTTGTATTTCCTTTTTTTTACGTAAAAAAGAAACTACTCTATATTATAAGTATTACTCTACTCCTGGTTGTTGGTTTTATTGCTGTTAATAATATTTCTTACCTTAAAAAAAGATTTACTTCGGAGCTGATAAGTGATATTAAATTAACACAAAGCACCGATAATTTTGAATTAACGGAGCCCAGAATAGACCGATGGCAAGGTGGTGTAAGGTTGTTTATGAGATCGCCCATAATAGGTTATGGTACAGGGGACGAAATTAGCATGTTAAAAACGGAGTATATTAAAAGTGGATTGTATATTTCTTATCTTGAAGAGTTTAATGCCCATAACCAATACCTTTCTTATTTATTAAAAAACGGAATTATTGGCTTATTGATCTTTCTATCGATTTTTATATATTTTGTTTACCTTGCTTTTAAAGGGAGGGACTATATTTATATTTCTTTCTTATTTCTACTATTAATTGGCTTTTTAACTGAAAATATTTTGGATGCAAATAAAGGGATCCTGTTTTTTGCTTTCTTTAATACTTTTTTTGGATATAATATATTAAAAAAAAGTAAGAGTATTCCAGGCTAAAACAAGAAGTCCAAAAAATGCATCTCCGTTTTAAATGCTACTACTACAATCAAACATTATTACTTTTGATTCATAGATAACCTATTAACAACCTATATGGAAATCGCTAACACTATACAGATAGTTGACTATACGCCTCACCACCGCCTTCGCTTTAAAGAAATAAATGAACAATGGATCACTCGCTCCTACGTGATGGAAGAAGAAGATATTAAAACGGTGGAAGATCCTGAAACCTATATTTTAAAAGACGGAGGAAAAATATACATTGCCTTATACAAAGGCTATCCTGTAGGAACCTGCGCCTATCTTAATATGGGAGATAAGGTATATGAAATGATCAAATTTGCAATTGACGAACAGTACCGCGGATTAAAGATCGGAAAGGTCCTGGCTGAAGAATCTGTGGAAAGCATAAAGAACCATGGGGCTACGAAGATCATTTTATTCTCTAATAAAAAAGGATCGGCCAAAGCCATAGAGATGTATTATAAAATGGGCTTTACAGAAGTGCCTTTAGGAACATCTGAATTTGCCAGGGCAGATATAAAAATGGAATTAGGTTTTTAAGAACGACCGCTTATATTAAGCTTCGTGGAAAGCATATTTTTCAGGAATCGATAGCAATATTTCCCTGATTTCTTCAATATTATCAGTGGTTACAAGCTTCATACGGGTATCTTTAAAATGCTCGATGCCTTTAAAGTAATTAGTATAGTGCGGACGCATTTCCAACACTCCTAATTTAGGGCCTTTCCACTCTATCGATTTATCGAAATGCGCTAAGGCAACTTCCACTCTATTTTCTAAGGTTGGTTTTGCCAAATGCTCTCCCGTTTTAAAATAATGTTTTATTTCGTTAAAGATCCACGGATAACCAATACTGGCACGGCCAATCATCATTCCATCCAGGCCATATCTGTTTTTATATTCCAGGGCTTTTTCGGGAGTTGTAATATCTCCGTTTCCAAAAATAGGAATATGTATACGAGGATTATTCTTTACAGCTGCAATTGGCTCCCAGTTTGCGGAACCTTTATACATTTGAGCACGTGTTCTGCCATGTATGGTTAGCGCTTTAATACCAACATCCTGTAAGCGTTCTGCCACCTCCATAATGTTAATCATGCTCTCGTCCCAACCCAAACGGGTTTTGACAGTAACAGGTAAATTAGTTGATTTTACAACTGCTTTGGTTAAACGTACCATCAGATCCACATCCTTTAATACCCCCGCCCCTGCTCCTTTGCAAACCACTTTTTTAACCGGGCAACCAAAGTTAATATCCAGAATATCGGGCTGCGTGGCATCTACAATTTTTGCAGACATGGCCATAGCCTCCTCATCGCCACCAAAGATCTGGATACCGATAGGCTTTTCGTAATCAAAAATATCGAGTTTTTTCCTGCTTTTAATGGCATCTCTGATCAATCCTTCACTGCTGATAAATTCGGTGTACATTAAATCAGCACCATACTTTTTACAAACGTACCTAAATGGTGGGTCACTTACATCCTCCATGGGAGCAAGTAATAATGGGAATTCCCCTAATTCTATGTCAGCTATTTTTACGATGGCGCAAAGATAAGGAATTATACTGAGGTATTAAATGGAAACAACCACGTTTTAACGCTTTTTACTCTTCTTCTGATTCAGGTTTAAGGCCAGCTGCCGTAGGGCCATCAATGGCCCCATAAATGCGCCAGGTTGAATAGACGCTGCGGTTGAGCCTGTTACTCAATACAATAATTGTTAAACTGTCGTTTAAACGCCTGTGAAAAGAGGTGCGGTAGCCATGCCACCAGCCGTTATGAAATACTTCTTTGTTGTTAGTGCTCATGTCTTTCATCCGCCATCCAAGACCATAATTACCAAGTTTCCGTTCGGGGCTATAGGGCGCATAAGCCAGATCCTGTGTTGCTTTTGATAATATTTTATTTTGATATAATGCGTTACTCAATAAAAACAAATCATAGGTTGTCGTATAAATTCCTTTGTCGCCAAGCACCCCATCATAAGGATCCTTTGCTACTTCCTGGTATTTCATGGTATAACCATGCGTGAAATTAACTCCGTTAAAATCGACCGTTTTGTAAGTATAGGAATGATTCATTCCAAGAGGTGTAAACACTTCATCTTTAAGATAGTCTGAATACGTTTTCCCTGAAACTTTTTCAATGATCATGGCCAGCAAAGCAAAATTAGTGTTGCAATAATTAAACCGGGTGCCGGGTTTTAAATATGCTTTTGGCCTGTTTTCAATCATAATATCAAGCAGTTCTTTATCTGATAGAAATTCCGTTTTTTCTTTTAAAAAGGCGTTACAAAAATAAATGTAGTTCGGCAATCCTGATCTGTGGCTCAGCAGCTGCTGTACTGTAATATCGGTATACGGAAAACCGGGTAAAATATCCACCACCTTAGCGTCCAACCTCAGTTTACCTTTTTCGTAAAGCGTTAAAACGGCAATGCCTGTAATGACTTTTGATACAGATGCCAGCTGAAATAAAGAGGTATCAGTTAGTTTTATGTTTTTTTCTTTAATCGCATAGCCAAACGATTTTTGATAAATAATATCGTTTCCTTTTGCTATCAATACATTGCCATTAAAAGCATCAGCAGCATATAATTTCGTAAAAAGAGTATCTATTCGGTAAGCCTGCTGTTTATATTTAAACGAATCCATTTCACCGGCAGACTTAATGAATGAATCAGGATGAGCCGAAGATTCTGTTTGATTGCAATTAACAATTAAAAAAG
>JAZJZF010000013.1:67079-71642 GCA_040389965.1 Bacteroidota bacterium
GGCAAAGGGATGCGCTATGATACGGAGGTTGTGAAGAGGAAGCAGGGTAAAAAGACTGCATAAAAATATGAAATCACACAATATTAAAAAAGAAAAAAGAATAAGTGCCAATAAGTATTTCATGTGTGTGTATAGTGCTGTAAAAATGACTATTTCTTTCCTTTGGCAGGTTCATCGTCATCTTTGTATTTATCATAATCCAATTTATTACCCCAAAAATTCATTTGCTGTTTTATCCACACCTTACGGCCGGCGATATAATTACTTGGTGGATTTGCCTTATACTGCAAGGGATTAGGTAATATAGCGGCAATAGCAGCAGCTTCGTCCTTGGTTATTTTTTTCGCGGATTTGTGAAACCAGTATTGGCAGGCAGCTTCGGCACCATATATACCTTTACCCATTTCAATACTATTAAGGTACACTTCCATAATACGTTCCTTACTCCAAAAAACTTCAATTAATAGCGTAAACCAAGCTTCCATGCCTTTTCTAATAAAACTTCTGCCAGGCCATAAAAAAACATTTTTAGCTGTTTGCTGGGTAATGGTACTGGCGCCTCTCACACGTTTACCTTCCTCATTTTCTTTCATCGCTTTTTTGATAGCCCCTACATCAAAACCAAAATGCTTTAAATAGTTCTGATCTTCGCTACAAACAACAGCCAACTGTAATTTGGGAGAAATCTCTTCTAAAGGTACCCAGTCATGCTTCATCACAATACCTTTATCTTTTCCCATTTGCTCAACATTTCTGATCAGCATAAGGGGCGTAATAGGAATAGGTACCCATCTGAATACAATAACCGAAACAATAGAAAGGATAAAAAAACCTACAACAGCTTTCCATGTAAAAGTCCATATCTTCCCTAATATTTTTCTCATAAATTGTAAAACTATTCTATAATTTACTGTAAGTTTACACTCCCTTAGTTTTTTAACAACAATCTATTTTTAATAACATGAAGGCAAAATATATATACATATCCCTGGCTATTATAGCTATTGCGGCGCTTGCCATCTTTTTTTACAATAAATATAACGTTGCCCCCACTATTGATATTTCCAAAATTGAAGTTGTTGACCAGGATACCAATCTTTTTGATATAAAATCATTAAAAGGAAAAAAAGTCATTGTAAGTTTTTACGCCAGCTGGTGCCCTAATTGCATTACTGAACTAAAAGAGATCAATTCAATAAAAAGCACTAAACTGAGCGATGTTACCGTACTTTGTGTAACAGACGAAAGCATTGAGAAAATGGTGGATTTTAAAAACACAACTCAATACCCTTTTACATTTGTAACATTAACCAGTAATTTTAATGCTTTCGGGATCTTTTCTATTCCCACTACCTATCTGTTAAATACAAAAGGCGAAGTGGTTTACGATAATGTTGGCTACATAGAATGGACAGATGAATCGACCCTTGAACATCTAAAAAGTTTAATGCAATAATTGATACAGTTTAGCGTCTTTTAGCTATATTTAGAACCTGTTTTATACACTATTTTATGACAAAAATTAAATTCGGAACCGACGGTTGGAGAGCTATCATAGCAAAAGATTTTACAGTAGAAAATGTAGCAAGAGTTACAGAAGCTACTGCTATATGGATAAAACAAAATTTTAAGGAGCCAAGTGCCGTAGTTGGTCACGATTGCCGCTTTGCCGGCGAATTATTTGCTGAAACAACCGCTAAAGTATTTATTGCAAATGGTGTAAAAGTATTTTTAGCAAAAGATTATGTATCAACTCCCATGATCTCTTTAGGAGCCTTGAAATTAAAGGCCTCTTTAGGTATTATTATTACAGCAAGTCACAATCCGCCATCATACAATGGTTATAAATTAAAAGGACATTACGGCGGGCCTTTGATTCCTGAAAAAATTCAGGAAATTGAAGATATTATCCCGGAGAAAGCAAACCAGAATTATGATGCCGTTGATTTAAAAGAGGCAGAGAAAAAAGGGTTGTTAGAATACACGAATCTGGAAGACATGTATTTAAAACATGTTGAGGAATCGTTTGATCTTAAAGCAATTAAATCATCTGGTTTAAAGCTTGCCTACGACAGTATGTTTGGTGCTGGTAAACGTGTGATGAAACGTTTGTTCCCTGAAATTATTCATTTACACGATGATGATAATCCCGGTTTTCACGGACAGGCACCTGAGCCTATTCACAAAAATTTATTGGAATTTAGTGAACTGATCAAAAAAGACGGACACATTAACTGCGGTTTATGTACCGATGGAGATGCTGATAGAATTGGACTTTACGATAGCAAAGGAAATTTTGTAGACTCGCACCACATTATTTTATTATTGGTAAAATACCTGGTTGAAGAAAAGAAATATGGCGGAAAAATTGTTGCGGCATTTTCTGTAACACCCCGTATACATAAACTGGCTACACATTACAATTTACCAATTGTGATTACTCAAATTGGTTTCAAACATATTGCAGGTTACATGATCAATGAAGATGTGATTATGGGCGGTGAAGAAAGTGGCGGAATTGCGATTAAAGGCCACATTCCTGAACGCGATGGTATCTGGATGGGCTTAACCATTTGGGAATACATGGCCAAATCGGGTAAAACGCTTGAACAATTAATTGAAGACCTTTATAAATTAACGGGAGCTTTTGTTTACGAGCGTAACGATTTACATTTGACAGAAGAGGTGAAACAAAAAATCATTAAAGGTTGTAAAGACGATATCTATAAATCTTTTGGGCCTTATAAAGTAGAGCGTTTAGAAACTATTGATGGCTGGAAATACCATTTTGAAAATGACCAGTGGTTAATGATCAGAGCCAGCGGAACGGAACCTGTATTACGTTTATACGGAGAAAGCGATACGCTTGAAAATACACGTAAACTGTTAAAAGCAGCACAGGAAACATTATTGGGATAATTCAATGAAACTATTAATCATTCTGTTTTTTAGTGTTACAGGCATTAATAGTTTAATTGCTCAAAATATTACCGTTGAAGCTAAAACAGGCAGCAGCAACACACATTATACCTTCATAAAAAAGAATACCTGCTCCATTGCTTTTACCGATAAACGTCCCGATAAAAATGACGTAACTATATTAGCCTGTATTCCTGCGGCATTTACAAACCTCGATAATTACAAAGTTGATGGTATTTATGCGGTTAATGGAAAAATAGAGAATGCAGCCGTTATTAATACAACTCTGGGTGGCGTATGTTATATCGAACATAATACCTGTCGCATTTTTCAGTCAAATAAAGGGAAACTTATTAACGATAGTTTACTGAACATTGCTAAAAGCAACAAAGCTTCTTTTTTTCAGCAGATCCAATGCATCCAAAATGGGAAGGCAGCAAGCTTTAAGGATAAAAAAATATTTCAGCGAAGAGGTATTGCCATTTTAAAAGATAATTCTGTTGCTATTATTGAAAGTAAAGAATCCATCACCTTAAAAGTATTTTCCGATGACCTTGCTTTACTTGGCGTTAAACAATTGATCTATACCGATATGGGTGCCTGGGACGAAGGCTGGTATAAAGACCCTATAAACCATAAACTAACCGTTATAGGAATCGATCTTTCGCAAACAGCTAAACAGAGTAACTGGATTCTCTTTAAAAAATAGCATAAAAAGTTAATTTTACCGTCTGTCACTTTGTGCAATAATAATTGAATATCAGTACGTTAATTTTAATTAAATTCATATTTTTCGGCGAAATTTCATTAAGTTTGTAATCCTAACCAATGTCATTAGAAAGCAATATAAAAGCAAGTATCAGGGACATTCCTGATTTTCCAAAACCCGGTATCATGTTCAAGGACATTACCCCTATTTTTGAGAACCAGACGCTTTGTAATGAAATTACGAATGGATTTATTGAACGAATCGGTACAAAACCCGATGCTATTATAGGCATTGAAAGCCGGGGTTTTTTATTTGGTATTTTACTGGCAAATAAATTAAATGTTCCTTTTGTATTGGTAAGAAAAGCAGGAAAATTGCCCTATAAAACCATTAGCTATGAATATGCATTGGAATATGGTACATCAAAAGTGGAAATGCATGTAGACAGCTTAAAAAAAGGCTGGAACGTGTTAATCCATGACGATCTTTTAGCAACCGGTGGCACGGCTGCCGCTGCTGCAAACCTTGTAGAACAACAGGGAGCAAAGGTCAGCGGATTCAGCTTTGTGGTTGAATTGGGATTTTTAAACGGAAAACAAAACTTAAATATACACTCAAATAACATAACATGTCTAGCGCAGTATTAGAAAACCCGGTTGGAATGAGTTTCCAAACCAATGAAAATCAGCAAATGATTGCTGATATGATCCGTAAATTTGGTAAAGAACATATCTATCCTAAAATGATGGAATGGGACGAAGCACAGATTTTTCCTGTTGAAGTATTTAAAAAACTGGGAGAATTAGGACTAATGGGAGTTGTAGTTCCAACAGAATATGGCGGATCAGGACTATCCTACACAGAATATGAAACAGCTATCATTGAATTAAGCAAGATCTGCGGATCAATAGGTTTATCAATGGTTTTTGTTAATT
>JAZJZF010000013.1:71652-73605 GCA_040389965.1 Bacteroidota bacterium
TCAATGGCAGCACACAATTCGTTATGTACAGGTCACATTTTAGCTTTTGGTAACGAAGCACAAAAAGCAAAATACTTACCAAAATTAGCTACTGCCGAATGGATTGGTGCATGGGGCTTAACAGAAACAGGAACGGGCTCTGATGCCGGTGGAATGGCTACGACTGCTGTTAAAGATGGTGATTATTATGTATTGAACGGTTCTAAAAACTTTATCACACATGCGATTTCCGGTAACGTTGCAGTTGTAATTGCTCGTACGGGCGAAAAAAATGATAGTCACGGAATGAGTGCCTTCATTATTGAAAAAGGAACTCCCGGTTTTAAATCAGGTAAAAAAGAAAATAAATTAGGTATGCGCGCCAGCGAAACAGCTGAGTTGATCTTTGATAACTGCAGAGTTCACAAAGACCAGTTAATGGGCAAAGAAGGTGACGGTTTTGTTCAGGCAATGAAAGTATTGGATGGCGGCCGTATTTCTATTGCAGCTTTAAGTTGTGGTATTGCACGCGGCGCTTATGAGTGTTCTTTAAAATACTCTAAAGAACGTGAGCAATTCGGAAAACCTATTTCTTCTTTCCAGGCAATCAGCTTCAAATTAGCGGATATGGCTACTGAGTTAGAAGCAGCAGAATTATTGACATTCAAAGCGGCTGACTTAAAAAATCGTGGTCAAAAAATGACTAAAGAAGGTGCTTTTGCTAAATACTACGCCTCTGAAGTGTGTGTAAGAAATAGTAACGAAGCCGTTCAAATCTTTGGTGGATATGGATTTACAAAAGATTTCCCTGCCGAAAAATATTACCGCGATAGTAAATTATGTACAATTGGCGAAGGAACCAGCGAAATTCAAAAAGTGGTTATTGCCCGTGAATTATTAAAAGAGTAATTCCTAAAAAACAAATTTATATACATAAGTTAAGCCACAGTTTAAATAACTGTGGCTTCTTTTTTATGCATAATCGCTCGAAAGAAAATTTCCATACCCAACCTAAAAACATAGTTCCTTTATATATTAGGAGGTTTTTTTCCTGCTTATTTCCGTAGTTTTTTTCATGGAGGGCATTCATTTTTAGCAACTAAATGGATTTAACCGCACATTTTATGAAATCCACTAACGCAATTATTTTCCATACGATACGTTAAGAATTGTCGACAAACGATATTTTTTGCATTATAATTGTATTTAGTTCTACAAAAAATTGTATTTTTATATAACAGGTCCACCTTAAACAAAATAGTGCCAAAACACATGAATAGTTTAATTCCGGATATAACAGTTAAAATTATTGCGACAGAAGTCTGTGAGCCCTTTACGCTACAGTTACGCAGCGATGGGATACTACATTCCCATACATCAAGCAGCCTGGAGTTTAATGTAGAATCGCTCAAAAAATTTAATCTTGTCATGGGGAAAATGCTAAACTACAAGCAAGCACCTCTTTTAATAACGCTCGATGAATTTGCTATTCCTCCTGTAGAAACACGGGTATTTTGGGCAAAGAAAAACTCCTGTCCTTATGCATTGGCAGATGCTTATGTTGCTACAAACTTCGGTCATAAAATTATTGGAAATTTTTATTTGAAATTCAACCGACCTGGTCGTCCCACCAAAATGTTTAAAACTCACGATGAAGCTATTATGTGGCTTAAGACATTTTTGTAAAATCTGTAAATTTAACCGCTCTGTTATGTATTCCTTATTTTATTTTTAGGATTAGGAGATTTAATTTCTGTATATGTATTGCCCAAATTATAAGTAGTATGCCAACAATTATGATGATAATAAGTCTTTACTTCTTCTACTATTCTGTAGAATGCATTTGTCTTATCAGAATTCAAAGTACTTCGTATTTGATATAATCTAATTTAGCTTGAAATGGCATCTCTGTCAAGAGAAAAGTAATTGTTTTTATAAACAATGTTATTAACCTAAAAATCAGTGTTGTTAACA
>JAZJZF010000014.1:0-68468 GCA_040389965.1 Bacteroidota bacterium
ATCTAATTTTTTTAATCATCCCGATCTTATTGCTATTACCATCCGCACCAATGTCATTCACAACATTTTTGAGAATAATAAACACCTCGATATTCATAAACTGGATCTGTTTCATATACAGTATACCAACAGTTTAATTGAATTATTTCAAAAATTAAAGAAATCCAAAGAGCAAAAATACCTGCTGATTAATGATGAAATATACATTAACGAGGATTTTATTGCAAAACTCAACGCAGAGGTAAATGTAGTGCCTTTTACAGATGAAGTAAGAAGCCATTCGGCAAACATGAGCCAGAAAATGGAAGAACTTTATAAACTCTTTGCCGAAGACAGTAAAAAAAGCTTCGACTGGGCCGTTATTACACAATTCATTAATAAGCGCAGTGGCGAGTTTTACAGGCAGTTAACGGCAGAGGAGTTTCAAAGGTTAACAGAAAATTCAGAGAAAAGCATCTATCAGAATAATTACGTCACTATCGAGAAAAAACTCCTTGGCAAACTCAATATTCAGAAATTCAAAGCCAAGCTTGTTTGTGGTTTACGCTACGAAACAGAAGAAATTGAGCTCTATGAGTTTGTGAATTCTAATGATAAATTTATTTTCATAAATGACGAAAAATCCTTTTATTTAGTAGATAATTTAATTCTTGCAGGAATTGATCTGTCGAAGAACACTTCCTATAAAACAGAAACGATTAATAAGTTGATGAGCAAGAATGAATTACTGAAAGACCAGTTAAGTGCTGTTAAAACTTCCATGCCAAAAGATGTGGAAACGGTAATGGATAGTTATCTGGAAAAAATATCGGGAGTGGAATTTTTAGACGATCTGCAAAATGTAGATGAGCAAACCAATATCTTAAAAGCAATGTTAAACATTAAAATATAAAAATAAAGTTATGGCAATTAATTTAGAAAAAGGACAAAGAGAAAATATTTCGGCACCGAAATTTACGGTAGGCCTTGGATGGGACAGTAATTCCAGCTCAACAGGAGAATCATTCGATATGGATGCGTCCGTGTTTATCCTTGGGGAAAATGGAAAACTATTGAGCGATAATCATTTTGTTTTTTACAACAACCTCAAATCTCCTGATCAGGCAGTTATACACTCAGGCGATAACACCACCGGGGATGGAGATGGAGATGACGAAAAAGTGCTTATCGATCTTTCTAAAATTTCGGGCGATGTAACAGAGATCTCTTTTGTAGTAACGATCCACAAAGCGCAGGATCGCCGTCAGAACTTCGGGCAGATCAGAAATTCATTTATTCGTGTGATTGATGGCTCTAACAATACAGAATTAGTAAAATACGAACTGGACGAAGATTTTTCTATTGAAACAGCTGTTCAGTTTGGAAGGATCTACAAAAAAAATAACGACTGGAAATTTGAAGCTGTTGGTGTAGGTATGAAAGGTGGATTACAAGATTATTTGGCTAAATACAGCTAATTCTTCATCCATTATTCCTAACTGGTTCCGGTTCCAACAACATAAAACAGGGCTAAAGCCTAACACATTACTAAATATAAAACAAGATGAGAAGATTACCCGTTTATTTATTATTAGACACGTCAGGTTCAATGAGTGGCGAACCTATTGAAGCCGTGAAAAATGGCGTTCAGGTAATGATAAGCTCATTAAGACAAAACCCTCAGGCCATTGAAACCGCTTTCTTAAGCGTGATCACATTTAACAGTTCAGCAACGCAACTGATTCCTTTAACAGACCTTGCTTCTTTTCAAATGCAGGATATTAAAGCATCGGGCACTACTTCCCTGGGAGAAGCCTTAAGCCTTGTATCACGTTGTATCGATACCGAAGTACAGCAAACAACTACCGAAAAAAAGGGCGACTGGAAACCACTAGTATTTATTATGACAGATGGTGTACCTACTGATAACTGGCAAAATGGCCTGGCAGAATTTAAAAGACGTAAGGTAGCTTATACTGTAGCTTGTGCTGCAGGATCCGGAGCCGATACAAACGTTTTAAAACAAATTACAGAAAATGTAGTAAGCCTTGATACTGCTGATGGTAATAGCATTGCTAAATTCTTTGCATGGGTTACGGCTTCCATTGGTGTAAGCTCTACAAAAGTAGAAGACTCGGGAAAAGAAGTAACCGGAATCAATGAATTACCACCGCCGCCTTCCGAATTAAATATTGTTGTGTAATAACATAAACAAAAAACTATGAGAAGATTACCTGTTTACTTTTTATTAGATACCTCCGGCTCTATGTACGGAGAGCCCATTCAGGCATTAAACAATGCTTTGAGTGGTATGATCAACACATTAAGATCCGATGCGCAGGCATTGGATTCTTTATGGATCAGCATTATTACATTTGATCGCGAAGTAAAACAGTTAGTACCATTAACTGAGTTGGTTAACTTTCAACTACCTGAAATTGTTTGCCCTCAAAGCGGCCCTACAAACATGGGCGAAGCATTAATGTTGTTAGGTAAAATGGTAAAGACGGATATCCGTAAAGGAACCGAAGATCAAAAAGGCGACTGGAAACCCTTGTTGTTCCTTATGACCGACGGCAGTCCGTCTGATCTGGCATTGTTCAGAGAATCTGTTCCTGTGGTGAAAGCCTTAAATTTTGGTGCTATCATTGCCTGTGCAGCAGGTCCAAAATCAAAAGACGAATTTTTAAAAGAGATCACACCTAATGTTGTTCATTTAGATACTGCTGATAGCTTAACGCTAAAATCATTCTTTAAATGGGTATCAGATACGATCGAAAATGGGAATAAAAGTGTAGGTGTCACCGAAGAACTCACGCTCCCTACTCCACCTTCAGAAGTTCATTTAGTTATTTAAGATCCACATGCGTTTACTATTTTCATTATTATCTGTTTTTATCAATATCCTGATTATTGGATTATTCCTTTATTCAAAGCTGCTTCCCTACAAAGACAGACTAACCGGAAATTACAAAAAAGCATTTGATTTTTTTGATTCGTTATACAGCCCTGTATTTAAATGGTTAAAACAACGCGTTAAGCCTCACCAGGTTGGAAATGGCTTATTCATTGATATGTCCCAGTTTATTGTTCTTTTAATTTTATTATTTTTAATAACCTTATTACACTAAAAACCATGATTGAAAACTTCAATGCAAATATGTCAACTGCCGAACTGAAGCAAAAAATAGCAGCAGGTGCAAAGTTCGTAACCTTTGAATATACCGTTTCAATAGTTATTGCAACCTTTAAAAGACCTACTTCTATTTATTTTATTGATGTAAATGAAAGCACAGCTAAACACAGCTGGCATTTATCAACCTTAACGGCAGTGATGGGTTGGTGGGGCATTCCATGGGGACCAATCTATACCATTGGAAGTTTTATTACCAATTTTGGTGGCGGTAAAGACGTTACAAGTATCGTCATGCAACAACTTTTAGTAAATGAACAACGCAATGCTTCTTTAAATAACCAGCCTACACCGGGGTCATATGGCATTAATAACATGAATTCAAACACAGGAAATAATTCGTCATCGTCTCAAAACAATAATAATAATTCCGGGCCAAGCCAGTATAACATTCCCGGATAAAGGATATCTCAATAATTAAGTATAACATTTAATACCAATACCATGAGAAGATTACCCATTTATTTTTTAATCGATATTTCTGAATCAATGGTGGGAGAGCCAATTCAGCAAGTAGAAGAAGGTTTAGCAACCATCATTAAAGAACTAAAAACGGATCCCTACTCTATTGAAACCGTTTGGGTTTCTATTATCGTATTTGCAGGCCAGCCAAAAACAATTGTTCCTTTACAGGAAATCATTAACTTTTATCCTCCGCGATTTCCAATTGGTAGCGGAACATCCCTTAGCAAAGGCCTTGGCCATTTAATGTTTGAGTTAAGAAGAAATTTAGTAACCACTACTTTCGAGAAAAAAGGCGATTGGAAACCGATCGTGTTTTTATTTACAGATGGTGTACCTACCGACGATACAAAAATTGCCATCCAGGAATGGAAGCAGAATTGGCAACGTACCGCTAACATGGTAGCTGTTTCCTTTGGTGAAGAAACAGATATGCATATGTTATCTGAGCTAACAGAAAACGTATTACATTTTAAAAATTCGGATGCCAATGCTTATAAAACGTTTTTCAAATGGGTTACCGATTCTATTAAAACCAGTAGTATTAGCGTAGAGAACAATACAGGTAGTTTTGATCTTGCCAAATTAGACGGAGATACGCTTTCTGCTGCTGACTTAAAAAGCGCACCTGGTAGCTCTTCTTCTCCCAACACCTTATATGCTCCACAGGTAGATCCTAATTTTGTTGTGTTGTCAGGTAAATGCCAGCAATCAAAACGACCGTACTTAATGAAATATAAAAAAACTATTACCGAATCCGGGATCTATGCAGGTTTGGAAACACGTGCCTATAGACTGGTTGGTGCTTTTCAGGTAGACAATTCCTATTACGAATTAACTGATAATAATGAAAATGGTTTTAAAATAAATACCAACGAATTAATGGGTTCTCCTACCTGCCCATGCTGTGGCAATCAGTATGGTTTTGCCATGTGTAGTTGCGGAAAAATACACTGTATAGGCACAGAAGAGGAAAGTACCTGCCCATGGTGCAATTCCAAAGGAAAATATGGTATGGGCGGTTCAGGCGGTTTTGATGTAACACGTGCACAAGGATAATAGCTTGTCAGTTCGAGCGAAGTCGAGAACATACAACACTAGATATAAGAACAAACATTATTAGAACCCTTCTCGACTACGCTCGAAGTGACAAAAAATGAAAGCAAACGCTATTTACGTCAATGGACAAAACAGAAATATATTTAAACAGCCTTTTTACAAGTAACCATCTTGCTGTTACCGATAAAAGAAAAAGCCTGTTTGAAGCTTTTGTCAATGACGAACGTAACAAGGAGCTGGTTAAAACAATTCTTGAAAATCAAAAAACTATGGTAACAGACTGGAAACTAAAAAACAGGATAGAAGATATTAAACAGCAAGTGTTTATGATTCCTAACGGAACCGTTGGTAAAGCCTATACTGCAACCATTGACTTTGAAAAGAATAACTGGACAGATTTTTCGCATTATCAATTAGAGAATCTGGAGAATGTAGGCGGCATTGAGTTTAATAAAGAAACAAATACGATTAGCGGTAACCCGGAGCAAAGCGGCGAATTTAAAATTCTTTTAAAATACAGGTTAAATGAAGAGCCGGAAGATTCGGAACTGCATGAAAAAATAATTCCCTTCATCATTAATCCGGATCCAAAATCTTTATGGAAAGATATTGCAAGCAATACTGAAGACGAATTTTGGAAAGCGGATAACACAACTGCCTTTGGAAAAATAGCTGATAAACATATTGTAGTTGCTTCCAAACGCGGTAGAAGCCATGCCAACGTAGGTTCTTTCAGAGACGATGATTTTTCGTTTTGTAATCTGGAAGAGTCTGGCTGGAGTTTAGTAGTGGTTTCTGATGGAGCCGGCAGTGCCAAAATAAGCAGACATGGCTCTCAATTAGCCTGTGAATATATTACTGATTACTTTAAAACGACGCTTTCCAAAGATCAGGTAAGCGCTTTAGAATCACTCATTATCAGTAATCAAACAGCACCAACAGATGCTATCAAAAAAGAATTGAGTCTTTGCATTTATAATTTAATTGGTAGTGGCGCAAAAAAAGTACACGATCAATTGGCTGATTTTGCAGCAGCTCGCGAGTATACGTTAAACGACTTAAACAGTACCTTTATCTTTTCTTTATTTAAGCCCTTTGAATTTGGAACTGCAGTACTCACATTTGGTGTAGGCGATTGCCCTGTTGCAATTATTCCTAAAGATTTTTCGGAAGTAAAACTCATGAACTGGCTTGATGTTGGCGAGTTTGGCGGTGGTACACGATTTATAACAACCTCCGAAATATTTACGTCGCCAAAATTTGCGAGCCGTATTAATTTTAAAGTGATTCCCGATTATGCTTATATGTTTCTAATGACAGATGGTATCTACGATCCTAAATTTGTAGTAGAAGCAAATCTCGAAAAAGTAGAGAAATGGAAAGAGTTTGTAGATGACCTGAACGGCAATAACGACGCGGGTATTAAAGTAGAACTCGATCCAACGAATAAAGACATTGAAAAACAATTATCAGATTGGATGGATTTCTGGAGCCCTGGAAATCATGATGACAGAACATTGGCAATTGTGTTTTAAAATTTCAGTAATCTCATTTTTGTATACATCTGTATATACAGATAATGTGAAACAAGTAATATTACCTGTGTAACATACCTATTAATGAGTATACGATAATGCATAACACAAGGCATTATTAAGATGGAATCTAAATAACAACTTCTTTAACCTTTTTTGTATCTTATCGATACATCGAGCATTTATATCTTCATTAATTTGCGACGTCCCGAAAAACTATGAAGAAACTTTTTACTATTTTTTTATCTGTTCTGTGTATTAATTCTTTTTCACAAAGTCTTAATATTTCAGGTAATGTGCAGGATACCATCGCAAAAGAACCATTAAAGAATGCCATTGTAATGGCTGTAAAACTAATGGATTCAACCTTGGTAGACTTTACAAGAACAGATGATAAAGGCTTGTTTAAGCTAAAACCACTTCCTATTGACACTTACCAGGTCATTATTTCGCATCCAAAATTTGCCGATCAGGGTTATTTTATTTTTGGCGATAAAAAAAATCTAAACTACGATTTTGGAAAGATCATTCTACAGCCAAAAAATGTGTCGCTCGACGAGGTAACGATCTTTGCATTTAAAGACCCTATCTATTATAAAGGCGATACACTTGTATACACAGCCGATTCATTTAAAGTCAAAGCCAATGCAACGGTTGAAGACCTTTTGAAAAAACTACCGGGCCTTAAAGTAGATAAAGACGGTAAAATTACCTCGCAGGGCAAAGCTGTAGATAAAGTATTGGTAGATGGAGATGAATTTTTTGGAAGCGATCCTACAGTTGCTACAAAAAATCTTAATGCCAGCTCTATTGAGTCGGTACAGGTGTATGAGAAAAAAAGCGATGATGCCGCCAATTCAACAACAGGCGAAGAAACCCAAAAGATCCTGAACTTAAAATTAAAAGATGAAGCAAAAAAAGGATACTTTGGTAAAGTAAGCGGAGCCAGCGATTTCCAGAAATTTTATGAAGGAGAAGTCCTTGCCAATTATTTTAAAAAGAAATTAAAAGTATCTGTGTTTGGTTTGGCGAGTAATACACCTCGTTCGAGTTTTGGTTGGGGCGATATGTTTAAGTACGGGCTCAATAACGAAATGAACATGGGCACAAACGATAATGGAGACAATTTCTATTATGGCAACAATAATCCACCACAGGGGATTCCGCAAACTTTAAAATCGGGGCTTTATTACACTGACAAGATCAGCAAAAAAACAAAAATAGGATTTAATTACTCCTATAATGCAAGTCAGCTAAATGCCAAAACAACTAATAACTCTCAATACTTTTTAACAGATACCTCCTACTCTTCATCAAACGTAAATCAGTCCTTACAAAAAAATGAAGCGCATAGTATCAATTTTACACTCAACCAGGAAATAGATTCATTAACTGAATTAAGTCTCAATTCAAAAATAAAGTTCCTGAGCGATAAGTCTTCCAGTTCAAATGTAACTGATTTTGTAACAAGCGATAATATAAAAACAAGAAATACAAGCATAGCTAACTCCAGTAACGGCAATGGTTACGACATCAGCAATAATTTAAAGCTCTTACGAAAATTTAAAAAGAAAGACCGTTTGCTGACATTAAATTATAATAATACATTTTCCAATAACGAGTCTAATGGCCTTCTTAAAACAGATAACAGCTTTTATTTAGGTTCAGGCTCTTACATCAATTCCATCAATCAGAAAAAAACAAACGTTAGCAACGGTCAGAACCACTTCATTGGCGGTAGTTTCATGGAACCATTAACTAAAAAAATAAAAATGGAACTCTCATATGATTTCATGTATTATAGAAGTACACAGAATAAAAAATCATTAAATAATATTGGAGGTGAATACACTTTAATAGATTCAACACTCACCAATAATTTTATTAATACCAAACAAATTAACCGGGCAGGCCTTAAATTTATTTATGAAGTAAAAAAGTTAAGATTCACACTCGGTACAAAAGTGAGGAATGTGTATGTAAAGAATAATAACATTTTCAAAAACCAACAACTCACACAAAACTTTAACAACATCCTTCCTTTCTCTTCATTAAGGTATAAATTTTCTGATAATAAATCCATTGATGTATCCTACCGGACAAACTCTACAAACCCTTCCATATCTCAGTTACAGCCAATACCCGATAATACAAATCCTAACTTTATCAATATTGGTAATCCGGGTTTATTGCCAACGTTTAACAATGAGTTCAATTTAAATTTTAACTCGTGGAAACCAATCAGCGGTAAGTACACCTGGTTTGGATTAAACTACGACATCACAAACAATGATTTTTCAAACAGAACCTATTATGATAGTATTGGACGAAGCGTAAGTCAAACCATAAACGTGAACGGAAACCAATCGGGAAGTTTTTACTTTGGAACAAGTATTCCTTTCTTCTCCAAAAAATTTGAAGTTCAGCCCAATGCAAACGGATCCATTTCCAATAACAAAACAATCATTAATAATCAGGAAAATAAAACACAGGATATAAGAACTAATATTGGTTTGGAATTACGTTTAAATTTCGAAAAAATAACAGCAGGTTTAACAGGATATGCGGAGTATAATCAATCCTCTTCTACCCTTAACACCAATAGTATAAAGCCCTATACGGCACAGGGTCTTAACGCCAATATAGGAATAGACTTTCCTAAAAAGATCAGGCTCGAAAGCGATGCCGCCTATACCCTTAATGCGAAAAGAAGTAACGGGTATAATATTAATTACCTTGTATGGAACGCTTCTTTAGCCAAAACATTTTTCAAAAAGGAAAACCTGATTGTTGGTTTTTATGCTTATGATATGCTAAACCAAAACATCAGCGTAAACCGTAGCATTACCAGTAATATTATTTCAGATACCAAAACAAATATTATCTCCCGTTATTTTTTATTGAAAGCCACATTTAAGTTCAACAGTAATAAAGTAAAGGAGGAAGGAGATTATGACTAGATATATTATACTATTTTACTTTTTCGTACAGGCATTTCAAATGAATAGCCAGATCAGCTATGGTAAAATAACTTACGAAAGAAAAACAAACCTTTATAAAAAATTTAAAGATAATGGCGATGTAAAAGATTGGCTTAAAGAAGAAGATAAAAATAAAGTAGATATTTTTGAGCTTTATTTTAATGATTCCATATCCGTATTTAAACCACAGGAAAGCAATCTTGTAGAACGTATGAGTTGGGCTACCAGCAAAAATGTGGTATACCAAAATCAAGCGAACCGTACCCGCCTAACAGAAAAAAGTATCTGGGGCGAAAAATTTCTGGTGCAGGATTCGGTAAGAAATTTTAAATGGAAGATCACCGACAGTAAACGAAAAATATGCGGCTACCAATGTCGCAAAGCTGTTTGGGTTGCAAATGATACAACCCGACTTTATGCATGGTTTAGTAGCGAAGTAATGCCGTCTATTGGCCCGGAAAGTTTTGTAGGTTTGCCCGGAACCATACTTGGCCTTGCTACAGAAGACGGTGGCGTTATTTACTTTGCCAAAAGTATCGATATTGTAAAAACAGATGCAAGCCTGATTCTACCTAAAAAGACAAAACAAAAAATATACAAAGTCGCCGAATTACGTGCCCAGTTAGAAAAGGACTATGGTAAAGAAAAATGGGGTAAAACCATGATTTACAACAACTTTGAAATTTGGTAAAAAAGGCTAACATCTGCCTCAATTCTTAATAATTCTGCATTTCTTTTCTATATTTGTGAGAATGATTAAGTACCGTTTAGCATATTTTTTTGCCTGTATCGCTTTTATAAACTCTGCCTTTGCACAGCTTACTGCAAATGCAGGAGCCAATAAAAATATCTGTCCTAATAAAACGGTTACCCTTGGCGGCTCTCCTACTGCATCCGGTGGTGCTCAACCCTATTCCTATAGCTGGCAACCTTCTACCTTTTTAAATTCAACAACTTCTCCAAACCCCACTGCAACAAACATTACGGGTTCCATTGAATATACAGTAACTGTAACCGATAAAAATGGAAATACAGCATCAAGCACGATTGTATTCTATGTAGATGCGATTAATACATTTAATGCAGGAGTTGATACAGGTTATTGCTTTGGAGAGCAAAATGGGATTCGAATAGGAAGCCCGGCTAATAACAATACTAATCATGTGTTTACATGGCAGCCTGCCACAGGGCTCGACGATCCCTCTTCTACAAATCCTTTAGCAACCAATACGATAACCACACAATACACACTTACAGTATCAAACAATGGCTTTTGCGAATCCAGGAAAACAGTAGTAACCGTAACTCCTTTTCCGAAACCTTTTGTAGACGCCAGCCCTGATACAGTTATTGATGAAGGAAATACGATTACATTAAACGGAACAGGTTCAATTCATAATTATTGGTCACCGGATTATAATCTCAGGTATGGAGGAACACCTACCCCCGATGTATGGCCTATTGTTACAACAACCTATACCATAGGTGTAGAGGACTCCCATCGATGCACGAACTACGACACTGTAACGGTAAGGGTTATTAATGGCGACAAACTCTTTTTTTACAGTGCCTTTACGCCGAATGGGGATGGCGATAACGATTTTTTTTACATTGGTAATATCGAGAAGTTTCCGGATAACAATTTAAAAATTTACAACCGTTATGGCAAAGTTATTTTTAGCGCAACCAATTATACAAACAATTGGGATGGAACCTATTTAGGAAATCAGATTCCTACCGGAACTTATTTTTACATTTTTACAGATGGAGTTGATAAAAAATATAAGGGAACAGTTACCATTCTGAGGTAACTATTTTTTAATGATCAACGTATCAAAACTGGGTGAATAACCGCAAAAAGCGCCAATAACACCCGCTCCGCCACTTATGTTACTCTGAATATTAGCAGGTGCCGAAAAGGGATTTCCATTACTTGCTTTATTACTGTAATACGAACGCCAGAACAGGTATTCGGTAGTACCTATGGTACAGAATTTTATGATCACCGTATCACCAATATTATAATATCCGGCATGGGGTTGATCGCTATAGCCATCGCGCTCATTAGGCTGAGGAGGGCGTTCATACGAAAAATCGAAACTGGTACCATCAATAAATTTATCATCAAACGCCGAATTGAAAGGTGCCACAAAAAACTGGTCTTTGGTTATTCGTTTGGCAAACCACCTGTAGCAATTTCCTTTCCCAACAGGATCCGTTAAATGCCCCCAGGCATAGCCAAAGGTATCAGTCTCAGCTTTAAAAAAAACACTGTCTAATGGAATAGGATTCAAAATATTAGTAATACTTGTATAAGTATCTCCATTATATTTTATAGTCATAAGGTATGATTTACCAACCTGGCCAAACAATTTGGTTCCCAAATACAAATAACCGGTAGTAGGATCGAGCTCTTTCAACGTGTCCACAACCACTCCGTCGGTTATTGTAATAAAAGCGCCTTTTACAAAAAACCGCGTAGGATCACTCAAATCAACATTTCCAAAATAGGGAGCAGTCATAGATAATAGCACTTGCGCTGTCTTCCCCGTTTCAATACTGGCTTCTACTACTAACTTTTCCTTATAAGCAGGCAGCTTAACATCAATGTCTTTCTGGCAGGATGCAAACAATAAAACAACCGCAAATAACGGAGTACTTTTAAATGTATAGGATAAATAGATCTGTATCTTTTTCATGGCATCAAAATTTAAAATTCCATGTAATAGTTGGTAATATAGGAAACAACGACACCTGTTTTCCCTTAACAGTATAATTGCCTTTTAAGAAATCACCCTGGGCATCAAAATAAACGAGATAAGGATTATGCCTGTTGTACACATTAAAAATACTGAGTGTCCAGCTTCCCTGGTAATTCTTAGCCCAGGATCTTGGCAATTTAATTTTCGTAATATCTTTTCCCCTTCTTTCATAGCGTTTTTCAAACCTTGCCTGTTTTCGGCGAAGTTGCTTATCCCTGTCAGGCGTATACGTTGCAGATAGATCCAATCGATGGTAATCCGGGAATTTATAAGAGTTACGTAAACCGTAATCATAACTTACACCGCCTTCGTAAGCAAACAAACCGTTAGGAAGCGTTCCGCGGTTTCCAGTTCCGTAAACAAACACAAGACCAAAATTCCATACTTTATTAGGGTCGTATGTTATCACTAACGATGCATCATGCCTTCTGTCGTATTTTGCAAGGTATCTTTGTCCATAATTAATATCTTTAAATTGCCTCCAGGTCCATGATAAGGTGTAGCCAACCCAGCCTGTAAGTTTACCGGTGCGTTTTTTAAAGAAAAATTCAGCGCCATAAGCCTCTCCCTTACCGTACGTAAAAGCATTGTCAGGATTATCAAATACATTATCCTGCGGCTCAGCACCTTCTTTGTAGTCAATCTGGTTTGCCATGGTTTTGTAATACACTTCCACCGAAGACTCAAACATATCCTTATTAAAATTTTTGAAAACCCCTAAGGCATATTGGTTTCCCAGCTGCGGCTTGATCAAGTCTGTAGATGGCATCCACACATCTGTTGGCAAACTTACCGAAGAAATACTTGCCAAATGAATGTATTGGTAGTTACGGGTATACGAAGCCTTAACCGACAAGCTTTTTGTAAAACTATACCTTATACTTGCTCTTGGCTCCAACCCATGATAATCCACTACTTTTTTTCCGGGGCCATAAACGTTTGTATCTACGGTTCTTCCGAACTGATCTTTTACATACCTTGTAAACGGCCCAACCTGCGCAAAGTAGCTAAACCGGAGCCCTGCATTTACTTTCAATCGTTTGGTAATCTCCCAGTCATCTGCAATATAAATAGCGGCATCGTGCGAATACAACCGAATGATCTTACCTATATCAAAAATGGTTTCTCCTTGCTTAGCACTAACGTTACTGGGAGTAAACGTATGGTATATATAGTTAATACCGGCTTTTATATTATGCCTTGGATTAGGAATGTATACAAAATCATACTTTGCTGTCCAGTCTTTAATTCCTGAAAACAATGTGAGTTCAAAGTTGGATTGGGCAGCTGTAAACGAAAAATCATAATTGGTATAAGTAACAGAAGCATTGGAAAACAATTTCGAACTAAATAAATGATTCCACCTCAAACAGGCAACTGTATTGCCCCAGGGAACATGTACATTAAAAGAAGATTCGGCGTCTTTAAAATCGAACACATCTTTACCATGATAAACGCTTAAAAACAGCCTGTCTTTGTGGGAGATCTGCCAATTCAGTTTGGCATTAAGATCATAAAAATAATAACTCGACCCTGCAAAATCTGACTTAGGACGAATGTATTTAAAAACAGGTTTCGACAAGACATCAAGATACGTTCGCCTTGCAGAAACAATAAACGAAACTTTGTCTTTCACTATAGGCCCCTGAATGGTTAATCGCGAGGCAATAACACCAAGGCCTCCATCTACCTGAAACTTTTGCGAGTTCCCTTCCTTCATCGAAATATCCAGCACCGAAGATAAACGGCCTCCGTATTGAGCCGGCATTCCTCCTTTTATAAGATTTACATTTTTAATAGCGTCACCATTAAACACCGAAAAAAAACCTAATAAATGAGCCGCATTATAAATAGGCGCATCATCCAGCAATATCAGGTTTTGATCGGGTCCGCCACCCCGTACATAAAACCCCGAGTTACCATCACCGGCAGACTTTACACCCGGCAATAGCTGAATCGATTTTAAAATGTCAACCTCTCCCATAAAAGCCGGCAGCTTTTTTATTTGTGCAATGTCCAACTGTATCGCACTCATTTGAGAACTCTGCACATTATCATCTGTTTTTTCGCCGGTTATTTCTACTTCATTTAAATCCTTACCCAGGGGGGCCAGTGATAAGGTTTTCGAAACATTTTCTTTAAGATAAATTGTATCCGTAAACGGTTCGTAACCCAAATAACTGCATACAAAAGTATACTTACCTGCCGGTAGTGTAAGCGAAAAGAAACCATAAGCATTAGTGCTTGTGCCAATCATACCTTCTCTCACATACACATTAGCGCCAATAGCAGATTCACCGTTCGATTTATCTTTTACATAACCGCTTATTGTGAAATTCTGCGCAATACCAAGGCACGGCAAAAACAATATAATTATCAGCAGTTTTTTAAGCACAGTTAAAAATAGGGTATATTTAATGGAATAGGTCTCTTAAAAAATTATAAAATTAGTTTATCTTAAAAGATCAGTACGAATTTAAAATATAATTCCTGATATAATTTGTCCGCCATTCCTGGTTTGCAGGCGCATTTAACAATTCCATAACGGGTTTATCATCTTCGTTTATAGCACCATTATCACTCATTATTAATGGATACAACTCATTATGTAAACTCACATCCAAAGGTTTTAAACTTGCCACAATTAACAAGTTACGGTATGCTTCATCTTCGCCGGAAGCACATATCTTTAAATGAAACCCAGCTTGTTTTAATGTTGCCAGTAAACATTGAGTTCCTAAGCCTTTTATACCTGTTAAATAACCATGCGTATTAATTAAAACAACAGCATTAGTATCCAGCATGGTTTTTAATTTTACTAAACTTTGTTTGGTTATAACATGTACAGGTTGCTCTTCTGCTTTAAAAATATCAAACAAAATGAGTTTGTATTTTTTATCCGATACATTGATAAAATGCCTGGCATCATCACAAACTGTTTTTACAGCAGAATTCAAATAAAAAAAGCGCTTAGCCATGTCTATGATCCGTTCGTCAAATTCTACTCCCGTAACCTTGTAACCTTTATCTGTAAGCATATTGGAAACTACCCCTCCACCAAGGCCAAGTACAAGTGCCTCCCCTTTGGGGAAATAGATGCTGTTTTTCTCAAGGAGATGAACATATTCTGAAACAGATGCTCTACTGTCTATATTCATTTCTGTTTGTACGATGGTATTAATCAATAATTTTCGGATCAATACCGACTCATTAGCCCGTGAAGGCTCTTCGCGTATTTCGAGCTTTCCTAAAATACCATCGGTTTCATAAACCGTATATAAATTCCTGTGAGATTTTGCAAAACTATATAACGAAAAACATAAAACCGGCAACACAATTACCATAAACGCTTTACTGCTTTTCTTAGATAGTAATAGTAAACTTGCCAGAGCCAATAAAACAGCAAAACAAATGAGGGTCAGCTTTACACCAATAGTAGGAATCAGATAAAAGCCACACATAAACGTGGCTACTATTCCGCCCAGAGTTGATATCGCATAAATTTTACCACTGTTCTCGCCACTCGTATCAGTTGTATGTGTAAGCATTGAAATGATCATCGGGGAAATTGACCCCATGCAAAACATGGTAGGAAATAGTAATAGACATACACTTATTATAACAGCAGGGATCAGCGAAAAGTGAGCTCCTGCAACATAAAAAATGCTATTCATAAAAGGCATAAGGCACAAACAACATACCGCTGCAATTAATAAATACAACACATTTTTTTCTTTATGATCTTTTCGGCTTAACCTTCCTCCAAAAAAATAGCCTCCCGCCAGGCCTCCCAATGTGATGGCCATTACCGAACTCCATACATATAAGCTGCTGCCAAAAAAGGGTGCCAGTAATTTTGCTCCGGAAATTTCTGCAGACATCACAGAAGCGCCTTCTACAAAAGAAATAATAAAAAGCCTGTATTTATTAAACATTCCGTTTAATGTTAGGTGTATAAATTTGTATCGTCTTCGTAACTCGCACTGGTGCCATAACCCAGGCGTTTACCTGTGCGTAGATTAATGCTGCTCACTTTTTCCTGGATCTCATTAACAGTTACCTCCCTTACAGTATCATAAGGTGGAGTAAATAAATCGTAAGAAATAACATAAATAATTAACTCATTCACAATTTCAATTAGCTGATCATGATTCAACGGTTCTAAAGAGAAAGTAGAATATTTAATCCCGAGCGGCCCCTTTGCCTCAATAAAAAAACGCATTTCGCGGTTTACAAATATTCTGCAAACCAATGAGCCCAAATCATTTAAGCGATTGTACTTAAACGAATCCGCTAAAAAATTGTATACGTTAATAATTCCACAATACGAATTGTATTCATTTTGCTTCACATAACCCGTTTTAAACATAGCATGCGATTTATCGAACTCAAATACGTTGGTATGCATAAAAAATTCAAGAATATCGCCGGCAACCTTTAACTGGGTCGAATATTTTTTAGATTCTGAAACAGCTATACTAATGCGCTTGTCAATGGTTTCTGTTTGTTTAATAAGATCGATCGAAATTTCGTTAACACATAGCTTTGTCATCTCAAAAGCAACTGTGGTATTATTAAACACATCCTGTTTCATTA
The DNA here is from genome assembly GCA_040389965.1 of Bacteroidota bacterium. Taxonomy (GTDB): domain Bacteria; phylum Bacteroidota; class Bacteroidia; order B-17B0; family Aurantibacillaceae; genus UBA4416. Next base: position 16,568 of record JAZJZF010000014.1, read on the forward strand.
CCGCTTTTTCAGCAAGTAATTTCACTATTTTTTCTCTTTGGGAATTCAAAAGGTCACTCATTTCCATTTCGTTTTTATACCAATAAATATAAGAATTTTACGGAATTTATAAAGCACCCGAAGTTCTAAATGAATCATAAAGGACTTTATGTATTTTCCCTCTTATGCCAAGTTTGGCAAGCTTATTCTCCTCCGCATCCGGATATACCCTGTTGGATAAGAATACAAAAATTAACCCGTTATCAGGATCTGCCCAGGCAAAAGTACCTGTAAAACCACTATGTCCATAACTTTCAAGACTACAATCTTTAATAACAGGACTATCTTTTTTACTGTCAGGTTCCGGCTTATCAAAACACAGGCCCCGCCTGTTATCCAAAAACTGAGCCGATGTATATTGTTTTATGACTCCGGCATCCAATATTGTTTGCCCGGCATAAGTTCCATTATTTAAAAGCATTTGCATCACTACAGCCACATCGTTTGCATTACCAAATAAACCGGCATGTCCGGCAACACCCCCCATCAATGCAGCACCCTGATCATGTACATATCCTCTCAAGAGCTGCTTTCTGAATTTGGTATCATTTTCAGTAGGTGCAATCAATGCCTGAGAATACATATCTAACGGTTGGTAAGTTAAACCAATACCCAAAGGCTTATAAAAGGTTTGTTGTACATACGTATTTAAAGGCTGTCCGGTTTTATTCTCTATAATTTTTTTAGAAAAATAATATCCTATGTCACTATACAAATATTTTCCGCTCGGCTCAAGCTTACTTGCCACCAACTGATTATAAATAGTATCGGTATATCCTTTTACGACATACAGGTTTTTTGCAACCTGCGTAGGATAAGCTTCTGATTTTTTATCGTCATAAAAACCCGGCTTATAATTATTGGCTTTATCCTGTGTCTTTAACCATAAAGGTAAAAAAGCCTGTAAGCCCGATTGATGAGTCAGAATATCTTTATAATTCAGGTTTCCTTTATTACTTTCTTTGTACTCAGGCAAATAATAACCAAGTGTTTGATTATAATCAAATTGTTTTTGTTCAGTAAGTTTCATCAATGCCAACGATGTAGAAAGAATTTTAGTAAGTGAAGCCAAATCGTAAATAGTTTGATCGGTTACTTTTTCTGAAGTAGGATCGTACGTTAACCTTCCAAAATTTTTGCTGTAAAAAACCTTTCCGTTTTTAATGGCAATTACCTGGCAACCCGGATAAGCCTTTTGTTTAATACCCGATAGGGCAATTGAATCTACCTGCTGCAATTTTACTGCGCTTGCTCCTACTCTTTGAGGTTCTACATATTGCAGTCTGATGGCATTTTTTACTTCTATACTTGTTCCTGCTTTAAATAAAGCAGTTGATACAGGCAAACTCCCGTTAATAGCAATAGCACCCATAATGGCATCCGCTGCGGCCTTCTGATTAAATGCACTGTACTCATATAATTCCAGTACCGAACTCGATTTACTAATGTCTTTTAACTTATTTATTAAATAAGGATTAGAAAACAGACAGGTAATGGTTTTTTGTTGCATCACAATTTTAGAAATGAGATCAATACTTTCATCGCTGCAACCAAAATTTTTATCGGGCTTGTAAGAGGTTTTATTAACCTGTAAAATAACCAGGTTATAATTTTTCAGCTTCGATAATAAACTATCTCTTTCTTTTTGCGGGGCATCATGCTCAATACCAATGTGCGCTACTTTTGCATATTTATTTAATGTGGTTGCAAAAACAGTTTTACCCTTATCTCCTATCGATACTTCTACTATTTTTAAAGTATCTACTCTTTTTAAAGGAATCAGGAAATGATCATTTTTTAATAGAGTTACCGAAGCCTCTGCCAATTCACTATTCATAGCGTCTGAAGCCGGCGTATTAAGGTCTTCATATAAATTTTTCGGATTCACATATTGGTTTTTGCTTAAGCCACACCAGTATTTTGCTTTCAATATCTTTTTGCAACGAGAGTCTATTTCTTCCTGAGTTATTTGTCCGTTAGCAATAGCTATTTTTATTTGCTCAATAGCTTTAGGGACATTCTCCGCAAATAATAATACATCATTACCGGCAAGTAAAGCTTTAACGTCTACAATACCAGGCTCATAAAAGCTGGCTACACCTTTCATATTTAAAGCATCTGTAAAAACCAATCCTTTAAAACCCAGTTGTTGTTTTAACAAGTCGTTAATGATATAGGGCGATAAGGTAGAAGCCGTATTTTTAGCTGTATCATAACATGGTATAAATAAATGTGCTACCATAATACTTGACAAACCCTCATCAAACAAGCGTTTGAAAGGATATAGCTCTAAGGTATCCAAACGTTCTTTACAACCTGTAATAATAGGCAATGCTTTATGAGAATCCGTATCTGTATCTCCGTGCCCCGGAAAATGCTTACCGTTGGCCATAATTCCCATCGACTGCATGCCTTTCATATACATTACCGCTTTATTGGCCACATTGTATTTATTTTCTCCAAAGCTGCGCATGCCTATTACCGGGTTTTCAGCATTATTATTGATATCTGCTACAGGAGCAAAATTCACATGAATCCCCATCCGCTTGCACTCTCTGGCTATTTGTTGACCCATTCTAAAAACTAAGGAATCATTTTTAATAGCACCCAGTGTCATTTGCCTTGGATATTTTGGAGTACTGTCAAGCCTCATAGCCAATCCCCATTCTCCGTCAATAGAAATCATTAAAGGAGTTTTAGATAAATTCTGATAATAATTATTTAGCCTGGCTTCACGCATAGGGCCACCCTGCATAAAAATTAAACCACCTATATGATAATTTTGAATCAACTCGCGAATTTCGCGCACATGCTTCATGTCTTTATTACTGTAAGCAGCTACCATAAATAGCTGTGCTAAACGTTCGTCTGGACTGAGCGATGTCAAAACAGAATCTACCCAACGGGTTTCCGAATTTAAAAAATCAGGGCCCGTTTTTGGTTTTTCAGGTTTTACAACAAATGCCGTAATAACCAGTAACGACAGGAAAAGTAAAGCTTTACTAAAAAATTTAATCATGTTGTAAGATACATTGATTACAGGCTTTTAAATTTACCGAAAAAGGATTGTTTTAAACAGCTTAGTCTTGATAGTATAGCGTTAAAGAATATTAATTAATACTCAAACATTATTTTATCCTTCCTGCTTTATAAAAATATTTTTTATAGTAAGGCTCATCCAGATCACTTATAATAACACCTTTGTGTGTTGAGGCATGCACAAATTTATTGTGCTGAAGATACACACCTACATGGGATACATTTTTACCGTTAATGATAAAAAACACAAGATCACCTTCTTTAAGGTCTGATGTATTTATCCTGTTGGTTTCTTCATAAATAGCCCTCGATGAAGAAGACACTTTTTTGTTATAAATGGTAGAGTAAAGTACTCCCGTAAATCCAGAACAGTCAATGCCATTCTTATCTTTTCCGGCATATTTATATGGTACAGCATACCAATCGTCAATAAACTGATACAACTTTTCGTTTTTAATATCGCTTTCAGAAACGTTTAACTTAGCCGCATACGTTTTTTTGATACTTCCTGAATTTTGCTCATGCTTATCAACTGTTTTAGTATCCGGCTTCTTCGTTTCAGAATCGGGCTTTTTGGCTGTTTCCGTTTTTTTTACGGATGGTTTTGTACTTGTAGTTGCCGTTTTGTGATGCTTACAGGACGTAATACAAAAAACAGCTAGTAATAAGGCCGCACATTTAATATGCAAATGAGTAATCATTTACATAAAAGTACGTCCAATAAATACAGTTAAATTAAAATGAGAAATTGTTTTATAACAACCGACTGTTTAAACCTTACCCGCATTCAGCTCATCATTACGATAATGCTTAGAGAACTTGGTAATTAAGCGGTAAGCAATATAAGCAAATATCGGTGCAGCAATAACATCATAACTGTAATGCACATGCTGTACTACCACTCCAACCGAAACTGCCAGTGCAGCTACTAAAAACAGGTATTTGAGCCCTTTATGAGCGGCAAAAAAATACAGGAGAAACAACATCGCCGCATGCCCGCTAAAAAACAGGTCTTTTAAATTTTGGTTCCCCGCATAAAATGTATGTGTTAAAAACTCATCACGTAAAGGAATAATAGAACTTGGCGGCTCCAGAGGAACAAAAAACAAGGTAATGATCCTTAACATTGTTAGTGAACCATACATCTGTAATAAATGCAAAAAACGATAAGGCGATGTAAAAGCATAAATTAACCCAATAAGTGCTGCCGAATAAGTCACAAAAAAAATAAAATCAGAAACATCCCGTGGCTTAATAAAATTAAGAATTGGATCGTAGAACGTATGGCCTTGTCTGGTTTCGATATAAGCCAGCAAAATGGCAAAAGCAATTAAAATAAAAGACAAAATAACAATAGACGCAAAAAACCTATTTCTGAAATAAGAATTTGACAACGCTATTTTCCAATTGTACATCATTTAGGTGCAATAATAAGAATTTTGAAAATAACGGGGTCTTAAAAAATGTAAAGGTTACGAACAAAAAAAGCCGGGTAACTTATTCCCCGGCTTTTTCTGAAAACTTTTAAAGAACGATCAATTATTACGGTAAAGTAATGGGGTATGTATTGCCATTTATGGTCACAGTAGCTTGATTATCACATGTTCCGTTTCCATAATCAATGTAGCGGGTTGCTTTACCACTTGGCGTATGTGCTATAGTACCTGCTGTAAAATATCTTCTGCAGCCATTTGACATATTTCTGATTAACGGATTAGTAATATTTGACTGAAACGATCCTCCACTGGCAGTTGTGCCGCTCGCACTTCCGGTAATAGAATACATATCATCCTGCCAGGTTAAAGTACCTTCTCCGGCTGTCCATTCCCTTTGGCGAAGACTTTGCCATGTTATTGTACCACCACTGTTGGCTTTAATGATTTGGATATTGGCATTAATCTCATATACCAAATGGTGTGCGGGATTGTGACCTTTATTGGTAATTGTTTTAGTTCCTGTAACCTGATTATCATTTACAAAATAATTCTGCGGTGTTACAGTAATTACTGTTAATGAGTCCCTGTATCTGCCTGTAAACGAAATAATTACAGAACCTCTTCTTAATCGTCCATCATTACCTAAACAATTGGTTGCGCCAAAATTAACAGTGATTGTTTTTGCTGCGGCCAGAGTATCAAACGTAAGAGTGGCGCAATTACTTAAAATAGCACTACTTTCTTCTGTTCTAAAACTTGTAACACTATTATTTCTTCCGGCTTCGTCAGAAATGTTAGTCATATCGTTTACAGTAGACGATGCTAAAGATTGATCAACTGCTGAAGTTGTATCCGAATCTTTTTCTTCCACATCTTTCTTTTTACAAGAAGAGAATATGCTCGCAATAGCAATGGCAATAATTGCCAGGGTAATGTGTTTCGTTTTCATAATATATCTTTTTAGGGTTTTTCTGTATCTATGACCCGATAAAAAGATAAAGGTTTAATGCACCTTTTAAATTATTTTTTAAAACTTCCACAACCCCTGTATAGCTTACCTTTATAAGTCAGCTGTACCGTTCTTTCTTCTGTATCGCCGGCCATATTCTGGCAAGGTTTATTTTGAATAAGGATACAATCTCCTGCACCTGATTGCAAATCGATCTTTAGATCCATCTTCTGATTCAGGTCAATATTAGCACGTTTAATCGTTAATTTATCTTTTCCGTAATCAGCTACAAGGTATAATCTGTCTGCATAAAACTCAGCTGTCCAGCCCGGTTCAGAGCCTCCTGCTTTAAAGATCAACTCCGCCTTACCTTCTTCTTTCATATTGGCAAGCTCTTCTACTGCATCCATTTTAGAAAGCGAAATGTTTACATCAGATACGGTATCTCCACCCTGAGTTACTGTTTTTTCACCGTTCGAATTTACCTGTGTGCAGGAAGTTAAAATGGCGAACGCCATGGCAGAAAAGAGTAGTGTTTTCATGAATTGGTAATTTTTTAGTTGCTGTAAACTTAAGTATTTATTTGGCACTACCATTTATTATAATCTTTAATTATACCTTTGTATAAAACAGAACAATGGATTTGAAATTTGATATTATTGAGATTTTAAAAGTAACGATGGTACTTTTTGCGGTAATTGATGTTATCGGATCTATTCCTATTATTATAAGTCTAAAACAAAAAACGGGAGGCATTAATGCCGCTAAAGCATCTTTGGTGTCTTTCGGAATCATGATCACCTTTTTGTTCATTGGCCAAAGTATTCTCCAGATCATTGGTATCAGCGCGGGCGATTTTGCCATTGCCGGTTCCTTTTTGTTATTTGTTGTAGCTGTTGAAATGATCCTTGGTATTCAGATCTCTAAAGATACCATGCCCGCCACTGCTTCGGTTATTCCTTTGGCATTTCCTTTAATTGCCGGCACAGGAACCTTAACAACCCTATTATCTATAAGAGCCGAATACAATATTATATCCATTGTAGTTGCCATTGTATTAAATGTGGGAATTGTATACCTTGTTTTAAAAAACCTTAACCTTCTTGAAAAGGTATTGGGAGCAGGCGGCATTGCCATTCTTAAAAAGGTATTTGGCATTATCCTTTTAGCCCTGGCCATTAAATTGTTTCGGAGCAATATTACAGGCTTATAATTTTTAGAACGTAAAAGCCATTTACGGCATTCAATCCTTAATTAAGTCCACAAAAAAACCTGTCACAATAGCTTGTGACAGGTTTTTGTTAGCAAAAGCTAAATATTAGTGTTTTTTACCACCTTTAGCATGCATAGCTAATGAATCAGCCATTTTAATTGAATCTGCTTTTGCAGCTTCAGCAGCAGCAGTAGCAGCAGCAGCAGCTTCAGCCTCAGCAACTTTAGCTAAAGAATCAGCAGCAGCTTGTTCAACTGCAGCAATAGAATCAGCTTTAGCTTTTTCTTTTGCTTCGATTTCTTCTTTAGAAGGACCACAAGATACAAATGCAGCTGATAGAGCAGCTACAGCAATGATAGATAATACTTTTTTCATTTTGTTTGTTTTAGTTTTATTAATTTGGATGCAAAAATACACGTTTTTTTGAACTATCGTTAAAAAATCAAAAAAAATCCATTTTTTTTTTAGGCTTCCAAAAATGATATCCTGTTTCTTATGCTTAAATTTGTAACCTATGTATAAATCTCTCCTTAAACCCTATTTATTTAAATTAGACCCCGAAAAAGCACATTATTTAACATTCGATCTACTCAAAATTGGTCTGAGAAATGCATTGGGGCGAGCTATTTTTAAAGGTGTTTTTAATTACGAAAACCCCAGGCTGGAACGTAAATTGTTTGGTTTAACCTTTAAGAACCCGGTTGGTTTGGCAGCAGGGCTCGATAAAGATGCCAAAGCATTTAATGAACTGGCAAACTTAGGCTTCGGATTTATAGAAATAGGAACCCTTACTCCAAAAGCTCAGCCGGGAAATGACAAACCCAGGTTATTCAGGCTCCCTAACGATGGTGCTATTATAAACCGAATGGGATTTAATAACGAAGGAGTAGATGCTGCTGCCATCCGTTTAAAAAACAGGAAAACCAATGTTATTATAGGAGGAAATATCGGGAAAAATAAGGTTACCGCTAACGAAGATGCCATAAAGGATTATGAATATTGCTTTAACGTTTTATTTGATGTGGTAGATTATTTTGTGGTAAACGTAAGCTCACCTAACACTCCTAACCTGAGAGAGTTACAAGACAAAGAGCCTCTTACGGCCTTGTTAAATCATTTGCAAAAAATCAATAATTCTAAAACAAAACGTAAGCCATTATTGTTAAAGATAGCGCCGGACTTAACCAACTCACAACTCGATGATATTATTGATATAGTAGCATCTACAAAAATAGACGGTATTGTGGCCACAAATACAACCATTGCAAGAGAACCTTTGAGCTACCCTAAAGCAGAAGTAGATGCTATGGGTATGGGTGGATTAAGCGGTAAACCATTAAGTAAACGCAGCACGGAAGTCATTGCTTATTTAAAAACTAAATCCAATAATGCCTTTCCGGTAATTGGTGTGGGAGGAATTCATAGTCCGGAAGATGCATTGGAGAAATTAAATGCAGGTGCCGATCTCATACAATTATATACCGGTTTTATATATGAAGGACCGGGTCTCATTAAAGCAATTAATAAAACGCTTATTAAAAACAACTTATAATAGTTATGAAAATTATAGAATGTCCACGCGATGCCATGCAAGGCATTAAAGAATTTATACCAACCGACGTAAAAGTTAAGTATATTAACTCCCTGCTCGGCATAGGCTTTGACACCATTGATTTCGGTAGTTTTGTTTCTCCTAAAGCTATTCCGCAAATGCAGGATACTGCCAGCGTTTTAAAACAACTCAACCTTTTCGGGACAAAAAGTAAATTGCTGTCTATTATTGCCAATACCCGTGGTGCAGAACAGGCCTGCGAGTTTGAGGAAATCAGCTACCTTGGTTTTCCATTTTCTATTTCCGAAACATTTCAGCAACGTAATGCTAACTCCAGCATAGCCGAATCTTTGATAAGGGTAGAAGAAATCCAGAACCTTAGTATAAAACACAATAAAGAAATGGTAGTGTATATTTCTATGGCTTTTGGAAATCCTTATGGTGATGTATGGAACAGCGACATTGTCATTAACTGGACAAAAAAACTCAGCGAGCTGGGTATTAAAATCATAGCCCTCTCTGATACGGTTGGCGTGTCGAACAAAGAAAACATCAATTATCTTTTTTCTAATATCATTCCCGAATTTAAAGGTGTTGAAATTGGCGCCCATCTTCACTCTACAAAAGAAAAAGCACTCGAAAAAATAGCAGCTGCCTATAACAGCGGCTGTCAGCGTTTTGATGTTGCTATTCATGGATTTGGTGGTTGCCCAATGGCTGCTGAAGACCTTACAGGTAATTTGGCCACTGAAGATCTGGAACTGTTTTTTGATACAAACAACATTCCTTTAAACCTTAACCGGGAGCTCTTACAAAAAGCTTATGTAGAAAGTTGGGACGTGTTTAATAAATACCATTAGAACCGGATATGAGATACGAGTATTGAGATTTGAGATAGCCGAATCTCAAAGACTTGTTTTTATTGATAAGAGTAAATAAGAGTATTTATTTGAAAATAACAATCTCATATCTAAGGTCTCAATACTCATGTCTTACCTTAGCATTTCCCACAATACAATCCCCATAGATACGGATACATTTAAGGAGTGTTTGGTACCAAATTGAGGAATTTCAATACACACATTACTATTATCAATAATCTCCTGTTCTACTCCATACACTTCATTTCCAAAAACAAGTGCTAATGGTTTTTCAGGCTTTATAAACTGATTGAGCATAACCGAATTTTTTGCCTGTTCAACCGAAGCAATATAATAATTCATTGCTTTGAGTTCGTCAATAGCTTCGCGGGTTGTTTTAAAATGTTTCCAGTCAACCGTTTGGGTTGCTCCTAAAGCTGTTTTTTCAATGTCTTTATTAGGAGGCACTCCTGTAACACCGCATAAATAAATAGCTTCAATTAAAAACGAATCGGCAGTTCTGAAAGCCGAGCCTACATTATTCAGGCTTCTTATATTATCCAACACCAGCACGATCCGGTTTTTTTCCGACGATTTAAATTCGTCTTTATCCATACGCCCCAGCTCGTGCATGCTCAACTTTTGATTTGAATTCATGGTTCTTCCTTGTCTATTGTAAGTTGAACCTTAAGCTAAAGCCCGCATTAGTATTAGCTGTAGGGAAAGAGTTGGATGTTTGCGGACTTGTTTTAATCCAGTCATAAAACAATCTTAAATTAATATTAGCGGTTAACTGATAATCAATGGCTGTTTTTAAAGAGATGATATTTTGCCCACCTGTAGGTGTACTGATTTCATCCACAATTTTGCGAATAATGGTTAAGTTTTTCCTGTATGATAAATCAATTTTCAGGTTAAGATCACTTTCCAGAGGTTTGCCTTTTATTTTAACCGCGTTAATTTTTAGTTTAGGATAACGGTAACCTACACCAATAATATATTCCTGCCCTTTTGTTTCAATGATCTGAGGACCTGTAATATTTAAATTCACCGTTTTATCTTTTTTAACCTCAAAGTTTGCCAGTAAGCCCGGTTTATTAAATTTAAAATCAAATTTAATTAAGGGACTAAATGATTCCGTAATAGTTGCCCCGGCAATGGTATACCTTGCGTTAAAGTTACGTGTGCCTCCCGATGCAGTATTATCAACCGGTACACGCGTACCACCGTTTTCTACATATAATAAGTTATTACTATAACCTCCAAGACTATAAATAGAACGGTAAGCATGCCTGATAGTAATTGATTGGAAGTATTTTTTCATTGCTTTTAATTTTCCTAAACCATCCCAGCTAATAGTCCAGTTTGGTAAAGGAATTTGTTTAAACATTCTGTCTGAGCCTACTCCTTTTAATTTTTTACCGGTGTATGCCTGATAGAAAGCTCCTAATAAAACGTCTTGTTGAGTATTACTATAACCGTCAACATAGGCAGGTAAACCTGATGGCGTTTGTAAACCTGTCGAATTAGGATTTGCAGCACCAAGCTCTTTAGCCACATCCGGTCTTATTAATAAAAATTCATCAAACAAGGCTGATTCTGCACCCTTACCTTTATCCTTAAACGAACGTCCCAGTGTAAACACACTTATACTGTAATTACCACTGTATGTAGGTGTTTCAAACAAATAATGCCTGTTGGCATCTGATGCAGTTGCCGATGTATCGTAACGCACAAACATAGACTGGCTATAGCCATGGGTTTTGGTACCGTTAAGTTCAATTTTTAAACTACCGTGCGGCTCTATATTTGCCCTGTATGTAATATTACTTGTTTGTGTAGTTGTATAAGGTAAACTTTGATTAGGATTTTTGGTCAACCAATCATTATTAATGGCTTTTCTTAAAATACTGTCGTTAGAACCACTCACAAAGTTAAAGCCGGGAGCCCAGCCATAACGGCTGTTATTATCCATCCCCATATATTGAGAACTTGGCATAAAGCCCGGAAGACCTGTTCCGTTTGTTTGAGCGTAGGTTAAAGAGATCTGCTTGATCATCATAATACCTCTGGCAATGAACTCTCCAATATCTTTTACGCTACTTTCTTTTTTAGCAGAATCTTTTTTAGTATCGCTTCCTCCTTTGGTTCCCCCTGCTCCTGGTTTATTGCCACCACCGCCCGTATTTATTTTACGGAAATAGGGGATTTTATTATAGAAAGTAGGCATGGTAAATGCCATGTTTGCACTTTTTGTATTAGTGTTTTGAATGGTATTTCCAATCTCTTCCTGAGCAAAAGGCCTTCTGGTCCAGGTATAGGTTGCCCCATATTTAACACTGGCATTTACAAAGTCAAAAATAGGGATCTTATTAATTGGTACCTGGTAGTTTAAGTTAGCCTGATGCCTGTAATTAACTGTTTCTCCCAGCTTTTTAATATTATGCATGATACTATCCTTTTCTTCCTTGGTATCAATCTTATCACGGGGTTCTAAAATCCTGGAATCGTTGTTTGCTGTATAATCAAATTTAAGATTTTTGGTAAAGCTCCATTGCAGGTCATAATTCCTGGTCATGTTAAAGGTTTTATTGAACTGCGCTTTCGTTAAAACATCGTTGCTACCACCATAAAAACTGGTTATATCCCTGTTTAATAATTCGCTGTAACTACGGTTAATATCTGTATTAAAGCCTAATCTGCTAGGTAATGGTGTAACGTTAAAATCTTTTACAAGCGCCAGCCATTTGTTATTAATGATCTTATTTTTAGACTTTTTAAATGGTGCCCAGGGCTTGGCTGTTATAGCATAGTTATACGATAATGCTCCGCGGTACGATTTAACAATACTATGGTCAATATTTACATTGTGCCTTGTTACTTCATTAAAGGCATAGGTTACCGAGAAGTTTGATACATCCCATGGCATAGGAGCTCTTCCCTCTTTTTTAAATCCATCTACACGAATATTAGAAAAGTTATATCCTTTACGAACGGTTATATCCTGCGCATTTGCCTTTATCTGTTTTTTTAATTCAGGGTCAATTGCTTTATTATCAATTAATACATCAGGATCATAGGGATTATACATTGGGGTAACACGGGTTTGGCCATATGCATAATATACCGGCAGGTTTACTTTCCACTTAACCGGGAAAAATTTCCCTAACTGAAAAGTAGAAGCAGCATCCCACTGGAAGTTTGTTTCCCTGCTCCGTTCACTTACTTTCTTTTCTATACTTCCAAAAAATGGTTTACTGTAAAGTGCCGATAAAGATATTTGCCCGAAATCGGCCAGCTTAGCCTGCACACGCCCTGTTGTAGCCCAGCCACCTTTGTTTTGGAAATCGGTAAGGCGTAATTCGTTTACCCATACTTCCACGCATTTAGGCAATGCCCCATTATCCTTAGGATTTCGGATCCCGATCATCATACTTTTGACGGTGGCAAGATTAGGATTACCCACTACGGTTATATTATAACCGCCATAATATTTGGTATACGGTTTTTGTGCTGCCGCCAAATCAAGCCCTATCTCACTGTTTCTTTCTGTTTTAGCACCCGTAATTTCTTCAAAATCCATGATGAATTCATTTTCAGAAGGCCAAACATTGTATTTGGCTGTTTCATCATTTGGATCATAATATCCTTTTGGAGTTAGTTTAACAGGAATTTCATATTCGTAATAGTTATTATTAAAATCGGAACCTAAACGCACAAATACGGTTACATCTCCATCATGCAACACATCAGTTCCCAATTGCTCAGCATGCATAAACATTCTCATTTTTTTAAATGAACGTACATCCAAATCAATATTTTTATAGATAGCACGGCTATCTCCATCTTTCAGGTTACAGGTTCTTAAAGATAAAGCCTGCTCATTTTGTAACACCAGGTTGGTAGTTTGTACGTTTTGTTGTTGGTTAATGCCCGGAGGAATAACATAGTTAACAGGTATTTTTGATCCGTTTTCCTGTAAACTTACAGCCGATACGTCAAAACTGGTGGTATTATCATCATTGGCAATATATTCTCCCGGTTTTTGAAGATCAAACTGGTACCTTCTCCAATCACTTCTTACCAGCTCAAACCTTGCTAAACGGCATATAACAGGCTTATCGAAACCTTTCATAAATACCCTCATAAAACGGATGGAGTTAAATCCTTCAATAGAACCCACAGCAGCTTCATATTCTGCTATTGGCACTTTAAACTGGTACCAGTTTACTTTTTTACTGATCCCGTCAATGGTAGCAGTTCCCTGAGTTACGTTTACAAGGAAATTCTCCCCTACCTTATTAGGTTGAAAATCCTGCGGAGAAATTTTAATACGGTACTGGTAATAATTCTCGGTTTCGTTAAGGGTATTATCTTTATTTACATCCTCAATATTAGGGGAGTTAGACCCTACCACATTTACTCCATTAACCGTTGCCAGGCTACCGGTTGGAGAGTTTCCTTCGGCACCATTGTATTTTTTGTAACGGTGTAAAGTATTACCCAATAACGCATTCCCGTTGGCTACAGTAAAATCATCATAAGAAGCATCTTTAGGATGCAGGTATTGATCGGTACTTGGATCGGCAAAAGCTGTAGCATGAACAGTTGAATTAGTTGCCGCATTCATATTATTAAGATAATTAGTAAATACCCTTTGCTCTGTAGTATCTATCATCCCATCATACCCGGCATCCTGAAAAGGCCTGTCATTAACTTCATTTACAAAGGCATTCGAAGATGGTGTTAATAAAGGGTATACACCTATATTAGTTCTTGAAGTTGCTAAACCGGAATTAGGCCCTGTTGGAGCACCCGGTAAACCATTTTCATACAACATAGCACCATCTTTTACAACGTCTTCACTAATATTACCAAGGTTTATAAACATTTCCCCCGAAGGAGGATTATTCTTATCCATACCCTCATAGGTTTTGGTAGAATCATAATCTTCATTGAACGGATCCATCATCCAGAACTGTACGTATTCAATATTAGCTGCCTGAAAATCGTTCGTTTCCAAACGACGCATAATACCACCCCAACGGGTTTCAGGGTTATTTAATTTACCTGAAGAAGCTACCCCTTTAGAAAAGCCATTTACCGGAAATGCATCATAATTATAAGGCCCTCTTTCTCCCGGATAAAAAGCAAGATCTAAAACAGATAAAACCACAGGTTGCCCGTTAGGAGGGGTTTTAGACGGGAACAATTCTGTTTCCAACACCTGGCGCATAAAGTTATTGGCGTAGGTTTCTTTAGGAATATTAGCAGGTTTTAAACTGGAATTTTGTTGTCCGTAAAATAAATTATCAATGGTATACCAGTTAAACTGGGCACGGTTAAGTCCTGTTGTAATTGTATTACTTAATACCGATTCTGGAAATAAACTCGCCTGCCCTTGCGGGATACTGGCCATTGTCCAGGCCTGTGGACTCTTAATATCAATTAAGGAAATACTACCTTCAAAATCATCTACATAAGACGTTCCGTTTTTACCAATAGCTTTGGCATTGCCGGGGATTAATTGTGCAAATTCTCCCTGGGTAACAATGGTACTCATTTCCTTAGTATTAATTAAAGGAATTTTATCTACCAATCTGGTAAGGAAAGGAGCATCTGTTCTGTAGTTATAATCCAGACCCCAGATAGTATTAGAAACCGGCTCATCACCAATGGTTACTTTTTGAGTAACCGGCTTTTCATTGAGTCGCAACAAGGTTCCTCCTAAAATGAGGTCTTTGTTTACTTTATAATCTAACCTGGTACCAAACAAACTCTTTTGCTGTACATTAAACAACGAGTTACTCTCAGTACTTACCTTAATGTTTGCCCCCGAATTTAAAATACTTTCATTAATAATCTTTACGCGGCCTAATGTATAATCAACTGTGTAATCCTGGTTTTCTACAAGTTTTTGTCCGTTGGCAGTAACCGATACAGCCCCTTGCGGAATGTTTAAAGCATTTAATGAGATTTCTGCTCCTGATGCCGACTTATATTGCCCTTTTAATTTGAACCTGTTCCTTTCAGGAAATTGCTGTGCAATGGTTCTTGTTGAATCGTATAAGTATTGGAAAATATATTTATCGGCAGCGGGGAAATCGCTGGCTGCAAATTTTTCTCTTAAGTTATTTCCGAAAGGTTCTTTTGAAGATAAATACACTCTACCGTTAACCGGGTTAATCGTATAATCTTTCACAAAATCATAAACACCATCAGAATACTTATCGCCATTAACACTTAATTTATCCAGATCCATTACCTGTAATAATAATTTACCGTTAATAGCTCCTGCAGGAATATAGGGTACATCCACACCTGTTTCAATATTGTTATAGTATATATCACATTTAAAATCCTGTGGATTAAGATTGTACGCTCCTATAGAGTATACGTTCTTCATCATCAGATCCCAGGTAATATATTTAGGATTTGTAAGCGTACCTTTTAATAATTTCAGGTACAATGGCCCAGTGGTAAACTGGTCGCTGAACTCCCCTACCTGGTAAGTTTTACCATTGTACGTGTACTGGTAAGCAACAGCCACTGCCACGTCATTATTAATAGACTGGTTAATGGATATAAATCCTAAACGAGTGTTAATGGAATATTCGGAAGGATTTAAGCGACGGGCATTGGTAACATATTCATAATGACGCGACGATTCCATAAATCCACTATTACTGTTACAGTTGTTAGGAGCAACAGCATTACTGGTTAATGAAGAATTAATCTGATTGGTAGTAGTGCTTGTACGGGCAGGCATAATAGCATTCGCCAGCGTACTTGATATAATACTGTATAAACTGTTAGCTCCATTGTGTGGAACAACCCCCGGACTATCTACCACCAGGTAATTTGAATTGGTTTGGCAGTTAGGATCAATCATTGTTGGGTTAGCATGTGCAGAATCTTCTCCCAGATCGGCAAAACCTACAAAGCTTCTGACGTTTTCGGTACTACCTGTTTGATTGGTAATGTAAACCTCTGCCTTTGTAATGATAATGGGCGTTGATACCACCGGAAGTGTTTTCATCCAGTCATCATAATTATCTCTGAAATAATGCCCAAGGAAGTAATGTTTATTTACCTCATAGTTATCACCGGTAACTGTAAAGTTTTGAATTTGCGAACCGCCCTGTACAGATACCTCCTGCTTTTTACCACGTTGTTGCGAAAAAATTGTAGTAGCCGTTAAACGCCCAAACTGCAATTGCATTTTAACCCCGAACAAACTCTGGCTACCTGTAATTAATGTGCTGTTTAAAGGCAAACTAACGTTACCTGCCTCTATTTTTTTGATGATCTCATCCTCATAACCGGTGTATTCCAGTTTCATCTGATTTTCCCAGTCAAACGAAGCCTCCGTATTGTAATTGGTTGTGATTTTTAACTTATCCCCGATCTTACCAATTAAATTTAATTGGATCCGCATGTTAAAATCGAAATTGGTTACTTTTTGCTGACGTTGTGGTATAGCAGGGTTCAAGGTTTTATTTCTGTTTAATGCAAAAATAAGCTCTGCTGTTCCGGTA
This sequence comes from Bacteroidota bacterium, assembly GCA_040389965.1. GTDB lineage: Bacteria > Bacteroidota > Bacteroidia > B-17B0 > Aurantibacillaceae > UBA4416. Next base: position 33,194 of record JAZJZF010000014.1, read on the forward strand.
GGTTTAATATCAACTGTGTTACCACCAAAAATCCGGTCAAAGATCTCGCTGTTAACCGTTAGTTTAGGAATAATACCCTTTTTATTCTGGTTATTGAGGTCTTCTGCCTTTATTTTAGATTTCCAGTGGTCTTTTACTGCTTTTTTAAATAAGGCATCCTGATAATCCTGAAACTCAACATACGTTTCGGGGCGGTAATTCATATCCCCTATCTTTTGAGTAACGTCGTAATTGCCTGTTTTAGGGTTATAATTGGTTTCCGTTTTGATATTAGAAGGGTTTGAGAGGTATAACCCGCTATTATCATCGTATACAGGCTGTGTACCATTATTATCGTTAAACTGGTACGGAAGATCCTCTTTTGTAACGACTGGAGTATCAGGTGGTAACGTTACAGCATCATCGTAATAATGTGGCTTGCTCAAAGGTGTGTCCTCGGCTTTTGAGCCAACAACAACGCTCATTAACCCAATGGATACTGAAGCAATAACAAGAAATTTAAACCCTCCTTTTACCACGCTGATTTCGCTTACATATTTTTTAGTGCCGATTTTATCAGCAATTCCACATTATCAGTTGCTATTCCTTGTTGCTTAATTGCCTTTTCTATTGCCTTTTCTGCTGTCATTTTCGGAAAACCTAATGTAATCAGAGCCATTAACGCCTCATCTTTATTTTTATTGTACGATGTCGTTAAAATCTGTGAAATTCCTCCTTCATGCTTACCCATTTTGCCTTTCAGGTCTACCACAATCCTTTGCGCAGTCTTCTCTCCAATACCTTTTATGCTTTTTAACATTGTAACGTTGGCCGTGTTAATTGCCCCCGCAATTTCGGCTGCCGATAAAGAGGATAACATTAAAATAGCACTGCCGCCACCCACACCCGAAACAGAAATAAGTTTACGAAACAGATCCCGTTCTTCTACATCGGCAAATCCGTAATATTTTGGGTTATCATCACGTATATACACACTTTCAACATACAGTTTAGCCGTAGCTTTACCCTGTATGCCTGTATAAGTGGTAAGAGATATCAATAAACCATAGCCTACCCCATTGCTTTCTATTACTGCAAATGCAGGATTTAATTCGGCTATTTGCCCATTTACGTAGCTAATCATAAGAGGCGTGAAAATAGTAAAATTTAGGTAATAAAAGTGAAAAAAAGCCAATTATATTTTATTGGCTTTTTTCATAATTTTGTGTTAATATTTATGCACTTATTAAAATGACCTATAGTTTTGTTATTTTAAATAATTGTTATATTTGTGTAACTAAAACTAAACCAGATTTGGAAACCACTATTATTATTGCGCTCTTAGTTTCTGCTTACTTTTTTGGATCTATACCCACAGCTGTTTGGTGGGGCAAGCGTTTTTACGGGATTGATGTAAGGGAATTTGGCAGTGGAAATGCCGGTGCTACCAACACTTTCAGGGTTTTGGGTAAAAGAGCAGGTGTTCCGGTTTTGATCATTGATATTTTAAAAGGTATGGCGGCAACCGCTCTTGCTTTTTTATCTCCATTTATGTTTAATAGTACCCAATTTGTTAACCTTGAGTTAGGGCTTGGTATTGCTGCACTTGTAGGCCATGTATTTCCTGTTTTTGCAGGTTTCAGAGGTGGTAAAGGTGTAGCCACTATACTTGGAGTTGTTATTTGCCTTACTCCTTTTACAAGTTTATTGGTATTATTGATTTTTTTAACCGTTTTGATTCTTACCCGTTATGTATCGCTTTCTTCTATGATAGGCGGGATTAGCTTTCCAATCATTTTAAATGTAGGATTTAAAAACGAGAATCAAACACTGTTGATCTTCTCTGTTTTTGTAGCCATACTCTTAATAGTAACTCACAAAAAGAACATTTCACGTCTGTTAAAAAGACAGGAATCTAAAGTGAAATTATTTGCTAAAAAGGCTTAATTACAGGGTCTTTATCCCTGCTAATTTAATAAACCTGCTTTAAAGATCTCTCGTACCGTTGGTATTTACTTTTTTGTATTTGTTGTGTCCTAAGCTAAATATATAGCTAAGTCCAAGTCCAAAAGAAAACAATCGTCCTGTTACCTGTTTGGCCGGATAAACCGAAGAGTAATAGCCCCGATCTATTCCTAAATCCGATTTAAGAATAGAAAGCCTGTAAAGAGGGGAAATCCTGAGTCTCGATTTTTCGAAAGTGATATCCACTCCTGCCCCAAGCTGAAACTGCAAATTAATAGAAGAAAAACCCTGAGAGTTTTCATTATAAAAAGCATTAGGGTTAAATGTAGTTGTTAATTGACCTATAGCCACATTGGTAGATATACCTGTAGAAATAAAAGGCGCTATTTTCTTTTTACTAAAATAATAATCCAGGCGCAAGGGCACATCAATAAATCGGAAATGATATACGTAACGGACACTAGGGTCATAAGCGGGTCCTTTTTCATAAATGATCAGTTTTGTTTTTCCTCCTTTGCTGCTATACTGCGCGCCAAGCGTTAAAGCAAAGCGCTCATTAATCTGATATAATGCTTCCAAACCCGCAGTAAATGAGAGACGCGGAAGATCTAAATGACCATTATTAAAATTTGCGATACGTGGATAGCTACTATTAATACGGTCTATTTTACTGAAAGACAGATCGGGCGAAGCAAACGCGCCTATAAAAAATTGCCCATGAGTTCTGTTTTTCGGTTTGGGCTCCGGAAGTATATGTTATGCAAAGCGCAATGAAAAGTGACGCGTATTTCTTCATAAAAGTTTTTCAAAAATACAAAATTAAGTCTGCGTCTCATTTAAATAGCCAGTAAGTCCTTTTCATGAATTTATAACCTGCGTAAAGCATTCATCTAATTTCAAAATAAAAGCGGCTTATGAATCATCATAAGCCGCTTTAAATGATATTATTCTATAACTTACTCTATAATCAGTTTTTTAGAAACTACCTGGTTGTTTACATGTACGTTCACAATGTATACACCTTTTGCTAAAGAACCATTTTTGTTAACGATATAACTTGCTCTGTTTCCATTTGTAGAAAAATTATCTGATTCTTCCACTATTCTTCCTACGATATCTGCCACGCTGATTTTTACTTTTTCGTTATTATAAATACTAAAATCAATAGTAGCCGAAGAGTTCGTAGGGTTAGGATAGATAAGCATTCCAAGAGTATTCTCCAGTTCATTTATACCGACAGAGCCTGATAAATTGATCTGATCAATAAAAATGTTGTTAGAGCTTCCTGCTGTTGCATCGCTTTTAAACCAAAAACGGAATTTCACACTTGGTTTATTGTATATATTACTTAATAAAGCGGTTGCAATATTAACCTGTTTCCATTGGGCTGCAGATGGAGAGAAAGAAGAAGAAGTAACGCTGCCTGAGTTTGTAGCCATTGTATTGGCATTAGGCACACCGGCAATACTAGTCCATGTTCCACCACAATCAAGGCTGTACTGTACTTTAAACGTATCGGCCTGTGTTGTAATTTTCTTAGCATAAGCATAGTAATAGGAAAGACCAATATTTGTAGTAGTTGCAAAGTTATAGATCGGCGTTTCAAAAATATCAACATGACCACCTGAACTTGCCTGTGAAGCATTATTTAAAAAGATGCTTTGTGCAGTACCATTAGCACCTGTGCCGGTGTTTATAGCCCATGCTATAGATCCTGCATTATTATTAATCACATTTATACCCGGCATACCTGCTTCGAAATCGTGTGAGCTAGGCAATAAAACGCCTCCTGCACCTTGTACTACAGTTATATAAGAAGTTTGCGTTTTAGTATTAACTCCATTAGGATTTGTAGCCGTTAAAACTACAGAGTAGGTTCCCGGTGTTGTATAGTTTACAATTTGTGTAGTAGCAGTAGATGTTGCAGGTGATCCTGCTTCAAATGTCCAGGCTATGCTTCCTGATGTTCCTAACTCACTCTCACTGGTAAATGTCACAGGATTACCCGCACATACGCTTTGTTTATTAGCTGAAAAGTCTGCAACCGGAGTACAGGTATACCCCCCCGTAATACCCGTGGCTGTAAGATTTGCAGCAGACCATAAGTTACTTCTGAAAGGAGAAATTGTACTGGTTGCTGCGGTACGCATACGCGTTACCTGACCTTGAGTAAAGTTTTTTGGACAAGAAGAATAATCCATAAAATTTTCAACATTCCATATATTACCTGAACCTGTACAAGAGTTTGTTGTACTTGCAGGGCATTGACTTTGAACTCCAATTGTTTTGGGAGTATCGGTCACACCATCATCACCACAAGACATTCCCGGGCTGTTGGTGCTTCCAAAAGTGTGTTGTAAATTAAACCAGTGGCCTATTTCATGGCTTAAAGCGCGGGCGTTCAAACCTACCAGTTCGCTGGCACGGTAAACAATGGCATCAGCATTTGTACTAGGCGCCGACCCCGGAACATAAGTGTATCCACCGAGGTACAGACCACCTGTAGTAGGACAGTTTATTCCTTGCGAAGTGCTATAGATACAAGATACAACATAAACATTTAAATATTTATTTGGGGGCCAACGGTTAGTACCTGTACCTGAGTAATTATATGCTCCGCCTTGTTGATTCCAATAAGAGTTTTCGTTATCATGACGAATGATCCCGTTTGTACAATTGCCGTTAGGATCTTTTTTTGCCAAAGCAAAAACCATATCAGCACTCACATACAACGATTTAAAATTAGAATTGATTGTTCCTGTATCTGATCCTGCACGCCCGTAATCTCTGTTTACCTGAGCAATGGCATCAATAAACACCTGATCGGTAATACTTTGAGCTCCCATTACATGAAACACAACCGGGATAGTATACGAAGCAGCAGACGGCCTTTGTTGCGTATTGTTTAATTCGGCCGTATACTCTGTTTCAAGCTGCGACTGAATTAAATCATATTTAAGTTTCAAATTAGGATTGGCCTTAAAGGCTTCTTCCATTGCCTGATAGGTGTTGCAAGGCAATTTTTTACTAGGGTTTTCTTGGGAGTATGCGTTTGATAGAAATAATGCACTACCCAATAAAGTCAATAATTGTTTTTTCATTAGAGCGGTTGGTTTATTGTTTGTCGTGATATAAATATAAGCATTAAAAAATTAATTTAAAAACTTCAATTTTTTTACAGTTTCTTAATACAGAATTTAACATTTTGATTATTATTTAGCCGGCTTTTGGCTGGCATCCCTTGTATTAAGGGCCATCATCTGTTTCATGGTTTTATCCATTCCTTCCACACTTCCATCTAAAAATATAATATTTCCATTGCCCTGTTCTGCGAAATTTTTCACAGCCTCTGTCCACATACTAAATAAAATAAGTGATGTATCCAGGTTAGATTCCTGCATTTGTTTGGCAGCTTCTGCCATCCCACGGGCTACTTCTTCTCTGAACAGGGCAATCCCCTGACCGCGCATTTGAGCTGCTTCTTTTTCGGCTGTAGCTGAAATTTTAATAAAGTTACCTTCGGCTTCAGCAGCTTTTGTTCGGGTAATCAATAAAGCCTGCCCTTCGTTCTCTGCTGCAGCTTTTAAGTTATTACTCGCCACTACTTTTGCCATAGAACGCATTACTTCTTCATCAAACGTAATATCGTTTAACTGAAGATCTATTAAGTGGTATCCCCATTCTTCGAGCATAACATCCAACTGTTCTTTTACAGCTTCCACAATATCTCTTCTTAATGATAAAACCTCCGATTGTTTTTTGGTTGCTACGAAAGCCCTTACCGAACCTTCGATAGAACGAACCAATGCCTGCATCAGGTTACGCTCGTCCACAAATTTAAAAGCCACATTTTTAATTGACTCTTCGTTTTGGTTTACCACAGCGTATAACAACATGGCTGTGAAATTTACATTAGCCTGATCAATCGTTACCGCCTGAAAACCCAATTCTACACTCCTGTTTTGAATGGATATTTTTTTATACACTTTTTCAATAAAAGGAATCTTCATACTAAGGCCCGGAGTAAGGATCCTTTTATATTTTCCGAAAACTGTAATTACCGCTACTGTACCTTGTTGTACAGTTACAAAGGATAAAAAAATCAGCAATAATGCTAACACCGCTAAAATAATAATGAATGGCATAATTTTATATTTAAAATTGTTTGTGTAAATTTAATCATCCCTAATTAAAAACAAAATTAAATAGGCTAAAGTATATGTTGAGATGGCTTGTGGTTATAATACTGATTATCTTACAAATAGGCTGTTACGCCCAAAAAGACACTGCCAAAAATGCCAATCCCGAAATTGCCCTCTATAAAGCGGCTGTAAAGCTTATTGATTCAGCCAAATATGATGATGCCATTACTTCCTTAAAAAAAGCGGTGAAACTAAAACCCGATTATGTTGAGGCATATAACAAAATGGCGTTTTCAAAGCTTAAAAAAGAAGATTATAAAGGCGCCGAAAAAGACCTGAAAGCTGCATTAAAAATAGCTCCCGATAATTTTGAAAGTCAGAAAACACTGGGCATTTTATATTATGAATCGCATAGGTATAAGGAAGCTAAAGCCACTATTGATTCGGCCCTGGCGCTCAAGATTGAGGATGCTGAACTTTTTTATTATCAGGCCAAACTCATGTATGATGGCAAGGCGTACAAAACAGCACTGGATGCCTGCAATGCTGCCATAGATATTAGGCCTAACTATATTGATGCCATGTTATTAAAAGCAGATATTCGCTTTGGCTTAAAAGAATATCCTTATGTTATAAAGGAAATAGATGCGGCCATGAAAATAATACCGGCCGATAAACCTGTATATACAGCTTATAAAACGCGGGCAAAGGCAAGGTTTGAAACCAAGGATTACAAAAATGCGATAAACGACTGGAATGTTTACCTCGAAGCTTTTCCTGATGAAGAAGATGCTCTGATCATGCGCGGTGCCTGCAAAATAGAAACAAAGGATAACAGCGGCGCCATTGCCGATCTGGATGCTGCCATAAAAGTAAACCCTAAAAACCCGGTAAGCTACAATTACAGAGGAGTTGCTAAAGGAGAGAACAAACAATTTGTGGAAGCATTAAAGGATTTTGATTATTCTATCAAATTAAAATTTGATTACGGTGCAGCATTTGTAAACAGAGCTGCCGTAAAATTTGCCAGTAAAGATAAAAGAGGTGCCTGCGAAGACCTTAATAAAGCAGATAGTTTGGGCGATGAAATGGCTATAAAGCTTATAGAAACCTATTGTAAATACTAACACCGTTAGAAAATCAGGGGAGTTATTTAATTAAAAAATTAAATGCTAATTTTAACACTCTAAAGCTTTTTAATTCAAAAACTCAATCACTGAAATGAAGACCGCTATATTCAGAAAAGCACACTTTAATGCTGCCCACAGGCTTAATAATCCTGCCTTCGACGATAAAACCAACGACGAAATTTTTGGCCTCTGTAATAATCCTAATTTCCACGGACACAATTACGAACTGATTGTAAAACTGGTAGGCGAGGTTAATCCGCAAACCGGTTATGTATATGATATGAAATTGCTGAACGAGTTGATTAAACAGGAAATAACCGAACGTTTCGATCACAAAAATTTAAATCTGGATACGGCTGAATTTAAAACACTTAATCCCACCGCCGAAAATATTGCCAGAATTATCTACGAACTGCTCCGTAAAAAAATTGATGCCGCTTTCGATCTCGAAATTACATTATATGAAACACCCCGCAATTATGTGGTGTATCCTGTTATTTAAAACCATGCGTTGCGTAACAGCTTTAGCAGTGTTGGCCGCCTTAACCAATTGCACGCCCAATGTGAAGGATGCGCCCGTAAAAGTTATTTCAAAAAATAGTCCTGTAGAAGCCAAAGATTCGGTTATTACTAAAAATGATACTTCGGAGCTGGAACATTATTTCATTCAAAAAAAATTGGTCAATGTTCAGGAACTCGACGCTAATATCAGAGTAGCACTGCACTACTCTACCGCAGAAAACTTTTTGCATAAAATTATTTATAAAAATCTTACCAGGTGTTATTTGCCTTGCGAAGTAGCCATTAAACTATGTAACGCGCAATATTACCTGCAGCAAAACTATCCTCAATACCACATTATTGTATTTGATGCTGTGCGGCCTTTGCATATCCAGCAATTAATGTGGGACGAACTGGATATGCCTGTTGCTCAAAAAATAAACTACCTGGCGCATCCTAAAGATATTTCCCTACACAATTATGGAGCGGCAGTAGATGTTGGTATTATAGGCGAAAACCAGGTGCTTTTAGATATGGGTACACCTTTCGATAGCTTTAATGAATTAAGCCAGCCAAAGAAAGAGCAGCAATTTTTAAAAGAAGGAAAACTATCGCAGGAAGCTTATGCAAACAGGTTATTGCTACGCGGCGTCATGCAACGTGCCGGTTTTACAATGATGCATACCGAGTGGTGGCACTTTAATGCTACCAATAAAGCTATAGCAGCTGCTAAGTTTGAATTAATTGAATAGGCCTTTTAGATTCTGTCTTATTCTCCGGAACTTACACCCTCTATTACCGGCTTATCTTTTTTAAGATACCGTTCAATTAAAAAATGTCCTCCATATATCAATGGAATTAAGGCCAGAGCTATCAATAATTTAAAGCCATAGCCCCAGGAAGCATTACGCAAAAATTCATCAAACGCCCATTTACCGGGTATTACAAAGGCGATAAATTGAACCACAAAAGTATCAATTAACTGGCTTACAACAGTACTGCCCGTTGCTCTTAGCCAGATATGCTTATTGCCTGTCATTTTTTTAAAGACCCAGAAAATATATACATCTACCAATTGCGAAATAAAAAAAGCAGTTACACTACCTACAATGATCCATTGCGACTGGCCAAATACGGTTTTAAATGCACTATCCGGTACCGGAGAAAAAGATGTTGCCTCTGTATGAATGGCTATGCTTAACAGTATAAACGTAAAAGAAATGAGTCCAACCGTGATATAAGTGAGCTTTTTAACACCATCTTTCCCAAAATGTTCGTTAATGATATCTGTTAAAATAAATACCATTGGCCACATGATAATGCTAATGCTTTGTGTAAACAGGCCAAAATACTGCACCAGCTTACCACCAATAAGCTCTGCAACAATAGCATTAGTGATAAAAAAACCAGCTAACACTAAAAAAACCAAATCTTTTCTACTCTTAAAATTCACTGTTCTTTTTGTTTTTACAAGATTATAAAAAATACATTAAGGTTTATACATTTTTAGTAAATTTAGATCGCCTTACAATGATCCAGAAAAAATACAACATATCGAAATTACTTTGCCTGGTAACAGTGCTTTTTACTTTACCTGCATTATTACACTCACAAAACCTCAAATTTAAACGATTAAGTATAGATGAAGGTTTATCCACCGTAAGTGTTTTAACGATCTTTCAGGACTCTCAGGATTTTATCTGGATTGGTACACAGGATGGCTTAAACAGGTATGACGGTTATCATATTAAAACCTATAAAACCGATCAGTATTCAAAGTCGGCTATAGCATCCAATTATGTTAACTGCCTTTACGAAGATCACAATAATAATTTATACATAGGAACAGATGATGGTGGCTTATCTGTATTAAACAAACGAACGGAAAACTTTACAAATTATAAAAACGGGCTTGATAAAAAAACGATCTCCAGTAATTCGGTAAGGCATATTATAGAACTGAATGCCACAGAGTTATTAATAGCGACCGATAATGGTTTGAATATTTTTAACACCAGTACCAAAAAATTTGAATTAGTTTCTAACCTCGATTCTATAGAAGCTATTAATTTAAAATACATTTTTAAGGATTCTAAAAACAATATCTATGTAGCATCCTACGGAAATGGCTTATTTGAATACAACCAACAAGCTAAAAAATTAATCCATTACAGGATTCCCGCTAGTATTTTAGGCAAATCGAAATCAGCGGCTGCGTCTGAAAAATATAACATGCGCTGCATGAGCGAAGTGGAAGGAAATATATGGTGCGGTACGGATGAAGGCATTTTAGTATTTGACCCTCTTAAAAAAGAATTTACCAAAGCCATTGATCTCAGCCTCGATTCAAGGCACAATAACAGGGTTATCTCCTTAACCAGTGTGCAGGATTCGAGCCATATCTGGATTGGAACATGGGGTGGTGTTGTAAAATACAATGTCAAAAATTCAACCTACGCTGTTTTCACAAATGATCAATCCAACCAAACCTCTTTATCAGATAATAAAGTATCTTACTTATTTACCGATAAACAAAAGAACTTATGGGTTGCAACACAGGATAAAGGCATCAATATTTACTTCGTTTCTTCCAACAAATTTCCTTTATGGGATTTTCACAGCGGGCTAAGCAACGATTTTATTTATTCTGTTTTACAAACCGCGGATAATACCTATTGGGTTGGTACAGCCGATGGTTTCTACAAAAAAGAAGCGAAAGACAAAAAATTTACTGATATAACAGCTATCCTTAAAAAGTACGGTGCCAGTGCTGTGCTTAGTTTACTGGAAGATACAGAAGGGAGAATCTGGATAGGAACATTTGGGCAGGGAATTATTATTTACGATCCTAAGAAAAACTCTTCAAAAATTATTTTAGGAGACACTAATTTAGGCGGTACAGTTCTCAAAATCATTCAAACAAAAAGCGGTGCCATCTGGGCAGGAACCTTTGGAGATGGCTTATATGCTATTAACCCCAATACATTAACCGTAAAACGTTTTACAACAAACCAAGGCTTACCTTCAGATAAAATAAATACCGTTTTCGAAGATCCTAAAGACAATAGCCTATGGGTTGGAACATCGGGTGGTGGTTTATGTGTGCTCGATTTTGTGACAAGTATTGATAGACCCATTATTAAAATATATAAACACCTCGAAAATAAAAACTCCATAAGTTCCAATAGCGTTAATCATATTTACTTAGACCATGATGGCTACTACTGGATCTCTACAAATTACGGGCTTAATAAATTTGACACTTCCAAAAAACAATTTTTAGTTTATACCGAAAAAGACGGCTTACTGAATAGTTATATATATGCTGCAATACCCGATAATGATGGGAATTTATGGCTTCCTACTAATTTTGGACTTACAAAATTCGATACAAAAACAGTAAACGAAAACGGGTCAGCCTTCAGAAATTACAATACAAAAGATGGGATTCAGGCCAGGGAATTTAACCTTGGAGCTTACTACTTATGTAAAGACGGGACTATTTTAGTGGGTGGTATTTCGGGTATCAATTATTTTAACCCTAAAGCTATTAAGGAAAGTAAGATAACACCTAATACCTTTATTTATTCGTTTTCACGACAAGGGAAAGAAATAAAAACAGACAGCAGCATTTTGTATATCAAAGATATTAAGCTTTCGCATAAAGAAAATTATTTCACGTTTGAGGTTGTCGCTTTGGATTATCAATCGTCGGGCAAAAATAAATTTATGTATAAGCTCGAAGGCTATGACAACGACTGGTCCTCACCTTCAGATGTGCGTTTCGTTTCCTATACCGAATTACCCGGTGGAGATTATACCTTTAAAGTAAAAGCAACCAATAGCGATGGCGTTTGGAGTGAAACACCTTTTGAATTAAAAATCACCGTTATTCCGCCATGGTGGCGTACCACCTGGTTTTATGTGTTGGCAGGTATTGTCGCTTTTACCTTGGTAATAGGCATTAGCAGCTACCGAACCAATGCCGTAAAAAAAGAAAATAAGATTCTCGAAAATAAAGTAGCAGAACGTACAAAAGAGCTTGCAGAAAAGAACAAGGATATTACAAGCAGCATTGAATATGCGAAACGAATTCAGGAAGCTATTTTACCCTCTCTTGACCTTATTTTCTCTAAAATAAAAAACATATTTATTTTATACAGACCTAAAGACATTGTAAGTGGCGATTTTTATTGGTTCGGTGAAAAAGATAATTACAAGATCATAGCAGCTGTAGATTGTACAGGACATGGCGTACCCGGCGCTTTTATGAGTATGATAGGTCATAACTTACTAAACCAGATTGTGTCCGAAAAAGGAAACTTTGATCCCGGAACTATCTTAAAAGAGTTACATAAAGGTGTTCAGGCAGCCTTAAAACAAGGGCAAAACCAGGTAAATACAAGCGATGGCATGGATTTGTCGATACTAGCCATTAATACCGAAACCCGCGAAGGATTGTGGGCAGGGGCGTTTCGTAACCTGGTTATTATTAACGAGCAAAATGAGCTTGAAAAAATTGACGGTAACAAATATCCTATTGGCGGAGCCCAGCTGGATAAGGAAAGAACCTACATTACCCATAAGCGTACCTTTAATAAAAATGACATGTTGTATATGTTCAGCGATGGATATGCCGATCAGTTTGGGGGAGAGAAAGGAAAGAAATTTATGGTAAAACGCTTTCATAATCATCTGCTGGCTATCCATAAACACTCTATGGCCGAACAACAACAGGAACTTGAACACCTTTTCGACACATGGAAAGGGAATTATGAACAGGTTGATGATGTGTTGGTTATTGGAATTAAACTGTAAAAAAATATAGGAAATTTATTTTTTTTAATGAATTTAATTATATATTTGAATTAAAATTTGGCACTTTAATTGCCGTGTTTTTGGAATAAACCCCAAACAAATGAAAAACAAGCTATTTTTATCTTCCGTTATAATCGTTTCAGCGATGATTTCTTTAGATTCTTGTAAAAAGAAAACAGAAGTAGATAATGAAACCCAATCGGTTGTGGATAATGCCATTTGCGAACAGCAATTCATGTCCATTCAGCCAATTGTTAATGATAAAAGCATTAATGAAAAAGGAATCAAAAGAATTTATGCTTGCGAAACGTTTTCAATTGTTTCAGGTGACACAACGGATGCCAATAACGATAAAGTATATGACAATGGCCCTGTAACCTTCCAAATCAATTATGGAACTACCGGCTGTACCGGTAGTGATGGTGTTTACAGAACCGGAAAAATAAACATTACAACAGCTAAAAGATGGTCGGTATACAATAATGCCGTTACCATTGATTTAGTTGGCTATAAAGCAAATACAGTATCTTACACCGGGCAGATTAAAATTACAAGACCCGATTCATTAACCATTACAACTGAAGTCATAAACGGACATTGTACGGATGGTTCATGGAATATTGATTATGCCTGCACCAAAACCTTAAAACAGGTAGCAGGTTTCAGCACTAAAAGTAACAGCGATGATGATGAGTTTTCTATCTCAGGATCATCTACCGGTAAAAACAGAGAGGGACGCAACTTTACTACAAATATTACAAGTCCTTTAATTAAAAAAACAACTTGTAAATACATTTCTTCAGGTACTTTGGAACTTACACCAGACGGATTTAAAACAAGAACAGTAGATTTTGGTAGCGGAGCATGCGATGATGACGCAACATTTACAGTAAATGGCCAAACGGTATCCTTTAAACTTAAATAAGTAGTATAAGTGGCCCTTATGATTGATGCGTTCAATATATATGATAAAATGGAGAAGAATAATATCCTTCTTTCATTTAAAGGAGATATTACTTCTGAATTGTTGACCTCTATACTCCAGATTATGGAGAATAAAATGGACAACATGATGGAGGAGCCTAAAACAAAGAAAAAAGTATACAATGTTCTGGTTGAATGTTTGCAAAATCTTTACCATCATATGGACGATGCAACCGATGAAAATGGAGATAAAAACCGCAGTGCCATATTTATGATTGCTAAAAACGAAGGCGCTTACAACATTATTACCGGTAATTACATTTTGAACGAAAATATTCATGGTCTTAAAACACGGCTGGATGATGTAAATGCCCTATCAAAAGATCAGTTAAAAGATTATTACAAAGCGGTCTTAAATAACGGTGAAATGTCTTTAAAAGGCGGAGGAGGATTAGGAATGATAGACATAGCCCGAAAAACAGGTGAAAAATTAGATTACAATTTTTTGGAAATTGACAATAAAGTTTCTTTCTTTACACTCATCATAAAAGTAACACAACCACAACTTATATAAAACCACGCTCATTATGGAAAAATACGCTATCGAAGGCACACCAAAAACACCTACTATTTCATTTGATATTCAAAATGGTGTATTAGAAATTAAAGGACGTTCAATTCCTGAAAATTCTATTGAGTTTTACAAACCGTTAGTTGACGCGTTAGATAAATACTCTACTGCATCTAAACCGGCAACTACTGTTAATATTCAACTTGAATATTTTAACACAAGTTCTTCAAAATGCATTTTGGATGTGTTTAAAAAATTAGAAGCAATTCATAAAGGTGGTAGTGCAGTTACTATTAACTGGCATTATGAAGAAGATGATGAGGATATGTTGGAAGCTGGTGAAGATTACCAGGCAATTATCAATGTTCCTTTCAAAATGGTTCAGGTAGCTGAATAATTTTTAAATATATAATGTTTATAAACCCCGATTAATCGGGGTTTTTTTATGCTTGTTTTCATGAATTTTCCTTAAATTTGTAGCCTTAAAAAACATATATGTCTAAAATAACCGACTTACTAGGATCGCAGGCTGATAGTTTATTGAACCACACCTGCAAAACTATTTCTAAAGAAAATATTGTTATACCTAACGCAAATTTTATAGACCAGACATTTGCCTACTCTAACAGAAACCCACAGGTATTAAGAAGCTTACAACAACTATATAGTACAGGCCGTTTGGCAAATACAGGCTATATGAGCATACTTCCTGTTGATCAGGGTATAGAACATAGTGCAGGTGCTTCCTTTGCCCCTAACCCTATTTATTTCGACAGCGAAAACATTGTAAAACTGGCTATTGAAGGCGGTTGTAACGCCGTTGCTTCCACATATGGCGTATTAGGCTCTGTAGCCCGTAAATATGCTCACAAAATTCCTTTTATTGTTAAAATTAACCATAACGAGTTTTTATCATACCCCAATAAATTTGATCAGATCATGTTTGGCTCTGTTGAAGATGCCTGGAACATGGGAGCTGTAGCTGTTGGAGCAACCATTTACTTTGGTTCTGCCGAGTCAGGAAGACAAATTATTGAAGTGGCTCAGGCATTTGAAAGAGCCCACGAACTAGGCATGGCAACTATCTTATGGTGCTATACCCGTAACTCTGCTTTCAAAAAAGACGGTGTAGATTATCATACAGCAGTTGATTTATCGTCACAGGCAAATCACCTTGGTGTAACTATCCAGGCTGATATCATCAAACAAAAAATGTCTGACAAAAATGGCGGTTACAATGCTATTGGTCATGGAAAAACACATCCTAAAGTATATTCTGAATTAACGACTGATCATCCTATCGATTTATGCCGTTACCAGGTAGCTAATTGCTATATGGGTAAAGTAGGTTTAATTAACAGTGGTGGCGAAAGTAAAGGTGCCTCCGATTTAGCAGAAGCAGTAACTACTGCGGTTGTTAACAAAAGAGGTGGCGGGCAAGGCTTAATATCCGGACGTAAAGCATTTCAAAAACCTTTAAAAGAAGGCGTTGAATTGTTGAACTCTGTTCAGGACGTATATTTAGATAAAACGATAACAGTAGCATAGATAACAGTTATCAGTTTTTAATGTTAAGTTCTTAATATTAAAAACTTAAAACTAATAAATAAAACTTGAAATAAATGGGTTGGTTTAAACGATTAAAAGAAGGTATTACCACTACTACTACCGAAAAGAGAGAAACTCCCGAAGGTTTGTGGTACAAATGTCCTTCATGTAAGAAGATACATACAGCACAGGAACATAAAGCACACCAGCATGTTTGCATAGACTGCGGTTATCATGAGCGAATTGGCAGTGCTGAGTATTTCGAAATTATTTTTGATGATAACAATTTTACAGAACTTCATGAAAACCTGGTAAGCGGCGATCCTCTGGATTTTACAGATACCAAAAAATATACCGACCGCTTAACCGATACCATCAAGAAATCGGGCTTAAAAGATGCTTTAAGAAGTGCCTATGGCAAAGTGAACGGAAACGATTTGGTTATTTGCTGTATGGACTTTGGCTTTATTGGCGGTTCTATGGGAAGTGTAGTTGGAGAAAAGATTTCGCGTGCTATCGATTTTTGTTTACAAAACAAAACACCTTTATTGATCATTTCTAAATCCGGTGGTGCCCGTATGATGGAAGCGGCATTTTCTTTAATGCAAATGGCAAAAACATCGGCTAAGCTATCGTTAATGGATAAAGCAGGAATCCCTTACATCTCTTTATGTACAGATCCTACAACAGGTGGTGTTACGGCAAGTTATGCCATGTTGGGCGATTTAAATATTTCTGAACCTGGTGCTTTAATTGGCTTTGCCGGCCCGCGCGTAGTAAAAGAAACCATTGGTAAAGATCTTCCTAAAGGATTCCAAACTGCTGAATTTGTTTTGGAACACGGTTTCCTTGATAAAATTATAGCGCGTACCGAGTTAAAAGCTAAACTTGCAACACTGCTAAAAATGTTTAAAAACTAATTCTGCAATACAAGAGATAAAACTATAAAAGTCCCTGCTACGTATGTTGGCAGGGACTTTTTATTTTACAGCCCCAAACGATTTATGTCTGCCTTAATTTATATATATTTGGTATAAGATGAATAAATTTCATAAAACCACCACGCTTGCCGTTATTCTTATAGGTATTGCCATTGTATTGATGGGTTTGAGGTTTACAACGGTTTCTTCGATCCTGACAATTGTCGCTTTTTTTGCAGCCATGCGGGAGGTATCTATCTATACAAGCAATTACCAGTTTTTTACTGTGATATTTTCAGGAGTTGTATTAGGCTTAAACCTCGATATATCTTACGGACATTTTCCGTTTGCCACTATAGCACTTTTCATACTTGCCTGTGTACCTGTTATTCGCATTGCATTCTTTACCACCTTTTCATATACCGGTTATTCCTGGTTTGAACCCGTGACGACAGCAATAGGTATTGCTACGTTGGTTACTTCAAACCTACTCTATCATCACCATTGGATCACCTACCTTATTCCTTTACCGATTATTCTTTTGGATATTGTGTTTGCCTGGGGAACAACCAGCGATAAGAACCAATTACTAAAAAACGCACGTGGCGGATACCGCGTACAGATTGGAAAAGCTGCCAATGAGTTTGAATTACCCGATCAGGATGGCAAACTCGTAAAACTTTCTGATTTTAAAGATGAACGGCATATACTATTAATTTTTGTACGGGGCGACTGGTGTCCCGGTTGCCACATGATGCTACGTACTTATGCCAAAAACAATGATAAGTTTCAATCGAAAAATGTATTGGTAATGGCTATAGGCCCAGATCCTGTTGGTGTAAACAGAGAGATGGTAGAAAAACTCGGACTGGATTTTAAAGTATTGTCTGATGAAGGACAGCGTACAGCGATGATCTACGGTGTTCAGTTAAAAGAATACGACAATACCTTTGCCGAAAAGTATGAAGAAGGAATTCCTTTACCGGCTTCTTTCCTCATCGATAAAAAAGGGCTTGTTCGCTATGTTTCAAGACCGGATAAAGTGGGTGAATTTTTAAACCCTTCGTTAATATTTCCTATCGTTGAACAATTGGATGGGCAATACCGCGAGTCTAAAGACACCTTGTTAGAATCAACTCATTCCAACGATAAAACTAGCCAAAAAGAAAAAACCGTTACTAAAGAAGAGCTGAAAAATCATGAAGACACAATCGACTCTTTAAAGAAAGAACTAAATAATTACAGTAGTATTATTGATCAGGCTAATGATGCCATGATTGTTATCGATATTGTAGATGGTAAGATTCATCAAAGTAATCCCAGTGCCGCTAAATTACTGGGATACCCGAAGGAAGAACTTGAAAGCCTTTCTTTATTTGATATTCATCCCCAGTCATATCTTAATCAAAGCTCTAAAATTGTAGCAGATGTGTGGGAAAAAGGCGGATTGATTTATTCCGACATCCCCTTTGTAACAAAATCGGGCGAATTAATTGCTGTTGAATGCTCTGCAAAGGTAGCGCCGTTTGCGGGCCGCCCCGCCATTGTAATTTACGCGAGAGACATTCGCGAAAGATTAAAAATGGAGAACGAACTCAATGAACAGCGAATGCTTATTGACGAAAAAAATAAAGATATTACCGATAGTATCGAATATTCTAAACGCATTCAACGTTCTATTTTTATAGAGAAAGAAAAACTAAAAGATTATGCCCCCCACTCTTTTATTTTATTTAAACCAAGAGATGTGGTAAGCGGCGATTTTTATTGGTTTACCCACCATACTTTTAAAGAACATACTGATACATTAATGATTGCTGCCGTAGATTGTACCGGGCATGGAGTACCGGGAGCATTTATGAGTATTATTGGCAATACCTTGCTAAATCAGGCTATTACAGATGTTAAAGTTAATCATACACCTTCTCTTGTATTGGATTATGTAAATACAGAGTTAAAAAAGAGCCTGAACAGAAACAGTGAAGATACTCCGCTAAGAGATGGAATGGATATTGCCTTGTGTTATATTGATCAGAAAAACAGGAAATTACAATATGCAGGTGCCAATAATCCTTTGTATGTTGTAAGAGAAAATGAAATTATTATTTTAAAGTCAGACAAACAGCCTTTAACTGCCTCCAAAGACAGTGAGTCGAAACCCTTTACCAATCAATATCTGGATCTTAAACCGGGCGATTGCATTTACCTTTTTACCGATGGCTATGCCGATCAGTTTGGCGGCGAGGCTGAAAAGAAATTTATGTACAAACGTTTTAAGGAAACCTTATTGAGCATTAAGGACAAATCTATGGATGAGCAGATGAAAGCCCTGGATACCACTTTCGAAAACTGGAAAGGCCAGCTTAGTCAGGTAGATGATGTATTGGTAATTGGAATCAGGATTTGATAATGGAATTATCTGAATCTATGGTTGCGATTCCACCTGCTTTTTGTGGTACATATCTATACATAGCAATATAGCCAGGAAGCCCCAGAAAGGCACAGAAGCCTTATCGCTATCCAGAAAGTTATTTAATAAACCATGCACAAAATAAGTACTGATGCCCATCACAATAGAAATGGTAAATATTTTAAGCGGCCTGTCTTTTATTTCATACACCAGCCTGTAGCCTAAATGCATAATATAAAACACCAATATCAAAACAATAATAGCACCCAGTATGCCCTGCTCGCTTAATGGCCCCAGATACTCGCTATGCGCATTTCCTTTATTCCCAAAGTTGGTAGAGATCTCTGTAATTAAACTGCTTTTTTGATAAGGCGCATATAAAAACTGGTAAGTACCCGGACCCGTTCCCAAATAAGGATACTCTTCAAAAATTTTAATGGCACTATACCAACGATTCAGTCGTTCCATGTTGGAAACATCAGTCGAGATGTTAGTCATAGATTCGATGTTAGCCATAAAGTCGCCATCCGAATCGGTATTATTCTTACCTAAAATCATAATGATCTCTGACTGAAAAGACAGAAACAAAATAACTGTAGTGAAAATCGTAATTAACAGGGTGCGAAATTTAATCCGTAAAATCAACGTAGCCAAAACTCCAAGTGATACCGCCAGACTCAGCCACCCTGCTCTTGCATAAGATACAACAATGGATATTAAAAAAATACCAAGAAGCGACAAGCATAATACTTTAACAGGGAATGAAACTGTTTTCATAAATAGCATGCCTCCCATTACCGGAATAAACATAGCCAATACTGCCCCATAGGCTGTGTGATCGTTATAAAAAGGAGATACGATCCAATCGGCCGTTTTCTCATCAAAACCATAAGCGGCATGTTTTACGGTAGTTATAATAGCTACAATAGCTAAAGCAACAGCATAAGCCAAAATATATATTTTAATAGAGTTGAAGTTTCTAAAAATATAGGTCGCAATAAAATAGCAGGAAGTTAAAAACCAGATGCGCGAAAGAATATATTTTAAAGAGATAACCGGAAGCTCACTGGTTGCATTTGTAAAGATCATCCATGATAATTGAATTAATATAATAACCGTTAAAGGATGTTTTAATACCTCTTTTATCGTAACGCCACTACTCAGTTGATTCAGCAAATACAAGATGGTCATACCGATCATTAAAGGCTCCGAAGGCAAACTGAGATTAAGCCCGTCAGACATTCCTAATTCTTTTAAGGTAATGGCCAGAGGTGTACTAAAAGCCATCAGGTACATTACCTTTTCAATATCAGTAAATGCCAGAAAAATGATCAATAAAAAAACGGGAATCATGTTCACAGGATAAAACATACCTCTGTCGAACAAGAATACATAAGTGTTAAGCAGTATATAAGATACTACAATGATATAGAACGCATGTATCTGCTTTAACTTTAACAAACGAATTATTTTAAAACTTAAAGATTTTCCTCTTTCGACCGGCTTACGACCTCATTCTTAACGGCTACCAGCTTATCCCAGAATAGCAGGAATAACAAGGCCAGCATAAAGGCAGAGAAGGTAGATACGATCACTATCAATGCACGCACCGGTTTAGCTTTCTTTTCGTTTCTTTCGGCTTTATCAACTATAAACTTTGATGGCAGGTGCTTATTTAAATTAACAAATGCTTCATCATATTTACCCTGGATAACCGGATATTTGAAACGGTATTTTTTTAATTTTTCTGTCAGGTCAACAAATGCCATTCCGTATTTTTCGAGTGTATCTAATTTTGGTTTTAATTTAGACTGAGCGCGCTCGTCGCCATTAGCAACGGCTTTAGCCATTTCTTTAGAATACGCTTTTATTTCGCTTTTATAATCCAAAACTCCTTTTTCGCGTAATACTTGTACACTATCTTCCATTTGAGCTATATTTTTCAGGTAGCTGTTATATTCTTCTTCCACAATGGCAAAAGCTTGTTTAGCAACCTCTCTGGTTAATCTGAATTTTACCGAATCAGCATAAGCTACAATAGAATTGGCTATCTTAGCAGCCCTGTCAGATTGGTAATCATACACATCAATACGAATGGAAACATAATCGGTTCTTTTAAAAGACACCATTTCGTTCCATTTTAAATTTAAATAATGCGCTGTTAATTCATTATCGCGTGGTATTTTCCAATGAGTGTAAAGATCATATTCTTCAGCAGCCATTTCCCTGATCTCCGTTGAATTAAGGATCTGTAATAATTTCTCCGCGTCATCTTCGTCGCCTAACTCCATATAATCTTCCTGATTACCGGCATTTTGCTCTACCAATAGTTTAGCCACCGAAAACGTACGCGATGGGAAAATAATAGCTGTAGCACGGTATTGAGGAGAAATAATAAAAGAAGCCACAATAGATAATACCGCTGCAAGAACAGTTACTATAATAAGTTTCTTCCTCCACTTATATATTTTAGCCAATAGCTTTATTGATTCCTTGTTTAGGTCTGCCTGATTCATACGTTGTTGTTATTTAATTTTTACAAATTTATAAATGGATTTTATGTTGAGTAATCCTGAAACAAAAGCCCATAAACCACAGAACACACACATAATAGCAAAATTGATAAACCAGTTAGTGGTAAACGATTTTGAGAAGAAGTTAAAAGCAATGATGCCGGTAATAAAAATACCTAAGGATAATATCAGCTTGGTGTTGAATTTGAATTTAAATATTTTAACCGCAAAGTAAATTTGGATAGCTGCCGTAAAAAACTGTGTAATTAAGCTGGAATAAGCACTTCCCAACGCTTTGTAATGCGGAATTAAAATAAAATTTAATACAAGGTTAATACAAATACCTATTAAGGCCATAATATTTAACTGTCTTAAATTCCCATTAGCTGTAAGCAACGTTCCAAAAATATAAGTGGTTGATACAGCTGTAAAACAAAGCATGAGTATACTAAATTCACGGTACGAATCAGAGATCTGCCCGGGCTTTACATGATTGATTAATCCTGAAATTTCGGGTGCGTAAAAAAAGCATCCCACTGAAACCACTAATGCCGGGGCAATTAATAAAATAAAAGACAGCTTAACCAACTGCTCCACATTTTCTTTATGCTTTAACATGCGACTAAATACCGGGATTAATTGCACAGAAAACAAATAAGCAATCATATTTCCCGCTTCCAGTAAACGGAAACCTTTAGCATAAATACCCGCTTGCTCCGACCCTTCTCCTGCCGGTAACAGAGAGCCAAGCATAACACTATCCAAACGGTTATAAAAAGTCATTAAAAGCACCAATATGGCAAAGGGAAAGCTTTGCTTGAGGATCATTAAACTAAAAGGAAGGTTCCAGGTAAGCTTAAAATGACTGGTATGGGAATAAACTGCAGCAAAAGCGATAACGCCGGTTAAAAAATAACCTATGGTTTGTGCATATACAAAAGCCATAATATCTATTTCCAGGCCAAACCAGCGGAATAAAAGCATAAGGCATATGGCTATCATAATAATCCTGTCTGCTACCGAAACAAAGCTGTCTGTTTTAAATAAATGCATTCCTAAAAGGCTTGATCTTAAATAAAGGATCATGCTAATTAAGAACTGGTTAACTGCCAATATCGAAAGCAATTTCATATAACGGAAATCGTAACCTAAAATAAAGCCCAGAAGTACGGTTATTAAAAAATAAGAGATTCCTAAAACCAATTTTAATGTAAAAAGACTGCTAAAATGCTTGGTCAGTAAATGGTTATTTTGAGCGATGTTTTTATTATTGAATTGAGTAACACCAAAATCAAGGATAATATTTAACAGAAACGAAAAATTAAACAAGATCGCATATTCTCCATAGCTGGCATTCCCTACTGCATTTTGAACCGCAGGCTCAATTCCCAAAGGCCAAAAAGGCTTAATGAGCAGATTAAGAATGATTAAAAAAGCGATATTTGTAACAAATTTCTTTTGTTGCATAAATTATTTGGGCAAACAACAAATATATTATTTTTTTGTGTGTAGCCTGTTAAGAAGCCTTTGTTTTTAGTAATTATAAATGCCTGTTAATTAGCATTAATAGAAAACTTTTTGTATTGTTTTTGGTTGTATTAACGTAAAAAGAATACTTTTAGTATTTATGCTCTCATTCTAACCACAATTATTGAAAACAATGGACACAAACTATCAAAAAACCGACGAGGAATGGCAAAAGGAACTAAATCCTGAACAATACCATGTACTGAGAGAAAAAGGCACTGAACGCCCTTTTACCGGAAAATATAATATGCATTTCGAAAAAGGAGTCTATAAGTGCGCCGGGTGTGGTTATGAGCTATTTGACGATACGCAAAAATTTGACTCACACTGTGGCTGGCCAAGTTTTGATGCGGAATTAGGCTCGGGCGACCGCATTAAAAAAATAAAAGATACCACTTTTGGAATGGTTCGCACTGAAATTGTATGTGCCAGATGTGGAGGCCATTTAGGGCATATTTTTGACGATGGACCTACTGATACAGGCGAACGCTATTGTGTAAATTCACTTAGCATTGATTTTGAGCCTGGGAACGAGAAGTGAGATACGAGTATTGAGTACTTTTCTTAAAATTACCGAGATGATGGACCTTCAACTCTCCGATCACTATACTCATTGGAACCTGACATCTGCATCTGATCTTAGAGACAAGCTTAAATTGACAAACATTTTATACGAAACTAAAAATCCCTTACATTTCTGCCAGGGATTTTTGGTTTATAAAGAATTTACAGGTCTCAAATCTCTATACTCAGATCTCAATACTACTATTTCAGTTTCTCGCTTAACTCCTTGCTTTTAGCTTCGTTGCCGGTCAATAAATACAACTTTCTTAAAGCAATCATGCTCGATCTGTCATCCGGTTTTACAGATAACGCTTGCTCCAAATAAGGAATAGCTAATTTGTAGTATTCTTTACTTTTTGCTTCAATATCTTTTTGGCTTTTTGCTAATTGAGTAATCGTCGCTTTTTCCATGGCTTTATTATACAAAGTGGCACCATAGTTATTGTACAGAGCACCTAAATTGTATAACGAATTAAAATAACTATCCGGATTAGATGGCTTTAGATCAACTGCTTTTTTATAATGCCCTGCTGCCTTCATTACCAACTCGTCGTAATTTGCAGGTTTGGTAGTATCTTTTCCTGTAACACCTTTAGGATTGGCAAGATTATCATAAACGTTTCCTAATACCAAATGGAGTTGTGCATTGGTAGAATCCTTAGCAATAGCTGCCTGTAGGTTTTCAAGTGCTTTCTGTTGATTCCCTTTTTGCAAAAACATTTCGGTTTCCTTATTCATTAAGTACACATCATTAGGATATGCTTTTCTACCTAAGGCTAAGTATTCAAGAGCACCTGCTGTATCTTTAACAGAAAGCTTTGCATCGTAAATAGTCTGGTAATTATAAGGTGCAGCAATATTCTGATCGATCATTTTTTTATTATACTCCATTATTTTTGTCATATTTTTTGCTTTTTGAGCAGAAATACAAGCATTATAAAATCCGGATGTATCAATCTTTTCAGCCAGTAATAAATTCAGAGTTGCCGATTTATAAAAGAAATCTGCCGCCTGATCGAATTGTTTTACTTTGTATTTTCCAACAGCAATATTAGATGATTCTAATTTTAACTGCATAGCTACGCTGCTTAGTTTTAAATCGTCGTCACTGGCACTGCCAGCACTTCCACCTTTTATGATATCTAAAATGGATTGAAAGTATTTTGAATCAACAGCTTTTATCGTTTCAATAGAGTTACAGGCTGTTTCAAATTCTTTTGTAGGGGTATTGCCATAGGCTGCCTCTGCCCTCACATTTTTATCGCTGATAGTAGCTTCCAGGTTTTTAGTTTCCTGTTTTAAATTATACTGGTAAACATAATACATAATGCGGGCTTTATACGCATGTGTTTTTGCCAGGTTCTTAGTACTTTCGTCTGCCAAAGCAAGATCTATGTTACGGTTAGCTTTCATCAGATAGCTGGTATCAGGCTTATCGTTTAACGTAGATTCGTAGTCACTTAAAGACCTCCATGCGCTTTGCACTTTTCCTTTTTGAGCAAAGCTTGCTGTGCCTAAAAAAATACAAGTACCTAAAATTATGGTTTTGTTTATCATAAATAATTTATTAGAACGTTTTACAAAATTCATTATTTGTATTTCTCAGCTTTTTCGGTTTCGCCAAGTCTTAAAAACAGTTTTCTTAATTGCTGTTTAGTTGCTTTATCAGGGCTTACCTCGTACGATTTTTCGAAATTAGCTACCGCTTTACGGAAATACTCGTTCGCTTTAGTTTCATATTCTTTTGCTTTAGCCGTCTCTTTTGGAGGTAAAGCACCCAACTTGTCATTCCACTCGTTACCTGTATTAAAATACATAACACCTATATTATAGTTAGCGATTTCATAATCAGGTTTAATTTCCAAAGCTTTTAAATATTCAGCTTCTGCTTTATCCTGTTCATTTGTTTTTTGGTATAAGTTAGCAAGAATAACATGTAATACTTCATTATCCGGCGACAATGAAATGGCATCGTTTAATTTTGTTTTTAATTCATTGGTTTTGTTTCTGGCGAGGTAAATGTTAATTTCCTGATTAACCAATTCCATATTATCTTCAAACATGGCCCTGCCTTTTTCAATATAACCAAGGGCTTTAGTTGTATCCTTATCAAGAAGCGACAATTTAACCATATCGGTATAAATTCTTGGCTCCTTGTACTTCATATCGATTAACTTATTGGCAAACTCAAGCGTTTTTTCTTTGTTAGCGGCAAACTTGTACATTTCAAACTTGTAGTAAACCAGTTTTTCTTTGGTGATGTTATTACGTTTCATTCCCTGGTCAAAATCGTATACCAAAGCTGCTTCCATTAAATCATAACATTTAAGGGCTTTGTCAAACTCTTTGTTTACTTTATAGTAGTTAGCTTTATTACTTACAGCAGCAGAAGCCTGTACAATTAAGCCTTTTACTTCGTCTTTGTAAATATTATCTTTATCGTTTTTCAAGCAATTGATATAGCTTTCCAATGCTTTTTCTTCTGATTCAGCATCCAGTTTTTTAACCACTTTTGATGTGTCAAAGTATATAGCCTGGTATATTTTACCTCTGTACATCCATAATTTAGAGCTGCTTTTTGTGCTTTCATTCTCCGCTGCCAAATCGGCCGAAGTTTTGGCTTTGTCATACTCTTTGTTCCTTAAATAATTGGCTGCATTTTGTACCTGATTACTCTGCGCCACAGCTAATGTAGCTGTTGTAATAAATAATGCTGTTATTATTTTTTTTATGCTCATGGGTATTATTATTAATTTGTTAAATGTAACTATTTTATTAAAAAAAAACACTAAGCTTTTAAGGCTTAGTGTTTAATATTTGGTTAATATAATCATGTTTATAGTACAGACGCAAAGATTGTACTTTTACATAATTAATCTACAGAGATTTTCTTTAATTTAACTTTATTTAATACGTCTTTGTTTTTAACGTCTTTCGATGCTTTTTCTAATTGAGCTTCAATCATTGCTTTATCGCCCACAACTACGGTAGTTAATTTATTTACATCAAAGTATTTTTTAATTTGAGCATTTACATCCGCTTTGGTCATTCCTTTTAATACCTGATTTTGTTGAGCTGTATAGCCTTTATCTAAGTTATATCTTACAATATTTGATAAAAAGGATGCTTTTTGGTAAGGAGCTTCATATTTTAAAGCTTCTTCATTCAATAAAGAACTTTTGGTAAATTCCAGTTCTTTATCAGTGATACCTTCTGTTTGGTATTTTGTAAATTCCTTAATAATTTCAGCTAACGATAAAGCTGTAGCAGGGCGTTTTACAGAACAACTAATCTGGAAAGTACCTGCGTATTTACCACCCTGGAAACCTGAACGGATACCGTAAGTATAGCCTTTATCTTCACGTAAATTTAAGTTTAAGTGACTATTGAATGCACCACCAAATACGTAGTTAGCAATTCTGTTTTTATAGTAATCGCCGGTTGCATCGTATTTTAAAGACGGGTAACCCATTTGAATAACAGATGATGGAGCACCATATTTATTATAGATAAAGAATTGAGGTTCTGCAGGAGCTACAGGCTCAACAATTGGTTGAATTTTAACCTCTTTAGCCTGCCATTTAGTTAAAAAGTTAAGTTTAGCCATAATGTCTTTTTCTTCGATATCACCAACTACAACAATATTAGTTACTGATGGAGAGTAATATTTGCTATAGTAATCTTTTACGTCAGCTAATTCAACATTTTCGATTGTTTTAATAGAAGGATCTAAACCCATTACACTGTTACCATACACAGCAAAGTTAAATGCTTTGTTAGCCATTGCATTTGCACTGGTTTCGTCATTTTTAACACCCTCTTTGTATTGTTTTTTAGATAATTTAAAATCTTCAGGATTAAACCCTGGATTCAATAATTTTTCTTCCAACAATTTTAAGGTAGCATCTAAGTTTTTCTTTAAAGAAGAAATTTGAATAGTAGTTGCCGCTTTATTAGCTCCAAAACTAATAGAACTTCCTAATTTTTCAAGCTCTGCACTAATTTGCTCAGTAGTATAGTTTTTAGTTCCTTCATTTAATACATAAGCGGTTAACTCAGCAACACCCAGTTTTTTCAACTGATCAGCGGTAAGTACTAAACTACCACCATCCATAGTCATTACAATAGTAACTTCAGGGCTTTCAGTGTTTTTTGTTCCTATAATATTAATTCCGTTAGCTAGTTTTGATGTGAAATAATCAGGTACAGCTACTGTTTTAGCTGCTCCTGCAACCGGTCTTGCAGCTCTATCAAATTTATCTGCAGCAGGAGTATACGTTAAACCGTTATATTCTGCCGGAGTTTCAAATTTCATTCCTGCATAAGGGTTCACACTTTTTACTGAATCTTTTTGATTCATAATAGGGTACGTATTTAATACCGCTGCCCCTGCTCCTTTAATGTATTTATTAAATACGCGAACAATATCTTCTTTAGTTACTTTATTATATCTGTCAATTTCATCTGATAAAGTAAAACCTTTTCCCATTAAACGTTCCCACTCAGAAATGGTACCTGCTTTACTGGCTACAGTTGATAAACTACCATACATACCTGATTCAATTTCAGCTTTAGCTCTTATTAAAGCTTCATCTGTAATTCCTGAAGTTCCAAACTCATCGATGGTTGCTTTTACTTTAGTATCAATATCCGTAAATAATTTCTCTAAATTAAAATCTTCTGGCGGGTAGGCAAATATCTGAATAGAGAACTCGCCTCCTAATTCTTTTGCACGGTGGTTAACTGAAGCATCTACTGCAATTTCAGGTTTAGCTTTCACGAAATTTTTGTAGAAAATAGAGTTATTACCATTACCCATCATTAAGCTTAAAAGATCTAATGCCGGCTCATCTCTGTTATATTGAGGAACCGTAGGATATACTCTTAAGTTTAACGGGAAATAGGTACGATCTTTATAGGCTGTATATTTGTCAGCAGCTAAAATAACCGGAGCCACTCTCATTTTTTTAACTTCAGGACATGGTTTAATACCTCCAAAATATTTATCAATCATAGTTAAAGCTTCAGGTGAACTGAAATCTCCGGAAATAGTAATGATTGCATTATTTGGCCCGTACCAACGTAAAAAGAAGTTTTTCACATCCTGTAAAGTGGCTCTGTTCAAATCATCCACATAACCAATTACCGGCCAGCTGTATGGATGCCCTTCCGGATATAATACTTTATTGATCTCTTCAACGAAAGCCATTGCATAAGGCTGATTCTCTACATTTTGAGATTTCTCATTTTTAACGGCGTCGCGTTGGTTCTCAAACTTTTTAGTAGTTAAAGAATCCAATAAAAAGCCCATACGGTCTGCTTCTAACCATAAAGCCATTTCTAAGTTATTAGAAGGCACCGTTTCGAAATATACCGTTCTGTCTTCGGTTGTATTACCGTTCATATCGCCACCTGCAGTAGATACAATTTTAAAATGCTCTTCATCTGCTACGTGTTTAGAACCCTGAAACATCATATGTTCAAAAAAGTGGGCAAATCCTGATTTACCAAGACTTTCACGATCAGATCCTACTTTATAGGTTACTAATACGTGTACCACAGGATCAGAGTGGTCTTCGTTTAATAAGATCGTTAAACCATTTGGCAGTTTCCATTTTTCGTATGGTATAACCACTTTTCCTTCTTTAGCCTCAATTTTTTCTACTAAAGTAGGTTGGGCCACTATCGTTGCCAAGCTAAATAAGCTTAATGCACCCGTTATGATTGCTTTTTTGTTCATGCGTTAGTTAAGTTTGTTCAAATATAAACGTTATAGATTAATTTATGCTTCCGTTATTAATTATTATCGTCCGTTGGTGTAGAATTTTCATCCGCTGAAGGCTTTTCATCGGTTGAAATATCGTCTGAAGCAACATCTGTTACAGTTGTATCTACTGTTCCATCTGCCTGCACTTCTGCTTCCACTTCATCTTCATGATCCACTTTAGTAACAGCAGCAATGCTATCGCTATCCTGGATATTGATTAAGCGAACACCTTGTGTAGCGCGGCCCATCACACGCAGATCAGAAACATTCATACGGATAGTGATTCCGTTTTTGGTAATGATCATTAAATCGTTGGCATCCGTTACCGATTTAATACCTACCAGGTTTCCTGTTTTATCTGTAATGTTAATAGTCTTAACACCTTTACCACCACGGTTTGTAATACGGTATTCATCAATATCAGAGCGTTTTCCGTATCCTTTTTCAGAAACCACTAATACATTGGCATTCATATCATCAATACAGATCATACCAATTACCTCGTTATTACCGCCTTCATCATCATTTAAATCGATACCGGTTACACCGCTGGCATTACGACCCATTGGCCTTACTTTAGCTTCAGGGAAACGACACACTTTACCTAATTTGGTAGCAAGCATAATTTCGTTTTTACCATTCGTTAAAGCAGCTTCCAATAATACATCTCCTTCGCGAATAGTAATGGCATTGATACCATTAGCACGCGGACGGGAATAGGCTTCTACGGATGTTTTCTTAATAATACCATCTTTAGTACATAATATAATGTAGTTATTATTAATGTACTCTTCGTCGTTTAAGTTTTTAATATTGATGAACGCTTTTATTTTATCATCAGGAGCAATATTTATTAAATTTTGAATAGCTCGTCCTTTACTTTGTTTATTTCCTTCAGGTACTTCGTAAGCTCTGATCCAGTAACACTGTCCCTTTTCGCTGAATAATAAAATATAGTTATGAGTTGATGCAATAAACATGTGTTCTACAAAATCCTCATCGCGGGTAGCTGTCCCTTTACTTCCACGGCCACCACGGTTTTGTGCGCGGTATTCAGCAAGATTCGTACGTTTCATATAGCCCATGTGAGAAATTGTAATCACTACATTTTCATCAGCGATCATATCTTCTACACGGAAATCATCTCCTGCATAAACAATATCGGTACGACGTTCATCGCCATATTTTTCTTTGATCTCAGCCAACTCATCTCTGATGATCTGGTAACGTAATGGTTCGTTTGCTAAAATATCTTTCAAATGATCAATGGTTTTCATTAAGGCATCGTATTCTGCATTTAATTTATCAACCTCCAGTCCGGTTAATGTTCTTAAACGCATATCTAAAATAGCACGGGCCTGAATTTCAGATAAACTGAATCGTGTCATCAATTCATCGCGGGCAATATCAGGAGAAGCACTCTCACGAATGATTTTAATAACTTCTTCAATATTTTTTTGCGCAATTAATAAACCTTCTAAAATGTGTGCACGTTTTTCAGCCTGGGCTAAATCAAATTTCGTACGGCGAACAACCACATCATGTCTGTGTTCCACAAAATAGTGAATCATGTCTTTCAGATTCAACATTTCGGGACGGCCTTTTACCAACACAACATTATTTACAGAGAACGATGTTTGTAAAGCTGAATATTTATACAAGTTATTCAATACTACATTAGAAATGGCATCCGAACGTAATTCGTAAACAATACGCATCCCTTCACGGTTACTCTCATCACGGATTTCTGTAATGCCTTCAATTTTTTTCTCGTTACATAATTCCCACTGACGTTTAATCATGTCAGCTTTATTAATCTGGAATGGAATTTCGGTAACAATAATTCTTTCACGATTATTAACAGGTTCAATACTTGCTTTGGCGCGCATGACAATACGTCCGCGACCTGTATGAAACGCTTCCTTAACTCCTTCGTAACCGTAAATGGTTCCACCTGTAGGAAAATCAGGCGCTTTAATATGCTTGATCAATTCATCGATGGTAATATTATTATCATCGATGTAAGCCAGGATCCCATTGATAATTTCCGTTAAATTGTGTGGCGGCATATTAGTAGCCATACCAACGGCAATACCCGAAGCACCATTCATTAATAAGTTAGGAATACGTGAAGGCATTACTGTAGGCTCTGTTAAAGAGTCGTCAAAGTTGGGACGAAAATCAACCGTATCTTTTTCAATATCTGCAATCATTTCTTCCGTAATCTTGCGGAAACGTACCTCTGTATAACGCATTGCTGCCGGCATATCGCCATCAACAGAACCAAAGTTTCCTTGTCCGTCAACCAACATATAACGTAAGCTCCATTCCTGGGCCATACGTACCATGGTGTCGTATACCGAAGCATCTCCATGCGGATGGTATTTTCCTAAAACTTCTCCAACAATACGGGCCGATTTTTTATAAGGACGATTGTGCAATACACCCAAATCCAACATACCGTAAAGTACGCGGCGATGTACCGGTTTTAAACCATCTCTTACATCAGGTAAGGCACGTGATACAATAACCGACATCGAATAATCGATGTAAGCTGTTTTCATTTCTTCTTCAATGTTAATAGGGATAATTTTCTCTCCGCTCATATGCTTTTTTTATTTTAATTCTATTGTTTTTTTAAACAGTTTTAGTACTGCCTTGTTGTACTATTGATTTTAAAGAATCAGGTAATAATGTCAGTATCATCTATACATAAAAATACTGGTTTCCTACCTTTTAAAAAATCATTAATAGGCTTTGAAAATACCATTTTTATGGGTAATTTAGTTGTAGAGTTATCAACAGATTTACTGTTTAAAAAAAAGAGGTTTAAAATACAAAAACCTGACAGAATCGTTTACTTTTGATTGTGGCATTAAATATGTTTGGAACTTAAAAAAGAACTATAAAATAATTATGGAAGCAAAATTTTCACAACGCGTCAAAGACGTTATTACGTTTAGCCGGGAAGAAGCCCTGAGATTAGGGCATGATTATATTGGGATTGAACATTTAATGCTTGGTATGATTCGCGATGGCGAAGGAGTAGGCATTAAATTATTAAAGAACCTTGGTATTAATATTCAGGATTTCAGAAAGCATATTGAGCAGAGTTTACCTATTTCTATGAGAAAAGTAAATAACCTTGCCAATATTCCTTTGGTAAAACAAGCTGAAAAAACCTTAAAACTAACCTATTTAGAGGCAAAATTATTTAAGGCACCTCAAATTGGCACAGAGCACTTATTAATGTGCATTTTAAAGGATAACGACAATGTGGTTTCTAAAACTTTAGAGAAGCTGGGTGTTGATTACAACGCGGTTAAGGCTGAACTGGAAGGTTATATGGAAAATCCACACAAAATTGAGAACGCTACAACCGGCGATGATGACGATAATGACGAGTCTTCGTTTGGTGCAGGAAGCGGATCTTCTAAAAAACCGGGAGAATCTAAGTCAAGAACACCTGTTTTAGATAATTTTGGCAGGGATTTGACTAAAATGGCAGAAGAAGGCAAATTAGACCCTGTTGTAGGCCGTGAAAAAGAAATTGAGCGTGTGTCTCAGATCTTATCCCGTCGTAAAAAGAATAACCCTATTTTAATTGGGGAACCGGGTGTGGGTAAATCTTCTATTGCTGAAGGTTTAGCACTACGTATCATTCAACGTAAGGTAAGCCGTGTATTATTCGGTAAACGTGTTGTTACATTAGATTTAGCATCTTTAGTAGCAGGTACCAAATACCGTGGCCAGTTTGAAGAGCGTATGAAAGCCGTGATGAACGAGCTTGAAAAAAATACCGATGTGATTTTATTTATTGATGAAATTCATACTATTATTGGTGCTGGTGGTGCAAGCGGAAGTTTAGATGCGAGCAACATGTTTAAACCGGCTTTAGCACGTGGCGAGATCCAATGTATTGGTGCTACCACTTTAGATGAGTACCGTCAGCATATCGAAAAAGACGGAGCTTTAGAGCGTCGTTTCCAAAAGGTAATTATTGAGCCGGCTACACAGGAAGAATCTTTACAGATTTTAAATAACATTAAAGGTAAATATGAAGATCACCATAATGTAACCTATACTCCTGAAGCTTTAAAAGCTTGTGTTACGTTAACGGCACGTTATATTACCGACAGACATTTACCGGATAAAGCCATTGATGCTTTAGATGAGGCCGGTTCCCGTGTTCACATTACAAATATCAATGTTCCTGAAAACATTCTGGAGCTTGAGAAAAAAATGGAAGATATTAAAGAACTGAAAAATCAGGTAGTGCGGTCTCAGAAATATGAAGAAGCGGCAAAATTACGTGATACAGAAAAACAACTTCAAACTCAGTTAGAGGTTGCTAAAAAAGCCTGGGAAGAAGAAACCAAACAAAACAGAGTTACTGTAACTGAAGACAATGTTGCTGAAGTAGTAGCAATGATGAGTGGTGTGCCTGTACAACGTATCTCTCAAAACGAAGGCGATAAGCTGGTGAAAATGGTAGAGATGCTGCAAGGCAAAGTGATTGGGCAGGACGAAGCATTGAAAAAAGTGGTTAAAGCTATTCAACGTAATCGTGCGGGATTGAAAGATCCTAACAAACCAATTGGTTCATTTATTTTCTTAGGTCCTACAGGTGTTGGTAAAACACAATTAGCTAAAATTTTGGCGAAACACTTATTTGATAATGACGAAGCTTTGATTCGTATTGATATGAGTGAATACATGGAGAAATTTGCGGTAACCCGTTTAATTGGTGCTCCTCCGGGATATGTAGGTTATGAAGAAGGTGGACAATTAACTGAAAAAGTACGTCGTCGCCCCTATTCTGTGATCTTGTTAGATGAGATCGAAAAAGCGCATCCGGATGTATTTAATATGTTATTACAGGTATTAGATGATGGTATTTTAACGGATAGTTTAGGCCGTAAAATAGATTTCAAAAACACCATCATTATCATGACTTCTAATATTGGTGCACGCCAGTTAAAAGATTTCGGACAAGGTGTTGGTTTTGGAACTCAAACACGTGTTGAAAGCGTAGAAGAAAGCAACAAAGGTGTTGTTGAAAATGCCTTGAAAAAAGCCTTTGCTCCTGAGTTCTTAAACCGTATTGATGATGTGGTGATGTTTAACTCTTTAGGAAAAGATGATATTCATAAAATCATTGATATTGAACTGAACAGTTTATTTGGCCGTGTAAACAATTTGGGCTACACTATCAAAATTACGGATGCAGCCAAAGACTTTATCGTAGACAAAGGTTATGATGTTCAATACGGCGCACGTCCTTTAAAACGTGCCATACAGAAGTATTTAGAGGATCCAATGGCTGAAGAGATCATTAAAAGTAATTTAGTAGAAGGCGACCAGATAGAAATAGACTATGATGCTGAGAAAAAAGAGATCATAGTAAGAACGGTTAAACCTAAAACTAAAAAGAAAAAAGAAGACAGTTAATCGACTTCTGATATAAATAAAATCCCCGTTACAGTTGTAGCGGGGATTTTTGTTTATGATAAATGTATGACTGTATATGTCAGTTCGAGCGCAGTCGAGAACCAAAATACAATTCCAGAACGCTTCTCGACTGCGCTCGAAGTGACAAGACTTCGTCATTGCGATCATGCGACAGCAGGATAAGCAATCTCACATTTAGAAACATGAGAATACTTCGTTGTTCCTCCTCGCAATGACGTACTAAAAAATACACGAAACAAAAAAGGGTTATCATTTCTGACAACCCTTTCAAAAAAATAAAACAGGTTTATTTATCCTAATAGTTCTTTTACGATTTGTGAAACCATTTTACCATCTGCTCTTCCGGCAATAATCTTATTGGCGGCTCCCATTACTTTGCCCATATCGGCTGCTGAAGAAGCTCCTGTTAGTTCAATCGCTTTTTTTACTTCCGCTCTTACTTCATCTTCGCTTAATTGTTTTGGCAAATATTCTTCCATGATTAAAGCCTGTGCAATTTCGTCTTCAGCTAAGTCCTGGCGGTT
>JAZJZF010000014.1:68478-107137 GCA_040389965.1 Bacteroidota bacterium
TCCGATCTTGCTGAATGTATATTTCTGCTGTTTCTTTACGTTTTTTATATTCTTTCTGAATAGCCTTGGTAGCACTATCTTCCGTTAATCCTTCAGGAGATGTTTTTAATAATAATATAACCGCTTTAAGTGCACGTACTGCTTCTAATCGCTTGCTGTCTTTTGCTAACATGGAGGCTTTTACATCCGCATTAATTTTTTCTTCTATTCCCATAATATGTTTAATTTTAATGTAAAGTTAGAAAAAGTTTCTGGTTACTTGTTTCTAGTTTTGTACTTAATTTTAACTTATAATTCATACCTTATAACTATTAATATGCAATGTACATGGCCTCAAAATGATGAGCTGATGCTGGAATACCACGATACCGAGTGGGGAACGCCTATGCATGATGATAAAAAACATTTTGAATTTATATTACTTGATTCTTTTCAGGCGGGTTTAAGTTGGAAAACCATTTTACACAGACGACATCATTTTAAAAAAGCTTTTGCCAATTTTGACGTTAAAAAAGTAGCTAAATTTGATGAGGCTAAAGTGCTTGAACTGATGCAAAATGAAGGTATAATCCGTAATAAATTAAAAATTACGGGTACCATTAAAAATGCCAAGGCCTTTATGGAAATTCAAAAAGAATTTGGCTCTTTTGATGCTTATATCTGGCAGTTTACCAATCATAAAACCATTGTTACCAAAGTGAAGCAATCTTCGGAGATAAGGGCTACAAGCCCTGAATCGGATACCATGAGTAAGGCTTTAAAAAAACGCGGATTTACTTTTGTTGGCTCTACTATTTGTTATGCTTATATGCAGGCTGCGGGCATGATTAATGATCATTTGGTAAGCTGCACAAGGCATAAGGAGTGTTTGAAGCTGGCTAAATAAAATTTTACTCTTATTATTACTTTTTCCTTGACGAAAAAGTAATCAAAAAATCAAGGCAATTCGCCAACTGCATTTCAATTATAAGAAAATTATCTTAAAATTTCGGCCTCTATTGTTTTGTAGTTAATATCTGTATCCATCAATTTTCCATTGATAAAAATTGCAGGTAATTTTTTAATCCCGCTCTCTACCCCGCCAGTCATGCTTTCCCTTACATCCCATGAATATTTATTATTGATGAGGGCGTTGTACAAATTCTTGTTATAAATTTCAATTTCTTTAGCATACGCCACCAGATCGGTAAGGTTGAGTTTATTTTTTTCGTTGATTAACATGCGATGCATTTCCCAGAACTTATTTTGTTCCATGGCTGCAATAGCCATTTCTGCTGCTTTCTGAGATTTTTGGAATGTTTTGTTTAATGGGAAATGACGCCAGATAAATTGAAATTTACCGGAATATTTCTCCAGCAGTTCTTCTACTTCCTTAAATGCTTTACGGCATTTTGGATCTTCGTAATCGCCATACATTACTATTTGAATTTTAGCACCGGAATCTCCAAGTTTTGGTTCATCTGTTTTTACAGGTAATTTAAGGTCTGTAGCCTGTTTATTCTTTAGCATTTTATTATCTGTTGTATAAAGATAAGACAAATTTAATGCGTATTTGTTTAGAACAATCTCACTCCCAGCCCTCTCAAAAAGCAGAAGGGGAAAAGAATGAGTTTACATCATAATAAAGAATTTCATGTCTCACATAGATACAGGAAGGTTTATTAAATCAATTTTACGGCTTAATAATCAATACGGATGGCGTATTTGACAACCACACACTTTGTGTTTCGAGTGCCTTCTTCCAACTATCGATACTAATAAGCATTAAATCCTGCTGATCTAAGAACTCTTTTTCGATTTTACGTTCGTTATATAAGGCGATGTGATTTGGCGCTATTTGCTCGATAGAACGGATTGTTTCTTTTAGCTCGGGATTTTGTTTTATAATTCCTGCCGCATCTAAGATAACCACTCTTACATTGCTGTTATGGATAAGCTTTTGAGCGTACACAAATAAAAAGCTGTCACTAATTGAGAAAATGGGAATAAAAACCGTTTCAATAGTTTCAAGGTCTTTATCGAGTAAAATGCCGACAGGTACTTTAGCTGATTTAATAATTTGCTTGGTACGCTCGTCAAACACTGTATTTTCAAATAGTTTTTCTTTTCCTGTTATTTTATCGTACAGTTTTTCAGGGTTGATCATATTTGACGTAAAACCTAAAATTTTGCCCAATAAGGTTCCTTCATATACAGACCTTCCAATACCTACCAGTAGTAAGTCAAAGTTACCTGCATTGGCCGTTTCACTAATCTCTTTATCAATATCCTGCGTTGATTTAAATAAACTGTCAACCGTCATATTTAATTTTTCAGCTTCGCGTTGAATAGGTTTAAAACTATCGCGTTCATATTCTACGGCATTAAACTGGTTGATATCACTGCTTGGTGAAAGGTGCAGGGCCGTAACATTTGCATTACCGGGTGCTTTTTTTATAAAACTGTTGGCCAAACGAATCAGCGATTTTCCGCGTAAAGGACTTCCAAAAGAAACCAGTATATTATATTTACCTGCTTTTTCAATAGTTTCCGGAATGTCCACTGATTTCTTTTCGGGTAAAAATTTATTAATGAGGTCAAGCGCTGGGCCAGTCATAAAGGTGGTTACCAAAGCCATAATTACCATCATGGCAAATACCTCTGGCGAAAGTACGCCAAGGTCGTAGCCAATGTTTAACACTACCAGCTCCATTAAACCACGGGTATTCATTAAGGCCCCAACGATAAGGCTCTCGCGCCAGCTTTGACCGACGAATTTAGCAGCTAAAGCACTTCCTACAAATTTGCCGGTAACCGCCAGTAATATAATAACTCCACACATTTGCCATAAATGCGGTTCATTTAATAAACCTATCTGAGTTCTTAATCCTGTAAATACAAAGAACAATGGCAGTAATAAAAGTGTAGAGACGTCCTCTATTTTTTCAATAAAAATACTTCTGAAATTTGTGTTGGCGGGCATAATAACGCCTGCCATAAATGCCCCAAACAAGGCATGAATGCCAATAACTTCGGTTGTATAGGCCGATGCCACTAAAATAATAAAGAACACCCCTACAACCGGTTTACTGAGTCCTTCTTTATTAGAATAAATATCTCCCATTCTCTTTAAAAAGGGTTGTACCAATTTCAACATTAAAAATACATAGGCAAGGGCCATTAAAATAGTATAAACCGCACTGACTACACTCCCTGCTTTTACAATTGCTATAACGGCGGCGAGGATGCACCAGGCTGTAATATCATCGGCAGCAGCGCAGGTAATGGCTAAAGCTCCCAATTTTGTTTTTGTCAAATTCCGTTCCTGTACAATTCTTGCCAGCACCGGGAAAGCTGTAATGCTCATAGAAATACCTATGAATAAGGCAAAGGGAAGAAATTTAATACCGGCAGGAGCAAAGCCCTGATAAATAAAATAAGCAAGACCAATGCCTAAAGCAAAAGGGAAAATAATGCTGGCATGGCTAATAACAACGGCTTCATGTGCTTTCTTTTTTAAAATGTTTAAATCGAGTTCCATCCCAACAATGAACATAAATAGTATTAATCCTATTTGGCTTAAGAACTGCAAATTGCCAAGCGATTGTTTTGGAAATAAGAACCCTGAGAACTCAGGAAAATACATTCCTACAAAAGAAGGCCCTAATACGATACCAGCAATGATTTCGCCTATTACAGAGGGTTGCCCGATTTTTTTACAAAGGAATCCGAAAATTTTTGCGGTTACTATAATGGTGAGAATCTGCAATAACAAAATTGCCAATGGATGTGTGATATTATGAAAATACGTATCCTTAAATTGCTGCCATTGAGATACTACATTTTCTGTAGTGGAAGTTACTTTCCCAAATTCAAATGCTTCGCCTTTTAAAACAATAAGATACATGATGCAGGAAAGTCCACCAATGGTCATGATGTAGAATAGCAGGTTTCTTATATTTTTCATAAGCTTATGGTTTAATAGTTGGAGTGGTTACTGTATTACTTTTATTTTTTACCGGAAAATAAAACACAAAACCGGCAGCTGTTCTGATACCGGCATTATCTTTTGGGTGTGATTGGAAATCGGATACATAAAAAGGTGCCGCTTCAAAGAATAAGCCTGCGTTTTGGAAGGGAAAAGGAAACGCTTCTACTCCAACAGGAACAATGACACCATGTTTATGATGCTCATTTAAATTCCAGTCGGCTCTATAGCCAAGCCCTACATGAAATCTCACTTTTTCTAATTTTACCACACGGTAAATGCCTGATACTTCGGTAACGAAGGAGGACGTTTTACTTTTTTCGTTGAATACACTGGCACGTGCAATTCTGAAATCTCCGGCCAAACGTGTTTCTTTGGAAGTACGGATCCCAAAACCTGTTTCTGTACCCGTAGGGTAAAGCCCTATACCAATTCCCGTTTGAGAAAATACAGGTGTATTAAAAAAACTGATAATCCCTATAAGTTGCAAAGTTCGTTTTAACATGTTGCGAATTTACGATCAAAAACAGGGTTTACTTAACCGCAAAGCCCCGCTAATAGCAGAAATGTAACAAGATGGAAAACTTTTGTAATGAAGTTTATATCAAATCTTACTCAAAAAATCTTTACGGTAATTTTCACTAAGGTTAATCTTTAAATTTGCACCGAGAGCATCTACAATATGTGTCGTAATTTCGTTGTGGATAAAGAACTTCACAACTTTAATGGCCACTACTTCTTTTTTACTGATCCTGCAAAAAGCCTTGCCCGGAAGGAGCCTTAACAGCTGATCAAAAGAGGTATTCTTTAAAATTATGTCTTCTCCGTTTTCAAGGTAGATCAGCTTATCGCGCTTATCAGTCTCGGCTATCGTTACAAGCAATACATCTTTAAAAAACAAGAGCATTTTTCCTTTATTGGTATTGAATTGCGCAAATTGCTTTTCTTCTGAAGGTTTTAATAATACATCGCAAGCCTTTTGTATGGCTTTCTCCAGCCGTTCCTTTTGTATTGGCTTACGGATATAGTCAATCGCTTCCAAATCGTATGATTCGGCGGCATATTCCTTATAAGCTGTTGTAAAGATAACGGGCTTGCTTTGTAAGGCTTTGGCAACATCGAGGCCATTCATACCGGGCATTTCAATATCCAAAATACAGAGATCATATTCCAGATTGGGAGCGTCTTTCAATAAGAGTAAAGGATCGTTAAATACTTTTACGATTTCTACTTCCGGAATTTGCTCACATAACATTTTCAGATACATTAAGCCCGGCAATTCATCGTCAAGCAGTAAACATCTGAGTTTTGTGTTCAAGGATCTTAATTTTTAAATGGGTAATATAAACGTCTTCTTCAATAAACTGATCGAACTTATAATTTTCGCGGTAGGTTGCAAGCAATCGTTTTTTAAAGCTTTCTTTACCAAAACCACTTTTATCTTTTTTGATAGGCGTTTTAGTGCTGATCTTATTGGAAACTGTTAATTTAAAATCATCACTATCTAATTCAAAAATAATAGAAATAAACGCATCCGGGCTCTGCAAATCGGCATGTTTAAAGGCATTTTCGATCATATCAATTGTGATGAGAGGCGCCATTAAACGCTCATTATACAAGGGATGATTTAAATTAATTTTGTTCTTTACCCTCAAATCGAATAAGGGACTTACTTTTAAACGGTTGATCTCAATAAGGCTTAGCGCGAAATCGACTTCTTCTTTTATAGAAACATATTTACTATCGCTTTCATACAATATAAAATCGAGCACGTTCGATAGCTTATCCAATGCGTAATAGGTTTGATAGGCATGTGATTGAATAGAGTTCAAGGTGTTTTTAAACAGATGAGGATTAAGTTTATGCTTAAAATTTTCTACTTCCATCGACTGCATTTTAAGCTCCAGTTCCTTGTATTTTTCTTCCTGTAATTTTGCCTGCTTTTGCGCCTTTAACAAGTAAAATACAAGAAATACAATTGCACTTAATACTAATGCAATTCCTAAAATAATAAGAATAGTATTAGAAATAATTATTTGCAATAAGGTTAAATGCATATTACAAAGTTAGTAAATTCTATTTTGCAAAATGTGTGGCGCCGCAACAGTTTTTAAATTTCTCGCCTTTACCGCATGGACAGGGATCGTTGCGACTAATCTTATTTTTACCGAGAAATAATTTTTTTAAATTCATTTTCTGGCTAAAAATACGTTCGAGCATTTCATACAACTCGGGATGTTTTTTTTGAAGAAGCTCAGGTTGCTCAAAAAAATACTCGCTTACTACTGCAAAAAACTCGGTATTATTTGTAGCTCCGTAAGGGTTAATATCTGATTTACCGGCATTGATTTTTTTAATTTCGCTGGCCATTAAATTTACCCATGGCAAAATATATTGTTTATCCAATAATGCTTCCGGAATGCCATCTACAGCACCATCGAGCTTATCAATTAAGTGTACAAATTCGTGAATGGCGGTGTTTTGTTTATCCGAATGATTTTCGAACCCCTGATGTAATGCCTGTTTTGAAAGGATCATAGTTCCATGCATAGCTCCTGTTCCCACCATCCCAAGGATTTGCCTTTCTTCGCCCGATGTTTCAAACTTTTCGTTAAAGCTATTGGGATAGATGAGTACTTCTGTAATGCCTGCATATTGCCAGTTTGGAAAAGCAAACACCGGAATTACCGCACTTGCTGCAACCAATACTTTATCGGTATCGTCGATACTGGTATCAATTCCTGTAACACGCGTACGGGCAAAAAACTCGCACACCAGTTGCTCAAAACGCCCTTTTTCATCGTCATTCAACGCATTATAAAAGGCTACCTTACTTTGTAAGATGCCACGCCATTCAGGTTGAAAGGGTACTGCTTTGGGCCTGAATGCATCCGATTTAAAATAAAGGATAATGACAACTAAAACGGCAACAATAATAATGATCTCCATATGACGAAAGGTTTATAGTAAAACCATTTTATATTGTAAATTTAAAGCTTAAATCTATTACTAACAGTTCACATATTTAATTAAAACTATTGATATTAAAAAATGGTCATACTTAATGATATTATAAGGGAGCTCGAAAAATTTGCTCCTCTGCCCTACCAGGA
The DNA here is from genome assembly GCA_040389965.1 of Bacteroidota bacterium. Lineage (GTDB taxonomy): Bacteria > Bacteroidota > Bacteroidia > B-17B0 > Aurantibacillaceae > UBA4416. Next base: position 75,559 of record JAZJZF010000014.1, read on the forward strand.
ATCATATGATAATTGTGGTTTACTAACCGGTAATAAAGACCTTAAAGTAACAGGCGCTATTTTGTGCCTCGATTGCATAGAGTCTGTTGTTGACGAAGCTATAGCTAAAAAATGCAATTTAATTATAGCGCATCATCCCATTATTTTTGGCGGACTAAAAAAACTGAACGGTACCAATTATGTGGAACGTACTATCATTAAAGCGATACGGAACAATATTGCCATTTATGCCTGCCATACCAACCTGGATAATGTGAAACAGGGCGTTAATAAAAAAATAGCCGATAAACTCGGCTTGATCAATCAACGCATCCTGGCGCCTAAAAAATCGTTATTAAAAAAACTGGTCACTTTTGTACCGGCAACACATTTAGAAACCCTGCGCACAGCTCTATTTAACGTAGGAGCCGGAAACATTGGCAATTACGACAGTTGCAGCTTTACCCTGGAAGGAACCGGAAGCTTTAGAGGCAATGAAAACGCTCATCCTGTAATTGGCGAAAAAGGCAAATTAAGCCTTGAAAAAGAAACACGTTTGGAACTGATTTTTGAAGGGATTCATCAATCAGGAATTGTATCGGCTTTAATGGCAAATCATCCTTACGAAGAAGTAGCTTACGACATCTATCAATTAGAGAATTCTTACCAGGATATTGGCTCAGGCATGACCGGAGAACTGGAAAAACCGGTATCTGAAACTGAGTTTTTAGCTTTGCTCAAGTCGCTATTTAATGTTAAATTCCTTAAACACACGGCATTGCTAAATAGGCCAATTAAAAAAGTGGCTCTGTGCGGTGGAAGCGGCAGCTTTTTATTAAAAAATGCAATAAATTCAAAATCAGACATATACATTAGTTCCGACTTTAAATACCATGAGTTTTTTGATTCGGAGCATCGCATCGTGGTTGCCGATATCGGACACTATGAAACTGAGCAATTTACGCCTGAAATATTTTATGAGATTATATCAAATAAATTTCCTACTTTTGCAACCTATTTAACGGAAATAAACACTAACCCGGTAAACTATTTTTAAACTATGTGCGCTAAAATCAAAGAAAAAATTGATGCATCAATAGAAGGTAAACTTCGTGCTTTATATGAATTACAATTAATTGACTCTAAAATAGATCGTATTCGTACGATCCGTGGTGAGCTTCCATTGGAAGTTCAGGATTTAGAAGATAGCGTTGCTGGTTTAGAAACACGTGTTACTAACTTAACGGATGAATTAAAAGAGCTTGAAAATCAGGTGTCTGAAAAAACTCAGGCTATTAAAGATTTTAAAGCTAATATCAAAAAATACGAAGCGCAGCAAGGTAAAGTACGTAACAATCGTGAGTACGATGCCATTACTAAAGAAATCGAATTTCAAAATTTAGAAATTCAATTAGCTGAAAAACGTTTAAAAGAATACAAATTCAATATCGAATCAAAATCGGAGATCGTTGAAAAGTCTCAAACAGAATTTTCTGAACGTAAAAAAGATTTGAAATTAAAGAAAAGTGAATTAGACGAGATCATTGCAGAAACTGAGAAAGAAGAAAAAGATTTAATGAAAGCTTCTTTAAAATCAGCTGAAGGAATTGAAGAGAGATTGGTTAATGCTTACAAAAGAGTACGTGCTAACACTCGTAACGGCTTAGCTGTTGTGCCTGTTGAGCGTGATGCTTGCGGAGGTTGCTTTAACAAGATCCCCCCTCAAAAACAATTAGATATTCGTATGAATAAAAAAATATTAGTTTGCGAACACTGTGGCCGTATCATGGTTGATCCAAATATTATTTCTGACGAACCTGCTCCAACTGCAGAGTAAGGAATATTAATTAAAAAAAAGCCGATGAGAGTTTCCCATCGGCTTTTTTTTAGGCCAAATAGTTAAGATGTAAATAATCTTCTCTGCTTTTTCGAACATTTTTTATACCTTAAACAAAATAATCCGAAATCTGGTTTGCATCCTGGAAAAACAACATATAAAGTAGGCTTAAAAAAAATAGTAAAACTATTTTTTTATATGTGTCTGTTTTCCTTTAAAACATTTGGCCAATCAGTAGGAGGCACTACATCCGGAGCACAAACGTATTGCGATACCATTAACTCAGGGTTTGTGTCTGTGTCAGGATATGTTGGCAATGTGGTGGGTTGGCAATATTCTATTAACGGAGGAACTACCTGGATAAACAATGGGAATACCTTTACCAGTCAAAGTTATTTCAATTTAACAAAAAACACCTGCTACCGGGTAATCATACAAAACGGTTCTTTTCCGCCGGATACATCCACCATAACCTGTATTACGGTATATTTACCAGCTGTTGGCGGCATTATCAACGGAGGTGGTTCCTACTGCGGAGGGTCGGGTTCTGGCAACCTTACTTTAGCAGGATATACAGGCAATGTATTGAGTTGGGAAAATTCAACAAATGGTGGTAGCACATGGACAACTATTTCAAATACCACTACAACCTTACCTTATTCTAATATTACCCAAAACACTATCTACAGGGCAATCGTTCAAAATGGTGCCATATGCATGGCAGATACTTCCGCACAGGCTATTTTTATTATAAATCCTCTTACTGTTTCGGGATCTTTAACAGCAACAGGATCAACCACGGTTTGCTATTCCTTAAACTCCAATACGCTGAGTATATCGGGCAAGGTGGGGAATGTTGTAAACTGGATTTCTTCTATAGATAATGGCTTATCCTGGAACACAATTTCAAGTACTTCAACTACCCTTATCACATCGGGATTAATGACAACCACGTGGTATGGAGCCATTATTAAAAGTGCGAATTGCAATAGCGATACAACTGCTTATATAAACATAAACGTGTTGGCTCAAAATCCTGTAAATGCCGGCCAGGACATCATTCTTAGTCAGGGGCAGACTTCCGTTCTTAACGGAACAGGAACCGGCATAGTCGTATGGACACCGTCCTATGGGCTTGACAATCCGGGTATTTTAAATCCTGTTGCCTCTCCGTCTTTAAGTACTCATTATACCTTAACCATAACAGACTCAAATAACTGCATGAATACAGATGAGGTTATGGTAACCGTTTTACCTTTGGAGTTTAATGGGATGATATCAAATACATTCAGCCCTAATGGAGATGGCACAAATGATTACTGGTATATAGAAAATATAAAATATTATCCAGAAAATGAAGTAACGATTTATAATATATATGGGAATACCGTTTTTACTAAAAAAGGATATAACAATGATTGGCAGGGAACTTACAATGGAGCAACTTTGCCTGATGGAACGTATTTCTATGTTGTAAAAATTGATTCTACAGGCTCAATTATAAAAGGATCTTTGGATATTTTAGGAAACAAATGATGAAAATTACACTAAAATTATTTTTTCTTATCCTAATAGCCATTCAGGCGCAATCTCAGCAAATTGTAATGTTTGATCATTACTTTTTTAAACCTATGGTATATAATCCTGCTTATACCGGAAATGACAGCTGCCTGAATATAATGCTGATAAACCATACACAATGGACTGGCTTTAAGGGAGGACCGCAATATAATATCGCGAATTTTGACGGTAATTTTATAAATAAAAACACGGGACTTGGTGTCACATTAATCAGTGATAGAAAAGGCATCAACAGCCGTTTCGGCGGAAACATCTCCTATTCTTATAAATTAAAATTCAAGAATAGAATATATTTGCGACTGGGCCTTTCTGCAGGTATTGTTAATCAAAGCATCGATTATTCCAAAATCCAAACAGAGTCAGCTAACGACCCCTCTTTATTTGCAAACGTACAAAGTAAAACAACCTTCGATGTTAACGGAGGGCTGGCTTTTGTATGCAAAGATTTTGAATTGGGAATTTCTGCCCCTCAAATCGCCAATAACAAAATTGGGTATGATGCGAACAATAACTCAAAAACGTATTATACCCAAAACAGGCAGTACGTAAGCTCTTTAAAATATAATTTTTTAGTCTCGAAAGAAAAAAATGTGATGGTGGCACCTTTGGCATTAATTCGTTACATGCCAAACACACCACTTCAATATACAGGCAATGTTACCATTGACTGGAAAAATAAATTGTGGCTTGGTGTTTCGTACAAAAACAATTATGCTGTAGGAATTAACGCCGGAGTAGTATTGTTTAAACAACTGTCGGTTGGATACAACTATGATTATATTACAGGTAATCTTAATAAGTATGCAGGCCTGAGCCATGAAATTATGCTTAGTTTCAAATTTCATAAAAAAGCAGACAGGATGAAAGCTGCCAGAGAGGAAGACAGATTATTGAAAGAAATGTCACAGAAAAATTTAAACAAAATTTTAATTGAAAATCTCATAAAAAAAATTGATGTGATACTCGATAAAGAACATATCAGTCAGGAAGAGATTTATCAGCTTTTAGAAGAGATATCCTCATTTTTTGACGAGAATTCTCCCGACAAAAAAACACAGGAAATATTAAATAAATATTATAACGCTTTAAAACAAAATGTAAGAGAGCTTAATGTTCTGCTGAAAGGCCGTATTATTTTCACAGGCAATCCAACTATTGCCCCATACTCAAAAATAACCATTACCATTACTGACCTTGGCACTAAAAAAGTGATCGATTCGATTAAGCCATCTACCAGAGACGGTAAATATTATACTATACTAAAACCGGGAAGAAAATATTCCATTTTTGTGGAATGCGCCGGGTATCAAAATTTCCAAAAGAATTTTTCACCAGCCGGAAGCTCCGAGTCTTATGAAATGACTCAGGAAATTACAATTTTACCTTAACATTTTGCAATATCACCTCTATATTCATTTATAACTTATAATTTTAGTAACTATGCCTGGTACTATATAGTAAAATAAGGCAAAGACTTTCTATGTATACACATTTACGCAAACTACTTTTTCTTTTTATAATTTCTCCTTTTTGCCTGTATGCTCAATGTGGACCAACTACCCCTACTTTTACGGTTAATCTCACCGGTAATCCAAGTGGAACCTGGCTAAGCCCCAACGTCACGAGAAGCGATCAATGTTGCGGGCAAAATGGCGTAACCTGTATTAAATTTATCATTACCCTTGATCCTGCTGCTGCCGGAATAAGCTTTAATATAGCCTCAGGTGCGGTACCATCGGGGGCTTTGTATTATCAAATTAATTGTGGACCTCCCACAGTATTAGGAATGCCCATTTGCTTGTCGGGTGTAGGACCTCATATTCTAACATTTTGTAAACCAGGTAATAATGCTAATACCTACGAGATAGTATCTATTCCTGCAGCAGTTGGAGGAGCAGATGTGGTTATTAATGATGGTTGCACTAAAAATATATCTGCTACGGGCTTTAATCCATCCACTGTTACATGGACATCTATTTTCCCCGGAGCTACCGGAGCTTATAATAATTACCTTTCCTGCACCAGCGGATGTTTATCCCCTACTGTTACCGCAATAGGGACGCCACCAGCCTATGTAGATTACCTGGTATGTGGGATGCCTGCATCAAATTGTAATTTTACAACTGTTTGTGATACCATCAGGGTTAGGTTTAATCCGACACTTGCTGTAAATATTATTCCTTTAAATCCTACCATTTGTTTTGGTCAGACATCTACTACTTTAACAGCCCAGGGAAGCGGAGGTACACCCCCATATGCTTATTTGTGGAATAATGTAAACCCTTCGCAAACCATTAATGTAGGTGTTGGAACCTATAATGTTAAACTATCGGATGCTTCCGGTTGCCCGCCTGTTTTTAATTCTGTTACGGTAACAGCCTTTTCGGTAGCTATAACTGCTAATTCGGGGCAAGACCAAATCAAATGTATTCAAAATCCTTTGGCAACTTTAAATGGTACGGTTACCGGTGCAAGCGGTGGAATCTGGTCGGGAGGGAATGGTGTCTATTCGCCCAACACTATAACCCTTTCCAACATCACGTATTCGCCCACTGCCAGTGAATTAGCGAATGGTTTTGTAAATTTATATTTAACCACAACCGGCAATGGGACATGCCCGTCCAGAATAGATACGGTCAAAATTACATATGCAGGCTTTACAGGAGTTGCTACTCCAAGTATTACCAATGTGAGTTGCTTTGGTGGCAGTAATGGTTCAGCGACTATGAATTTAAGCGGAGGTTATACTCCCTATTCTTATTTGTGGAATACAGCCTCCACACAAACAACTTCTACATTGAACAACCTACCAATAGGTACTTACTCTGTTATTATCCACGATGGAATTGGTTGTACCTATCAAACAAGTGTTACAATTACTCAGCCGCCTGTTCTTGCCGTTAATGCCACTATTGCAAATGTATCCTGTTTTGGTACAAGCACAGGAACCATAGGATTAATAGCAATTGGAGGCACCGCACCTTATACCTATTCATGGAGTCCGGGAGGCCAAACCACTTCTTCTGTCACCGGATTACCGGCAGGTAATTATCCCGTAACAGTTACTGACGCAAATAACTGCCAAAAAACATATACTTATACGGTTACCCAACCTTTACCACTTAGCATTGCGTTTACTTCTACCAATGTTTCCTGTTTTAACGGTAGTAATGGTGTTGCTTCTGCCTCTGTTACCGGAGGCACAGCTTCTTATACATATAGCTGGAGTCCGGGTGGGGCTACTTCGCAAAACGTTACAGGATTACAAACCGGAAATTATACGCTTACAGTGACTGATAATTTAAACTGCATTGCCACCGGAACAATTGCCATTACACAACCGCCTGTTTTATCAATATCTACGGCTGCTATAAACGAAACCTGCAACTACCTTAACAATGGTTCTGCTTCTGTTTCGCAATCCGGAGGAACTCCTGCCTATACCTATTCATGGATGCCGGGCGGACAAACCACGGCTTCTATTTCCAACCAGGCCAGCGGCACTTATAGTGTTACGGTCACTGATAGTAAAGGATGTACTACCTCTACCCTTGCTATTATAAACGAACCAAGTCCATTAACCGTTAGTTTTGTTAACCAGGTGAATGTGAGTTGTTTTGGAGGTAACAGCGGCAGCATTGGGGCAAGCCCTGCAGGTGGAACACCTAATTATACCTACTCCTGGTCGCCGGGAGGAACAACAAATGCAACTCTTGCAAACATCCCTATAGGAACATATACAGTGAGTGTTACAGACAATCAATCCTGTGTTACCACAAATACTGTCCTTATTACCCAACCCACTAATATTATCACCACTTCAACGATTACAAATGTATCCTGTAATGGAGGCAGCAATGGCACAATTAGTATAAGCCCCGGCGGTGGGATACCTCCTTATACCTATCTATGGGCCGTTGGCGGTCAAACCATTTCTTCTGTTACCGGATTACCGGCAGGTAATTACCCCGTAACAGTTACTGACGCAAATAACTGCCAAAAAACATATACTTATACGGTTACCCAACCTTTACCACTTAGCATTGCGTTTACTTCTACCAATGTTTCCTGTTTTAACGGTAGTAATGGTGTTGCTTCTGCCTCTGTTACCGGAGGCACAGCTTCTTATACATATAGCTGGAGTCCGGGTGGGGCTACTTCGCAAAACGTTACAGGATTACAAACCGGAAATTATACGCTTACAGTGACTGATAATTTAAACTGCATTGCCACCGGAACAATTGCCATTACACAACCGCCTGTTTTATCAATATCTACGGCTGCTATAAACGAAACCTGCAACTACCTTAACAATGGTTCTGCTTCTGTTTCGCAATCCGGAGGAACTCCTGCCTATACCTATTCATGGATGCCGGGCGGACAAACCACGGCTTCTATTTCCAACCAGGCCAGCGGCACTTATAGTGTTACGGTCACTGATAGTAAAGGATGTACTACCTCTACCCTTGCTATTATAAACGAACCAAGTCCATTAACCGTTAGTTTTGTTAACCAGGTGAATGTGAGTTGTTTTGGAGGTAACAGCGGCAGCATTGGGGCAAGCCCTGCAGGTGGAACACCTAATTATACCTACTCCTGGTCGCCGGGGGGAGCTACTACCGGCTCTGTTTTTAATATTTCGGCAGGAACTTATTCTATCACTATAAGAGATAATAATAATTGCATTGTTTCAAATAGTATCGCCATTACTCAGCCAACAGCGGCTCTTAACGTTGTAACCTCTTCAACTCCGACAAGTTGTTTTGGAGGCTCTAATGGCTCTGCATCGGCACTTGCCAATGGAGGAACAGCAACCTATACTTACAGCTGGATGCCCGGGTTAGTTAACTCACAAACTATTTCAGGCATAGGTTCAGGTACATATACGGTTACTGCAAAAGACATTATGGGATGCATGGTTAGTAATACTGTTTTCGTGAACCAGCCTTCCCCTATTTTACCGGTTACTACCAGTACAAATTCTACCTGTGGCAACCCTAATGGTATCGGTGCTGTTTCTGCAACCGGCGGCGTGGGGCCATATACTTACCAATGGCTACCTGCAGGTGGAACAAATTCGGTTACCACGGCGGTAATTGCCGGAGTTTATTCGGTGAATGTAACAGATGCAAATAACTGTTCGCAAATACAGTTACTAAGTATTAATGATACAGGAGGGCCTAACGCGAGTATTTTTTCCACGACAAATGTAAGTTGTTTTGGCGGAAGCAATGGTTCTGCCGTTGCTAACATCATTGGTGGAATGCCTCCTTTAACCTACACCTGGTTTCCTTCCGGAGGTAATACTTCAACTGCCACAGGTTTAACTGCGGGCATTTATTATATCATCGTAGAAGATAATAACCATTGTGTATCATCTGCTATTACAAGTCCGCAAATAAGTCAACCGCCGGCATTAAGTGAAACGATCAATACCTCAAACGTAAGTTGCTTTGCCGGATCAAATGGTTCTGCAACGGTTACTCCGGGAGGTGGCACACCCGGATATAGCCTGGCCTGGTTGCCCGGCACGGCAACAGGCTCTGTTACTACAGGATTAAGCGCAGGCACTTATTCTATACAAATTACAGATGCTAATAACTGTGTCCGTACTACCACCTATTCTATTATTCAGCCTGCAGCTGACTTATCTGTTGCTGTGAGTAGTTCATCGGTCTCCTGCTTTAGCGGAGGCAATGGAACTGTAAATGCAAATGGATCAGGAGGAACAGCTCCTTATAATTACCACTGGATGCCGGGGAATTTTAACAGCCAGTCTATTTCTAATTTAACTGCCGGAGTTTATAGCGTAACCCTAACGGATAGTAAAAATTGCTCTAAAAGTGCTACCGTTACTGTTATTGAACCAGCTCCAATTGTGCTAACCACCTCGGCTGTTAACTCGGATTGTGGTGCTGCCAACGGGCAGGCTTCTGTTACTGCTACAGGTGGGAACGGATCTTATAGTTATTTGTGGGCACCTGCCGGCGGAACTAATCCTAACGCAATGGGCTTATTAGCAGGAACGTATAGCATTCAGGTAACTGACCTAAATAGTTGTGTGGCTAATGCTATACAAAGTGTTGGAGATAACCCAGGGCCAACAGTATCTATTGTTTCTACTACCAGCATAAGTTGTTACGGCGGCTCTAATGGAACAGCTACTGCAGGTGTAGCGGGTGGCACAGGGCCATTTACATACACATGGTCGCCATCCGGAGGCAATAATCCTACTGCTACCGGACTTACTATTGGCTCATACACAGTTTCCATAACAGCCGGAAACGGGTGTCTGACAAGTGCAACAAGCCCTTTTATTACCCAAGCTTCATCGGTTTTCGGATCTATTGCAACTTCCAATGTCAGTTGCTTTGCAGGATCAAATGGTTCTGCAACGGTTACTCCGGGAGGTGGCACACCCGGTTATACCTATTTATGGTTGCCCGGTTTAACAACCGGCCCGGTAGTTAATGGCTTAAGTGCGGGCAATTATTCAGTTCAAATTACGGACGCCCATAACTGCATACAAACGGTTCTTTATTCTATTTCACAGCCTACAACTGCACTCACTGCTATGGCTAGCTCTTCAGCAGCATCCTGTTTTGGTGGCAACAATGGCACAGCAACTGTTACTCCGGCCGGAGGTACAGCTCCCTATAATTATAACTGGCTGCCCATGAATGTCAACAACCCGGTTATTGGCGGGCTTTCAACCGGAGTATATAGTGTTAATATCACAGATGTAAAAAACTGTATAACTTCTACCACCGTTTTAGTTTCTCAACCTTTGCAGCCGCTTTCTGCTACAGCTAATAGTGTTCCCACAAGTTGTTCAGGAGGTTCTAACGGCACAGCAACCGTTACCCCGGCCGGAGGAACGGCAGGTTATACTTATCAATGGACTCCCACAGGCGGAAGCGGACAAACGGCGGCGGGATTAGCACAGGGTAGCTATATCGTACTGGTAAAGGATGCTAACAATTGCCAAACAAATGTTTCTATTATTGTGTCCTCGCCAACTCCTGTTACTGCAACGTTAGCTGTCATTAACCCTGCCTGTGGCCTGGCAAATGGTTCTATTACTTCCCAGGTTAGCGGAGGAATTGGCCCTTACACTTATACATGGAGCCCTGGAAACAGCAATAACCCTGCTATTGGAAGCTTATTACCGGGAATATATACTTTTAATACTTCTGATTCTTTTGGTTGTATAAAAACGTTAACAACTAGTCTGGTTAATATTAACGGCGCGCAACCTTCTTTGGTTTCAACATCAAATGTTTTATGTTCTGGTGGAAATAATGGCGCCGCAACCATTACGATTAGCCAGGGAACACTGCCATATACCATAAACTGGCAGCCATTTGGTGGAAACGCTGTAACAGCTAATCAACTTACAGCGGGAATATATACGGCAAACGTAACCGATGGCAGAGGTTGCCTGAGTACCATTACAGCTACTGTTACAGAACCAAATCCTGTATCCGTTTCCATAAATACCATTGTAAATGTTTCTTGTTTCAATGGCAATAACGGTCTTATTACTGTTACAGCATCGGGCGGTACGCCTGGTTATACCTATTCCTGGAATACTTCCGGAACAGGCCAGACAATCAATAATTTATCTGCCGGTAATTATACGGTAACTGTAACAGACTCTCATTTTTGCCCTAAAAGCATTTCCATGAATGTAAGTCAGCCAACGCTTCTGACTTCAACCATCACAGGAGTTACCAATCCTTTATGTTTTAACGGAACCGGAAATGCTTCTGTTTTAGTTGCCGGGGGTACCGCACCCTACACTTATACGTGGACCAGTAATCCGTCTCAATCCGGAAGTACCGCAACAGGCTTAGGAAGCGGAACATATAATGTATTTATTAAAGATGCCAATGGCTGCACGAATACCCGTTCTGTAACATTAACCCAACCTGCACAGATCATTACAACCGCAGGCTTAAATGACACTATTTGTATTAATCAGGCAGGCCTGGTAACAGCAACTGCAACAGGCGGACAAGGTAACTATTATTATGCATGGCAGCCTTTAGGCGTTATTAATTCAGGGACATTAAACATTAACCCGGCTACTGTAACAACAAATTACACGGTTGTTGCTTACGACCAAAATGGTTGTCCCGGAACTTCAGATACCGTAAGAGCAGTTGTTTATAGTTTAAACGCGGCAAATATTAACGCGATTGCCTATTCACCCATTTGTCCGGGTCAGGGAACCACTATTTACGCCACAACAACCGGCATTACAGGACCTCTAACCTATTCATGGAATAATAACTTAGGAAACGGACCAGGTGCTTTTGTTGTTATCCCTGCCCAACCTACTACCTATATAGTAACGGTAACCAACTCCTGCGGTGCATCTATTACAGATTCTGTAAGGGTGTTATTTAATCCCCCGCCCACTGTTTCTGTTGTATCAAACGGTGCTTTAGTATGTGTTCCGGGAAGTATCAATTTCTTTGACAATTCTGTTTCGGGAAACAGTAATGATCCTATCACAAACTGGTCGTGGAATTTTGGGGATGGAAATACTTCCTCCAGCCCTAATCCAAGCCACTATTATAACACTCCGGGAACTTACTCCGTAAGCGTTACAGTTACAACAAATGGTGGCTGTACTAATAATAATGCATCGTCACCTTTTGTAGTCAATGCCTACCCCTATCCTAACGCCGCATTTACCGTAAACTCAACGTTACTGAATATCCCCTACGATGTTTTAAGCTGTCATAATCAGTCAACAGGTGCCGTTAGCTATAACTGGAACTTTGGGGATGGGGGTACATCCACCTTAACCGACCCAACGCACAGTTATGTAAGTGTAGGAAGTTTTGAAATACAACTCATTGCTACATCCCCGCATGGTTGTACCGATACAGCTTATGTATCTGTTATAACCGATGCCGATGTGGTGTTTCCTAATGCGTTTACGCCAAATGCCAGTGGTGCTAATGGTGGTTATTATATTCCGGGAAGCCTCGATAATGACATATTTTTCCCTTATACTTCGGGCGTAGTAGAATATAAATTTCAAACGTTTAACCGGTGGGGAGAACTTATATTTGAAACAGAGGACATTAAACAAGGTTGGGATGGATACTACAGAGGTAAAATATGCCAGGTTGGTGTGTATATTTGGAAAGCTTATGTGAAATTAAATAATGGCAAAGTGTTTAATAAAACAGGAGATGTGACTTTGCTCAGATAAACTTAAAATGCAGAATCTATATAAAATTGTTATACTATTATTATTTCTTCAAACTAAGGCTACCTATGGCCAGGATATGCATTTTACACAATTTTATGCAGCCCCTTTATACCTAAACCCTGCTTTTAGCGGGGCTAACGTATGCTCAAGGATGACCCTGGTTTATAGGAATCAATGGCCAGGGGTGAAACAGGCCTATCAATCCTATTTATTGTCTTTAGACCACTTTTTCACGAAACAAAATTTAGGAATGGGCCTATTATGTGGCGTAGATAATGCAGGTACGGGAGGTTTAAGAACAACTATTATTCACCCTTCATTCGCATACGAAATAAAAATAAATAAATTTCTCGCTGTCCGTCTTGGAATCCAACCGGGAGTTACCATAAAGAGCATTAATTTCGAAAAATTAGTATTTGGCGACCAGTTAGCACGGGGAGGAAATACAGGCGCCAGTTCTGTTACAACCGTTGAAAAACCAACTCAAAACAAAGCTTTTTTTGATATTGGAACCGGAGCACTGATTTATACATCAAAACTATGGCTGGGTGTTTCGTTCTTTCATTTGAACAGGCCTAACGAATCTTTTTATGAACTGGATAATGTTGTTTTACCTATCAGGTATAGTGTACACGGAGGAACAAAGTTTTATCTAAATGAAGATGAAAAAGATCCTGCACTTAAGAAATCGGTTTCAATAGTGGCGCATTACAGAGGACAGGGCAAATTCGATCAGTTTGACCTCGGAGTATATTACAGCCAATCGGTCATGACTTTTGGGCTATGGTACAGGGGAATTCCGGGACTTAAATCTTATAAAGCACAATACAGAAATGACGATGCCGTTGCTGCTGTTATCGGGTTTCAAAAAGACAGGTTAAACATTGGATATAGTTATGACATCACCATTTCACAATTACAAGGATTGACACAGGGAGCTCATGAAATTACATTATCTTATCAATTCTGTAAGAAAAAAACTAAAACCAAACGCGTACTGATCTCCTGTCCTAAATTTTAGGTAAAAAATCAGACATTTTCCTATAAGAGATCTATGATAAACAAAAAAGGTTCGCTTGATGCGAACCTTTTTTGTTTATGGTCATTACAGTCTGATTCCAAGTATCGTAATATCATCTACCTGCTCATGGTTTCCCTGCCATTTTTTTAACGTATTGTGTAATATTTTTTTTGTAACAGATAAGTCCTCAGAGCTATTATCGATAAGAAGCTGTTGCAATTGCCTGCTCTTAAATTTCTTTCCTTTTTCCCCGCCAAACTGGTCGGAATATCCATCTGAAAACAAATAAACAGAGTCGTTATGCCGGAGTTCAATGATATGATTGGTAAAGGGCTTATTGGTCACATGTCGTCCTATGGGCTGTTTGTCGGGCTTGAGTTCAATGATCTCCGTTTTGGCAGGGTTGTTTCGAACTATCCAGAGCGGAATGTTAGCGCCTGCCCAACATAATTTTTTTGTAGAACGGTTCAAACAGCAGATCGAAACATCCATGCCATCCATAATGGCGGATTCACCTTTTGAGAAGGCTTTCCGAACCAGTTCATTTACTTTATTTAAAATAGCCGCAGGATCAGACAGCTTCAGTTCTTTCACAGCCTTATCAATAGCATTGTGACAAATAATAGATACCATGGCGCCGGGAATGCCGTGGCCTGTGCAATCGCAAACAGCAAACAAGATCACATCATCATTTGCATTTAAAGACGATACGTTTACACCATCAGTTCCTTTTGTTAAAGACTCTACCAGGTAAAAATCGCCGGCGATAATGTCTTTTGGAAGGTATAATACAAATGACTCTGAAAAATTTTCAAGGAATGTATGTTGTTCGGGAAGAATTGTATCCTGAACCTTTTTCGCATATACCATAGAATCCGTAAGGTCTTTGATCTTTTGTTTCAGCTCATTTTCCTGATTAATGATAATGCTACGTGTGGGCTTAAACACGAAATATATTTCAAGTAATATAATCAGGAAAGCAATCATGCTCATTATGTACTCTATGTAAGTGATGTTATCAACCGAATTTTCAGCACTGGCCTCAACCATATGTACGATCTCTTCCATGTAAAGCAAAAACAGCTTCTCGTAATGTAAGACCGAGCTTATGGCTGCTTTATGATTTGTTCCTTTTTTAATTAACCGGTTTACATCTTCTGATATGCGTTTATGAAAAAAATCCACCAACAGCATTCTCTGAAAAATATCCGGAGAAGACATGGAGGCTATGCCACGGTTTTCATTTCCATATAAAAGATCGTGATAGTCATCGTTCCAGGCCTTTAAACTATTGAGCAGCTCTGTAGTGTACATGTCGTCTTTTTCGTGCAGAAGACTGAGCTTGGCAATTTTTTGACTTAGCATACGTTGCCGGCCTGCTACATTTAATTGTTTGGCAAATGCTTTGCTTTTTGAAGTTGATAGATGTAATAAAAATTGTTGGGCAATTAAAAAGGAAATGATAGAAATAATAATAACCGTATAGAGGCGTTTCAATTGTTGTATCGTGGCTGAATTTGTAAGGCCGGGAGTAGTCGCTTCCATAGAAATTTATATTAAAATTTATGAGGCCTTATAGGTTATACTGAAATTGGAGCTAACTGATAAAAAGAATGAATGAACATTAATTTATATATGATGAATGTAAAAAATTCACCCCATTAAAAAAAATAATCGACCGGGTATTCAACGAATTATGTACCTATCAGATCATTATTCACGTAAAATTACGTGGCATATCTCGCATTATTACTTAATATGAGGCAGTATAAAATAAAAAAGTCCTTTACGTTTGTAAAGGACTTTTTTATGCCACTTTTGGTGAAAACACCAACAAAGATTTCAAATAAACTACCCTATGTATTATAGGATCATTTTAGGAACCGGGAACTTAAATCCTTAAAAAGTACAAGATAAACAGTATTAAGTGCAATGATAAAGACTTACATTCTTTTAATTTCACAACTGATTACAGAGGATCTGTAACTATCATTATAAAACTTTTGAAACAATTGGTCTTTTAGATTGATGTAAGTCTGTAAGATCTGTCATACCATCTATTATAATAGATGAACATTCATTAATAAAAAATAATCTTATGATGATTTCACTCAAAAATACACTCAAACTCAGGTCAGAACGCTTATCGCTTATTATGCAATACCAAACAGACAAAGGGCTCACCATGCCTTAAATTATCCTACAAAGGTTTTGTATTTACGCTTTACAAATTTCACTAAGGGTATTGTTTTGATAGAAGGCAGGATTAGGTTTACTTATTCTTCTTTAAAAATTCCTGAACAAGCTGTTCATCAGTTTTACCAAGGTTTTGAATTGCAGACTTTGAATCGATTGCGTAAGATGTTTTAGGATATTCTTTAATGATCTGCTCGTATAATTTCTTTGCTTCTTCTTCGTTATTGAGCATTTTAGGATCGTCGTAAATTTGAGCTAATAAAAACAATACTGCTCCTCTGTTTTTAAAATCGGAATACTCATTCAAACATTTATTAAGCATGGCTTGCGACTGTGTGAAATTACCGATAGCATGGGCTACCTGCCCTGCTTTAAATAAAAATACAGGCGCCAGCGAATCGTTTTTACAATTAGAGGCATATGTGTTAAAATCGGCAATAGCTTTGGAAGCCACTGTTTTATCAAGTACCAAAGCACGCGTTATAATAACATCCGACGCTTTTGCCTGCGCATAATATTTTTCGCAATCTGTACCCGCATTAGCAACCGTATCTTTTTTCGATGTTGCATTATTTTTTTCGTCTGATGCAGGAGTACTATTACATGAACTCAACACCATACAAAATCCTGCAATAGATAATACCTGCTTTAGCATGCGTTTATTTTTTTGGTTGATATACTTTTGTTTTATAATCTGCTTTGAATTTACCTTTACTGATATCCAATAATTTTCCGCCGATTAATTTACGTTTAAAAGGGCTTATTTTATCTGTAAACAAAACGCCTTCAATATGATCGTACTCGTGCTGTATAACGCGTGCAATAACGCCCTCGTAAGTATCAGTATGTTTTTTAAAGTTCTCATCATAATACTCAATTTTTAATTTTGGTTTACGCATTACATCTTCACGAATTCTGGGAATACTTAAACAGCCTTCATTGAATTTCCATTCCTCTCCGGTTTCTTCGATTATTTGCGCATTAATAAATGTTTTTTTGAACCCATCCATTTCCTTCATCTCTTCCTCAGTATACTCAGGTTCTTCATCTTCGTCTACTTCTGCAAAAGGTGATGCATCAATCACAAATAAGCGAATGGCCTTTCCTACCTGAGGAGCAGCCAGTCCTACACCATTTGCATCATACATGGTCTCGTACATATCTTTGATCAATTTCGGCAGGTTTTCATAGTTTTTATCTATGTTAACACCCTTTTTTCTTAATACCGGATCGCCGTAAACAACTATTGGTAATATCATTTTTATTCCTGATTATATTTTATTTTACTAATTAAAAAGTATTGAGACAAGAGATCTGAGAATTGAGACTCGCTTCCTCTCATATCTCATGTCTAAATTCTCAAATCTACCTTGTGTAATTCGGAGCTTCTCTGGTGATCACGACATCGTGCGGATGGCTTTCTTTTACACCTGCTGCTGTAATGCGTGTAAATTTAGCATCTTGTAAGGCTTTAATATCTTTAGCGCCACAATAGCCCATGCCGGCTCTTAAACCACCTATTAACTGATACATCACATCTGCTAAATGTCCTTTGTAGGGAACACGACCACTAATTCCTTCGGGAACCAATTTTTTAATATCATCTTCCATATCCTGGAAATAACGGTCTTTAGAGCCTTTTTGCATTGCTTCTAACGAGCCCATTCCTCTATATGCTTTAAACTGACGACCTTCAAAAATAATAGTTTCTCCCGGGCTTTCTTCAACACCTGCAAACATACCACCCATCATAACCGTGTTAGCTCCTGCGGCAATAGCTTTTACAATATCACCTGTGTAACGGATACCGCCATCTGCAATAATTGGTAATTTACCGTTTAAAGCAGCGGCTACTTCGAGGATAGCGGTTAACTGAGGTACACCTACTCCGGCAATAATACGTGTGGTACAAATAGAACCCGGACCAATACCTACTTTCACACCATCGGCACCGGCTTTCATTAATGCAATAGCAGCGGCTCCTGTAGCAATGTTTCCAACAATAACCTGTAAGTTTTTATGTTTCTTTTTTACTTCCTTCAGCATATTAATTACACCTTTAGAATGCCCGTGAGCTGTATCAATGATTACTGCGTCAACACCGGCAGCTACTAAAGCATCCACGCGAAGCATTGTGTCGTGTGTTACACCAACCGCGGCAGCTACACGTAATCGTCCCATTTCATCTTTGGCTGCATTAGGACGTACTTTAATTTTAATAATATCCTTGTAGGTAATTAAACCGATAAGCTTTTTGTTTTTATCAAGTACCGGCAATTTTTCAATTTTGTGATCCTGTAAAATTTCTTCGGCTTGTTTTAAAGTAACCCCTTGGGTTGCAGTAACAGCCTTACTCGCAGGAGTCATGACTTCTTTTACTAAACGTTTCAGGTTTTTCTCAAAACGTAAATCACGGTTAGTGACAATACCTACAAATTTTTTATCTGTATCCACAACCGGCACACCACCAATTTTATTATCGGCCATAATAGCCAAAGCATCGCTAATGGTAGCTGTTTGAAGAATAGTTAAAGGATCTACGATCATACCGCTTTCGCTACGCTTTACTTTACGTACGTGCATGGCCTGGTCTTCGATGGTCATGTTTTTATGCAAAACCCCTATACCACCTTCCTGTGCAATAGTGATAGCCAACTGATACTCGGTAACGGTATCCATAGCGGCAGAAACGATCGGAGAATTTATTTTGATGTTTTTAGTAAAATAGCTTGAAATATTCACTTCACGTGGTAATACTTCTGAATAAGCCGGAACTAATAAAACATCATCATACGTTAAACCTTCGGGAGCAAATTTATTTGCTAAAAACGATGAAGCCATAAGATTGAATTTTTGGTGTTAAAATTCGGGCAAATGTACACAAAAAAACGGTTAAAAAAAACTGTTTGGAAAACGCTTCTATAAAATTTCTTAAATACCGTTAAAGACCCTGTTTTACCTACGTTTAGGGTTAATTAAAAATGACAAAACTGCAGGCTACATTAGCAGTCAAATTGTATTTATAACGTTTTCTTATTCTTAACGTCATAAACACAATTGTAAAAATTTGAAAAGGAAAGATGAATTTTCTTTTTAAGGAAAAAGAAACAGGTATTGGAATCAATTTTCTTTTTTCTCTTCTCCTGTATCTTCTTTGGGTTTAAAATGGTACACTACATTTACGGGATTGATGTGCTCATTTTCCTGAATCTGGCGCTGTAACTCTTTTTCATATTCGAGCTGCCTGTTAAATTCTCCTTCCAGATCGGGCTCCTCCTCAGGAGCAGGCCAATTGTATTTAGCTTCCTGCGGGCCTTCTTTTCGATAACTAAATGCTACCAGTATTCCTGAAATAGCCCCGAATAAATGCCCTTCCCAGGAAATCTTGGCATCGAAAGGAAAAATACCCCAGGTAATACTTCCATACAAAAACACCACCATAGCCGAAACTACCATCAACTGCTTATGTTTACGAAACACACCGCTAAAAAACAGGAAGGTTGAAAACGCGTAAATAAGTGTACTTGCCCCAAAATGGTAATTAGGAATTGTATCACTGTTTCTGCCTCCTACCCATAGCCATAAACCACTAATGAAGTATATCCATAAAATAACCGGCCAGGCTATTGGCCTGTAAAAATAAAAGATCATCGTACTTAGAATAAATACCGGCAAACTGTTATTAAGAATATGGCTCAGATCGCCATGAATAAAGGGCGAAAATAAAATTCCCGTCAAACCACTGATAGTGCGTGGACTTACACCCAGCCGGTAAAGATCTAAATGAAAATAATTGTCTGCAAAAAAAACGGACCAGCAGATTGCCAAAAACAATAATGGATAAAATATAACGGAAAGTAATTCTTTTAAGGGAAACTGTTTCATTATGGTTTGTTTTGGATACGCTGTATGAGTTATCCAAAAACATACCATTCGGTAAAAAGACTGACAGACATTATTTTTAACCGTCAGGCTGTCATTTAAAACTTACGAAATCTGAATTTTACTCATAAAAAACGCTGCCAGTTTTAAAATCTGGCAGCGTTAAATTCCTTTACAAAACCTTAATTGGTTTTACCGGGATATACTTTCAGGGCTTCTTTTAAACAGATAACCGCATTTTTAAGATCTTCCTTATTCAATACATAAGCCAGGCGCACTTCATTAATTCCCGCACCCGGAGTAGAATAAAATCCTGTAGCAGGGGCCATCATTACGGTTTGCCCATTATGAGAAAAACCTTCCAATAACCATTGACAGAATTTATCGGAGTCGTCGATTGGTAAACGGGCAATGCAATAAAAAGCACCACTCGGTTTAGGGCAAAATACGCCATCAATTTTATTTAATTCTTCAATTAAAAAGTCTCTGCGTGAAATGTACTCTGTTTTCACACCATCGAAATAAGATTGTGGCGTATCTAATGCTGCCTCTGCTCCTATTTGTCCATAACTTGGAGGGGATAAACGTGCCTGTGCAAATTTCATAGCAGCAGACATTACTTCTTTATTTTTGCTGATCATAGCGCCAATACGGGCTCCACAAGCACTGTAACGCTTAGAGATAGAATCCAGTAATACAACATTGTTCTCAATACCATCCAAATGCATTACCGATACATATTCTTTACCATCGTAGCAAAACTCACGGTATACTTCGTCGCTTAGCAAATACAGATCATGTTTTTTTACCAGATCGCGTAAAGCCATTAGCTCTTCTTTTGTATATAAATAACCCGTTGGATTTCCAGGATTACAGATCATGATCCCTTTTGTTTTAGGAGTGATCAGCTTCTCAAAATCGCTGATAGCTGGTAATGCAAAACCCGTTTCAATATAGCTCCTTACGGGTATTACTTTAACATCAGCTGCTTTAGAAAAGCCATTGTAGTTGGCGTAGAAAGGCTCAGGAATAATCACTTCATCACCTGCATTGAAGCAGGTCATCATAGCTATTTCAATGGCTTCAGAGCCCCCGCATGTAATGATAATATCGGTATGATCGATGTTAATGTTATAGGATTTGTAATATCCGCATAATTTCTTGCGATAGCTTTCGTTTCCGGCACTGTGGCTGTACTCCAATACTTTTATATCGGCTGTTTTAACCGCATTTAAAAACGAGGCAGGGGTTTCAATATCGGGCTGGCCAATATTTAAGTGGTAAATTTTTGTTCCTTGTTTCTTTGCTGCTTCGGCAAACGGAACCAGTTTACGAATGGGAGATGAAGGCATTTCAGAAGCCTTTGCTGATATTTTTGGTTTGATAATTATTAAGGGAGAAATCCGCTAAACAATCCCGACAAAAATAATCATTTTATCATAGTATTTACTTCAATTTTTAATGCTGTAATAACGGCTTAAAAACATTAAATTTGTTGCTCATACCAATTTAACGTCTTCTGTAAATTTATGATTCAAAATAAGCGTAAGATCATTAACGACCCTATTTATGGTTTTGTTACTTTGCCTGATGAGATCGTTTATGACCTTATCAATCATCCCATTTTTCAACGCCTGAGAAGGATTAAGCAGCTTGGCCTTACTAATTTGGTTTACCCCGGAGCTTTACATACAAGGTTCCATCATGCCATTGGTGCCATGCATTTAATGACAGAAGCTTTGCAGGTACTAAAATCAAAAGGCATAAAAATTACGGAGGACGAATGCAGGGCCGCTATTATTGCTATTTTATTACATGATGTGGGACACGGGCCTTTTTCGCATGCGTTGGAGCACACCATTGTAAAAGGAGTACATCATGAAGATATTTCTATGATGTTGATGGATGAACTCAACAAGGCTTTTAAAGGAAAACTAAGCCTGGCCATTAAGATTTTCAAGGATGAGCATCCAAAGAAGTTTTTACATCAATTGGTATCAAGTCAGTTGGATGTTGACCGACTGGATTATTTAAAACGGGATAGTTTTTTCACAGGTGTTTCGGAGGGTGTTATTAGCACAGACCGCATCATAAAAATGCTAACAGTTGTTGATGGTAATTTGGTAGTGGAAGCGAAAGGTATTTATAGTGTAGAGAAATTCTTAATTGCCCGCAGATTAATGTATTGGCAGGTTTACCTGCATAAAACGGTGTTAAGTGCCGAAAAATTATTGGTAAACATTTTAAAACGCGCTAAAGAATTGTCTTTACGTGGTACTGATTTGTTTGCTACTCCTGCCCTGTCGTTATTTTTAAAAAACAATTACAGTAAAAAAGATTTTATAAGTAAACCTGAATTGCTGCAGCAGTTTGTGCTATTGGATGACTATGACATTATGGCTTCTATTAAAGCCTGGATGAACCATGAGGATAAAGTATTAGCCCTGTTATGCAAAAACATGATAGAAAGGCATTTATATAAGATACAGCTACAGAATAAAAAGTTTACTGAAACCGAAAAAAATGCCTGGCTCGAAAAGGTCATGAAAAAATATAAGCTTACTAAAAGCGAAGCAGAGTATTTTGTATTTACAGAAAGTGTAAATAACAGCGCATATAACTCGTCGGAAATAAAAATAAACATCCTATACAATAACAACATATTAGTTGATGTAGCAAAGGCTTCAGATCAGCTAAACATTAAGATGCTGAGTAAAAAAGTAACCAAATATTTTATATGTTATCCTAAAGGATTGTAGAGGCAAATAGAACGCAGATGACGCGGATTTGGCAGATATGCACGGATTAGAACATAAACCACATAGGCACATATAACATAGAGAGAACAGATTGGAAGTAAAAACTAAATCTTTCTACCTCTGTTAGTTCAACATGTGTATAGTTACCAAAAAGGATAAGTAATAGAGTATGAAATTCGACAAAGATCAATTACCAATAGCTGATGCTATAGTTAAATCAGAAGCCAAAAAATTAATTGGTAAATATGCATTAAAAAAAGGAACAGACGATACTTATTTAATTAATGATATTTTTAGATTAGATAATGTTAGACCGTTAAATAATGATCAAGAAGATATTGGACTCATTATAGGAGATACGGAAATAATTGACTGTACAATAATGGTACAATTGGACAATGAAAATAATTTCGTTGAACTACAAGACTTTCAAACAGAATACGAGTTAGAACCTTAAATTAACAACTATTTCTATCTCTGTTGGAGATTACGATCTATAGTGACCAACAATGCTAAAAATCCGTATAAGTCTGTCTGATCTGCGTCATCTGTGTTCCATTTGCAACACAGAAATTATCCCGGCATGCGGTTAATTTGTTTTTCCATTGTTTTCATCTGGCTTACAATTTCTTCCGATTTCGGTTTCAGATCTTTCGCTTTTTTGAAGTATTGCTTCGATAGCTTATATTGCATACGCTGCGCCTCTATATTGCATAATTGTAAATAGGCTGCGGCCATGCTTTCTTTATCAGGAATACCGGCTTTAACGGCATCCATTAAATGTAAACGCGCTTGTTTGGTATTTCCTTTTTTTAGCTCAATAAACCCAAGTTGCAATAAATTAGAACCTTCCATATCGCCTGCAATTTTTGATTTTATTTTCAGGCTTTTACGAATATTAGCTTCTGCTTTATCCAAATCATTAGAAGCCATAGATAAATTACTTTGTAAAATATAATAGCCTGAACGCACAGGTTTAAATAATAAACGCGGAAATTTAATTTTTTCCATATAAAGCATGGCATTATCCACATCACCTGCAGAAACCGCTTCCTGCACCAAACGCATGGTACCGATCATAAAGTATAAGACAAGAGATACAGCTGCAAAAATGTAACAAATCCAGGCCGTAATAGCATCCATATAAAGATGTGATAAGACACCTAATACAATAAGAGCTATAATGATCTGTAAGCGGTAAAGGATATAAAAACGTAAGAATTTCATTTTAATTGGTATATGTTTTATTCAGTAGTATACTAAAATTAAGCGGGCAAATATACTCGTTTTTATAATTATAGCAGCGTTTTTAAGCAAAAAACGTCCTTCCGGTTTGGAAGGACGTCTCTTTTACAAAAAATGGCAGGCTATTTATTCAACAATTAATTTTTTGGTAACTTTTTGGTTGTTTAAATCCAGGTTTACAAAATACACGCCCGGTTTCAAAATCGCATTTTTATTAAGGTCGCATTTGGTAAGGGCTCCGGCTATGGCATCCATGTGTGTTTCTTCCACCAATCTACCGGTTACATCAAATACCATTATGTTTACTTTGGCATTAACCGGAGAGTTAAATTCAAGCGTTGAGGAAGCTGATGTTGGATTGGGGTAAATAGATAAGCCAATCGTATTAGCAAGTTCTTCCAGACCTACCGTTCCTGAAATATTGAAATTATCGATGTACAGGTTTTGGGCATTGGCACCATCTGTATTTTGGAACCAGAAACGGAATTTAACATCAGGCTTACCATTTGCACCGGTTAAAGTAGCAGGTACATACAACATATTTTTCCATTTATCCTGGCTATAAGGTATATAAGGAGCGCTTATGGTTCCACCGCTTGTCGACATAACAGTAGTAGCAGGTGTAGTGCCTATGTTCGACCATGTTCCTCCGCAATCCGTTGAATACTGGAACTTGAAAACATCGCCTGTAGCTGCCGGTTTACGGGCATAGCTATAATCAAAGGAGACACTGATATTACTGGTATTTGAAAAATTATACTGGCTGGTTTCAAGAATATCAATATCTCCGGGACCGGCTGTAGAACCATTGCCATTTGCATTGGGTAATATCATACATTTAGAGGAGTTTGACCCATAATTGGCATATTGCCAGGTTAATGTCCCATAGTTTTGATTATCAATACTCCATCCTACCGGAAGTGTAGATGAACTTTCAAATCCTTCGATGGCAGGGTATGTTCCCTGATCCACATGCCACGATATACTTGGAAAAGGAGTTCTTACTTTAGTACTTGTACCCGCAGCATTTGTAACCGTTAGGGTTGTTGAATAATTACCCGGCGTTGTATAAACTACTGAAGGATTGGCCGATGTAGAAGATGCGGGTACGCCTCCTTCGAACTCCCAGGCATAGGTTAAACCGGCAGTATTATTAAAAGAGGTACTGTTATAAGTTAGTACCTGCCCCTGGCATGTTTTTGCTTTGGTAGCATAAAAATCGGCAATAGGGCCACAAACCGAAGATGGTGCAATGGTGTAAGCAAAGGTCGTATCATTTGTATTTAAGGGATTAACGGTATAGGTTTCATTAAAATGCCCTACAATAGCCAGGTTTTTATTACTGACCAGGTAATCTCTGTTAGCAGTACTTGATCCCAGTGAAAAGCGCATTTTGTCGGTTTGGCCCTGTGTAAACATAATAGGGCAACTTGCATAATCCATAATATTATGAATATTAGGGCGTTTACCCACGTCGCACGAATCATCAAGAGTAAGGTAATTAGGACAAATACTTAAAAAGCCCGGCGTTTTTGGGGTATCATAAATATCATCATTCCCACATCTGAACCCTGTACCATAAGGAGGTGTATTATTTGTACTCGTTGGGGTTCTGAATCCTCCATTGCCGTCAAATACATGGCTTAAGCCCAACCAATGGCCTATTTCATGGCTCAGACCTTTCGATGACGGATCAAGTAACAACCCTGTTGAAAGTACAACCGCATCGGCCCCAACATTAGGAGCTGTGCCAGGTTTATAGGTATAGCCTCCAATAGAAAGCCCGGCCTGGATATCGCCGATAATATTAGCAACCACATACACATTCAGGTATCTGGATGATTTCCAGTTATAGGTTCCTACAGTGGTATATTTATAATTATACAGATCGCTCTGTTTCCACTGGGTATTAACATCGTAGTGATGAATAATCCCATTAGTACAATTTCCATAAGGGTCTTTTTTGGCAAGCACAAATTGTATCTGGGAATTCACATATAAAGGCTCGTACAAGGGATCAATGTTCGCAGTATCAGCGCCTTTTCGTGCATAATCACTGTTAACATGTGCCAAAGCAGCAATACATGCCGCATCTGAAACGTTTTCAGGTCCATTGGTATGTAATACATGAAATACTACCGGAATAGTATAGGTTGTTAATGCCGCGCCGGAAGATCGCTGCGCCGGCAACTGATTCATGTAAGCATGAAATTCAGCAGCATTTTTTTGTTCGACCAGTTGCAGCTGTTCTTTGTAACCCGGTAAATTTTTAGTAAAATAATCCCTTGCTTCGTCAGATCCGCAGGCTGCGGTCCTGTTTTGCGCATGAGAAAACGAGACAAGCAAGCAACTTGCGGTTGCAGTTAGTAACACTTTTTTCATTAGCGTATAGTTTTAAATAAATAAATTGGGGATTTACTTATACCAAATATAGCAAAATTTAACATAAAATAAAAATGCCCCTCCATATTTGGAGGGGCATTTATTAAAAAAAAAGAGTTTTAATTACTCAATTATCAATTTTTTAGTAACTTTTTGGTTGTTTAAATTCAATGTTACAAAGTAAATACCCGCTTTTAAGGATGCATTTTTGTTAACATCGTATTTAGTAAGGCTTCCTGCAATAACATCAAAATTATTTTCTTCAACTAACCTACCTGTTACATCAATTACACTAACAATAATTTTAGCATTTACAGGTGATGTAAACTCAACTGTTGATGAAGACAAGGTTGGGTTCGGGTAAATTGATAAACCGATTGTATTAGCAAGTTCTTCTAAACCTACAGTTCCTGTAATATTTAAATTATCGATGTAAAGGTTTTGTGCATCACCAGCCTGACCGTTTTGAAACCAGAAACGGAATTTAACGTCTGATTTACCATTCATTGGCCCCATAACAGATGCTGCATAAGTTTTAGTTACCCATTTTGCCTGAGAGTAAGGAACGTATGGAGCACTTACTGTACCACCGCTTACTGCCATAACTGTAGTAGTAGGAGTAGTTCCTAATGTTGACCATGTTCCACCGCAATCCGTAGAGTATTCGAAAGCAAAAGCATCTCCGGCTGCTCCCGGTTTTCTTGCGTAAGAATAATCGTAAGACAATGTAATGTTGGTTGTATTATTGAAATTGTACTGGTTCGTTTCTAACATATCAATATTTGTTCCTGTAAATGTCTGTCCAAATCCATTTGCATTAGGTAATACCATACATCTGCTTGAGTTTGAACCATAGTTTGCATATTGCCAGGTTATAGAACCGTAATCAGGGTTAGTAATACTCCATCCTGTAGGAAGTGAAGATGAACTTTCAAATCCTTCCATTGCAGGATATGACGCTTGGTCAACATGCCATGAAACACTTGGGAAAGGACTTCTCACTTTAGTACTTGTTCCGTTAGCATTTGTAATGGTTAATGTTGTTGAATAGTTACCTGCGTTAGCATAAATGACTGAAGGACTTGCCGCAGTAGAAGTTGCAGGAGATCCGCCTTCAAATTCCCATGCATAAGTTAAGCCTGTAGCATTATTAAATGAAGTACTGTTGTATACTAAAGTCTGTCCCTGACACATTTTTGCTTTGGTAGCATAGAAATCAGCAATAGGAGCACAAACATTAGCTGGTGCTACAGCATAAGAGAATGTCGTATCAACATGTCCGTTAACTGTATTTGTATTAATACTTACAATGTTTTTATTATAGATTCCGGTAAATACTAAGTTAGCCGTATCAACCAAATAATCTCTGTTAGCAGTGCTTGATTCTGCTGAGAAACGCATTTTATCTGTTTGTCCTTGTGTAAACATTAAAGGACATCCTGAGTAATCCATAATATTATTCATATTTGGTCTGTGACCAGGATCACATGAATCATTTAACGCTGCATATGGTAAAGGACAGTTACTATAGAAACCGGCAGTTGCAGGGGTATCATAGATATCATCATTACCGCATCTTACACCTGCATCGTTAGAACCTCCAAAGGTATGACTTAAACCAAACCAGTGACCAATTTCATGGCTTAAAGAACGTGCCTGAAGTCCTGATAAAAAGTGACAGTTATAAACGATAGCATCAGATCCTACGTTTGGAGCAGTACCCGGTATGTGGGTATAACCAACAATGGTACCACCACCTAAAACTGAACCCTGAGGAATAATATTATCTACGATATAAACATTTAAATAACGTGCAGATGACCAGTTATAAGTACCTACTGTGCTGTATTTGTAAGCATATAAATTACTTTGCTCCCACTCCGTATCTTTATCATAATGATGTACAATACCAGTAGTACAGTTTCCTGAAGGATCTTTTTTAGCCAACACAAATTTCATGTGTGAGTTTACATATAAAGGCTCGTATACAGGATCAATAGATGTTGTATCAGGGCTTCTTCTTCCATAATCTTTATTTACCTGATCCAATGCAGCAATACAAACAGCATCAGCAATGTTTTCTGAACCATTGGTATGAAGAATATGGAATACTACCGGAATAGTGTATGTATAACTTGCAGGGTTACTGCTTGTTGACCTGCTAAGAGCCAAAGCTCGTCTGTAAGCTTCAAATTCCTGTGCATTTTTTGCATTAACCGCATCCAATTGTGCCTTGTAGCCGGGGATGTTTTTAATATAATCTTCCTGTGCTTTGTAGGTATTGCAAGGACTAATTTTAGTTGTGCTTGTTTGTGCAGTGCCAACACTAATAACTAATGACAATAGCGTGGTGATGCTAAGTAAAGATTTCTTCATTTTTTTAATAAACGTTTAGTTAAATAAACAGGGATTTATTTATCACAAACCTAACGATTAATTAATTTAAAAACAAAAATTTAGTTAAAATTGTTATGCATAGCGCCATTGTTAAAAAACAGCTAAACAGGCTTATTTCACCTCTTTCCAATCGATGAGATCCCTTATTACCACTGAGGCACAGGTCATACCAAATACTGCAGGGATATAAGAAATGGTTCCATAGGCCGATTTTTTATAGTTAGTTCCATCGGTTTTCATGATACTTTCTTTCAAGGGCAATTCTGTAGAAAAAACGGCTTTTACACCTTTTTTAATTCCTTCTGCTTTAAGGCGTTTACGAATATAGTAAGCCATTGGGCAATGGTATGTTTTAGAAACATCCACTACTTTTAATTGAGTGGGATCCATTTTTCCTCCTGCTCCCATGGAAGACACAATATTTAAACCTAACTCTTTGGAGGTTTTAATGAGATTAATTTTAGGTGTAATGCTATCAATGGCATCAACCACATAATCAAATTTTTGCTGCAAAAGGGCAATCATCTTTTCAGGATCCTGAAATTCGGCAATAACGTGCAACTTCACATAAGGATTAATCTGCGTTAAACGGTCTTCCATTAATTTGGCTTTACTTTGGCCATGAGTTGTAGCCAATGCCTGCAGTTGGCGGTTACGGTTCGTAGGATCTACCACATCGCCATCAACAATGGTTAATGTCCCAATTCCGGCCCTGCATAATGCCTCGGCAGCATACGAGCCAACGCCACCCAGCCCTACAACCAACACATGTGCATTTTGTAAAATATCGAGGCCTTTATCTCCAACCAAAAGGCGGGTACGTTGCATCCAGTGCTTATCTTCCATAATTTTTTATTTTATCAAAACAATATACTCTTCATTTACCAGGGTTTATTAACTTTTTTCCTTGACGAAAAAAGTTACAAAAAAGTCAAGACAATTCGCCAACCCCCATTTTTTCCACACAAACCTTCCCTGAAAACGGAGTGAAAAAATGGTGGTTCGCACCGAATTGCCATATCAGCCGCACTATTACTAACGTATGCTATACTCATTAAAAAAACACTTATTTCAATCTCTCAAAATTAAGAGAAATTTTTTCTTTTAATTCATCCTTGCTCATATTAAACTTTAAGGCTGCCAAATCATACACTTCCTGTATGGAAATATATTCATTTGTATCTGTTTCTAAAAACAATTTTTCGGGAGGAATAGCGCTGAAATCGAAATTTTCTTTTTGGAACAAAGAGGGATTAAGAGAAAGGTAAAATCCTTTCTCAATAAGATCGCCGGCCAATTGAGACGATTTATTAAATCCATGAATAATCAAGGGAATGCGGCTCATATAGGGTTTACACACTTCCTGTAATTCATCAAATGCTTTTACGCAATGTATGATAACAGGCTTACCGCATTCCTCAGCCAGCGCTAATTGCAGCCTGAAAACCGTTTTCTGCAATACCTTCTCCGGCCCCTTTAAATTATCGAGGCCGCACTCGCCTATGGCAAAGCAATTGGGATGTGCTGCCAGCACTTTCAAATCCTCCAGATAGGTTTGTTTTACAAGGGCAGCATCCCAGGGATGAACGCCAACTGAAAAAAACCTTTCTGTGAACATTTCTGAATCATAGGCAAAACGGTTATTAAACACAAACACACCATTACCCGAAGATATATGGTGTGTATGTATGTTGATGTATGATTGCATGACCTCACCCCCAACCCCTCTCCTTTGGAGAGAGGAGGAAGAAACTAATTAAAGGGCTTGTGAGAATCCTTCGCGAATCCTGTCGGCAGCGTACTCGCCACCGTATAATTTATCTTTAATTTTAGAGAAGCTTTCTACGGTATATTTTACATCTTCAAGTGTATGCGTTGCTGTTGGAATTAAACGTAAAATGATCATTCCTTTTGGTATTACGGGATACACTACCATTGAACAGAAAATCCCGAAGTTTTCGCGTAAATCAATTACCATGTTTGTTGCTTCAGGAATAGAACCACGCATATAAACCGGTGTTACCATTGTGTTTGTGATACCAAGATCGAAGCCCGCATCTAACAACCCTTTTTGTAATGCATTGGCAATTTCCCAAAGTTTGGTGCGGTATTCAGGATGTTTGTTTAATAATTCCAAACGTTTTAATAAACCATACACCAATGGCATTGGTAATGATTTAGCAAAAATTTGTGAACGCATGTTATAGCGTAAGTACGTCACAATTTCTTTGGTTGAACTGATAAAGCCTCCAATTAATGCGAATGATTTGGCAAATGTACCGAAGTAAACATCTACGCCATCCTGGCAACCTTGTTGTTCGCCTGTTCCGCCACCGTTTGGCCCCATAGTACCAATACCATGTGCATCATCTACAAATAAACGGAAGGTGTATTTTTTCTTTAGCTCAACAATTTCTTTTAATTTTCCCTGAGTACCACGCATACCAAAAACACCTTCGGTAATTACCAAAATACCACCACCGGTTGTTTCTACTAATTTTTTAGCGCGTTCCAGTTGTTTTTCACAATCTTCGATATCGTTGTGTTTGTATACAAAACGTTTTCCCATGTGTAAACGAACACCATCTAAGATACACGCATGGCTTTCGGCATCGTATACGATCACGTCTCTTCTGTCAACCAATGCATCAATGGCTGAAACCATTGCCTGGTAACCGAAATTACATAAAATAGTATCTTCTTTTTTTACCAAAGCAGATAAGCCTCTTTCCAATTCTTCGTGCAGATCAGAGTTTCCGCTCATCATACGGGCACCCATTGGTAAAGCCAATCCAAATTTCGCAGCTCCGTCGGCATCTGCTTTTCTAACTTCGGGATGATTTGCCAGGCCTAAATAGTTATTTAAACTCCAGTTCAATAAAGGTTTACCTCTAAAATTCATATGTGGACCAACATCTCCTTCTAATTTAGGAAATGTAAAATAGCCGTGAGATTCTTTTGAATGCTCACCGATAGGCCCCATGTTTTGTTTGATTTTATCGAATATATCTTTCATATGTTTAGAATTATTGAATTACAGAGTGCACAAGTAATAAATTTAAATGATTTTT
>JAZJZF010000014.1:107147-135292 GCA_040389965.1 Bacteroidota bacterium
CGCAACATGTGTGAATACTTTTTAGTATCGCTGTGAAAAATACCATAATGGTCGAATTTATCTACACGAACGCTTCCACTGGCATGAATAATCTGTTGATTATCAAGCACTATTCCTACATGAACAATATTTCCTAAATCGTTATCGAAAAAGGCAAGATCACCTGCTTCGGCTTCTTCCACAAAACTTAAGGGAGAACCCGATTCTACCTGCTGACTGGCATCGCGGGGCAGTTTATAACCGTTAAGCTTATATACAAGCTGTACAAAACCGGAACAGTCAATACCAAAAGGGCTCCGGCCTCCCCACAAATAAGGGGCATTTAAAAATAAATAGGCTGTATCTATTAATTCTTTAATACTTTTCTTTTGTGACGAATCTATCGTATGTCCTTCGAATGAAAAGCCTGTTTCTGCTACTGAAAACTGATTATTTTTAAGGCCAGGCAGTACAGCACCTATTGTTACAGGGAAAACCGATGAGGAGCTTGTATTTGTGAGAACCTGTACCAGTTCGGAACTGACGTTTTTGGTATCCAGTGCGTTAAATACTTTTTCGGAAATGGGAGTATGTTGTTTCCCGCTGATCCAGCAAGGATAATTATCGAAAGTGGTTACAACCGATAGCCAATCTTCTTTATCTTCAATTATTTTATATGTTTCTCCAAACAATAATTGCGTTACCATTTCGCTTGTGCTCGATGGTTCCTTACGGCAAGGGATAATACTTAGAGAGCAGATTCCAAAACTCATTAGGTAAATTTAAAACAATGTTATTTAATATTTATCAGTCCAAAAAATAGTTATTCACTTTCAATTATTAATTCTATATTTTAAACAATAAGCGTAATTTTGATGTTTCAACACATAAATCTTATCTTTCTATTTTAATGAAAATTCTTTATTCTTACGTAAAAGCCTATAAACAACTTTTATTCTTAGCATTGTTCCTGGCAGCCATTAACCAATGCTTTTCTTTATGTGATTCTATTATTACAGGTAAACTGATCAACAAATTCAGCGCGGCACATACCGAAGATGGTGGTGGATGGCTGAGCGGTTATTTCTGGCATGTTGGTTATACTAAATACCAGTTTATGAAGGATCTGAGCGTTTTTATAGGTCTATCGATCGGCGCGGCATTAATGTCGAGGGTTGCCAAAAATTTCCAGGATTATTTTACCAACATTATTATTCAGCGTACAGGTGCGCAAATGTATACCGATGGCATAAAAAAAGCTTTATCGCTTCCTTATAAAGATTTTGAAGATCAACGAAGCGGGGAAACCTTAGGAAAACTGCAAAAGGTAAAATCCGATACCGAGAAATTTGTTAACCTTTTCATTACCCTTGTCTTTCAGTCAATTATCGGGATCATTTTTGTATTTGTGTATGCCATTAACATCCATTGGTTATTAGGTCCTTTATATTTATGTACAGTTCCAATTATTGCCAGTGTTAGTTCATTTTTAGGTAAAAAGATCAAAAAGATCTCTAAAGAAATTTTGGGAGAAACCACTGCATTGGCAGGAGCCACAACCGAATCGTTAAGAAATATTGAGTTGGTAAAAAGCCTGGGCTTAATTGAACAGGAAGAAAAACGGTTAAACTCTACTACTTTAAAAATATTAGGCCTGGAGCTTAAGAAGGTACGTTTTATACGTTCATTAAGCTTTATACAAGGCACAACGGTGCATTTGGTAAGAAGTGCCTTGATTTTTGCGTTGTATTGCTTTGTGTTTGGCGGCATTATTAAAGTGGGTGATCTGATTACATTAATGTTCTTCTCTTTCTTTATTTTTAATCCATTACAGGAGCTTGGAAACATGATCGCGGTGTATAACGAAACCAAAGTGAGCATGGATAATTTTGCAAAACTGATCACCTCCCCTTCTGAGGAAGTTCCTGTTTCTCCTTCGGTATTAGGCGATATTAAAGACGTGCATTACGAAAATGTGTCATTTGGACATAATGAAAAAAACGGGTATGCTGTTCAAAATA
This sequence comes from Bacteroidota bacterium, assembly GCA_040389965.1. Classification (GTDB taxonomy): domain Bacteria; phylum Bacteroidota; class Bacteroidia; order B-17B0; family Aurantibacillaceae; genus UBA4416. The sequence continues at coordinate 109,148 of JAZJZF010000014.1, forward strand.
TTAATATTCACATTAACAGCGGAGAAACTGTTGCTTTTGTTGGACCAAGCGGAAGCGGCAAAACAACTTTAGTAAAATTGTTACTGGGCTTGTATAAACCAAATGTTGGTAAGGTATTGTATAATAGTATTGAATCGACCGACATTAACTTAACGGAGTTACGCCGCCAATTAGGGCTTGTATCGCAGGATTCGCAGTTATTTAGCGGTACTATTAAAGACAATTTATTATTTACAAAACCTAATGCTACTGATGAAGAAGTGATTGAGGTATTAACCAAAGCAGCCTGTAATAGCTTATTGAACAGAGCTTCCGACGGTATCTATACCACTATTGGAGAGGGCGGTATTAAATTAAGCGGTGGCGAAAAACAACGTTTATCCATTGCCCGTGCCTTATTAAGAAACCCGCATTTATTAATATTTGATGAGGCTACATCGGCCCTGGATTCTATTACGGAAGAAGAGATCACTAAAACGATCAGGGATATATCTTCGAAACAAAGCAGAATTACCGTTTTAATTGCACACCGTTTGTCAACGATTATGCATGCCGATAAAATCTATGTGTTGGAGCAGGGAAAAATTATTGAAGAAGGAAAACACGATGATTTGATTGCTGAGAAGGGCTTATATTATGCCATGTGGAGGCAGCAGATTGGGGAAAGGAAGTAGTTTTATTCTATTTTTATTTACTTTTTTCCTTAACGAAAAAAGTAACAAAAAAGTCAAGGCGAAAGACCAACTCCAATTATTTCATCGCACAAAACCTTCGCATTACCACCTGAAAAATTGCAGTTCGCACTCTTTCGCCACAGCAGCCGCACTATTACCAATGTATGCAGTAGCGTAGCACTGCCGCAATATAGATTATTGAAAAATTAAGTAGTAAATACTAATTATCTGCAAACATCACCATCATGGGGTTTTCAATGGCGTATTTGCCATTATAACCCGTGATCATAAATGGGACTGTAACGGTGAACGTATTATTGATGAGCAAGTTTACCTGTAGCATTATTTTTCCGGTAATTTTTGCATCGTGTTCTTTTGTATTGTGTGATTTATAACTTTCATATTTCACTTCAATATCGTCGTTTCCGGCAAAATCAGTCAATTCATCCATCATATCAAAAAAAGCTTCTGAAAATGGTTTTAATACTTTTAAGGAATCGGCTTTGTTCTTGGCATTTTTTCCTTTGTAAATAGCCGAATGATTGAGAAGAGAAATATAATAAACGGAGTCTTCAAGATTAACAGCTTCGAAGTTTTTTGCTAATAGGGTGTCAATGCTATTAAACGTAGGCTGTGCAAATGATGCTGAGGAAATAAAGCAACATACCAAAAAACTATATTTATACCATTTCATGAAAAAGAGTTACCAGTTTTTGTTTCTCGGTTTCCCAGTTATTTTGCTGTGCTGCCTTATGCGTATTACTTTTACAAAGTTCGTAATTTTTTGAATTTAAAAAACGATCTACTTGCGAGGCAATATGCTTTGGATCATGATTTTCAATAAATGTGCCAATATGAAATTCGTTTACAAGGTGTTCAATTTCAGGTAAACGGGTAGCTAAAACCGGTATACCGGCATGCATATAATCAAACACTTTATTAGGCAGACTGAAGTGATAATTCAGGTTTGTATCTTTATCAATCGTTACACCCAGATCTGCATTCATAGTATAATGCCTTAATTCGGCAGCAGAAATTTTACCTATAAATTTAACTTTGTTTTGCAAACTGAGGTGTTGTACATTTTCTTTCAATTGACCTATGACATCGCCACTACCAATAATCAAAAGCAAATAATTTTCGCTAAGGTATTGCATGGATTCAACAAGTTCTTCGGCGCCACGCTGCATATTAATTCCCGCACCCTGCAAAATAATTATTTTCTTATCGGTTGGTAACTCTAAACCGGAGCGTGTTTTTAAATGATCCGGTTTTATGTAATTGGGAATATTTCTTACATAAATAAACGGAACTTTATATTTTTCCTTGAAGTAATTGGCAATACTTTGATTAACGGTAATACTGTAGTTTAATTTTGGAACGATCCATTTTTCTAGACGTTCCCATAATTTCTTTTTCGAAGGATTAGCCTGCAGTTCAGGAACTTCGCAAAATATTTCATGACTATCGTAAACCAGTTTTATCCCTTTTAATTTTGACACTAAATAGTTAGGAAGCAGGGTATCTAAATCGTTCGCTACTAATACATCGGCCTTACGAAATAATAGCACGAAAAATAAACGCAAATTAAAAAACACATAAAATTGCGGTCCCTGCTCAAAGAGGAGTTTCATGCGTTTACATTCATAAACGCGCTCAGGCATTGGCTGTGATTTTTTTTGCTCACGTCCAACCAATAATACGTTGTAATTTAATTCTGTCAGCACATCGCAGGTTCTTGCTACGCGCTGGTCTGTAACCAAATCGTTAATAACAGAGACTATGACTTTTTTTTGTTTCAATCCTAATTGAATATTTTTTTCGGCTAAAACTCTTTCTGTTTTTGAACATTACCCCAGACTTTAGTTAAATAAAGGCTATTCTATATTGTATTCTGTTTCCGTTTAAAGCACAAAACTATATAACGCCATTTAATCCTGATTATTTGCTAAAAAGCTCTTCTAAGGGCTTACCAGTTGTTCCATTAGGGAACGAGATATGCAATATGGTTGATATTGTTGGGGCAATATCCACTACATTTACTTTTTTTACGGAGCTCCCTTTGCTGATTACCATACCGTAAAATATTACCGGTACATGCGTATCATAGCTATAAGAAGCTCCATGGGTCGTGCCTTTGTTCATGTATTCCATCCATGCGGGATTATAGGAAAAAGCCACATTACCGCTTCGCACATGGTTATAGCCCTTTTGAATCAGGTATTTAAATGAATTATCTGTAAAGTTTTCGTATCGTAACACTTCAGAGGGATAAGCCTCTGCCACTCCTTTAATTCCAAGTAAATAATCTGCGAGGGTATGTTCTATTTTATTTCTGTCTAATTTCAGGGCTGCTATTTTACTTTCATTTAAAAATAGTTGCTGGTTTACCATGCATGATATCAGGCTATCGCCAAACATAGATTGTGCATAGGCTTTAAGTGTTTTACTTAATTCTGCTTCGTTAATATAGCCGCCCGGAATTTTCAGGTCTTTTAAATGTGATGGTACATCGCATGCACCATGATCTGCGGTAAGAAATAACACATAATTATCTTTACCAACCGTTTCGTTCAACGTGTTAATTAATTCTTCCAGGTCTTTATCCAAGCGCAAATACACATCTTCTATTTCCACACTGCGCGGCCCGTAAGAATGACCTACATAATCGGTAGATGAAAAGCTGATGCACAACATATCGGTTTGATTTCCCTTACCTAAATTTTCTGCTTTTAAACATGCCAGTGCCAAATCCTTGGTAATGGTATTTCCAAAAGGAGTTGCTTTCAATATTTCATAATCATTTTTTGCCAGTTGCTTGCTGTATTCATAAGGAAATATAGCTGTATCTTTTTTATTAGGTGCTTTTTCGTAATTATTATTATCAGCAATACTTTCGGTATACTCTGCTATAGGATACATTGTGTTCCAGCCTTTAGAAAGATATTCTTTTGCGAGTTGACGGTTATTAAAATCGTTTAACCATGCCGGCAATGCATTCATGTAATGCGTGCTGGTAATAAATTTACCAATAGTGCCGTCAAACCAAAAAGCGCCGTTAGCCGTATGCCCACCAGGCAAAATAGAACTACGGTCTTTTAAAGAAATAGCAAATACTTTCGATTTTTGTCCTGTTGACAGTTTTAGTTCATCGCCGATAGTAGTTACCAATAAATTTTTTGGAGACATGAACCCCGCTTTACTTTCTGTACCAACCGGTTTTACTGTTTTATCATCTGTGCAATACATCATTTGACCGCTTTGTTTTTCATACCAGTCGTTTGAAATAATGCCATGTGTGGCAGGGCTTGTGCCGGTATATATAGACGCATGACCCGGGCCTGTATATGTTGGAACGTAATTATAATGAGCGTTCCTAAAAAAATAACCTTGCGTGATTAGCTTTTTAAAACCTCCGTTACCAAATTTATTCCAGTAGCGATAAATATAATCGTGGCGCATTTGATCAACCACAACGCCAACTATCAATTTGGGTTGCTTTAATTCGCCTTTGGTAATGGCAGAATTCTGAGAAAAAAGAGTTTGTGTAAAAAGTAAAAGAACCAGAATTTTTTTCATATGGAGGTGTTATTGTTTTTTAAGATCATATGGTATAGTCATTTTATCTTCATTGGTATTTATGCTGTTGGCAAAATGACTATTTCATGTCATATCTATTTTTGAAGATTACAATATATTGTAATCTTACTTTATCATTATTATCTTAACCTTTATCAAGCGTTTCGAACACTGAATTATTGCTCAAAAATTCAGGTACAATATCTTTCATTTTTGCCACAATGCGTTCATTATCCTGTGTGTTAAACAGTTTTATGAGTTCATCAATAAATTGAATCACTTCTTTAAACTCGTACTCTCTTACTTTACCAACCAATATTTGCTTATGATGTGTAGGTAAAGCATTTTCGGAACTTGCCAGTAATTCTTCATATAATTTCTCTCCCGGGCGCAAACCGGTGTAGGTGATCTTGATATCGGTATTTTCTTTTAATCCGGAAAGTTTGATCATTTTCCTTGCCAGGTCAATAATCTTAACAGACTGCCCCATATCAAATACAAAAATTTCCCCTCCTTTGCCCATACAACCGGCCTCTAATACCAACTGGCACGATTCGGGAATGGTCATAAAGAAACGGGTAATTTCGGGATGTGTAATGGTAATTGGCCCACCCTGCTCTATTTGTTTTTTAAAGCGGGGAATAACAGAACCATTCGATCCGAGTACATTTCCAAACCGGGTTGTAATAAATTTGGTGGAAGAATTTTTTCCTAAACTTTGAATATATATTTCGGCAATGCGTTTGGAAGCTCCCATCACATTGGTAGGATTAACCGCTTTGTCAGTAGAGATCATCACAAATTTTCCTACTTTAAAATCTACTGCAAGATCGGCAACAATCCTGGTTCCCAGGATATTTGTGTAAATAGATTCTGAAGGATTATTTTCCATCATGGGCACATGCTTGTATGCCGCGGCATGAAATACAATATCAGGCTTAAATGTATTAAATACATTATGCATGCGGTCTTTATTCCTGACGTCTGCTATAACAACTTCAAATTTGCAGGGAATTTCTTTTTCGCCAAATTCAAGTTCCAGCTCATGCAAAGGGCTTTCGGCCTGATCTAATAATACCAATAATGTGGGATTGTATTTTGCACACTGACGTGATAGCTCACTGCCTATGGAACCGGCAGCCCCGGTAATTAAAATCGTTTTATGATTCAACTGTTCGTTGATAAGCGCATTATCCAGTTTTATAGGATCACGTTCTAATAACTCTTCAATGTTAATGCCTTTAATCTGGTTAAAACTCAATTCGCCATTGATCCATTTGGCAACGGGAGGCACATTTAAAACCCTTACGCCGTATTGCAAGCAATCATCGATAATGGCATTTTTTTTAGAAGCCGATAAATTTTGAATACTGATAATTACCGAATCTACATTGTTTTCGGTAATCAGTTCCTGCAATTTCGAAGCAGGATATACAAACACTCCTTCAAGGCTACGTCCTTTCTTCTTTTCGTCATCATCAATAAAACCTACTACTTTATAACGGATAGCGGCATCACGGTCCAGCGTTCGCTTGGTAATAATTCCTGACTCCCCTGCTCCATAAATGATGACCTGGATCTTTTCTTTTTCAGGATTTTTATTTTCGAAATAAACAGCTTTTACCGCCAGCCTCGAACTGATCATTAAAAACAGGGTTACCAATGCATCTATGACTATAATGGCAGTTGGCACAATGAAATAACCTGCAGAATAAAGTGTGATAATATTTACAATAAACATACACAGACTTCCTGAGACCACTACTTTAAAAATACGCATGGCATCGCTCGATCCGGTATAACGCACCACACCTTTGTAGGTTTTGGAAATGATAAATGACACCAGCCGTATACTTATTAAAATAGCATAGTCGTATGGTAAATTCTTTAGATCCTCGGGCGGAATCATTTTAAAATTAAATCGCAGGAAAAACGCCAGGGTTAAAGAAAAGATACAAATGATCAAATCAATGATTAAAATTGACCAGCGAGGGAGATTATATTTCCAGAAAAAAGCGAGGATTCTGTACATACCTGTAAAAGTACATTTTTACTAAGAATGTACAAAGTCAATTATAGCAATTAATACGTTAAATAAGGTAATATTAGCCTCAGTTTTTCAGGACTAAAAATGCCCAGATTGGTGATATCGGCTTCCGTTAATTTACCATGCTTATTCCTATAATTGATAAGAGCCTGAGCCGACTGAAAATTAAAATAAGGATGTTTTTTGAGTGTATTAAAATCTATTGCGTTAACAGGTATTTTGGTGATATTTGCTTTATCAAGACTAATCTGGGAAACAAGAATGGTATAAACACTATCCGTCATTCCGTATATTTCCTTTAGCTGATCAATCGAATGAAAGCCTCCCAATAATGTTCTGTATTTGATAATGCGTTTTGTAAAACCCGGCCCTATTCCTTTTAAATAAACAATTTTAAGACTATCGGCCGAATTTATTTCTACTAACTCTTTTACGAAAGTCTTTTTTTCGTAGCTGTGTTTGGGATAAATGGTATCCTTTTTAAACACAGGTCTGGTGTTGGGGATAAGAATATAAGGTTCTAATTCATTATAGAGCTTTGGAGACAGGCCATACAGTTTTTTAAGATCTTCGGGTTTAAAGAATTTCCCGCCTTTGTTTCTGAAATTAATAAGCGTAGCAGATAGCTTTTTAGAAAAACCAAGAGCTATGGCATCTTTTTCTGAAACAGTATTGGGGTTAAATACAAAACGATCGTAAGAATAATTCTGAGGTTCTGAAAAGGAGGCTTCAGCATATTTTTTTTGGTCTTCGATAGGCTTTACATCCTGCGAAGAAGCTGCTTCAGCCTTAAGTGTGATCAGTTCCACTTTATTATTTCTATCCACTAAAAACGGCAGGAAAATTTTAAGAGAAATAACAAAAGCCAGAATAACGCATAACACAAAAATGCCATTACGTTCCTGTTTATTGAAATGAAAAAAACCGGATAGCCAGTTTTTAATTTTGCTGAACAGCATTCTTGTTTCGTTTAAATAAATAATAAACCGGAACACCTAATGCCATAATCAACAGGCCCATGCCTGTATTAAAGGTTTTGTAAACTAATAAATCAATGCAGATTAAGCTCGTAATAATAATGTATAATGCAGGAATTACTGGATAACCAAAGGCTTTGTAAGGTCTCTCTACATCAGGCATCTTTTTGCGAAGTATGAATAATCCTATAATGGTAATGATATAAAACACTAAAGAAGAAAAAGTACAATAGTCTAAAAGGTCGCTATAAGAACCACTCAAACATAACAAAGAAGCCCAAACTCCCTGGAATATCAACGCATTGGAAGGCACCTGAAATTTATTGAGCTTTGCCGCACTCTTAAAAAACAAACCGTCTTTAGCCATCGATTGAAATAAACGGGAACCCGACAGAATTAAACCATTGTTGCAACCAAAAGTAGAAACCATAATCAAAGCGGCCATCAGGTATTTGGCCACATCACCAAATATGGTAAACAAAGCAGCCGCACCAACTCTGTCTTTATTTGCATACATAATTCCCTCCGCCATCACATTTCCTGCTCCGGGAACGCCTTCCACAGGTAGTAAACATAAATAAGCGACATTGGCTAATACATAAATAATGGTGACAATACATACTCCAAAAAACAAGCCCAGAGGAATATTCTTTTTAGGATTTTCTACTTCTCCGGCAATAAAAGTCACATTATTCCATGCATCGCTACTGAATAAAGAGCCGATCATTGCTACACCTAAAACCGTTGCTAATGTCATACCTGAAAGAGGTTCAGACCAATAAGCAGCAATGCCGGCACCTTTGTGAATAACAATCTGTTGTTTGGCATCCCAGGCATGCGCCATATTATTCGAAAATATATCGGTATGAAAACCATAATAAATACCTACAATAATAAGTGTAAACAAGGCGATGAGTTTAGCGGATGTAAAAATCCGTTGAATCACTTTTCCATTTTCGATGCCACGGCTATTGATAAACGTGAGCACTGCGATGATAAAAATAGCCAGTAATTGAGCACTCGTAATATTGAATCCTATGATAGATAATACAACATTTCCTTCCTCAAAATAGTCAATGAACACTCCGGTAAATTTGGCAAAAGCCATAGCTACCGCGGCAATTACACCCGTTTGAATAACAAGGAAAACTGTCCAGCCGTATACGAAAGCCGTTAAATCTCCAAAAGCTTTTTTAATGTAAACGAATTGTCCGCCGGCCTGTGGCATCATACCTGCCAGTTCTCCATAACTTAAAGCTGCAAATAAAGTAATAACACCCGATAAGATCCATGCCACCAAAAGCCAACCTGCGGAACCCAGAGAACGGGCCATATCGGAACTTACAATAAAAATACCCGAACCTATCATTGATCCGGCTACCAGGAGCGTTGTATCAATTAAATTTAAACTACGTTTTGTTTCCGCCATATATGGTGTACAAAATACTAAAAAACAATTAAAACCCGCTTATCGCAACAAAGTAACATGTCCAATCTTTTCAATGGATTCTTTCTTATAATCGGTAGCCGTTAATTTATAGGTATAAACTCCCAACTCGCAGTCCACCCCTTTCTTTTTGCCATTCCAGCCTCCATTTAATTCTGTGGTTTTAAATATCATTTCACCCCAACGGTCAAATATCATGAGTTCAATTTTTACATATCCTAAAAAAATAGGCTTAAATAGATCATTCAACTCATCACCGTTAGGTGTAAAGCAATTGGGAATATAAAGACAGGGTGTAACATTTACAATAACTGAATCTATTTTACGACAGCCATATTTATTAGTAACAATAGCATAATAAATCGTATTTGAATCGGGAGCCGCTATGGTTTGGTTACAAAAGCTACAGGTTAAATTATAATCGGGAGTCCATGTACTTATGGTATCTGATGCAGAACTTATTGTAGCCGTTTCTCCGGGTAAAATCTCTGTTTTTCTGGGAGTAACAGTTAATGTTGGAACAGGATATACGGTAATTGAATAGGTCCCCTCAGACTTGCAAGGCCCATTAAATAAAGTAAGGGAATAGGTCGTATTTACTTCGGGATTTACAAACGGATTAAAAACATTGGGTGGATTTATTTTATAAACAGGTAACCACGAGTAGATGTAGTTTCCCTGGGGTGCTAATAATTGCAGCTGTTGATTTTTACACATGACCAACTTATAAGAGTCGAGGGGAATACGGTATAAAGGATCAATTTTGATACTATCAATAGCCTTACAGCCAAAGGAATCGAAGATCGTCAAATAATACCAGCCATCTGTTACAACATTAATGGCGGAAGTGGATTGCCCGCTACTCCATTGATAATTAAGGGCGGCATGATTTGCATGTAATTTAATGGTATCACTTAAACAGGTATGAATCGAATCGAATTCAATTTTAATATTGTTGTTAATCACAGAAACCTGAACCGAATCGTAGCCTGTACAACCTGTATTAGAAACGGCCACCTTATAGAGTGTATTAGATGGAGGCGATACCTTTGGCTGCTGAACAGAAGCATTACTAATAAATGAATTGGGAGTCCAGGTAAACGTACAGCCTGCCGGAGCATTTAACAACAATACAACCGAATCATTATCACATATATGCACATCTGCTATTGGCGGCAATAGCAGTGGCGGCAATACATTAATAGTAAGATACGTTGTATCATAAATGTTACAGGTAGCATTGTTATTGGAAATTAACCTGATCTGATAGGTACCGGAACTTGTGTAAGTATGCGCCGGCTGGGATAAAGTGGCAGATGCTCCATCACCAAAATCCCAAAAATAATTTACACCATTTGTGCTATGATTAATGAAATTAACAGCAAGAGGCGCACAACCTGTTAAGCTAGCAGGATTAGTTACAAACTGAGCGGTTACTATATTGGGATTAAAGGAAAATTTGACCACGGCATTGTTGCAATTAGAAGAACCGTTATGTGATGACCATACATTTGGAGTAACCGGCATATCGCTGTTACCGCCGCAACCTTCGCAAATAGCCTGGTAAATAATACCCGCTTTGTCAAAACGACTTGTACCTCCATCCACATGCTCTAAACTAACACCTCCACCAAAAAATGTAGCATATTGCAGGCTTAAAGCATCTTTGTCTAATACCATAAAATAAAAATCACTACCGTCTGTTGTTGAACTAAATGCATTAGGCGTCAGCGGTAATCCCAGCGTGGTGCTATTTGGATCATTTTCGCCAAATAATATTCCTCCCCAACCCGACATATAAATACTACCGCAAACATCTACTAAAAAAGCCGATGGCACTATATCTGTAACTCCCCTGCCCGACCCTACTACTGTAGAGAAAAAAGTGCTATTTAAGTTTGCATTCATGCAATGAACAAATTGCCCGCTATTTGGGTTTGAATATACTCCTGCAGAAATAGGATATGGACCTACTGTTTGTCCAAACACATACACTTTATTGAGTTTATCTAATTGTACAAAAAAAGATTGATCGTAAGCAGCTGTGCCCAGATAAGAAGATGCCACTAAATTATTTCCGTTGGAAGATAATAAACTAATAAAACCATCCACTCCTCCTAAAGCACTAGGATGTATACTCCCCGGTGTAGTAGGGAAATTAGCGCTTTCAGTACCTCCTGTTACATATATCTGGTTCGTTGCATTCAGCGCCAGGTTATAGGCGCCGTCTCCGGCAGAACCTCCCAAATAGGTACTGAATATAGGGGATGTTAAGTTAGGATCGAATTTAACAACACATGCATCCTGTATTCCGTTTAATGTACTTTGTAAACAACCGGGAGTTACAGGGAAATTGTTTGAGGCTGTACAAGCGCCAAAATAAATATTGCCTGCTGCATCCACAATGACTCCGCCTCTCAAATCATCGCAATAATTATGGTTTAAACCGGTAAGCATTGCCGACGCAGGATTATTAACGCCATCATACATTGCCCCTCCCATATAGGTTGAACCAACCAAAGCTGTACCTGTTGCATTAAATTTAGTAATAATTAAATCATAGCCTCCGGCATTGGTAGTTTGAAAACAGCCGGCTATTGTAGGAAAATTAATGGAGCTTGTTCTTCCAAGTACAACTAAACGATTGGCATTATCTACGACTATACTTTCCGGAGCTTCATGGCTACCACCACCTAAATAGGTGGAATAAAGCAAGCCATTACCGGTAGGACTAAATTTTGAAATTGAAATATCAGTACCCGGATTAAAGGTGCTGGCAGGCCCACCAAAGTTTAATTGAAACGCGCCTGTAGTAGTTGGATAATGTGTGCCATAGCAAACACCTGCAGTGTAAGCATTCCCTTGCACATCATAGGTAGCCGTCATTCCAAAATTATCTGACAGTGAACCCGTGTAAGTAGCAAATACTAAAGTGGGGTCTATTACTAAAGGATAATTTTTATTGTACTTTTCATCTAATTGAAAGCTTACTGATTCTTTTTCTATAACGTAATGACACTTAATCATTACTTTTTGCTGATCGATCATTTGATAAACATAAGGAGCATTTAAGCTTACATCGCCAACCTCCGTACCAATAACCAAATTCCCCTGCACCAACTTTAAAGTATTTTGTCCGGTGAATTTGAGTACAATATCAGAAAGGTTAGAGCCAGGCTTTAATACAAAATCAAAGCGAAAATTATTTTTATCGCTTAATGCTTTTACATCTATCTGTGGATACAACTCTTTATACCAGACTTCTTTATAGGATTTAACGCATGAAGCCCACTTTGAAGCATCTTTTCCAATAAAATAATTTTCATAAAAGCTATTGGAATCTAACTCTAGTTTTTCGGTGTTTGCATTAGCCCTTATAAATTCCATTTTAACGGCATGGAGCGTTAACGATGAATCAAAACCACCAGGGTTATTTATTTTATGGTGTACCGAATTAAACCCGTCTTTAGGATAAAACACATAAGTAAAGGCATTATTTTCTAAAAAAGCTTTACCGCCCTTAAATTTTCCCTGATAAAGCACAGCATCATTCCACTGCCCTTTATTTTTAGTAAAAAACACATACGAAGGAGACTTTTTTATAAGAGAGTCTTCATTGTGTTCTGCCTTAAGTTGAAAGGAGAAACAGAGTAAAATAAATATATAAACTATTGATTTGATTTGGCTTACTCAAATTTAAGACAATTTGGGATAAAAACAACTAAGCCTCCATTGTAGCCAAATACTAAAAAAGGGCAGTTAAACTGCCCTTTTAAATTACTCTTCTATGCCCTGTTTTTCGAGGTTACTGTTACGTTTACTGTAAAGAAAGTAAACAATAATACCTAATGTACCCCAAATCAGGAATGCAAACCAGGTTTCTTTTCTTACAAAGCACATTAAAAAGATGTTAAAGCCAACACCTAAACAACCTACCACATAAACGGCCGGTGTGCGGTAAGGCCTTTCCAACTCAGGTTTTTTGTAACGTAGAATCATTACCGCAACACATACCATCGCAAAAGCCAGCAGTGTTCCCATACTACACATTTCACTTACTTTATCAATAGGAGTTAATGCCGCAACTACCGATACAATTAAACCTACCAGTACAGTACTTTTATGTGGCGTTTTAAATTTTGGATGTAAAGTTCTGAAAAAGCCCGGTAATAAACCGTCTTTAGCCATTCCTAAAAAGATACGGGTCTGTCCTAACATCATTACCAGCATAACCGATGTTAAACCTGCGGTTGCGGCCAGTGTAATAATAAACACCGCCCAGTTTAAACCAATACCCGAAAAGGCCGAAGCAACCGGTGCAGCTTTATCAAGCTGATCATATTTTACCATCCCTGTTAATACCAACGATACTAAAATGTATAATACTGTACAGATGATTAAGGAAGCAATAATAGCAAAAGGAACATCTTTTTTAGGATTAATAGCCTCGCCCGCTTGTGTGGACACGGCATCGAAACCTATGTAGGCAAAGAAAACAATGGTTGCTGCGGTTAATACACCTCCAAAACCAAAATTAAATTTACCGGTAGCAAGACCATCTTTTCCAATTTCGGCAACCTGATCAGGAATAAACGGAGTCCAGTTATCGGTATTGATATAAAATGCTCCAACAATGATCACAAATAATACAACAGCTATTTTCACAATCACAATTACGTTGTTTGTATTGGCAGCTTCTTTAATACCTTTTACTAGGATATAAGTTACTAACCAGGTAATTAGTAAAGCAGGGAGGTTAAATGCAAAAGACGGAGGATCTATGCCCATTTCTTTACATTTCTCGGTAGCTGTGGCCAAATCGTTACATAACCAGATAGGAAAATCAACTCTGAACAGGTGTAATAATTTCACGAAATACCCGCTCCAGGCAACAGCTACAGTGGTTGCCCCCATCATGTATTCCAAAATTAAATTCCAACCAATGAACCAGGCAAATAATTCTCCTACGGTGCCATAAGCATAAGCATAAGCAGAACCTTCAACGGGCAATACAGAAGCAAATTCGGCATAACACAACGATGCAAATAAACAGCCTATACCCGCTATAATAAATGAAAGTGCTAAAGCCGGGCCTGCGTAATCATGAGCGGCAATACCGGTTAATGTAAAAATACCACCTCCTATAATTGCACCAATACCCAAAGAGGTTAATCCCCATTTTGTCAGTACCCTTTTTAAATCACTTTTTTTCATATCAGCCTCAAAGGCTGATACCGGCTTAATTCTCCAAACAGACATATGTTTTATCTCGTATTAATTAATGTTAAATTTAGTATAACTCAAATATATCTTTTTTTTAATATAAAAACACGTCTCTTGTAATTATTAGCAACGTATTTATACATATTCGTTTTCAAAATTGTAATTTAGCGCTGTGGAAAATTTTGAGACCGAAGAGCAACCAAGCCCGCAACACGGCGTTTTGCCAAAACCCGTTTTAATTCAGGATAAACAAAACTGGATTCGTAAATCATTGATCAGTCTGGCTATTTATGCCTTTTTATTTTATGCTGTTTTTCAAATGGACTTCATATATATAGCCGCCGTGCTATTGGTTCTTTTAATTCATGAACTGGGACATTTCTTTGCAATGAAAGCATTTAATTATACAAATGTTAAGCTATTTGTATTACCCTTGCTAGGCGCCTATGTTACAGGTAAAAAATCAACTATTTCGCAAAGACAAATGAGTGTGGTTATATTGGCAGGGCCTGTACCTGGTATCATTATCGGCTTTGCATTACTTATGTTTAACCTGTCGCATCCCAGCGAGCGTATTGAAATGCTTGGAAATATTTTCCTGGTATTGAATGCCTTTAATTTATTACCATTTATTCCTTTGGATGGCGGCCGTTTACTGGAAGCACTCTTTGTAAATCATAACCATATTTTACGGGTTATATTCACTATTATTTCCATTATCTGCATTTTATTTTTGGCAATTTATTTGAGGAGTATTTTCTTTTTAATTATTCCTGTATCTATGATATTTGACCTCATCATGGAAATTAAAAATCATAAAATCAGGCAATACCTTAAGCAGGAGAACATTAATTATATTATTGATTATAATGACCTGCCTGATCTGCATTACTGGACCATCAGAGACGGTATTCTTCTTTCTTTTAACAGGCGTTACGCCGGAATTCAGGCAGGAGTGCAACAATACAGCCCGGTAGAAGGTGGCTTGATACAACACGTTACTTCCGTTTTAAAACCACCGATCATTAAAGATATAAATGCTTTCGGAAAAATACTGGTAATGATTGTTTATCTGTTATTTTTTCTTGTTTTACCACTCATTGCCTTAGTGGCAAGCCATATAAAACTATAAGTCTGAAAACAGTACTCATATTTTTTGCTATATGGATCGGTTTACATGCCTACTCTCAGCCTATTGATCTTGAACTGCTTAAGGACATGAATCA
This sequence comes from Bacteroidota bacterium, assembly GCA_040389965.1. Lineage (GTDB taxonomy): Bacteria > Bacteroidota > Bacteroidia > B-17B0 > Aurantibacillaceae > UBA4416. The sequence goes on from JAZJZF010000014.1 coordinate 124,321, forward strand.
TACAGATCATACAAGCTGGGACAAAACCATGGAATATACCTCAGCATCTGTATATCCCGCAATGATTATTGCACCGGGAGCATTATTAATAACAGGAGCAGTTAATAAAGATAAAACACTGATACGAAGCGGCATCAAAACCTGTATTGCTTTTGGAGTAAATGTTGCCGTAACCACAGGCTTAAAATATGCCGTTTCAAGACAAAGGCCTTATACTGCTTACCCTAATGATATTATTAAAAGAACCTCAACAGGCCCCTATTCTTTTCCATCGGGCCATACGTCTATAGCCTTTTCAATGGCCACATCCATGACTCTAGCTACAAAAAAATGGTATGTAGCCGTGCCCTGTTATGCTTATGCAGGAACGGTCGGCTATTCGCGTATGCGTTTAGGAGTTCATTACCCAAGCGATGTTTTGGCCGGAGCACTTATTGGCGTTGGATCTTCGTTGCTTGTATGGAAAATTGACAAATGGATCAATAAACGAAAACCTGCTCCTGTACCCGTATCAATGGATTAGTGTTTGTTAATTTATGTTTATTAAAATAGTTTTGCATTTCTAAAAGCCGTATTTTTACCTTATCAGTAATTTCTATGAAATAGCCATGTTACTGGCAAGCAAGTACAAATGAAGATAACATGGCTATACCATATGGCAACTAAAAAACGACAATATCTCTATATGAAACACATCTTATATATTTTTCTTTTATTTTTTTCAGCGTCATTATTTTCTCAAATTAAAACCGATAAAGATGGTAATCCTGAAAAATACATCCAGATTTCGGGAGTTGTATTAGACGACAGTTTGCAACCATTACCTTTTGTATCTATTATGCTTAAAGGTACCAGGCATGGTACGGTAAGTGATTTCTATGGCTTTTTTACAGTTGTAGCAAAACCGGGAGATGAGATCCAGTTTTTTTCGGTAAACCATAAAAGTAAAATATATGACCTGTCAGATACATTAACAGGGAAACACTATTCTATTATTCAGATCCTTACTAAGGATACCTTTCAACTGGCAACTGTAAACGTTTATCCATGGCCAAGTAAAGAGCAGTTTAAACGCGCTATTTTAAATCTTGACCTCAGCGATAGCGATATTGAACGTGCTTACAAGAATATGGATAATGAAGATATCAGAGAATCCATAAAAGGTGGTTCAATGGATGCAGCGGCAAACTACAAAGTAAGAATGCAACAGCAATACACAAGGCTTTACCAGGCAGGTCAGTACCCGAGTGTAAGCTTACTGAACCCTGTAGCCTGGGCACAATTTATTGATGCCTGGCGAAAAGGCAAGCTCAAGATCAAGTAAGATTTTTTCGGTTCCGGTAATATACAGAGCATAATGCAAACGCTGAAAGGCTTTGCCACTCTTTTAAAGTAGTTTATTGTAAGATTATCCGGTCAAATTTCATTTCTTTTTACAATATTTGCAACTTAATGCCGTTAATTGCAAGTGTTACAAAAAACAGGTTATACATTATTCTTTTTACTGATCGCCTATAGCGCGTTTTGCCAAACGGCAATCGTATCGGGCACTGTAAAAGATACCGATGGTGTTGCTATTCCTTTTGTACAGATTGCCGTACTGGAAGACGGTGCGAAAAATACGACTACGGATGCTAACGGGCATTATAGCCTTGAAGTGCCTGCCGGTAAAGACATTACTATTTCGGCTTATAACATCAGTTATACCCAATATAACCGGAAAGTTAATCTTAAAGAGGGCGAAAAATATCTATTTAGTCCCCAGTTACATGTTAAAAATACCATCACACAGGTTGATGTCACTTACGAATCTAAAAGGAATGTGGAAATCACTCCCATCGATCCTAAGAACATCTTTTTTATTCCAAGCCCTAGTGGTAACCTCGAAGATATTATTAAAACACAAATTGGTGTAAGCAGTAACAATGAGCTCAGCAGCGGTTACTCGGTACGTGGCGGTAATTTTGACGAAAACCTTGTCTATGTAAATGATATAGAGGTATACCGTCCTTTCCTGGCAAGAAGCGGACAACAGGAAGGTTTAAGCTTTGCCAATCCGGATATGGTAAGCAATATTAATTTTTCGGCAGGTGGTTTCGAAGCAAAGTATGGCGATAAAATGTCGTCGGTACTTGATATTACTTATAAAAAGCCTTTAAAATTTGGAGGTACAGCAAGCGGTAGTTTACTGGGCGGTAATGTTCATTTGCAGGGCGTATCCAAAAACAGGGTATTTGCCTGGAGTGTAGGATCACGTTATAAATCCAACTCCTATATTTTAAAAGGCATGGATACAAAAGGCGAATACCGCCCGAGGTTTTATGATGTTCAGACTTTTTTAACGTTTACATTAAACGAAAAATGGAGTATTGAGTTTTTAGGAAACGTTGCTAATAACCAATACTTAGTAATACCGGCAAATCGCGAAACTACTTTTGGTACGATTAAAGATGCCTTGAAATTTACGGTGTATTTTGATGGCAGAGAGGTAACACAATACAACACTATGATGGGTGGACTTTCTACTACGTTTAAGCCTAATAAACGTACTAAACTAAAACTCATTACATCGGCATTTAATACAAAGGAAGAAGAAAATTTTACAGTACAGGGTCAATACTATATAGATCAACTGGAAGCGGATTTTAGTAAAGATAATTTTGGGCAGGTTGCCTTTAACCGTGGTGTAGGCACCTATATTAATAACGGAAGAAATGCTATTGAAGCTACTGTTATGAATATGGAACATAAGGGAACCCACGAGATCAATAGAAATAGTGAGTTGTTATGGGGTCTTCGGTTTCAGCACGAGATCATTCATGATAAGCTGAGCGAATGGAAAATGGTAGATTCCACCGGTTATATAAAACCTTATAACTCTAACGAAATAAACCTGCAGGAGGTTATAAAATCAACAAATAATCTGGAAAGTAACCGCGTGCAGGGTTATGTACAATACGCTTATCATAAACAATTAAAGAATTTATCTACCTTTGTTTTTACCGGAGGAGTAAGAGCCAATTACTGGAGTTATAACTCACAAACCGTTATATCGCCCAGGTTAACTCTTTCTTTTAAACCGCACTGGAAACGCGACATTTTATTCAAAGCCTCTTATGGTTACTACTATCAACCGCCTTTTTATAGGGAAATGCGTGGCTTCGACGGGCAATTAAATCCAAACATCAGAGCCCAGCAATCTATCCACTATTTGTTATCGGCTGATTATAATTTCAGAATGTGGCAACGTCCGTTTAAATTGATACTGGCAGGGTATTATAAGGATATGAAAGACCTTATTCCTTACGAAATTGATAATACACGTATCCGGTATTTCGCTAAAAACAATTCGGTTGGTTATACTACCGGTATTGATCTCCGTATTAACGGCGAATTTATTAAAGGCATTGAATCATGGGCTACCATTGGCGTATTAAGATCGTACGAAAACATTTCAAACGACAGACAGGTAACTTATTTTAATGCTGCCGGTGATACCATTAGGCCAGGATATACGTTTGATAGTAAAGCCGTTGACAGCACAGTAAAATCTCCCGGCTATATTCCACGCCCCACAGATCAGTTAATTACTTTCGGGATGTTTTTCCAGGATTATATTCCTAAACTGCCTTCCTGCAAAATGTACCTGAATATGCAATTTGGTTCGGGACTTCCATTTGGCCCGCCTAATCATATCCGATGGCAACAGGTGGCCCGAATGCCTCCTTACAGAAGGGTTGATATTGGTTTTGCTTATCAAATCATTAAAGAAGAAAAGCCTTTACCTAAATCGCATCCTTTTCATTTTATGAAATCGGCATTTATAAGTATTGAAGTATTTAATTTATTACAAATAAACAATACCGTGTCTTATACCTGGGTCACAGATGTTACAGGACGTCAATACGCTATTCCTAATTATCTTACCCGCAGGCAGCTTAATGTCAAGCTTCAGGTGAAATTTTAATCATACCGTTTCTTTTACTACAGTTATCTAACAGTAAAAAATATTATTTCAATAATAAGATGAGCTTTCGGTTATGATGATGTGTTCAGTCATCATGAAAAAGCAAGCGCTCAATAAAAGAAGCCTGTAATATTAAAACGCTGCTATATTTTGTGCTTTAAAACATCCAACAGCTTATTGAGCATGTCGTCTGTAAAATCGAGGTGCGTCACAAGACGAACTATTTGCTTACCAAACTGAGACACTTTAATTCCATGCGGCTTTAACTTTTCTTCAAATGAAGATGCCGTATGCGCGTCTGTTAAATGAAAAATAATTATATTGGTATCTACCGGCATGACCTCTTTTACATAAGGCATGGTTTTTAATACGGCTCCTATTTCACGGGCACGTTTATGATCTTCTTTTAAACGATCGATATGATGATCTAAGGCATAGATCCCTGCTGCTGCCAAAAAGCCTGCCTGGCGCATACCTCCGCCCATTACTTTTCTTACCCTTCGTGCTCTTTTAATAAAATCACTATCGCCCAGTAGTAATGAACCAACCGGTGCACCCAGGCCCTTGCTTAAACAGATGGATATAGAATTGAATGATTGCCCCAGGTCTGAAGCGGAATACTTATTTTCGACAAGGGCGTTAAACACGCGTGCTCCATCTAAATGCAAGGCTAATTTTTTTTGATTGCACACTGTTTTTATCTGCTTTACACTTTCCAAATCATAAAAGCTCCCGCCCGCCCTGTTAACGGTATTTTCGAGACATACTAATGATGTATGAGCCAACCAATCGTAATCGGCATTGATACATTCTTCAAGCTGAGATGCTTTTAATCTTCCGCGATCGCCTTCAATAAGCTTTGCCTGTACTCCCGAATTAAAAGAAATGCCACCGCCTTCGTAATGGTAAATATGCGAATTGCTTTCGCAGATCAACTCATCGCCCGGTTGTGTATGGCATTTAATAGCTATCTGGTTAGTCATTGTTCCACTCGGGCAAAACATAGCGGCTTCTTTGCTAAAAAGTTTAGCGGCTTTTTTTTCCAGTTCTGAAACCGTAGGATCCTCGCCATATACATCGTCGCCAACCTCTGCAGTCATCATGGCTTCAAACATTTTGGGAGTTGGTTTTGTAACGGTATCGCTTCTTAAATCTATGATCATACTATGGGATTTATACTGTAAACATAAGAGAATATTTTTATTTTAATTACTTGGTGTGAAAGAATATTGCATTTGTCGCTTCTAAGCTCCGGTTGAACCGGCCATAACAAATTGCAGTGTTATTATACCTCTATTTTAATTGCAAAATTAACTCCATAAATTATGGTTTTAACATCTATAATACCTACTTTAGAAAAGTAAAAACGAATTTAAAAAATGAATAAACTTATTTTAACTGCCTGTATAGCATTATCTCTATCAAACAGTTCTTTTGCACAACAAACAACCATGCGCGAAAACTGGTGTGGTTCACTGGAAGCCATGGAAGCAAATTTCCTGAAACATCCTGAGCTTAAACAAAAATTTGAGGCTTACCAGGCCGATGCGAACCTGCAACAAAACCAATTGCAAAACAGAACGGCAGTGGCCAACTATACTATTCCTGTTGTTTTCCATGTATTACACCAATATGGCAGTGAAAATATCAGCGATGCTCAAATTAATGACCAAATAGCGATATTTAACCGCGATTATAATTTACAAAATGCAGATACTTCTGTTGTAATTCCATCATTTAAAAACCTCATAGGAAATATTCATTTTACGTTTGCATTAGCAAAAAAAGACCCTGCAGGTAATTGTACGAGTGGTATTGACCGTTTTTATGATGTGAATACGGCTTCATGGGCAGGCAACTTATCGGATTATGCATATACATGGGATCCTACTAAATACATGAATATTTATGTTGTTAAATCTATTGCTAGTGGTGCAGCGGGCTACGCCTACTATCCCGGAAGTTTAAATTATGGAAGTGATATGGATGGCATTGTTATTTTATCTACTTATGTTGGTAGTATCGGTACATCTGCGGTATCACATTCAAGGGCATTAACACATGAAGCGGGACACTGGTTTAATTTACAACACACATGGGGTAATACCAATAACCCCGGTGTTGCCTGTGGCGACGATCAGGTAACAGATACTCCACTTACGGAAGGATTTACTTCCTGCCCGACACAAGCTAACTCTGCTATTTGTAATGCCGGCGTGTATGAAAATTATCAGAATTACATGGATTATTCTTATTGCTCGGTTATGTTTACTCCCGGGCAGGCTACACGTATGACCACTGCTATTAATAATGGTGTTGTTGGAAGAAATAATTTATGGTCTACTACTAACTTAGCGGCTACCGGAATTTCGCCTTTGGCCAGTTGTGCACCTGCTGCTAATTTTGCAGCCAACAAACAATTGGTGTGCGTTAACCAACCTATAAGCTTTACCGATTTAAGTAACATTGCCACACCAACATCATGGAGCTGGGTACTAACAGGTGGTACGCCTTCTGTATCAAGTGTTCAAAACCCAACCGTGACTTACAGTGCACCAGGTACATATCCGGTTAAACTGACTTCCTCAAACGCAAATGGTTCATCTGCACCGGAAACCAAAACAAATTATATTACAGTTATTAATACTCCGGTTACTACAAGTTTGCAGGAAGGCTTTGAAACAGCTGCTATTCCTAATAATATCTGGTCAGTCAAAAACCTATCGTCTTTACCTACAAACTGGCAACAGACATCAACTGCAGCTGCTACGGGTAGTAAATCGGTGAAGGTTGACCAATCTATTGAGCCGGGTACTATTGTAGAGTTGTATACGCCAAGTTATAATTTTGCTTCCATGCCGGGTGTTGCTTTAACTTTAAAATGGGCCGGTTCCGAAAGAGATGCCACTTCTACTACTTATGATATATTTAGTGTGCAGTTTTCTACCAATTGCGGTACAACCTGGTCGTCGCGTTTAACCAAAAACATTAAAGCCGGAACTGTAGGAATGAGCCCGGCAGTAGGAAGTGGTTTTGTTCCGGCTTCCAGTGATTTTTATCAGGAAACAGTAAATCTTGCCGGACTTACCAGTGAACCAAATGTGATTATAAAATTTAAATTTACTGCCGAAAACGGAAGTTCAAATAACTTTTATGTAGATGATATTAACCTTACGAGCTTAACAGGAATACAGGAACAACAACTGTTTTCGAACATACAATTATTTCCAAATCCCGCCACTGATAAGATCTCCATTGAGTTTGATTTAACAGATAATAAGCTTGTAGAAATTGAATTAAAAGATGTATTGGGAAGAACAATCAATGCGGGTATTAAAGAGAATTTACCAGCAGGACATCATGTTATAGCACTTCCGTTGACCAATGTAAGTAATGGTATTTACTTTGTATCGGTAAAAAATAATTTGCAAACGGTTACTAAAAAAATAGTTATAGAATAATAGCAAGCTAATTTTAAAACAAAGCCTCCGATAAAAAATCGGAGGCTTTTTTATTGCACAACTCTTTATTATTTACTTTTGTCGGGCATTCTTATATAGAATACGAATCCATTTTGACGGTAAAGTTCTTTTAATGCAGGTCTCCGCTCATGGATCTCCTCTGTGTTTGTAATCTTAGCTACAAAAAAACCGGGAGCTTTTATTTTGCCTACTTCTAACCAATTGGTGTGAATAAGACCCGTATACATTACCGGGTTCTTAGTCTCCCCTTCTGCTCTTAAATCGATCAGGCGTTGTTTTGCATAAGCTTTAAACGCAGGATCATTCATAATTTCGGGAGTGATTTGTCCGTAAAACAACGTAGCATAACTTTTAAAACTGATGGTTTCCACATCGTAATGGTTTCGTGCGCACATTTTATAAAATTCGATAGCAGCGTGCTGAGAGTATTGTTCAACTTTTGGAGCAATAACCATAATAAGGCTATACACCGTCATTAACGAACCAAGGAACAGCACATAAATAAATTTGAAACTTTTCTTTTTTATTTTAAGAATACTTATAAGTGCCAAGGCTAAAAACACTGTACCAATCAACCATTCAAAGCCATTCCAGTATACATCTGCTTTTAAATTTTCGACAGCAAACCGGTCATCAATTAAATTGCTGCCTAGCAACCATGGTTTTAAATAAGGAATACAGCCCAGCAATATAAAAGCAAGTCCCATTAAACTAACAAGAACAATAAAGGAAATGTGTAACCATTTTCTCCAGGCAAATTCTCCTGTCATTAATTTTTGAACGGCATAGGTTGCCAGGTAAGTTAAAGGAAAATAACAGAGTGAAGAGTAATGTACTATTTTGGTTTTTACTATAGAGAAAAGGATCAATACGATCCAAAACAAAATGATCATCCAGCGTTTTGTATGTTTTTGATAAGGAGTATCGTATCCTGATTTTTTGTGGGCAAGGATCAAAAATAAAGAAGATGGAAAACACCCAATGAGCAATACGATAAAATGGTAAATAAAAGGCCCTCCATGGTCGCTGTCTTCTGTTTGAAAAAGACGCACCTGATAATCCACAAATTCTTTAATAATATAACCGTTCCCTTTAAGAAGTTCTATCCCAAACCAGCTAAAACCGGTAATTAAAAAGGCGGCAAAAAACACCAAAACAAATTTTAGTTCGGATATTTTTTTAAACCTGGCCAATACAAAAAATACGGTTACGGTTAATCCCACCAGTACAAGGGCTGCAGGGCCTTTGGTTAAAAGTGCCAGGCCTAAAAAGAATCCTGAAAATATAGCCGTTTTATACCCGTATTTACCAACCGGATTATTAGTGTGACGAATAAGGTAAAAGATAGAAACGTAAATAAATAAATTAAACCATGGGTCGATGATCCCACTTTTAAAAAACAAGTGAGGCAATAAGGTAGACGCATATACAAAGCTCCATGTCAAACCAAACTTACGGTCGTTTAAACTTTTTCCTGTTTTATATAATACCAATAAGGTAATAATGCCACAAATGGCGTTTGGTAAACGCGCGGCAAATTCATTTATACCAAATGTATTCATGCATATAGCCTGCAGCCATATAAACAAAGGTGGTTTTTCCCAAAAAGGCTGAAAATATAACTGCACATTTGAATAGTTGTTCGAAACAATCATTTCCCGGGCACATTCGGCAAAGTTTATCTCATCCCAATCAAACAGTGGCATATTACCAATAAATGGAATAAACAACAGGGAAGCAACAAGCGTAATAAAGGCATACGCTTTAATATCATTATTTAGGAGTTTAAACACGTTTTTGTTTGTTTTCTGAAATTAATTTTGGAAGTGTGGTATCAAGGTAAGAAAAACGTGATGTATTGTAGAACACGGCATAAAATAATAACGAAAACCCCACGCCAATCAATGAACCAACATACACATCAATGAGCCAGTGTTGCGAAAGGTATAAACGGCTGAACGAGGAAACGAAAGCCAATACACAAAATAATGCTTTCAAGGCCTGGTTCTTTGTCATAAATATAAGGCAAAAAAACAGAGAGAATGCCGACAAAGCATGCCCGCTTGGAAAAGACCGAATGGAAACCATTTCTACACCTTCTACTATATTTAGTTTTGTTTCAGGAAGAAAATAACCGAATGTGGAATAAGGTCTGAATGTATTGGGATAAAGAAAATATTTAAAAAAAGACGATATCAGGGCTGCGCCAGCATAAGACACTAAAATGTATAAGGACTTTCTCAAACTAACAAACAACAAGGCCATAATGACCAGGGAAGCAAACAATCCGTCGCCAACATGTGTAATGTACTTAAAGAAAGTATCCCATACCGGGTTTCCTACCCAGGCATTAATTACCAAATGAATCTGCACTTTATCGTGATGTAATAAAATATAGCCTAAAATGGCCAGCGCTACTAAATAGATAAAAAGGTAAAGTCCGTTATGCTTAAAAAATAATTTCATAAAAAGTCCCGTTATTTTTTAATGTTTAACTCATTGCTTTTATCAGCTGCCTGTATGGGAGGCATTACTTTTACTACCTGCTTAAAGGGCTTATCGCTGGCCGCTATTTCGCAGGAGGTTATAATAGATTGTTTTATAACCCGCATCACGCAATCGGTGGGTTGTATGTATATTTTTTTGAGTGTACTATCGGGCATTGTAAATTCCATATCGGTCGCAAAACTTTTAGGGCCTTCAAATACAAAGGGATCTTTAAAATAATCTTCGAGGTGTATGTCTTTAATATGAATTTTATTACCAAGAATCATGGTATACAATTCAAAAATGGCGCGGGTTATTTTAATAGAAATTTCATTTGTTTTATTATCATAACCAATCTTAACATTCCCTATTACTTTTGATTTATAGCTGAACGGGCCAACTGTAACTTTGGCATCGCAGGTAAAATCGCTGCTATCAGGCATCAGGTTTATTTTCGGATTAGAAATGATCCAGGTGTAATTGCCTTTTATCAGTAATACCTCGTATTCGTTTTTACCACTTATTTCTCCAATAACTGCAAATATTTTATTGATAGATTTTTCATTTAGCACAAAAGAAAAATCGTTGTATGTCTGTGCTTTTAAAAAAGTGGAAAACGTCAAAAAAAGAAAAATAAGTTTTTTAAATTGCATGCTACAAATGTATAATTTTGCTTATCATTACAACACGTGATTTTTTCTTTTTTAACAAACATATTATGACTATTAAAGCCAATAACCCGCAGTTAAAATCCTGGATTGCAACCACTTCCGATTCAGACTTTCCTATTCAGAATTTACCATTTGGCATCTATACCGATAAATCAGTAAGGCATCACGCCTGCTCTGCTATTGGCGATTATATTATTGACTTATATGAACTTACAAACCAGGGATATTTATCCGCTCTGGATATTCCTAAAGAAATTTTTGATTCGGCTTCCCTGAATGATTTTATTGCTTTAGGAAAAGAGGTAACACGTCAATTACGCGACCGTTTATCGGATTTGTTGGAATTTGAAAACCACGAATTGAAA
>JAZJZF010000014.1:135302-159562 GCA_040389965.1 Bacteroidota bacterium
CATTTTTGATACTATTTTAAAAAAACAAAATGATGTAAGTTTATTGATGCCTGTAAAGGTAGGCGACTATACTGATTTTTATAGTAGCATAGACCATGCTATAAATATAGGCACGATGATCCGTGATCCTAAAAATGCGCTGATGCCCAACTGGAAACATTTACCGGTAGGTTATCATGGCAGGGCGAGCAGCATTTGTGTAAGCGGACATTCTTTTCACAGACCTAAGGGACAACAAAAGCCTGCAGATAGCGACCAGCCTGTATATGGGCCAAGTAAATTATTGGATATTGAACTGGAAACGGCCTTTATTATTGGGAAGCAAACACAAATGGGAGAAACTGTAAGCACGGCAAATGCCGATGATTATATTTTTGGTATGGTGTTGTTTAACGATTGGAGTGCGCGCGACATTCAAACATGGGAATATGTGCCTCTGGGACCATTTTTAGCAAAGAATTTTGCAAGTACGGTATCTCCGTGGATAGTTACACTGGATGCCCTTGAACCATACAGAACAGCCGGTTATGTACAAGATCCTAAGGTATTACCTTACCTTGAATATACAGGCGAAAAAAATGTGGATATAAAACTGGAAGTTTTACTTGTCCCTGAAAATGGCGAAAAGAACCTGATCTGTACATCGAATTACAAATACATGTACTGGACTATGGAGCAGCAATTAGCTCATCACACGGTAAATGGCTGTAATATTAATGTGGGTGATATGATGGCGAGCGGTACTATTAGTGGCCCTCAGCCTCACGAATACGGAAGTATGATGGAACTCACCTGGCGCGGAACAAAACCAATGACTTTAAAAGATGGCACTGAACGTAAGTTTGTAAACGATCATGACACGATTATTATTAAAGGTCATTGCGAAAAAAATGGCGTACGTATTGGTTTTGGAGAATGCAAGGCGAAGTTGTTGCCGGCACTTTAACCACTGATTAGTGAGCAATAAATTAAAAATACTTATCGCCTCTGTTAGCGGAATTGTTTTTATTTTTTTGGTTGGACTACTAACCGATCTCTACCTTTTTGGCGATTTGGAATATGTTATCATTTTGTTTATTGGACTTTTTATTGTTGGACTTTTTATAAAAAGCAATCCAAAATATACGGTCATTGGATGGAGCATGGTTTGGATCTTTTTATTTTATGTATCCATTGCTTTATTTCTAATTCTTTTTCTTTTAACCTATGGGCCTCATGGAGTTTGTTAATATAGCATAGTAGGCTGTATTATATCCAAATAAAAAATCCGCACCTATTTAATAGTTACGGATTTTTTTATTGAGTGATAAATTTTATTCCGGCTTTTTAGAAGAGGACGTAGCTCCGTTTGATAATGGAACTGTGGATTCGGTATTCTCTTTATTTTCTAAAGGCACTTCTTTTACAGTTGCCTCTTTGCCTCCCGACACAAGTGTTCCTGAAGACGCATTATTTGAAACCGGTAGAGTAGATTCCTGGCTCTGTTGAGCCTGTCCATTCTTTTTGGAAGAAGTAGCAGTTTGCGCATCTGCATGATAGACGCCAAGCACACTTAAAAATAAAATAGCTAGAATCGTTTTCATGTTCTGATTAATTAAGAATAAGAATAGTTAATTCTCCCGGATTTGTGTCTAATGCTGCATTACCACCAATATCAACAGACGTAGTTCCGTTTAATCTTGCCGTTCTTAGATCGATGGTATGGGTTCCTGCAGGTAAGCTAATCATCGTATTAATAGCGCCTACACCAAAAGAATTAGCCGCTGTTGGATTCACTACTGAAAACCTATTCCATCCGCCGTTAGCCAAAAAGGCACCGTTCAAATAAACGATCATATCCACTGTTGCGTATGCTCCCGAGGTAGTTGCGGTGTTTCTTCCACCAATCGTTGCCCATATTATTACTGAAGCAGGAGAAGCCAATGTGAAGGTTTGCGTAAGACCAGGTTGAGCTGTTGCTGCTGTAGATGTTGTGGCAAGCCTTCCCGCTGTGCCATACACATGGTATTTTTGTATCACACCTGAAGGGCCTGTTGGTCCGGCAGGACCCGTTGCACCAGTAGCTCCGGCAGGACCTGTTGCGCCTGCAGTTCCGGCTGCACCAGTAGGACCGGCAGGGCCAATTGGACCTGTTGCTCCGGCAGCGCCTGCTGCACCCGTAGCACCTGTTGGTCCCGCAGGACCAGTTGTTCCAATGGGACCAGCAGGACCCGTAGCTCCTGTTGCGCCAGTAGGACCGGCAGGTCCAATTGGACCTGTTGCACCAGCGGCTCCAGCTGCCCCCGCAGGACCCGTAGCTCCTGTCGCACCAGCTGCCCCCGCAGGGCCAGTTGCTCCGGTTGGACCAGCAGGACCCGTAGCTCCAGTTGGACCAGCAGGGCCGGCTGGACCTGTACCGGCAGCCGAACATAAATTTTTCCACGTTGCAGAAGTAGTTTCATAAAAGAAAAAACAATCTACTGTAATATCATATATTAATAAACCTTCTGTAGGAATTGCAATAGCAAGCCGCTGAGCAGAGGTCATACGTGGCACCAAAACACCTTGTGTCGTTGATTGTAACTCAAGTATGGAATTGGGATTCGGTGTCGTTGTACCGATACCAACGTTATTTTGAGCGCTGACAGAATTACATGCGAGGCTTGCGCCTACAGCAAATAAAAAAAGGATCTTGTTTTTCATAGTTATCATATTGAGGAGTAAATTAATTGAATACAGTTACATTTCCGTGAAACTCAAATTGTTTGTTTGCGCTTGATGTATTTAATATATAAAAGTATACACCATTTGGTACCTTATTGCCATTATTGGTCCCATCCCAGTGGTTTTTGGGACTTGAAGACGAGAACACTTTCTCTCCCCAACGATTCATAATTACCAGGTCGTATGTAGTCATGCCATTGGCTTTGATCGTGAACAGATCATTTACACCATCCCCATTAGGCGAGATAACATTTGGGATATAAATATTATCTATGATCTCAATTACCTGTGATGAAGAACTAGTACAACCTGTAGCATTGGTAACAGTTACAGTAACGGTATACGTTCCGCTTCCGGGATAGGTATGTGAAGGATTTTGTGAAGTAGAAGTGGTACCATCGCCAAAGCTCCAGCTCCATTGAGTACCGCCGCTTGTCTGGTCTGTAAATCCAACATCATTCAGATCGTCGGCATGCGTAAACTGAACCGTTGGAGGAGGAACAATCGTTGGCGCACAGGTAGCAGGCAAGGAATTGCAACCTCCCGCTCCAATAGCTATTACAGATACGGTGCCAACACCTGTATTCCAGCTGGCCGTTATGGTTGAGCTTCCCTGACCGCTCGTAATGGTTCCATTGGTTGGAAAAGTCCATTGGTATGAAGAGCCTGTACCTGTAAGTGTAAAGTTATTACCGGTAGAATTCTCACAAAGCGAAGGGCAGTTCAGCACTGGGGCTTCAGGTCTTATATTACTAAGAATATAGGGATCGCCGGGCTTTACAAAGTTCCAACCCGAACGTGTGCGTGTATCAAATGCTCCGGATGTTCCTGCTCCCATAGCATTCATATCATTCCATAAAGTGTTACCTGTTTGCCATTGAGCCATTCCTGACCAGCTGCCATCGGAAGCAGGGATATAAAATAAACGTACATCTGTAGACGATGTACCCGTTACGCGATTAATGGAATGGAAATATAATGCATTCAGATCACATGGCTTGCCATCCGTTAAGGTTCGGTCGAAGCTTTGCGTACTGGCGTCTAAGTTATTTAAACGTGCTACGTATGTATTGGCATTAGCATCTGCCGGAGTTAATTCTACCGGACGGTATCTTAAAACTCCGGCACTGGAGCCTGTTGGAAATACATATACTACACTGCTATTCGTTTGGCGGGAAAACATTCCCGGAGTAACGCTGCTGACAAAGCCTTCGCTTCCAGGCGTAGTATTGTTGCTGACGGCGCTTGTAGCTGTATTTAATACATAAAAGGTCTGAGCCTGTGTTTCTAGTTCCCTGTCATTGATCTGCAGATTACCGTTAGCACCTGTTTTTGCATCTACACCCTGTAATGTTTTTTTCCGGTTGGTACCTGCACCTGACCCCAGTAATTCGAGGTCGTTAAAGGTGGTACTGGTTCCGTTAGTACTGGTAATAAATTGTTGGGTATTGCCAATCAATCTTACTTTAGACGTACCGGCATTATATGTAGCACTGTTTACCCAATCCTGCTCTACATTATAAATACCATTTCCGGAAACCGTACTTCCGGTTTCCATGTTAAAGGTTCCTGCTATGGGGAGGGTAGAGTTTTTTGTAACCGTAAGGGTTCCGTTATTTGAGAAGGTGGTGGTATTAGAAACATTTATTCCACCGTTCACCCAAACCACAGCTCCTGGAGTCATACTAACGTTTGCAGCATTTGTAGACATAATCTGTGCTTGTGCCAAAAAGTGTATGAATTGTACACTTATTGTTATAATGTAAAGTTTTTTCATAATACAGGCAGAAGGAAGTTAAAGCTAATTTAACAGAAAATTTACAGAATTGATTCTATAAATGAGTAAATGAGTGTTCTGAATGTTTAAGGGGCTTATGTTTTAAAGGCAATTTATTTTTACTGTAGAAATCTATACACAGCGTTCTAAACTTCATTCTGGCATCAGTATTTAGTACTAAGTAACAGCACGATAAGCACCGGCAGAAGCTTACGATTACCCACATATATATCACAAATTACATTGTAATTTGCTTTTTAACAGGCAGTCCTTTAATCAAGGACTGCTTTTTTATATTTCGTCTTTACCTTTTAAAGTTTACAATTTCTTAATATAACCATTGTTTTTCAGGCTTTTTAACAACAAATGAATTATTCAGGAAATAAAAACTAAATTTATTTTTACAAATGTGTCCAATAATAAAAACCTAATCGTTATCAGAGTAATTCAACTATTATAAATATTTAAAATTTAAAAAATGACATCAAATGAAAATGCACTTAACTGGTTCGAGATATCGGTATCAGACATTAAAAGAGCTAAAACTTTTTACGAAACTATTTTCGGAATTAAATTAGACGAGCAAGAAATGATGGGAATGAAAATGGCCACTTTTCCTGCTGATGCTATGAACGGGAAAGTTTCGGGAGCCCTTGTAGAAAGTAACATGCACAAGCCAAGTCAGGAAGGCGCAAAAATTTACTTAAACGGAAATCCTGATTTGCAAAATGCGCTTGATAAGGTAGAGAAAGCCGGTGGCAAAATAGCTATGCCAAAAACAAAAATAAGCGATGACATTGGTCATATGGCGTTTATTATTGATACCGAAGGAAATAATGTTGGTTTACACTCAAATAAATAATCAGAATATATGAAAGAGTTTTTATTAGTATTCAGAAGAGAGGAAGTAACCAATGAACCTGCCCCTTCGCCAGAACAAATACAGGCAATGATGAAACCATGGCAGGATTGGATGGGCAGTATGGCTGCACAGAACAAACTGGTAGACAGAGGTAATCGTTTAGCCACTGATGGTAAAATTGTAAAACCCGGGAATACCGTTACCGACGGGCCTTATGTAGAGCTTAAAGAAGCTGTTGGCGGTTATACCATGATCAGGGCAAACAGCCTTGAAGAAGCCACAGAACTAGCCAAAGGCTGCCCCATTTTAAATGTAGGCGGCAGTGTGGAAGTAAGGGCAATTGTGCCAATGGACTAACATTTAATAGTAGCCTCCCGGTAATTGCCGGGAGGTTTTATAATGAAGGAGAACGAACTGATACCTCATTTATTCCGAACCGAATACAGGAAAATAGTTTCTGTACTTTGCAAGCTATTTGGTATCAGTTACATTGAAATTGCAGAAGATATTGTAAGCGATACTTTTCTGCTGGCCTCTGAAACATGGGGATTAAAAGGATTACCTCAAAATCCTACAGCCTGGCTTTATACGGTTTCTAAAAACAAAGCACTTGATGTTTTAAAAAGAAAATCTGTTTATGATCAAAAGATCGCACCGGAATTACGACGCTCAGGAACTGCAACAACCGAAACAGATATTGACCTTTCCGGAAAAAACATTATAGATAGTCAGTTGCAAATGATGTTTGCTATTTGTAATCCCTGCATTACTGTTGAAGCACAGGTAGGTTTATCGTTAAACATCTTGTGCGGATTTGGCGCCGAAGAAATTGCAGATGCTTTTTTAAGCAATAAGGACACCATCTATAAACGCTTATCGCGTTCTAAAGAAAAACTAAAATCAGAAAATATAAAAATTGAATTTCCACCGGAGCTGGAAATCAATAAAAGAATAGAAACCGTTTTAACGACTTTATATTTATTATTTAATGAAGGTTATTACTCTTCTTCACAAAATATCAATTTAAGAAAAGACTTATGCCTGGAAGCCATGAGGCTAATGTTAATGCTTGTAGAGAACGAGCAAACCAATATTCCACAGGCAAATGCGTTGCTTGCACTGATGTGCTTTCATGCGTCGCGATTTGAAGCAAGAACAGACCAAAGGGGTGAACTTGTACTTTATGAAGAACAGGATGAATCGCTTTGGAATAATGAACTGATTCAAAAAGGTGAAGAGTACCTTAATAAAGCCTCTACAGGTACTAAGGTTTCGAAGTACCACCTCGAAGCTGCCATTGCCTACTGGCACACTCAAAAAAAAGATACCGTAGAAAAATGGGAAAATATTCTACAGCTTTATAATAAATTACTTGTGCTGGAATATTCGCCCATAGTAGCCCTCAACAGAACCTATGCCCTATCGAAAGCTAATGGGAAGCAGGAAGCTATTACTGAAGCCGAAAAACTGGATTTGAAAAACTATTATTTATACCATTCGTTATTGGGAGAACTTTATAAAGACATCGATCCCCAAAAAGCCATACAACATTTAAAAACGGCTTTAAAGCTTGTAAAAACAGACAAAGAAAAAACAATTATCGTAAATAATTTAAACAGAATCGGTAGTTTTGGCGGCAACGCCTAAAAGGATACATCGCAAAAAATATTCGTATTATAGTCTGCAGTCGTTCCTTTTTTCTGTTGTACTTAGCAGTTTAAAAGCCCAACAATAGTATCAACAAATGTGTCGCATAAAAAAGCTTTATACTTACCCGAAGTAATAAATAAACACATTGATAGTCAATAATTATCGATAAAATAATAAAATAAGGAAACTAAAACTATCATTGTATCGAAAAAATCAATAATTTAGTTTCTGATAGATTGTTAAATTATTCAAGGTTATATGAAGCATCAAATTAATATTGCCATTGCAGAAGATCATGTATTGTTCAGACAGGGAATGGTTTCTTTACTGAATGAAGAAGGTGGATTTAACACTGTATTCCAGGCCGGTAACGGTCAGGAGCTATTAGACCATTTAAAAAATATTATGCCCGATGTTATTTTACTTGACATTAATATGCCGGTAATGGAAGGGAAAGAAGCGCTCAGTAAAATAAGGGAACTCTATCCTGAAGCAAAAGTGATTATGCTGAGTATGTATTATGAAAGCAGTTATATTGCCGAATATCTTGCAAAAGGAGCACGTGCTTTTTTACCTAAGAACTGTAACGTAGAAAAAGTAATAGAAGCAATTCAAACTGTGCATACCAGAGGCTTTTATTTTGATGATGATATTTCGAGCTTATTGATGGATAAATTAATTCATGTTGAAAAACAACATGACGAAAATCATAAATTACGTTTAACGGATCGTGAGACGGAAGTACTTAATTTAATTTGTCTCGAAAAATCGAATAAAGAAATTGCAGAGATGCTTCACATAAGTATCAGAACGGTTGAAGGACACCGCCAGTGTATTATGACAAAAACCGATACTAAAAATGTATTGAGCCTTGTGATGTTTGCATTAAGAAATAAAATTATTTCTTTACCGTCATAAATTACATTACCTATTACTTATTGTTTGCACACAAACGCCACGTAGAATTACGTGCAAAAAACGAGTAATATCACGTATTTACATTGATTGCAGCATAGTTTAAATTTATAACAGGAATATGGTCCTGTTATATCGTGTTTAGTTTAGCCAAAATAAAAATCAAACGTATTTTACTTTTGATGTTACTAAAAACATCATTTGTATTTTCTCAATGCGTTCCTGCAGGGCCTTCTGTATCAACAAATATAGCAAACAATACATCTATAGGTTCTGTTGGTTGGTCAGGAATACTAAACGGACTCTCCTCTGACAATGCTTATATTTCGTGCGGAACATTATTAGGCATATTAGGCAGTGCTCAAACAAACTATATGTATACCGACTCCTATGGCTTTTCTGTTCCCTCAACTGCTACTGTTTGTGGTATACAGGTTGATATTGAACGGAATGCTTCCGGTTTATTAATTGGTTCATCGGTTAAAGATAAAAATGTTAACCTCGTAAAAGGAGGTGTTGTTACAGGGAGTAACCATGCATTGGGTTCAGCCTGGCCAGGCACCGACGGAATGGCAAGTTATGGCAATAATGCCGATCTCTGGGGTACCACTTGGACACCTGCTGAAGTAAATGCCGGAAATTTTGGAGTTGTTGTTTCTGCACAACTTAGCGCCGGGCTGGCTTCGTTATTTCTATCTGCCAATGTTGATATGGTTAGTATAACCGTATATTATACAACAAAAACTCTTCCTATTGAATTAGTATCGTTTAGTGGTAAAGTAGAGAGCCAAACTATAAAACTTAAATGGCAAACTGCTACTGAAAAAAACAACCACTACTTTGAGGTTGAAAAAATGAATGCCGATTATACCTGGAATACACTAGACAGAATAGCAGGTGCAGGCAATTCAACCCAGGTCATGAATTACGAAACTTATGATTATAATCTTAATGATATAAATTATTACCGCATAAAACAGGTAGACCATACCAATGATTTTACTTATTCTCCTACCATTTCTGTTGATTACAATGCTAAAAAGCAACCTGTTTTAATTATTTATCCAATACCTGTAGTACAGTATTTAGTGATTGATATAGCAAGTAAGGTTGACAAAATAGAAATTGTATCAGATGATGGCTGTACCATTGAACACGAATTAATCAAAGATGATCATTTGAAAATAAACACCGAGGGGCTTTCTACCGGCTTATACCTCATAAAGGTATTTACAGGAAATGACATTATCACAAAAAGATTTATGAAAGAATAGATCAATGAATAGTTCCTGCTGCAATGGTATTATTGGTGTTTTCGTTTATTAAAATGAATGAACCGGTGCTGTGATTATCGGCATAACTATCAAAGCTAATGGGTTCGGCCGTTTTTATAAGCACTTTACAAATATCATTTAATTTTATTGTTCCATCGCTTTCTAGTTCTGCAAAGGAGTGAATATCAATTTTACTGATAACTTCTTTTACTACTGCCTTGGTACGAAAACTATTTTGTTGCAGTAATACTTTTTGTCCGGGCATGAAAGAGGTATTATCCATCCAGCAAATAGTAGCGGTTATCTCTTTTGCCGTTACAGGTAATTGTTGTAGAGGCGCAATAGTATTACCGCGACTTATATCTATATCTTCTTTTAAATGAATAATAACAGGTGTATTACTTTCAGCTGATGCTACTTCCTGTTGGTTAACTTCAATTTTAGTGATGCTTGTTTCCATACCCGATGGTAACACAACAACCTGTTGTCCTTTTTTATATGTTCCACTTATCACCTTACCGGCAAAGCCACGGTAATCATGCAATTCGTTGGTTTGCGGGCGAATCACATATTGAACCTGAAAACGGGAAACATTGGCTTGTTTTGCCTCCGTAATTTCTATGGTTTCTAAAAACTCTAATAAAGGTTTGCCTTTGTACCATGCTAAATTTTGAGATGGTGTTACGACATTATCTCCGGCTAATGCGCTTGCCGGAATAAACGTAATATGTTTTAAACCAAGAGGTTTTGAAAATTCAAGATAATCCAATTCAATTTTTTTATACGCTTCTTCTGAATACTCTACTAAATCCATTTTATTGATACAAACCAGCACTTGCGGAATTCCTAAAATAGAAGAAATAATAGAATGACGTTTTGTTTGATCGGTTATTCCATTACGAGCATCCACTAAAATAATCGCTAAATCGGCATTAGACGCTCCTGTAAACATATTACGGGTATATTGAATGTGACCGGGAGTATCTGCAATAATGAATTTACGTTTATCCGTACTGAAATATTTATAAGCCACATCGATGGTTATACCTTGCTCCCGCTCTGCTCTTAAACCATCGGTTAATAAAGCCAGATCAATCTGCGAATTAGTACCTGTTGTTTTACTTTGTCTGGTAAGTGTTTCTATAATATCTGTTGATATGGAATTGCTATCGTATAACAAACGTCCGATAAGCGTGCTTTTGCCATCGTCTACGTTACCTGCTGTAAAAAATCGTAATAGTTGCATTTAAATTATGAGTTATAAATTATGAATTATAAATGAGTATTATGACTAGTTATTTTTTTGCTAATTTTTGTTTGAGAGTTAAAATAGAACTCCTAATCATCTTTAGTAATTCTGTCGCTTTAAATTTTAACTCTTCAAATATTTTATCATCAATGTATTCTGTTTCTTTTAAAAGTTCAAGCCAATAAATTGCTTCGTCACATTCTTTTTGAGCAATTCCTAACTTATGAATGAAGTCTGCTTTACTTTCTGCATTTTGTGCTTCTCTAATTAATGCTCCCACTGCTGTGCCACTTCGTAACAGCTGTTTACTTAAAACAAATTCTCTTTTATTTTCTACTAAATATTTACAAGTAATAACAACACTTACCGCAAATGAAAATGATTTGGTTATAAAAACATTACTCGCCATTATTTATGCCTTTATTTTATTTTTTAATCTAAACCTATTCATCACTCATAAATTATAATTCATAACTAAAAATAGCCTCCCTTTTTGCGGTCTTCCATGGCTGCTTCACTTATTCTATCATCCATGCGTGTTGCGCCCCTTTCACTGATCTTAGCCGTTTTTAATTCAGTAATGATATCATCAACGGTATACGCTTCGCTTTCTATGGCAGCCGTACAGGTCATATCGCCAACGGTGCGGTAACGTACTTTTTTAGTAACAATCACATCATTTGCATCCAGCTGCACAAACTCATTGGTATTCATTAACTGCCCGTTTTCTGTAAGAATACATTCGCGTTCGTGTGTAAAATAAATAGAAGGTAAGGCGATATTCTCGCGTTTAATATAATTCCATACATCGAGTTCTGTCCAGTTACTGATAGGAAATACCCGCACGTTTTCACCTTTATGAATCTTACCATTATAAATATTCCATAATTCAGGGCGTTGCATTTTTGGATCCCATTGCCCGAACTCATCGCGCACAGAAAAAATTCTTTCTTTTGCTCTTGCTTTTTCTTCGTCTCTACGTGCACCTCCAATACAGGCATCGAATTCAAATTCCTCAATTACGTCCAATAAGGTATAGGTTTGTAAAGCATTACGGCTTGGGAATTTTCCTTTGCCATCCTGCAATTTTTTTTCTTTGATCGTATCTGCCACATAACGCACAATTAATTTCTCATCTAATTGTTTCGCTAAATCATCACGATAGCTAATTGCTTCTTTAAAATTATGGCCTGTATCTACATGCACTAAAGGAAAAGGAAATTTACCAGGACGAAAGGCTTTCAAAGCCAGGTGCACAAGGCAAATGCTATCCTTGCCTCCGCTAAATAATAAAGCAGGTCGGTCGAACTGCCCGGCAACTTCACGCAGAATATAAATTGCTTCTGCTTCTAACTCATCTAAATAATCTAATTGTTTCATGCTTTATTTTTATTCTTCCTGTTTAAGATGCTGAATTATCATAACGCATCGCGACAGTATGAAAATACTCATTTGCTTCTGTTTTTTAATTACTATGTAAGCCACATTCTTTTTTATCGTTTGTTTCCCACCACCAGCGACCTGCTCTAAAATCTTCTCCGGGTTTAATGGCACGGGTGCAAGGCGCACAGCCTATACTTACAAATCCTTTATCATGTAAGGTGTTATAGGGGATATGATGTGTGCGGATATAAGATTTTACATCTTCCAGGCTCCAGTTCAAAATGGGATGGTATTTAATGATTTGATTTGCGTCGTCCCATTCTACTTGTGGTATATCATGCCTGTTACCGGATTGATCTGCCCTTATTCCTGTAACCCATATGGTATAGCCTTTTAATGCCCGTTTTAAGGGCTCTACTTTTCTTATAAAGCAGCATTCTTTACGATTGTCTATACTTTCGTAAAAACTAACAGGACCTTTATCTGTTACTAATTTTTCGACTGAGGCAGTTTGGGGATACATGACACTGATAGGTCGTTTATACCTTTCTAAGGTACTATTTAATACTGAATAGGTTTCATTAAACAACCGACCGGTATCAATGGTAAATACTTTAACGGGAAGGGTGTTAGAGAATATCATATGCGAAATTACCTGATCTTCGTAACCCAGGCTTGTAGAAAACACAAGCTTACCGGGAAATTGATCAGCTAATACTATTAACGCTTCTTCCGGAGATTTATCTTTAATGAGGTATTCTACATTATGTAATTCGGATTGCATGGGATACTTTACTCTTGCCTTTTTTTCGAGTCAAGATACAAAATACTCCTCTTTATTCCTATACCAATAAGCGAAGAAAAACAGGTTTTAATTTAAGGCATTTAATATATCGTTCAATATATCTTCTTTATTTTCAAGGCCAACCGATACACGAATCAAACCCGGTAAAATCCCGACTTTTACTCTTTCTTCTTCGCTTAATTTACAATGTGTTGACGAGGCAGGATGCGTGACAATACTTCTTGCATCTCCCAAATTTGGAGAGATTTTAATCATTTTTAATTTATCTAAAAACGCTGTTGCTCCCTTATAACCTTCTTTAACTGTAATTGTAAATATCCCTCCACCCGCTTTCATTTGTTGTTTTGCAATGGCATAATGGGGGTGCGAGGGTAAAAACGGATATGATACATTTTCCAGATGGCTATTTCCTTCCAATGCCTGCGCAACATACAAGGCATTTTCACAATGCCTGTCCATTCTTAAAGCCAGCGTTTCTAAACTTTTACTTAGTATCCATGCATTGAAAGGACTCATAGACGGGCCTGTTAGTCTCCCAAATAAATAAATATCATTAATCAGTTCTTTTTTGCCTACTACTACTCCACCTAAAACTCTTCCTTGTCCATCCATATATTTAGTAGCGGAGTGTATTACCAGATTTGCACCAAATTTAATGGGTTGTTGCAAATAGGGTGTCGCAAAACAATTATCAACGATCAATAATACATTATGTTTCTTTGCCAATGCAGCTACTTGTTCCAGGTCAATTAATTCTATTGCCGGATTTGTAGGGGTTTCCAAATAAATGAAACGCGTTTCGGGTTTAATTAATGTTTCAATGGTGCCGGTTGTGTTTGTATCAAAATAAGAATAAGAAATATTCCACTTTGGAAAATATTTGGTAAAGATTGCATGTGTAGCACCAAATACCGATGAACAAGCTACGATGTGATCTCCTGATTTTAACAGAGCCATAAAGGTAGTAAAAATTGCTGCCATCCCCGAAGCGGTGGCAAAGCCAGATTCAGCACCTTCGAGCAGGCACACTTTATCAATAAACTCGTTCGTATTTGGATTTACGTATCGTGAGTACACAAAATCATCCGACTCGTCGTTAAAGGCGGCTCTCAGACCTTCTGCAGTATCAAATACAAAACTGGAGGTTAAAAACAAAGGGGCTGAATGCTCCTTATATTCTGTTCGTTCCAACTGTGCCCTGATAGCCTGTGTTTCAAAATGTTTATCCTTCATTAGGTTTATTTTCTTCTGTATGAATTTCTTTAATTGTAAAATGATTAACGGTTACTTTGTAAGTAATAGTGGCGGTTGGCTCTAATGTTTTAGACACCGAACAGTATTTTTCCATGGATAATTTAATAGCGCGTTCTGCTTTTTCCATCTCTACTTCACCGGTAAGTTTAAAGTGCAGACAAATATTTTTGTAAAGCCTGTGATCTTCTATCTTTTCCGTATGCCCCTCTACTTCCACTTCAAAAGAATCAACAATTTGCTTTTGTTTTTTAAGCATTAACAATACATCAATAGCACTGCAACCTCCAACGGCTGCCAGCAGCAATTGCATGGGTCGCATTCCTTTCCCTTCTCCTCCTATATCTGTGGAACCATCCATCTGCAAAGTGTTACCGTCTTCGTTGGAAGCTTCCATGTGGTAATCACCACTTATTTTTTTTACATTAATTTTCATTGGTTAAAAGTATTTATTGTCTTATAAATATAACCAATTGAAGTTTATAAATACACTTACGATGATAGAGTTTCCCATTCCATTTAAAACTTTGTATTGCTATCCTTTATGATAAACGGAATTAATAGCAGCAAAATAAATTTCGTACCAATCCTGTTTATCCAGATTAATTGTTACTGCGGTGGTGGCATTTTTTATCCGGGCAATACTGTTTGAACCTACTATGGGCAAAGCACCTAATTTTAAAAGCCATGCTATTGCCAGTTGCTCTTCGTTGATATCATACCATAAGGCAATTCTTTTTAAAACCGACCGTATATTAATCGTTGATTCATCGTTTATGTCCTGCAACCGTCCACCTGCAAGGGGCGCCCAGGCTAAAGGCCTGCTGTATTGCTGCTTAATAAAATCAATGGTACCATCGGTAATCGGTTTTGTATTTAGCAAGTTAAGTTCAAGGTGATTAGTAATAATAGGCAGGCTCAACCGCGATTGTAACAACTGGTGTTGATGCACCGTGAAATTTGCAACACCAATATGTTTCACTAAACCTTTCTTTACCAATAGTGTTAGAGCTGATGCCGTTTCGTCAGCATCCATTAAAGGATCGGGATGATGCAATAATAAAATATCTACATAATCTGTTCCCAGATTTTTTAAGGATCTTTCCAGGCTTGCAAAAAGATGCTCGGGGCTGCTATCGTAATAACGGGTACGGTGCTCGGGTCTTAACTTATCAACATTATTAATTCCATATTTAGTGGAAATAACAATATCCTCTCTTTTGATATTGCTTTCTTTTATCGCTTTCCCAAATAATTCTTCTACCTGGTAATTACCATATATGTCAGCATGATCAAAGGTGGTTATACCAAAATCCAGGCAGGCATTCAATTTTGCCTGAACGGTTCTATAAGATATACCATCAGGATCTTCCAATGCTCTCCAAAAACTATATATTACCGGAGATACTTCCGGCCCATTTTCACCTAATCTTATTTTTTCCATTTTAAATATTAGGTTGTGGGGTTGTTCTTAAATATGGTTTTATCTCCGTAAATCCTTTAGGGAATTTTGCAGGAATATCTTCTGTTTTAATGGCTGGAATAACTACGACATCGTCTCCCTGTTTCCAATTGGCGGGTGTAGCTACACTATAGCCCGCAGTCAACTGTAAAGAATCAATAACTCTTAAAATTTCGTTAAAGTTCCTACCCGTAGATGCCGGGTAAGTAATTAATAATTTCACTTTTTTATCGGGTGAGATAATAACTACGGAACGTACAGTGAATTTATCGGAAGCATTAGGATGAACAAAACCGTAGAGTTTTGATACTTCAAAAATTGGATCAGCAATGATGGGAAAGTTAACTTCGGTTTGTTGCGTTTGATTTATGTCCTTGATCCACTCTTTGTGAGATTCAACTCCATCAATACTTAAGGCAATAATCTTCACATCCCGTTTTTCAAATTCGGGTTTTAGCTTTGCAGCACTTCCCAATTCAGTTGTACAAACCGGCGTAAAATCAGCAGGGTGGCTGAATAAAATTCCCCAACTGTTTCCCAGCCATTCATAAAATTTAATTGTTCCTTCGCTTGACTCTGCTACAAAGTCGGGGGCGGTATCTCCTAATCTGATTGACATCTATTCGTGTTTTATATAATTAATAATTAATGACTTCTTCTTTTTGAGCATTGGCAGTTGAGTTTTTATGGGTTTCTTTTTTTGCAGGCTTACTACTATTTAACGTCACTTTTTCTTCTACTAACGAAATAAAAATGTGATTGCTTAAAATATATTCTCTGTTCTCAATCAACTGTTTTAAATTTATTTTACCTACAACATAATGGTAATTGCTGCCGGTGTATTTTTCAGTGATTTCTTCAAATTTCAGGATTTCCAGATCTGCCGGTGAATTAAATCTGAGGTAAGCATGAACCAATACATCGTTTGTAAAAGCAGGTGCTTTTTTCTGAACGTATTTTTTAAATTCATACTTATAACCATGCGATAAGGCTGATATATCTGATAGTACAGCCGCTCCTGTTGGAAAACTTCCTGCTCCCCTACCCTGCAAAAACTGTTCTCCGGAAAATTTGCCCTCTACCACTACACCATTAAATTCATTCTCTACATTATACAAATGATTATTTTCTTTGATAAAACGCGGTGCTACAAGCACACTTACTTTATCGTTTTCGAGACGTTGTATTACAGGACTTAATTTAATTTTGTAGCCTTTTTCGGATGCATACTTAATATCATTATCATGCAAGGTGGTTATACCAATGTTTAAAACATCTTCGGGTTTTATGATTAAGCCAAAAGCATGCAGCGTGAGTATAATAGCTTTAAATTTAGGGTCAAAGCCTTCTACGTCATTTGTAGGATCTGTTTCTGCAAAACCTTTATCCTGAGCCTGTTTTAAGGCTTCGGCATAAGATAGTTTTTCATTGATGGTTTTGCTAAGAATATAATTGGTTGTCCCGTTAAAAATACCCGATATTTTTTCCAGCTCTTCGTTATCAAAATATTCTTCGAGGGTACGGATAATAGGAATGCTTCCGCAGGTTGATGCTTCATAGAGCAAGGATACATTATTTTCTTTTTGCAGGTCGTACAACTCCTCTAAGTGTAAAGCCAGCAGTTTTTTATTGGCGGTTACCACATGTTTCCCTCTTTTAAGAGCTTCTTTTACAATATAAAACGCGTCGTTAGCATTATCGATCAGTTCTACCACGACATCAATTTCGGGATCGTTTAAAATATCCCATTTATCGTAGCTGATTAACTCCTGAGCCAGTTCACGGTCTTTGAACCTGTTTTTAACGACAATCTTTTTTATATCTGCTTTAAAGCCTGTACTGTTATTCAATACATGATATAGTCCCTGGCCTACACAACCAAAACCAAATAATCCTATTTTTAATTTCTTGCTCATATTGTTTCTTTTTAAATTATTATTAATTCTATCTGTTACTCTAATCACGACAAAATGTGATGATTCAATGTTTTATGAGATGCAGAATCAAGTTCATCACGACATGATTCAAAAAAATGTGCGATGTGTGCTACCAACTGATTTGTTTCTATTAAAAAACCATCATGCCCATAGAGTGAATCTATTTCCCGGTAAACGGATCTTTTTATATATTTTGACAGAAGCTGCTGTTCATTTACCGGAAATAAAATATCTGAACTCACTCCGATTACCAAAACAGGAATTTCTATATCCTTTAAAACCGTTTCGATACTGTAAGCTCTTTCCCTGGCAACATGGTGCGAATCCATGGCTTCCGATAACCGCACATAGGAATAGGCATTAAAACGTTTCACTAATTTTTCGCCCTGGTAACGTTGGTAAGAGGCCGCCGCGTGATTATTTAAATTATTTACTCCCGTATTTTTTTGAGTGCTGTTATACGTATGGTAATTTCTGTAACTGAGTAATGCAATGCTACGTGCAACCTGTAAACCTTTTTCCCCGCCATCGATCGAATTCGAGAAATATGTTCTGTCTGCTTTAATTGCCAATCGCTGCGATTCATTAAATGCAATACCCCATGGCGAATGTTGCGCATTTGTAGCAATTAAAATTAAATGCTCCACTGCTTCGGGATGTTGCAGAACCCATTCCTGAGCTATCTGCCCACCTTGTGAACCACCTATCAGTGTATGAATTTTGTGAATTCCCAAATGCTGTTTCAATACTTCCAGTGTATTGGCTATGTCTCTTACAGTGATATGAGGAAAATAACTATACCAGGGTTCATTTGTATCAGGATTAATGCTTAAAGGCCCCGTAGTGCCATAACACGATCCTAAATTATTGGCACACACAATAAAATAATCGTTAGGGTTAAATAAATCTTTCTTTCCAAATAAACCGGGCCACCAATCAAACACATCGCTATTAGCGGTAAGTGCGTGCGCTACCCAAACAACATTGCTTTTATCTGCATTTAACGTTCCGTAAGTGTGGTAGGCTATTTCAAGCTGTGGCAAGGATAGCCCACTTTCGAGGACAAATCTTTTTTTATGTATATATACTTTCTGACTCATTTTATTTTTATTTTAAAAGCAGTAGGGAAAAACCTTTAAAACACCCCTACCGCTTTCTTTTTTGGAACTTAATTACTAAAAATAGATTCTGAAAAAATCAATTGCTTCTGCTCTTTTGAGGACAGGATATTTACCTTACTTGCTAATCTCTTCAAATGATGCGTATCCGCATAAGGGCATACAACACCCCCTCTTTGGGCAAATCCGTAATCGGCCTGTAGCTTTATAAAACTACGGTAGTACCATTCTCCGATTAAATTAACAGTTGATGTTTGTTTTGTATTAGAATATTTATGGGTGCTCATGATGATTTGGATTTAAATTATTTTGAAATAAAAAATTACACTGACAGCAAATTCTAAAAAGCAGAATGCGTCGGTTTTACCCTGTGATGCCAAGGTTAAATTTTTCGATAAGATTAAAACGAAAAATTAGCTTAGCATGTGTGCCAACAGCAACACATACAAGCCATCATGAAAAATGAAGCAAGTGAAAAAGTTTGAGTCAATACACCGGATAAGAACCGGCTCTTGTTTTTGTTTTGTGAGATTGTGTGTTTCATTTTCTTTTTTTTTAATTTATTTGCCTCCGTTTTACACCGGAGTAGGAGTTGGCACCTGTTTTCCAATTGCGACAAGTCGCGACTTTTAGTTGGTTGCCAGTGGGTCATAGAGCCTATTCTCTCGCCACTTCTTAATAAATTAATTACACACAAAAGGGGGTAACTAATTCTGGCACAAATTTAATGCATTATTTTTTATACTTCCTAATAAATTTTAAATTATTTTATAAATCCTTTATTCATAAGGGATTCAGAGTATTTAAAGTGACACTTTATTTTTTTGTTTTATTCTTGCCATTCATTTTATCTGAACAGCATAAATTAAACCTGATTTTTATGCATAAACTTTTTAGGGTTAATAAGCTACTTCAAAATACAAACCTTACATTTGCACGTGCTTAAAAACGTCAGTAAACATCATCTGCTTTTACATTTCATTGTGTTTATATGGGGCTGGTCGCCTATACTGGGCAAAGGCATAAGCATTGAGGCGCTCCCCTTAGTTTGGTACCGGATAGGTTTAACGGTTTTTTTAATGGGGCTTTACATTGTATACATCAAAGCAAATCTCAGAGTTTCTCCTAAAAGGCTTGTACAGCTCAGTATTATTGGTTTTATTATTTGTATACACTGGCTTTGTTTTTACGGTGCCATCAAAGTATCCAACGTATCGGTTACCATGGCGGCATTTAGCACAGGTACTTTGTTTACAGCTATTGTAGAACCCCTGGTATATAAACGAAAAATTGTATTCTATGAATTGATCATCGGTTTTGTGATTATTGGAGCCATCTGTTTAATTTTTTCAGTTGAATTTAAGTATGGCCTTGGCATTTTATTAGGTATACTGGCAGCCTTTACTGCATCTGTATTTAGTGTATATAACGGGCTTTTTATACAGGACGAAAAGGAACCCATTACATCTCCGGTGTTATCGTTTATTGAACTCTCTGCGGCGTTTGTAGGATTAAGTATTTTCCTGGCTTGCAAAGGAAGTTACTCAACCGAATTTTTTACACTCTCAAACAGGGATATTATTTTATTAATTGTTTTTGCAGGCGTTTGCACGGTATACCCTTTTATTGCCAGTGTAAACTTAATGAAACACCTTACCCCTTATACTATTAACCTTACCGTAAACCTTGAAGGTTTTTATGGCATAGTACTGGCAAGCCTGCTGTTTCACGAAAACAAGTACTTATCTACTACATTTTATGTTGGCTTCTCTATTATTCTGGCCGCCATTTTTTTAAATGCTATTCTTAAACAAAAGTTTAGCAAGTAGTTACCATTCTGTAACATAAAATCCTACCTTTGCAAAGTTTAAAATCAGGATTATGCAATTTGAGCTTAGCCTCGACTATTTAGAGCAATTAAAAGATGACATCGCCCGTAAAAACGAAGGTGTTATTAAAGCACAGTTGGAAGAGCTGTATGCTGTTGATATTGCTTTGATCTTAGATAGGCTTGATGTTGAAGATGCCAATTACCTGTATGATATTTTAGACGAAGAACGTGCTGCCGATGCTTTATTGGAAATGGAAGAGGAAAAAAGGGAAGCTTTACTGGCGACCTTCTCAACCAAAGAAATTGCAGAGCAGCTCGACAATATGGAGTCGGATGATGCGGCCGATGTGATCAACGAATTACCGGAAGACATTCAGGAAGAGGTATTATCACACATTGAAGATATTGAACAGGCAAGTGATATTGCCAATTTGATGAGCTTTGAAGAAGGTACGGCAGGCTCCCTGATGGCTAAGGAATTAGTAAGTGTTTATGCACACGAAACGGTAACTGCCTGTATTGATGAGATTCGCAGACAAACAGAGAACGTAGATGTGATGTATGCCATCTATGTAGTAGATGATAATGAGAAACTGATAGGGATGCTCTCTCTGAAAAAGCTGATCATTTCTCATCCCCTGGCTTTAGTAGAAGAAATTTATGATGCCGATATTATCTCTGTAAAAACATCTACTTCAAGTGAAGATGTGGCAGAACTCATTCAAAAATATGATTTGGTTGTATTACCTGTAGTTGACCAATTGGGAAGGCTTGTGGGACGTATTACGATTGATGACGTGGTGGATGTGATGAGGGAAGAAGCTGAAAAGGACATTCAGTTAATGAGTGGTATTACCGACGACGTTGATAGTAATGACAGTTTATGGAGATTGTCGCGTGCACGTATTCCTTGGTTATTAGTGGGGATGTGTGGCGGTATTGTTGGCTCACGTATCATTGGCAGTTATGAAGAACAAATTCAATTGCGCCCCGAAATGGCCTTTTTTATCCCTTTGATAGGTGCAACAGGTGGCAATGTTGGAGTACAATCATCGGCTATTATAGTACAGGGGCTGGCAAGTAATACATTAATTGCCGACCGTATTGCACCAAAATTATTGAAAGAATTAGGTGTGGGACTTATCAATGGCTTGATCTGTTCATCACTGATTTTAGGTTATAATATGCTCATCAGCGAATCGCTGGCATTAGCTGGTACGGTAAGCGTGGCCTTATTTACAGTGATTCTTTGTGCTTCCTTCTTAGGTACTTTTGTGCCGTTGACTATGCATCGTTTTAAAATAAATCCGGCTCTGGCAACCGGCCCTTTCGTAACTACCTTAAACGATATTATTGGTATTTCCATTTACTTTTTAGTTGGCCGTTTACTTTACGGTGTATTATAAATAGCGGGTATGGAGATTCAATCGTTGGAACAACTGGTTTCAAATACATTTCCAAATGTTACCCGGATTACCATTTCAGCACAATTAAAAAGCTTTCCGAAAGAATTATTTAAGTATACCGAAACGCTTGAAATTCTTGACCTTTCCGACAATTTACTGAGCGAGGTTCCTGATGAAATTGTGCAGTTTAAAAAATTAAAAATTCTGTTTCTATCCAACAATCAATTTACGGTCTTTCCTTTAATTCTTGGGCAATGCCGTAAGCTGAGCATGATAGGATTCAAATCAAACAGCATTGGTTTTATCCCTGAACATGCATTTCCTGAAACGCTGCAATGGCTTATCCTCACTAACAACTGTGTAGAAAACATCCCGGTTTCTATTAGTAAATGTTTGCCTTTGGAAAAAGTGGCTTTGGCAGGAAATAAATTAAGTAGCTTGCCAATAGAAATGGCTGATTGTAAAAATCTGGCATTACTACGCATTTCCGTTAACAACTTTAAAGAATTACCAGAGTGGCTTTTAAGCATGCCTAAACTGGCATGGCTGGCTTATTCGGGAAACCCCTGCGCCTATAAAAAAACAGCATCAAAAAAATTGCCGGTAATAAACTGGGACAATATTTCTGTAATGGAAAAATTAGGCGAAGGTGCTTCCGGAATTATTTCAAAAGCAAAAATAACTGCCGGTAATGCTGGTAGAGATAACGAATACGTTGCTGTGAAAGTGTTTAAAGGCGAAGTCACCAGCGATGGCTATCCTGAAGACGAAATACATATTTCGGCTTGCCTGCCCCAGCACAAAAACCTGGTAAAAGTGCTTGGTAAACTACACAATCACCCTGAAAAAAAAGAAGGGTTAGTGTTTGAATTAATTCCTGTTGAATATAAAAATTTGGGCATGCCTCCAAGCTTCGCTACCTGTTCACGCGATACGTTTAAAGAAGGCACCATTTTCACATTAAAAGAAATCGTTAAAATTTTAAGGTCTGTTGCCGGAGCAACCCAGCAACTTCACATAAAAGGTATTATGCATGGCGACTTGTATGCGCACAACACCTTAATTGATGATAAAGCAAATACCTTGTTTGGAGATTTTGGAGCAGCTACTGCTTACGATCTTTCTTTGGATACGGCAAAAACACTACAACGTATCGAGGCAAGAGCATTTGGCTACATGATAGATGATCTTTTAAACTATGTTGATCACGAAACAAAAAATTCAGAAGCCATGCATCTGCTTGTGGAATTAAAACGCATTTGTTTAGTGGATGAAATATTACTTCGACCGGATTTTAATCACATCATGCAATCCCTTGAAAAAATAATTTAATGTTCCGCTGATTACGTCTCACAATATCCGGAATTATTTCCTTAAGCTATTGAATCGCTTAATCGCTACCAATTGATCGTAGTAAGTTCCGCGCTGCCTGTGGTATACATAAATGGCATATTCATTCTCTGTTTCCCAATGACTACCTTCTGTCATGGTATCATCGCCCCCTTTTTTGTCGTCTCTTAAATACACATAGGTATAATTATAATATCCCTGTTTAATAAATAAGGTACACTCATAACCCAGGCGTTTGTAATTGTAAGTCATACGATTGGTTTTATTCAAACGCCATTCGGTTAACTTTCCTAACACATAAAAATTACCTTCGCCCTGCGCATTATCATAAGGAATAAAAAATTTAACCCAGGCATAATCTGCTTCAATATCAGGATTAGTGGCCATGTCGGCATTTTTGATCAAATAGCCCCCATTTAAATCTGTATAAAAACTATAAGGCTTAAACGTTCTTAATTCGTCTATTTTTAAATCCACATGATAAACGGATGCACTGTCTCTGTATATATTATTTATTCTTTCAGTATATGTTCTCAATGAACGTGTATCAAAGTAACGAAACTCATTACCGCCATTAAACGTTGATTTATCATCCAGAGAATACGTTAGTTGCCTTGGTTCAGTAAAAGTGGGCTTTATGTCCTTTACCGCATTATCCCAACGGTTATTTTGTGTAATCACCACTTTCATATCCGTAAATGGATTGGTTAGTTCATAAGACGCACTGTTCGCAACCGAAAAATCAATATGTTGTTTTTCGAACTGCTCATCATTACCAATAGCCTGACGCACATTGGCAACTACTGTTACTTTATCATCATAGATCATAAAGCGCTTGGTTAAAACTAGTTTATCTTTATCACTATCCTGATAGACATAAGCAATGTAGTTTCCCGATTTAGAGAATTGCAAATTAGCCTGAGGAAACAAAATAGAATAATGCGTATATTTTTGAATGGTATTAGTTGAATAACTAAAGTTTAAAAAGTTGGCATCGAAAAAACCGGTCATGTATTCTGAAAGCATTAAATCAGAAGGCTCCCAGTTAGCGGTGCAATGAATAAAACTAATAGAGTAGGACTTTTTATCCGCGTCCAAATCATCAAAGCTCAACTCAAGTAACTCGGCAGAATTAAATTTTATAATAGCCGGATTGGCATCGTAACTCGACTCATGAAGTTGGGCCGTTTTTATATTAGCCTTATAAATCCAGTCTTCATAACGCAACTGGTTATCATTGGCATAATCATCCTGGGCTTTTACCATTACAGGCAATGCAACCAGAAC
>JAZJZF010000015.1:0-30230 GCA_040389965.1 Bacteroidota bacterium
TGTGATCCTTGGTTACAGGTAAATACTTACTGTATGTACTACGTGATAAAGCCTGAATACCACCCATTACAAGACCTACCAGAAAAGCCACAATGTAAAAGTGAAATGGCGTTCTTACGATCAGGTAAGTAAAACCACAAATAAAGATCCAGATTAAAATAGCGATCATCAACGATTTGATATTGCCAATAATGGTCGATAACCATGAGAACAGGTAAGAACCTGCAATACCTACAAACTGAATGATTAAAATACTGATTATGAGTGATGTGGTCATTGTCTTTTCTGCCACTTCTTTGTCGGGACCCCATTCTATTTCATTACGGGCAAACAACACGGCTACCACCATCACAGTTTGTACACCCATGTTAAAGAAGAAATAGCCTCCCAGAAATTGTTTAAGATTCGGCAATAATTTAATCTGTGCCCATACCCCTTTCAGCTCTTTAAATCCTTTCGATAAAATTCCTTTTCTATCAGTCGTATGTTCTACAGCTAGTTTTGTTGGTAAATGTTTAAATGTATATTGAGCAAATGCTATCCACCAGACACCTACCAATAAAAAAGAATATTTTACCTTAAAAAATCCAGTTACTATCATTACACCATTGACCTCTTTTTCTTCATATTTAAACACCATTATCCCTATAAGGCAAATGATCAGAAGCAACGAGCTTCCGAAATAGCCTAAGGCAAAGCCTCTTGCGCTTACTTTATCCTGATTTTTTTCGGAAGCTATTTGCGGTAAATACGAATTATAATATACCAGGCTTCCCCAAAAACCAATGGTGGCAGTTATAAACGGAATAAAGCTCAGCTCCAAATGCTCGCGGTTAAAGAAGAATAAGCACATACAGGAAAGTGCACCCAGGTAGCAAAAAAATTGAAGGAACCGTTTTTTGTTTCCTAAATAATCGGCTACACCACTCAATACAGGGGTTATAAGCACAACAATAGCAAGTGCAAAAGCATATACAAACGAGTACAAGTTCTGGTTCTCAAATTCAAAACCTAAAAAGCTTACGGTATGGCCCAGAAAATTTTTATCGGCATCGTGCGTTGTTACATAATCATAAAAATTAGGGAAGATTGCCGATGTAATTACCAGTGGAAATACGGAGTTAGCCCAATCGTAGAATGTCCAGGCCTTAATGGTTTTAGAATTATCTTTTTCTATGCTAGTGGAAGTATTCATATGTAAGTTTTGAATTTAGAAAGTTCGGGAAGTTTTGAAAGTTTAAATGTACAGCAAAAATAGTATGTAATTATCAAGTTGCCTCATCATCAAATCATTTAATTAATTTAGTTCTTAATGATTTCAAATTCAACCCTGCGGTTCTTTGCCCGGTCTATTTCGGTATCGTTACCCGCAATAGGTATAGAGCTGCCATAGCCTTTAAAGTACAATTTGTTTTGCACTCCTTTTTTGATCAGGTATTCAAACACTTCGCGGGCACGCAACTCCGACAGTTTTTGGTTTTTTGACCGCGAGCCTGCGTTATCAGAATGCCCGTTGATCTGTACTTCCATGGCAGGGTTTCTTATCAGGTATTGCGCCAGTTTATTAAGCTCTACCGACGATTCAGGCAGCAGGTAATACCTTCCGTTTTCAAAGAAAATGTTTTTAAGTTGCACCTTTTCG
This sequence comes from Bacteroidota bacterium, assembly GCA_040389965.1. Classification (GTDB taxonomy): domain Bacteria; phylum Bacteroidota; class Bacteroidia; order B-17B0; family Aurantibacillaceae; genus UBA4416. The sequence goes on from JAZJZF010000015.1 coordinate 1,643, forward strand.
CCCACTTTAATATTATTTTTCACCTGCAATACCGAGTCCTGTTCATCAATGCTGAAGGAACCCACAATTTCCACTTTTACCTTTTCAACCGCCTCTTTAGCCTTTATGAGCGATATGTCGTCCACAAAATAGTAAGCCTCTTTAAAACCAAACTTAAAAATGTTCATGCGGGCCATATCCTTTTTTACGGAAGCATTAAAGTTGCCAATTGTTAAATATTTTTCGCCACCATCGGCAAGGTATTTACCCGATATTTTAAACCACTGGTAATTATTGATAAAGCTTCCTTTCTTAATCACACTATCAATCAGGGCTGTTTTTAAAACATCTCCCTGGCTTTTATACCCGACTTTAGTAAAAAGGGCTCCAAACGACTTTAAACTTGCATTACTCCAATAAGCCAGTCTTATATACATTTCAAATTCGTAAGTGCTGCCTCTGTGTAAAGGTTCGGCCAGTTTAACCTGCAAAAACTCCTTGTATTTTTTCTGAAAGCGTAAACCGGCATAGCAGGTACCCAAATAGGCTCCTTTTTTAACAGAGGTATCATTACTAAGGGGTTCCTGGTAAAAATCGACACTGGCTATTTGCTGCCATGGAATAGCCTGCTTGATACTCCCCGATTTTTTCCGATAATTTTCGAAGCTGCCGTTAGGTACAATGTTTTTTTGAATTTCTACAGGCTGTTGTGCATTGATACTGCTGTAAAAACACATACAAACGATAAAATAACGGACAATTCTCTTCATACTATGCCGCAAAAATAAGTTTTAAGCCTTAATTGGTAAATAATTGTTATAAACACTTAAATATAATGGTTAAATGTGCTGTAATGTTACAAGTAATCTTGTAATTTTGAATAATTATTTAAATAAAAGCAATATTTTATTTGGCATAATTAAAAAAAGTGTATATTTGCAATCCAAAATAAAAAACAGAATTTAATAAATTTACGATAATGGCAAACCATAAGTCAGCAATAAAAAGAATCAGATCAAACAACGCAAAACGTTTACAAAACCGTTATTTTGCAAAAACTACACGTAATGCAGTAAAGAAATTACGCACTACGGATAACCAAAAAGAGGCTTCTGCGTTATTACCTAAAGTAGTTGCTATGTTAGATAAGTTGGCTAAGAAAAACATTATCCATAAAAATAAGGCTTCTAATTTAAAATCGAAGCTTACTAAAAAAGTAAATACCATAGCAAAATAATAACCTTATTTTTACAATAATACTACAGAATCCCGCAGAAATGTGGGATTTTTTTTTATTTTTGTACTAAAATAATTAGGCTATAAATAATAAATTTCTAATTTTGTCGAAAAATCATCTAACCTATAAAATATGAATACTAAAACTCTACGAAATTTAACACTTGCTGTCAGCGCCACTGCATTATTAGTTGGGTGCAATGGTTTAGGAAAAATGGTAAAAAAACAAAAAACCATTACTTATGACGTAAAACCTAATCCTTTAGAAATGCATGGAGATAGCGTTGTATTTACTGTTAGCGGTAAATATCCTGCTAAAGTTTTTGCTAAAAAAGCGACAGTTACGGTTACTCCTGTAGTAAAATATTCAGGTGGTGAAAAAGCTATGAAACCGGTTATTCTTGTAGGTGAAAAAGCTACAGGATCAGGTCAAAAAATCAGCTATTCAACCGGAGGTACTTTCAGCTACACGACTGAAAAATTCGCTTATGAAGCGGGTATGAAGGTTGCTAAAGTTGAATTACGCGCTCAGGGTGCTGTTAAAAAGAAAACCAAAGATTTTACTCCTGTTGAAATTGCAGACGGTACAATCATTACTCCTTTATTGGTTCGCAACGACGAAAAAGGAATTTATGCAAAAGATGCATTTGTTAAAACTACTCCTGTTAACCAAACAGCGAATATCTATTACCTGATCAACAAATCTGATGTAAGATCAACTGAGTTGAAAAGCGACGAGATGAAAAATCTTCAAACTTTTATCAATACCAACATCAACAGCCAATGGTATGAGTTTAAAGACATCAACGTTTCTGCTTATGCTTCTCCGGATGGTGAACTTAGCCTAAACGAAAATTTAGCTAAAGACCGTGCAAAATCAGGTTCTAAAGCTTTAATGGGTGAATTTAACAAAAACAAAAATAAAGACCAGAAATTTGGTAAAGAAGAAGCAAACTACAAAACTCAGACAACTGCTGAGGATTGGGATGGCTTCCAATCTTTAATGCAAGCTTCTTCAATTGCTGATAAAGATTTGATCTTACGTGTTTTAACTATGTACAAAGATGGTGACCAACGCGAAAAAGAAATCAAAAATTTATCTAAAACATATACTGAAGTTGCAGAGAAAATTTTACCAAAATTACGTCGTTCAGTGTTAACTGTTAACGTTGACAAAAAATCACGTACAGATGAAATGATCACTAAATTATCTACAACTTCTCCTGACAGTTTATCTGTTGAAGAGTTATTATATGCTGCTACTTTAACAACTGATTTAAACACTAAAGTTCAGATTTACCAAGCTGCTGAGAAAAAATATGCTAGCGACTGGAGAACTTCTAACAACTTAGGTGTTGCATTATTAATGCAAAACAAAGTTACTGAAGCTGGTGAAGCATTTAAACGTGCTGAAGGTACTGCTAACGGTAATGCAATCGTAATGAACCAAATGGGTATCGTTGCTGCTAAAGCAGGTGACCGTAAAAAAGCTATGGAATACTATGATAAAGCTGCTAGTGCAGGTAAAGAAGTAAACTATAACAAAGGTATCTTAAATGTACGTGATGGTAAATATTCTGATGCAGTTTCTAACTTTGGTGAATACAAAGGATTTAACAAAGCATTAGCTGAGTTATTAAACGGTAACACTGGTGCTGTTGTAACTACAATCGATGCTAGTACAGAAAAAGATATGGCTATGTCATATTACTTAAAAGCAGTTGCTGCTGCACGTTCTAACAACTCTGCTGAAGTTAATAATAACTTAAAATTAGCGATTGAAAAAGACGGTTCATTAAAAGCTGCTGCTAAAGATGATGCTGAATTTATCAAATCTCGTGAAAACGCTGATTTCAAAGCTTTAGTAAACTAATTTTAACTCATACATTCTTAAAAGTCCTCCCTAATCCGGAGGACTTTTTTTATGTCTTAAAAACGCTCAAGTAATCTTAAAATAAGCTATATTTAAAACGTTAAAGAGACCGTTTACCGTATCACTCCACCAATGGCTAAAGTAATTCCGTTCAGGGCAATACGCCCGCAAAATGATAAAGTGCATTTAGTAGCCTCGCGTTCCGTTGATGGCTATAATACTGCCGAGCTAAGAGAAAAACTGGCCGGCAACCCCTACTCTTTCTTACATGTTATTAATCCTGATTTTGAAGATGGTATTAAAACCAAACCCGGATCGCGCGAACGTTTATTAAAAGTAAAAGACCATTTTAAAAAATTTGTCAGAGAAAAAGTCTTTTTAAGAGATGAAGCCCCCTGTTATTATCTCTACAGGCAGGTAAAAGAAGGCAATGAGTTTACCGGCATTATTGCCTGCACCAGTATTGACGATTACATGAACGGGGTTATTAAAATTCACGAACAAACCCTTACGGCACGCGAGGAAAAACTGAAAGATTACCTTGACGTGTGTGAGTTTAATGCCGAACCTGTTCTGTTCTGCTACCCCAATGATCAAATAATAGACGAACTATCTGAGGAAATTAGCCTTACAAGGCCCGATTACGATTTCAGTACAACCGATAAAGTAAGACATACTGTATGGATCATTAGCAGCCGTAAAACCGTTAAACAAATTGCCGAGCGTTTTAATACGATTCCCAATATTTATATTGCAGATGGGCATCATCGTTCTGCCTCAGCTACCTTACTTGGAAAGTTAAGGCGCAGCACCCGCAAATCTTATACAGGCGAAGAAGCCTTTAATTATTACCTGGGCGTATTTTTTCCGGAGACTCATTTAAAAATTTACGATTATAACCGTGTGGTAAAAGACCTTAACGGCTTATCGGTAAACCAATTCATCTATAATTTAAAAACAGATTTTTTTATTACCGAAATAAAAGAAGCTGATTTTAAGCCGCAGCACAAGCATGAAATGTCAATGTACGTTGACAATAAATGGTATTTGCTTAAGGCTAAAGAAACGATTTATAACCCTAACGATCCCATTGGTAGCCTGGATGCAGATATTTTGACTAAACACATTTTATCTCCCATACTTGATATTCACGATCTGAAAACGGATAAGCGCATTGGCTTTGTACCCGGCGTAAAAGGAAGTATTGCCCTTAAACGACAAGTAGATGAAGGCAAGGCTGCTATTGCCTTTGGCTTATATCCGGTAACCATGGAGCAGTTAAAATGGATAGCCGATACCAACAATATTATGCCTCCAAAATCGACCTGGGTAGAACCTAAAATGCGCAGCGGCTTATTAATTTATAGTTTAGAAGAATAATCATTTGCCATCATCACCTCTACATAGCGGAGTCAACATACAAAAAGTGACATTACAGGATTTGCCACTGCTTCGCGATATGAGCATTCATACGTTCAGACAAACCTTCGAATATCAAAACACAGAGCAAAATATGCAAATGTATTTGAATGATAATTTAAATGAGCAACAACTCACGCTTGAAATAAACGACCTTCATTCTCAGTTTTACATTGCTTATTATAACAAAGTTGCTGCCGGTTATTTAAAACTAAATTTTCCGGAGAAAGACGATTCTTCAATTCATAAAGATCAGCTGGAAGTGGAACGTATCTACATTCTGCAGGACTTTCAGCGTTTGTCTATAGGGAAACAATTATTAGATTTCGCCAAACAAATAGCTATTACACATTCTTTGAAAAGTATATGGCTGGGTGTGTGGGAACACAATATCAAAGCTATTTCCTTTTATAAACAATACGGTTTTGTAAAAACAGGTTCGCATGTATTTAAGTTGGGCGACGATGAACAAACAGACGAGATCATGGAATTAAAATTGATGTAATTTAAATATGCCTGTAAGAGAAAATATACAGTATTTTAAATCTGAACTACCTGCAAACGTTACATTGGTAGCGGTTTCTAAAACCAAGCCCCTTACAATGCTACAGGAAGCCTATGATGCAGGCCAGAAAGATTTTGGCGAAAATTATGTACAGGAACTGGTAGACAAGCAAGTAATATTACCCAATGATATTCGCTGGCATTTTATAGGGCATTTGCAAAGCAATAAAGTAAAATACATTGCTCCTTTTGTATACCTGATACATGGTGTAGACAGTATAAGCTTGCTGAAAGAGATCAACAAACAGGCACAAAAAAATAACCGTATCATTCATTGTCTTTTGCAGTTACATATTGCGGAAGAGGAAACTAAATTTGGTTTCAGTATAGAAGAAGTAACGCAGTTTTTACAATCGGGAGACCTGGATCAATATAAACACATTTCCGTGAAAGGCTTTATGGCTATGGCTTCCAACACCGAAGACGAAACAAAAATAAGAATAGAATTTAAACAGGTAAAACACTTACAAACTCAATTCCCTGAATTAACAATCTTAAGTTTTGGTATGAGTAGCGACTATAAAATAGCCATAGAAGAAGGCAGTACCATGGTGCGCATAGGCAGCAGTATTTTTGGCGAGAGGGATTATAGTAAGTGAAAATCTATATTATGTTTGAATACCTAACTATGATTTAATCAAAATTCCTCCTTTGAAGGAGGTGGCCGAAAGGCCGGTGGATGTGTTTTCTAATTAGGCAGAAACATCTCCCGCCCTACGGGCACCCTCTTGAAAAGAGGGAATTAGTTCAACTTTAAAACATACAAACCCTTACAACGCCAGCTCAATTGTAGGATCCCAGAATAGTTTTTTAAACTCTACTACCGTATCATCTTCTACCTTTATTTTTTCTTTTTCCAAGAGCTCCTGCATTTCGAAAGGCGTTGCAAAATGATGCTTTCCGGTAAGTTGTCCGTTCCGGTTAACCACCCTGTGTGCCGGCACTTTGGGCTTTTGGCCGTGCGCCGCATTCATGGCATAACCTACCAAACGCGATGATCCTTTTGCTCCTAAATAAGCCGCTATAGAGCCATAGCTTGTCACGCGTCCTTTTGGAATTAAACGAACTACCTGAAAAACTTGATCAAAAAAATCTTTATCTGTTGCCATTTTAACTAATCATTAAATTGCAACCTCTGAGGTCGCTGTTATCAAATCTTCCTAATATCTCAAAACGGTTATCGGGATGTATCTTTCCAAGGTCTTTTGTTTCAATAAACGAGCAGGAATATAAATTAGCAAGGTCAATCACATTAATGCCTCCACCTTTTCCCGGTTTTACATAACTAAACGGATCGTTTGTATCTCTTATCAATACACGCATCCAGGGCGGGCACTGAAACAAACCATCCTGCTTTGAATAAGCCTGCGATAATAATTCGGTCATACCATACTCGCTATGAATGGCAGATGTATGCAGCTGTTGTTTTAATTCAGCATGTATTTCCTCTTTTATCATTTCCTTTCTCTTACCCTTCATACCACCGGTTTCCATTACAATAACATTATCTCCCAATACAATAGAATGTTCTGCCAGATCGAGCAATGCATAAGTAACACCAAGCAGAAGCACTTTTTGTGAGGTCTGTTTTAATTCGTTTAATGTCTGAATCAATTCATTGGTGTTATGCAGGTAGAATCCACTCAAGGGATGCCTGGAACGTTTAATTAAATCATCGAACATATATACCAGCGAAGAGCCCGTGCGTTCGAGGTAATTGGGCAGTAAAGCCAAAATGCAATATTGCTGCACATCGCCGTAAAACAATTCAAAGCCTTTCAAAAAAGACTCTGTATACAAACGCTCATCTTCTACATAATGTGTAGATGTTATCTGCCCTGTAGTGCCGCTACTGGTAAATTGTACCGCTTTGGCAATGTCAGTGGTATCTGAAACCACTTTCTGTGTTTTAAAAAACTCAATAGGTATAAATGGAATATCGGTATAATGCCGGATTGCATTAACCTCAATTTTTAAACTTTTAACAAACCTGTTGTAAATGGCATTATGGTTAAACTGGTAGTGAAATACAGCCAGAGCCAGCGTATTAAAATCGGTTTCAGATAAATTATGGAATAATCGGGTACGTATTTCTTTTTCTGACAGCAAATCGGGTATTATATTTTTTTGTAAATTTATGCTGATTTATTATATGATGAGGCCTTTTTGGAGATATTTATTTTTAGCGGTTATTATTAGCCTTTGCACTTATTCCTGCGTTAAGAAAAAAACATATCCCTCTACTCCCGAAATCGAATATAAAGCCTTTTATCCTTATTCCGGCGATACAGCCGATTTGGTTATAAAATTTACCGATGGCGATGGCGATATTGGTGTATCAAATACCGATTCGACCCGAACCTTATTTATGACGTATTATTACAAAGATACCCTTACACTAAAATACAGAGCTTATTTCTCGACCACACTTAATGATACTTTAAGGACAGGTTATGTGATCAGAGCCCCCACAGATTCCTATAAAGGCAAACCTATTAGTGGCGAACTCAGTGTAAGGCTTCAACAATACCGACACAGTGTTAAAATAAAGCATATTAAGTACGTTATTGTGCTGCTTGATAACCAGGGCAATAAAAGCCTTCCTATAACCACTGACGAAATTACGGTTCCTTAAATCTTTGATTTTGCCGGAATTACCCGAATTTTGCTCCTTTTTTTGTCAAGGAAAACAATACTATAAAAGCATAAAGAAATGAAGGCAGAACAGAGCTTTTATTTTGATTTTATTAACATAAATCTGTCAAACGTTGAAATAATTAGCTTTTTTTTATTTGTTTACAGGGATTAATTCACTAAAATTGCACCTTTATAAAACAACACATATTATGGCAGATATTCATTTATTGGGAATAAAATTTATTGAACAAAACACCCAGGATGGGCTGGATTTTACATATAAACCGGATGTACCTAAATTAAAAGTAATAGGGACTATACTTATTGCTGCTGAGGAAGAAGAAGACGAAGGCTGTGTATATTTAACCCAGAAGCAACTAAATCAGGTGTTGTTAAATAAAGACATTGAACTGAAATTAGTGGATGACACCTGGACTCCTGCCAAACCTTTAAATAAAGAACAAAGCAAAAAAATAGGCTTGGTAACCATTGAAGCTGAATACCTTGGTACAGCAGGCGACGTAAGATGTTACGAAGCAATTAAAGTTTCTGAATAATAACCTTATTTTACAGACATCCCTCTCAGTTGAGAGGGATTTTTTTATGGCATTAAATTTAAAAACACTTAGCACCCGGGCCCTGACAGCTGTTGTATTTGTAGCCGTTTTACTGAGCTGCATTCTGTTTAATTATATTTCTTTTGCGGCTTTATTTTTTGTGGTTTCCGTGTGGGGACTGTATGAATTTTACCAGCTGGCCGAAAAGCTGGGAGCTAAGCCTTATAAAGCAATAGGGCTTATTACAGGCGCGCTGTTATTTGGCTCTTTTGCCATAGGCACTACCTACATCACGTATGCTATGCCCAGCCATATGTATCTTCCTGTAATTATAGCTATTGGCTTTCTCATTTTCATTGCCGGCTTACTTGACTCAAAACCTAATACCGTTTTGAACATTGCTTATACTCTTATGGGAATTATATATGCTGTAATACCCTTTATTTTGCTGCTATTGATTTCTTGCATAAAGCCACCTGCTGTATTTGGGCTCGATTTGAACAGTATTGCTCCTTATAATTTTCATTATGTTTTAGGCATCATTTTGTTGATCTGGGCCAGTGATACCGGCGCTTACCTAGTAGGCAGCTTAATTGGCAAAAACAAGCTGTATGAACGTATTTCTCCGGGTAAAACCTGGGAAGGTTCTGTAGGGGCTGCTATTCTTAATATTGGCTGTGCCTGGGTTATTTCCACCTGGTTTACTGAACTGGCTTTGGTTCACTGGATCGTTATTTCTGTTTTGGTAAGCATATTTGGTACTATTGGTGATTTGGTAGAATCTATGCTAAAACGCCAGGCAGGTGTAAAAGATTCGGGTAAGATTATGCCGGGTCATGGTGGTATTTTAGATCGTTTTGACAGTCTTTTATTCGTTTCGCCATTTATTTACGCTTATCTGAAATTAGTTCTTTAAAACAACTTAAATCTAAACTTTAGCATAAAGTTAAAAAACAGCTCTAATTATCAAGAAAACACGGTTAAAAACTCACTCCTAAATTCTGCTAAAACCTTTACATTCATATAAATTTTACTAATTTTGTACCCCTAACTAAAAACAAATAACTTAAAACAAAAAACCAATATGTCAACACAAACTGCAAATGCAATAGCTCACGAATCTATGTTCGAAGCTGTATTAGCCCGCTTAGACGTTGCCGCTAAATTGATGAACATGTCCGAAGACGTTGCCACTATATTACGCAGCCCTATTAAACAAGTTAAAGTAAGTTTACCGGTAATGATGGATAATGGAAAAATTCAGGTTTTTGAAGGTTACCGTATCGTTCACTCTACTGTATTAGGCCCTTCTAAAGGTGGTATCCGTTATGCGATGGATGTTAACCAGGATGAAGTAATGGCACTGGCTGCCTGGATGAGTTTTAAATGCGCTGTAGCAAACCTGCCTTATGGTGGTGCTAAAGGTGGTATTAAATGCGACCCACGTGCTATGAGCGTTGGCGAATTAGAGCGTATGACCCGTGCTTACGCATCCTCAATGAAAGATGTATTTGGTGTAAATAAAGATATTCCTGCTCCTGATATGGGAACAAGCGGAAGAGAAATGGCCTGGATCCTTGACGAATTTAATAAAGTTACAGGTGAAGACAGCCCAGGTGTTATTACAGGGAAACCAATCGTAATTGGTGGTTCTTTAGGTCGTGATGCGGCTACAGGACGTGGTGTAATGGTAAATACCCTTGCAGCACTTAAAAAAATGAATTTAAACCCTAAAGAAGTAACTGCTGCTGTACAAGGTTTTGGAAACGTTGGTTCACATGCTGCACGTTTATTAGCTGAGCAAGGGATTAAAATTGTAGCTATTGGAGATCATACAGCTACTTTTTATAACGAAAAAGGAATTGATGTAAAAGCTGCTTTGGATTTTGCTGCTAAAAATGGCCGCGTATTAAAAGGCTTTACAGGTGGTACCGAAATTAAATCAAACGAAATCCTTACCTGCAAATGTGATGTATTGGTTCCTGCAGCTTTACAAAATGTAATTACTGAAGAACTGGCACACAGCATCCAGGCTAAACTGATCGTAGAAGGTGCTAATGGCCCTACTATGCCGGAAGCTGATGCTGTATTGAACGATAAAAAAATCATTGTTGTTCCGGATATTTTGGCTAACTCAGGTGGTGTTACTGTATCTTACTTCGAGTGGGTACAAAACAAAGCCGGTTACTACTGGAGCGAGAACGAAGTAAATACTAAACACGATGAGAAAATGGAAATTGCTTTTGCTCACGTTTGGGAAAATGCAGCTACCTACAAAACATCGATGCGTATTGCAGCTTACATTACCGCTTTACAAAAAATTGAACAAGGTGTTCAGTTAAAAGGTAACTACTAATAAATAGTACACTATAAATGAAGAGCCTTTCAGAAATGAAAGGCTTTTTTGTTTTCGCTGGTACTAAGGCCGAGTAGCAATACGGACAGATATTTCAAAAGCTCGGTTTTGACTCTAAAGTGTAAATACCAAGCTAAAAGGTTATCTTTAAGCAAGCATTCCTTAATTCAATAAAAACAACTACATCCCAACGTAAGATTAAAGCACTCACGTCGATTTAATTTTACACTATGGAAGATGAAACCCCTAAACCTGCGCGCAGAGAACGTTATAAAGGAACCCACCCAAAAGCTTTTAAAGAAAAATACAAAGAACAACAGCCCGATTTATATGCCGCTGATGTAGAAAAAGTAATGGAACAAGGCCGTACACCAGCCGGCATGCACCGTTCTATTTGTGTCAGTGAAATTTTAGACATTCTTAAAATTGCTCCGGGCAATGTTGGATTAGATGCTACACTGGGTTACGGCGGCCATAGTTTGGAAATACTGAAATGCCTCGATCATAAAGGAAAACTTTACGCCACAGATGTTGATCCTTACGAATTGCCCCGTACCAAAGAACGTTTAACAGCTTTAGGCTATGGCCCGGAGGTATTGATTATTAAAAAAATGAACTTTTCAGGCATCGATCGGATTGTAGAAGAATCAGGTCCGCTCGATTTTGTGTTAGCCGATCTGGGTGTATCTTCCATGCAAATAGATAATCCCGAAAGAGGCTTTACGTTTAAAGTAGATGGTCCTTTAGACCTGAGACTCAATCCTACAAGTGGCCAATCGGCAGCAACTTTTTTAAAAACCGCTTCTCTGCAACAACTCCAGGACCTATTCATAGAAAATGCCGACGAGCCCTATTCCGAAGCGATTGCGAAAGCTATTATGGTTCAACAGGCAACCACACAACCTATAAACACTACCCTACAATTAAAACAGCTCATAACGCAAACGCTGGAATTGCAATCGAAGCAACTTAACAAGGACGATATTAAAAAATCCTGTCAGCGTTGTTTCCAGGCATTACGTATTGAAGTCAATAACGAATTTGGAGTACTGGATCAGTTTCTTCATAAATTACCCGATGCACTCGTTTCCGGTGGCCGCGTAGCCATATTATCCTTTCATTCGGGCGAAGACCGGCGTGTCAAAAAAGCCTTTCAGTATTTATTCCGCTCAGGTGTTTACCGAGAAGTAGCTCCTGACCCTATCCGCGCATCGCCGGAGGAATGTTTTACAAATCCAAGGGCACGCTCGGCAAAATTACGTTGGGCCATAAAAGCATAAGCTCCTCAAATGCCAACTGTGAAGAATTCTAAATAACCTGATTATTTTAATTTCTAAAAATAGCGTGCTAAAAATCCCTTTAACGGTAGAGCGGCATTAAGAAAAACGTGTTACTTTTAATATTCAATTGTATTATACTTCTCTAACATAAATCACATGAAAACAAACAGACTCTTAACAGGATTATTGACATTAGGCTTAGCCACTGCGGTAAATGCGCAATGGGATTCTTTGGCACGCTTCAACCAGGGAATTGCAGATATTAAAACGTACAACAACTCGCTCTTTATTGCAGGCGATTTCCTTAAAATGAATGGCAGTACCTGCTATTGGTCGGCGAGCTACGATGGCACAAGCTTTACACCTCAAACCAATTTAATTGGTGGTTCAGGTATTAATATGCTGGCTGTTTTTGGTAGCGACTTGTATTGCGCAGATGCTTTAAATTATGGCGGTGTAACAGGTGTAGGTATCTGGACAGGCTCTACCTGGCAGGATGGTGGCGGAACCTCTTATAGTCATGGACTTATTTATGCCGACGGAAACGACCTGTACGCAGGAAGTAACTTTGGTGTGGTTCGTAAAAAAACGGGAACCGGTAGTTTCAGTCTGTTTTATGATTTTGCAGGATCAGGCGGAATTGCCAGTTTTGCACGCTATAATGGAAAATTAGTTGCTTCAGGTAGCTTTACGGCTATTGGAGGTGTAGTTGCCAAAAATATTGCCGCATGGGATGGTACTACCTGGACGCCATTAGGAACAGGGCTTTCAACCGGTGCAGGTTCTATGGCAGTATATAATAACGAATTGTATGTAGCAGGAAAAATAGCCACTGCCGGTGGAGTATCTGTAAATAATATTGCTAAATGGAATGGCACTACCTGGTCGGCTGTTGGTGGCGGAACAGGAACTTCGCCAAACGGGATCATGGATATGAAAGCATCCGCTACAGGCTTAATTGTAGTAGGCGATTTTACTCAAATGGGCGGCGTTACTACTTCCAATGTAGCTGTATGGAACGGTACACAATGGCTTGGAACAGGATTAACGCATATAGATGCTTTTGTAAGTTCAGTGGAAGTATTTAATAATAAAATTTATGTAGGTACCTACGATGTTAACCATAGTCATTTATACCGTTATAATGGCACAGCCGGTGTTGGTGTAAACGAATTAAAGCTGAATGAAAGTAATGTGTCGGTATATCCAAATCCTGCTACAGATCAGCTAACCGTTGATATTGCAGCCAGTACTACCGGCGCCACAGTATCCGTAAAAAATACGATGGGACAGGAAGTAATTGCTCAAAACATGAGTGGTTCATTTCAACAGTTAGACATTAGCAAACTTGCCCGTGGCGTATATATGATAACTATACAACACGAAGGCAGCATTGTAGTAAAGAAATTTATTAAAGAATAAATAGTTAGCTATATCATGAAAAAGCTGTGGGTTTTTACTCACAGCTTTTTTTTATGGCGTTTAATTATTTAAAATGTGTGATCAAATAGTCCTGCATTATAAAAACCGGTATCTTTGACTGTTGTTTTTAATTCTAAAATAATGCATACCAACCTTATTGAACATATTAAAAAAAACGTGGCATTAACCGATGCCGAAAAGGATCTTATTAGTACTTACTTTAAACATCAAAGTATTAAAAAGAAAGCAATTATTTTAAAGGAAGGCCAGATATGCCAGCACTATTATTTTATTTCAAAAGGCTGTTTCCGTTTTTATATCATCAATCAAAAGGGCACGGAGCAAACTCTGCAGTTTGGTATTGAAGACTGGTGGTTGACAGATTACCGGGGCTTTGAAACACAACAGCCTTCCAATTTTTATATCCAGGCTATTGAAAATTCGGAAGTACTGAGCATTACTAAAAATGACTTTGATGAACTGCTGGAAAAAGTTCCGCGAATCGAAAAATATTTCAGGATCGTAATGCAAAAGGCTTTTGGTGCTGCGCAAATGCGTATCAAATTTCTTTTTACCATGACTGCCGAAGAACGCTACCACCATTTCAATAATCAGCAGCCACATTTTGTACAGCGCGTGCCGCAGTATATGCTTGCTTCTTACCTCGATTTCAGCCCCGAATTTATGAGCAAGATCAGGGCTGGAAAAGGTTCGTCTTAATTTCTTGAAGTAGATTAAGTTTTTTGAACAGGAGATTCAGGAACTTTGACACATACTAAAAAACAATTATTATGGAAAAAAGAATCAACCTTTTAGAAACTGAACCCGAAGCATATAAAGCCATGCTTGGCCTGGAGAAATACCTTGCTTCCAGCGCATTAAAACCCTTGCACAAAGAGCTCATTAAAATAAGAGCCTCACAAATTAATGGCTGCGCGCACTGTATAAATATGCATACAACTGATGCCCGCAAAATGGGAGAAACCGAACAGCGCATCTATTTATTAAACGCATGGAAAGACACAGATTTATTTTCGGAAGAAGAACAGGCTATATTAGCTTTAACGGAAGAAGTAACACTTATCAGTAATCATGTATCGGACGCTACCTATCAAAAAGCAGCCAAATTATTTGATCCTAACTACCTCGGGCAAATTATTATGATGATTGTTACCATTAATGCCTGGAACCGTATTGCTATTACCACGGGTATGCGTGTTTCCTGATTTTTCAGTTGAGGGTTTAAATTGACAGATCAGAGTTGTGTGAAAATGCTTGTTGCTATATGCTACAGGCATTTTTACATTAGGCTCCAATGGCACTTTTAGCAGTCTGAGATTTTTTCTTATCGGCAGCCATTAACAAAATTATTAAAGCAGATATACTACAAACCGCCATAACACCTGTCATAGGCATAGCACTTGTAGCATTTAATAAGCCAACCATAGCAGCAGCCAATGCTCCAAGACCCATTTGTATAGCACCCATCAGGGCAGATGCACTCCCCGCCTCTTTTTCGAAAGGTTCCATAGATAAAGCTGCTGAATTGGGAAAATTAAATCCCTGGCAACTTAAGAACAGGAATATCAATGTTACCGTTCCGTATAAACCAATTACATTAAAAGCCGTTCCCAGGTAAAGAGCAATACCAACTGCCGTTTGCACAATTAAGGTAAAACGAACGATCTGCACACTATTATATTTTTTAAGGAACAGGGTATTTAACTGACTACTCGTGATCAGCCCCGAAGCAATAATGGCAAAGATAATTCCGTATTGCCTTTCTGTGACATTATACAGTTTTAGCAATACAAAAGGTGATCCTGCCAAATAAGCAAACAGTCCGGCTGCAGCCAAGGCACCCGATAAAGTGTACATATAAAACTGCCTTACTTTTAAAACATATTTAAAACCTGCTAAAATAGATCCTGTTTTTAAAGAGAAGCTGGGGTCAGGTTGTTTACTTTCGGGTAATAAAAAAATAACACACAATAATACCACTAAAGTAATAGCTGCTAAAACCAAAAACACCGAATACCAACCAAATGCTTCTATTAAAAAACTACCCACAGTAGGCGCAATAATTGGTGAAACGCCCAATATCAGAATCATTAAAGAAAATATTTTAGCACTTTCGTTAACCGGAAACACATCTCTGATAATAGCTCTTGGTGCTACCATGGTAACACAACCCCCTAAGGCCTGCAACAGCCGGAATGCAATAAGCATTTCTACTGTAACAGATAAAGCACATCCTACCGATGCAAGAATGTATAAACTCATACCAACATATAATGGCACTTTTCTTCCGTAACGATCCAGTAAAGGTCCACTGATTAATTGCCCTACACAGATCCCTACGAAAAAACTTGCCAGTGTATACGAAACCATATCTACCGAGGTATGAAGATCTCTGGCTATAGCCGGAAAACCAGGTAAATACATATCAATGGAAAACGGGCCAATAGCGGAGAGTAAACCAAGAATTAAAATGATGATGAGGCGTTGTCGTTTTTCCATGAGGTCTTTGCGAATGTTCGGTGCGGTATAAAAACGTGCAAAGATACACTTTGAATTGACACGCAAAATCATATTGCAGAGAACTGTTAAACATTTATCTTTACTGTATCAATAATGACAACACCTAAAAAGATATTGAAATACCTGTTCTATCTGCTTGTTATATGGATGCTGGTTCATATAGCCATTACAATTACAAATGGATTAAAAGATCATAAAGAACAGGCCGACTATGCCGTTATTTTAGGTAACAAGGTAAATACTGACGGAAGTTTATCTGAACGCTTAACTAAAAGATTGAAATGCGGATTAAATTTATATAATACCAAACGCATAAAAGGAATCATTGTAAGCGGTGGGCTTGGCAAAGAAGGTTACTATGAAGGCGATAAAATGAAAGATTTTCTGATCAGGAATGGTGTTCCTGATTCTGTAATTGTTGTTGACAATAAAGGTGACAATACGCTCAAAACAGTAGAGAATGTGATGTTGATGAAATCCGGACTTAAATTTAAAACACTTATTGTTGTTTCGCAGTATTACCATATTACCAGGACAAAAATGCTATTTAAGAAAAAAGGCTTTACTTCTGTAAGTGGCGCCAGCCCTTCTTATTTTGAGTGGAGAGACCTTTATTCGTTGGTAAGGGAGTTTTTTGCCTATTATCTTGAACTGATTTAATTTTTATCTTTAATCAACATTTAAACTATGGCAAAAAGCAATAAACTATCTGATAAAGAACAGGTAGAAGAACATATCCAAAAACTGGAGCCCGCTTTAAGCGAAATAGTGGAAGCCATCCGAAAAATCATTTTAAGCACCGATAAAGAAATAGGCGAACAGATCAAATGGAACAATCCTTGTTTTTATTATACCGGCAAAATGAAACCGTTCGATCCAAAAGAGTATAAACGCGAAATAGCTGTATTTAATCTTCATAAAGGCAGGATCATGCTGGTTTTCCCAACCGGCACCAAAGTAAATGATACGACTGGCTTGTTGGAAGGTGATTTTAAAGATGGCAGAAAAACGTTAGTTTTAAAAGATATGGCAGATGTAAAGGCAAAACAAAAAGCATTACAAGCCGTTATAAAACAGTGGCTGAATACGGTCGAGAAATAATACAATGCCACATCCCATAAACACAGAACATTCCTAATGACTAAATTTACCTCCTTCTTAGAGCGCTATAAATATGAATTATTGCTATTGGCATTAATTCAGCATTTGTTTATAGGTATTTTTTTAACCGACCTGCCTTTTTATACAAAAGTTGTTTGGCCAATTAATATGGCCATACTGGGCATTGCAAGCATTGGCGTATTTATTAAAAAAGGAAGATGGAAGAGCAATACACAAATTATTTTATTTTTGTCCGTGTTGGCTTTTCCCATATGCCTCCCATTTCTTGGACATATTCATTATTTTATGCTGGTGCTTAATATTTCTTTCGTTATTTATTTCGTATTTATTTTTTGGGAAATTATAAAGTTTTTAATTAAGCCAGGCTATATTAATGCCGATCTGTTTTCGGCTTCAGCATGTGGGTATTTTCTGCTTATTGAGATCAGTGTATTTTTACTACAATGCTTTTTTTATATAAATCCTAATTGTTTTAAAGGCATCGATACCTTTAATCCGGCATCGGTTTATATGGATCTCGTCTACTTTTGCAGCATAACGCTTACCAGTATTGGCTTTGGAGACATTGTACCAAATGCACATTACACCAAACTGATCACCTCCTTTTTTGGAATTGCAGGGCAGTTTTACTCGGTTGTATTAGTGGGTATATTGATCAGTAAATTTACGTCGAGAACAACGCACTCTTAAAATGGCAGCTTCCATGACATTAGCTGATATAGCAAAACTCCGTTTGATCTCACAGCAGATCGATTCTTCTGATTTTGAATCTGCAGCCGATATGGTTAAATGGCTGGGCGCTATTCAGGCTCAGGAATATGCCCAATCTAAATGGAGCATTGGTTTACGTTTACAACATCTTACTGATAGCATTATAGAAAAAGAAATTTCGGATGCCCACATTTTACGTACACACTTACTAAGGCCTACCTGGCATTTTATTGCTGCAGAAGATATCCGTTGGATGCTAAAACTTACAGCACCGAGGGTAAATGCTGTTAATGCCTATATGTATCGTAAAACAGAGATCGATGCAAAAACGTTTAACCGTTGCCACGATATTATTACCAAAGCATTGCAAGGAAATAAGCACCTTACGAGAGAACAACTGAACAGCGAATTTGCGAAAAAAAACATCATGGCAGATGGCGTTAAACTGGCTTGCTTATTAATGCATGCCGAATTGGAAGGGCTTATCTGTAATGGGATCACACAGGGAAAACAGTTTACCTATGCCCTACTCGAAGAAAGAGTGCCGGCACAAAAAGAAAAAACGTATGATGAATCTCTGGCTGAATTAACACAGCGTTACTTCAAAAGCCGGGGCCCTGCTACCTTAAAAGATTACTCTACCTGGTCGGGACTTACCTTAGCGGAATGCAAAAAAGGTTTGGAAATCGTAAAATCACATTTTACCAGTAAAACGGTAGAGAATGAAACTTACTATTTTGATCCTGCGATTTTAGACGCTAAAAAAATAAACTCACGCGTAGAACTACTTCCCATCTATGATGAATTTATTATGGGTTACAAAGACAGAGATGCCATATTGCAACATAAAAACACTCTAAATTCAAAACCTTTTTCGGTTTTTGATCCCACCATTCTATACGAAGGGCAAATCATGGGTACCTGGAAAAGAGTAATTAAACAAAAGCATATTGAACTGAAATATGAGTTCATTAAACCATTAACTAAAATTCAAAAAACAGAATTTGATAACGCTATCAATCGTTTTGAGCACTATAGCGGATTATACATTAACTACTAACGTTTTATCCAGATCATTATGATTCCTACTACTTTTGAAACTTCAAGACTCAGCCTGAAAAGCTTAAGTCACAACGATCTTGATTTTATTATGACTATAACTAACAGCGAAGGATGGTTAAAATTTATAGGAAACAGAAACACAAAAACCAAAGACCTTGCTACTGAATACATTCAAAAGATCATTGATAATCCTCAAATTTATTACTGGACCGTCACGTTAAAACAAGAAAAAATTCCTATTGGCGTTATCACTTTTATAAAACGCGATTATCATGCCGATTCTGATATTGGCTTTGCGTTTTTACCCGGATACGAAGGAAAAGGTTATGCCTACGAATCTTCAAAAGTAGTATTGGATAGCATTATAGCAGATCCTGCTTATACTAACATACTGGCAACTACTTTAAAAGACAATGTAAATTCTATTAAATTGATTGAAAAATTAGGATTAAAATTTGAGAAAGAAATTAAGGTTGATGAAGAAGCCTTGCTTCAGTATTCTGTTACCAGCAATGAAGCGCTTATAAACAAGCTTGTAACAACATTTTTTAGCGTCTTTGCCAATAAAAATAACCAATCTCCATTATGGGAAACACTACCCGAAATTTGCTTAGCAGAAGCTCTGATTATAAAAAAAACAGGATTGCAGCAGGAAGTTTATACTCTTAAAACCTTTACGGAACCAAGAGTTAAACTGTTATCTGATGGAACCCTCACCGAATTTATAGAAGAGGAAACAAACGGCCATACCACAATAACAGGTAACATTGCCCAACGCATGTCTAACTATCAAAAAAGCGGTTATTTATCCGGGACTCATTTTACAGGCAAGGGCATCAAATTGTTTCAATTTATTAAAACAGGTCCTGTTAATTGGAAAATAAGCTCCGTAGTATGGGAAGATGAGATGGTTTAGCCCCAATTATAACCTCCTGCTCACCTGTGATTCCTAATTAATTAAAAAAAATCCGAAAAAAATCACAAAAATAGTTGCGCAACTGAAAAGTTGCACGTATATTTGCAACCGATTAGTTTCTTAAATAAAAAATGAACCCAATGAGAAGAGATGTTTTTCAGGCCATAGCCGACCCAACCAGAAGAGCTATTATTATGCTGATAGCGGCGCAGGCGATGACACCCAATGCCCTGGCAGAACACTTTGACACAAGCAGGCAAGCGGTTTCCAAACATTTAAGAATACTAACAGAATGTGAATTGGTAAAGCAAGAACATCAGGGAAGAGAAATTTATTATCAACTGGAAATAAAAAAAATGAAAGAAATTGACAAATGGTTAGATCAGTTCAAAAAGATTTGGGAAGACCGTTTTAATCAACTCGACAACCTATTATTTAAACTCAAAAACAATAAAAAATGAAAGCTAACCTACAATTCGACTTCCTTGCTAATAAGGAAAACAACACACTTACTATTAAACGTGAATTTGCAGCAGACCGCCAGATGGTTTGGGATTGCTACACAAAGAGCGAACTTTTAAACCAATGGTTTGCCCCTAAACCCTTTACTACTAAAACCAAATCAATGGATTTTAAAGATGGCGGGCATTGGCATTATGTAATGGTAGATCCTCAGGGACCTGAATATTGGGGCAGAATGGACTATATAAAAATACAGCCGATAGACTTCTACACAGGTCTTGATAGCTTTTGCGATGCAAGCGGCATTCCTAATCCGGACTTACCACGTGCCAAGTGGGAAGTAACGTTTACCGAAATGGGAGACCATGCCATGGTACATACCGTTGTAACCTATAACTCTCTTGCCGATTTAGAAACAGTGATTCAAATGGGAATGAAGGAAGGATTAACATCCACCTTAGAAAGTCTGGATGATTTATTATTAAAGCTTAAAAAATAAAAAAATATGGCAAAAGTTAACTCTGCAGTAGATGAGTACATTGCAAATTCAGAAGAGTTTGCAAAGCCAATATTAAAACATTGGCAACAACTCGTACACGCTACCTGCCCGGATGCTGTAGGAGCCATTAAATGGGGGATTCCGCATTTTGATTACAAAGGAGATTTTATGTGTGTGATGGCTTCCTATAAAAATCACTGCTCCTTCAGTTTTTTGAAAGCAGATATAATGACCGATCCCGTTCTGAAAGACAATTCAAAACTGAAACCCGTTCAACGGTTTTTAGGTAAAGTAACAAAGCTCTCTGATTTACCGGCTGATAAAAAATTTATTAGTCTTATAAAAGAAGCCATGGTCTTAAATGAAAAGGGTATAAAATTAGAAAGACCAAAATCGGACAAGCCAAAAGAAATAGAAACGCCTGATTATTTTACAGCAGAACTGGCAAGCCATCCAAAAGCGAAAGAAATATTCGAAAGTAAATCGCCTTCCTTTCGCAAAAACTATCTTATATGGATAACAGATGCTAAAACAGATGCTACCAGGCAAAAGAGGATTGAACAATCTTTAGAATGGATAGCAGAAGGCAAAGGCAGGTTTTGGCAATCGGAAAAGTAAACGGTTAATAATATGATTCTTCATATTGTATCAGAATAAGGTAGAATTGGCATTTCCGTCATTTCTACCTTATTCTGTTATATTAACTTACTCTTTAATAAATTTGCTTTGTACAGCTCCCTGATCCGTTGTAATGGTAAGGAAATATACTCCGCCAGCAACTGTATTAGTAAATACAGCTTTATAAGAATTTCCCTGTGCCGTAAATGCACATTCAATCGTGTTTCCTAAGACATCCGTTAGCATAACAGACTGTACTTTTTGATCTGTATTAAAGGCGATATAGTCTTTTGCCGGATTAGGGAACACTTTTAAAACAGCTTTATGTATTTCGGATATGGACGTTGGCATAGCGTTTAAGTAAGTACTTGCCAGGCACATATTGGGGATTCCCCATCCATAATTATTATCCGGAGTATTGTATCGTGTTGATGCATTACGGATAGCCGCTAATACCTGCATATTTGTTTTACCCGGATTAGCCTGCCATAAACACGCTACTGCACCTGCCATAACAGGGCATGCAAAAGAAGTTCCGTTGCCTGAAGTAAATGCGCCGCTTGGCTGGCATACGTATGTGCCTTCACCCATAGTACTTACATCCGGCTTAATGCGGCCATCGGCAGTAGGTCCTACAGAGCTGAATCCCGAATGCAAACCACTTCCATTTACAGAACCAACCGTACAGATACTATCTGCATCAGCAGGCACACCAACGTAATGCCACGAATTGGTTCCTTCGTTTCCTGCAGCGTTCAATAAAAAAATGCCCTTACGTGCCGCCATGGTCGCTGCAATAGAAGCCACGGATGTTTTACCGTTTAAATCGGCATAAGTATGATTTTGAGAAGGTATATCAAATGTTGTATAACCTAAGGAAGTTGTAATAATATCAACCCCTAAACTGTCTGCCAGCTCTGCTGCTACTACCCAGTTATTTTCTTCAATAATTTTTTCGCTGGCAACATCTTCCGAACGGAATAAATAATAGTTTGCCTTTGGAGCTGTTCCTATTAAATTACCCGGCGAATTCCCAGCCATACAGGATAATACCATGGCTCCATGAGAATCGTCTTCATAAACAGCCGTGTTCCCTGCAACAATATCGCGGGTACCTAAAATCCGTCCTTCATTTCTTAGCGAATCAAACACAGGATTCATATCTGCATTACTAAACCCATCATCAATAACGGCAATGGTCATATTTTGTCCTCTGAAACCCATGTTATGCATACATTCCAGATTCATTTGATTTACTTGTGTAACAGAAGGCCCGTAATTATAACCTGTAACAGCTGCCGAAGAAGACCTGCTTACCTGCTGTGTAGGTGCATTGATAACATCAGGTTGAGTAGCATGGTACCTGTTTACAGGCGCAGCACTTAACACACATGATAAACTGTTTACTGCCGTTAACTGGCTGCTATTAGCAATAATAACAATTGCCGCGTTAAACCATTTGGAACACTGAAACACAACAGCTCCCGTAGCATTTACCTGGTTAATATAACTCTGATTAACCGGTATATCGGTCATGTCAATACTAATGTTTTGAGTAATTCGGCGGGAAACAGATTTGGGTGTTAAAAAAGCCCCGGGATTACTGATACTATAAGGCGACCCCGCTTTATCCGTAAATTTTACCCAGTATTTTGTTTGAGCGTTTACATTGAGTTCGGCCAGCAATAGCAATACAACTGTAAGTCCAAAAAGTATTTTTTTGTTATTCAATTCCATGAGATACATATGTTAATTTATAAATAATTCCTTTTTCAATGCGTTGTTCAACCGGCACATTTGCCACTACAGTGTTGGAATAAAGATCGGTAATTTCCCGATACACCAAGCCTACTTCTTTAGCATATTTTTCGATATAATACTGGCGATGAATGACATTTTTGTGTTTATCATCCTTTTGTTCTACACATAATACCCTGTCAAAAGTTGTACTGTTTACAACATGGATCTGGTCGGTAAACAGGTATTTAAAGTCCATTTCTCCAAGCGTATTTTGCGCATTGCCATTCCAAACAACATCTGTTTTAACCGGAAAAACCAATTTGGTAATGCGCTCGTTTTCTTCTACGACTTCAAGCGCAGTGTTTGTTTTAGTATAGTTCCATACGTCTTTTACTGTCCAGCCTATCTGATCATAGCTTTTTGCAGGATCGTATTTTTTTACATAACGGATCATTTTAATGGCAGGACGCCCCTGATTATCGGTAATGGCTTCAGCGAGTTTTTCTTTAATACGGTATTTGTAATAAATGGTATCATGCGCAAAATCGTCATATACCGTAGAATCTACATCATATACAATGTATTTTCCAATGGTTTCGGGAGCATAACCATAGCCTACATCCGGCGCTGTTTCAGTCTTCTTTTTTTTGCAGGACAAACAGAACACAAAAACAATAAGTATATAAATTATATTTTTGATGCTTAAAATTACTGATAAATAATCGCTAAAACAATTCTAAAATTACCTTAAATTCGTGCAAAATTTATACTACTATGTCTGATTTTTCTAATCATAAATTTGGCACAAAAGCCATTCATGCAGGCGCTGAGCCCGATCCATCAACGGGTGCCATTATGACCCCTATTTTTCAAACATCCACTTATGTTCAGGAATCTCCCGGAACAAATAAAGGTTACGGATATGCCCGCGGTAAAAACCCTACGCGTGAAGCGCTTCAAAAAAACATTGCTGCTCTCGAAAACGGGAAACACTGCGTTTGCTTTAGTAGCGGAATGGGTGCTACAGATGCTGTTATGAAATTATTACGTCCGGGCGATGAAGTTATTACCGGTGACGATTTGTATGGCGGTTCTTACCGTATGTTTACAAAGATTTATCAAAACTACGGCATTAAGTTTCACTTCATTAATTTAAGTAATGCTGAAAACATTAAGCAATACGTTAACTCAAACACAAAATTGATCTGGGCGGAAACACCTACCAATCCTACCATGCAGATCATTGATATTGAAGCATGTTCTGCCATCGCAAAAGCAAATAACATTTTGTTAGCGGTTGATAATACATTTGCATCGCCTTACCTGCAAAATCCTTTAGCATTAGGTGCTGATATTGTAATGCATTCGGTTACCAAATACTTAGGCGGCCACAGCGATGTAGTAATGGGTGCTTTAATAGTTAATGACGATAAATTGCATGAGCAATTGTATTTTATTTTAAACAGCTGTGGGGCAAATCCTGGCCCTATGGATAGCTTTCTAGTAATGCGTGGTATTAAAACCCTGCATTTACGCATGGAACGCCACTGTTTTAACGGACGCAAAATTGCTGAATATTTAAAAACGCATCCTAAAATTGAAAAAATTTACTGGCCCGGTTTTACTGATCATCCTAACCATGAGATCGCGAAAAAACAAATGCGCGATTTTGGAGGTATGATCTCTATTGTATTAAAAGGAGCGTCCTTAGAACAAACTTTTAAAATTGCATCCTCTTTCAAAGTATTTTCTTTGGCTGAATCATTAGGCGGAGTTGAATCATTGATCAACCACCCTGCTACTATGACGCATGCCTCTATACCTAAAGCAGAACGCGATAAAGCGGGTGTTGTAGAAAACCTATTACGTTTAAGTGTTGGTGTAGAAGACTACGAAGACCTGATTGAAGATTTGAAACAGGCTTTAAGCTAAATTAAAAAAGCGATCCATTAACGGATCGCTTTTTTATTTAATCGTATTTTAGAACAATGATTTTAGTTTTGTCGCTTCGAGTGATTTTTGCCTGAACTTTGCAAAAATTGTATCGAGAAGCATTATCGTTCTCGATACAAAAAATGAGAAGAGACACATTTTTCACTCGAACTGACTGTATTATTCTTTATCTTGAATAAGGAAATAAATACATCCATACAACCCTTGATATTTTAAAATTAGGAATCGAAAAAAGAACGATCACTCCTGTTACGATAGAGGCAAGCATAAGACCCGAAAATTCTTTTATAAAAAAAGAAGCAATTAAAAAAGCAATGATGCCTTCAAGCACAGCCAGTCCGTAACTAACGTACATGGCTCCTAAAAAGTATCCCGGTTCGCCGTGGAAATCGTAGTGACACACCTCACAATGGTCTTTCATTTTAGGAAGATGAATCCATGTTTTATATTTTTGCTGATAGATGTCTCCTTCACCACAATTAGGACATTTCCCTTTTGACATTTTCCATACCTTATTTGCAAATGACTTTTCCATAACTCTGTTTTTTAGTACAAATTTCAGTATAATGCAGGCAATTACACGTTAAAATAAACTCTAGTTATAGCACAATTAAGACATTTTATGTAATTTTACAGCATGTCAAAACAAGATCTTCCTGTTTACAGCATTAAAAAATTTAATCAGGATCCTGATAACCTGAGCTTTTATGCAAATACGTTACAGGAACATCTGGAAAAGCATCATTTTATACATGTACCCCATAAGCATGATTTTTTTCTGTCTATTTTATTTACAAAAGGAAGCGGTACACACGAAGTTGATTTTACAATGTATGATGTAAAACCCAGTTACGTTTTTATGCTTTCTCCCGGTCAAACCCATGATTGGAAGCTTTCGAAAGACACCGAAGGATATATTTATTTCCATAGTAAAGATTTTTATGACCTGGCACATAGTACTCATAAGATCCAGCAGTTTCCGTTTTTTGAATCGATTTATAATTCACCCTTAATTATTTTAAAAGGAAAAAATCTTGAAAACATCACGGCGTTATTTCGCGAAACACTGGAAGAACATCAAAGTCACAAAGCTTTAAAGCAGCAAAAAATTCTGGCAATGATTAATTGCGTGTATGTTGAATTGGCAAGAAGTTACCAATCAAACACACCTGTTCAACACCAGCATATGAACTATCTTAGCAAAGCAAGAAAACTGGAAAACCTGATTGATGAAAACTTTAAAACACTTAAATATCCTAAAGAGTATGCTCCGTTAATGAACATGACCGAAAAACACCTGAACCGCATCTGCAAAACTTCCCTCAATAAAACCACCAGCCAGTTAATTACAGACAGGATTATTCTGGAAGCAAAACGCCTGTTGGTTCAAACAGACTTATCTGTAAGCCAAATTGCCGAAAACCTTGGATATATTGATAATTCATACTTTTCGAGGCTTTTTAAAAAACATGAAAACGAAACGCCTTTAAGTTTTGTGGCAAAATACAGGCATTAAATAAATATAATATAAATGCATAATTACTGCATAAACACTTAAATTTACCTTCATTAATTTACAGCAGGATGAGATTTTTTGAGGAACTGTTTAAAGCCATAGCAAATTGTTTTAGGGGACTACCTTTACTTTTTGAAAAAGGCTTATGGCCCTATTTACTCTATCCTGTTATAATGTGGGTATGTGTTTGGGCCGGTAGTATCTGGTTGTTTGCAAAACTCGCTACCCAAATTACAGAATACATCAACGGGCAATTAAACTTTGAAACCATTCCCGATTCAGGTGCATGGCTGTCGTTCGCCAAACCCTTTCTAACAGGCTATTTCAGTATTATTATTGGCTGGATCATAAAACTGGTATTCTGGATGGTATCAGGTACGTTTATTAAATACGTCCTTTTAATATTGCTCTCTCCCCTCTTTTCTTTATTATCCGAATCGCTGGAAGAAAAATTAACCGAGAAAAAATTTCCGTTTAATGGCATGCAACTTCTAAAAGATATTTTCAGAGGCATTGGCATTAGTTTAAGAAATATGATACTGGAATATTTTTTTATTGCCATCTGCTTTTTACTTACTCTGTTTGTTCCGCTATTAGCCATTGTTACAGTGCCCCTCCTTTTCTTTATTTCGTGGTATTACATAGGCTTTACAATGCTTGATTATAATTTTGAAAGACATAAAATGACCATTTCGCAAAGTGCCTCTTTTACGCGGAAACACAAAGGCACAGCTATTGGCATTGGTATCGTGTATTCTTTTTTTATGTTACTCCCTTTATTTATGGGTTTATTCTTTGGCCCTATTTTAGCCGTTGTTGGCGCTACCCTTTGCTTTTTAGATATTCAACAAAAACAACAGTCCACTCCGGTTCAACCAAACACACTATAGCATTATGTACGCTCTATCTATTGTTAACTATTATAATACAACACCATTTCTTTACGGTTTAAAGTACCATCCTTTAAAAACAGCGGCAAACATCGAATATGATATTCCAAGCACCTGCGCCCAAAAACTAAAGCAAAAAACCGTAGATATAGGCCTTGTACCCGTTGCTATTATTCCTGAACTCGATACATACCACATTATTACCGACTATTGTATTGGTGCAAACGGTAAGGTTGACAGTGTAAAATTATTTGCGCACAAACCTCTGGAAGAACTCACACACATTGTCCTCGATTACCAATCAAAAACATCCATTACACTGGTACAGGTACTTAACAGGCATTTC
Organism: Bacteroidota bacterium; assembly: GCA_040389965.1. Classification (GTDB taxonomy): domain Bacteria; phylum Bacteroidota; class Bacteroidia; order B-17B0; family Aurantibacillaceae; genus UBA4416. The sequence goes on from JAZJZF010000015.1 coordinate 29,342, forward strand.
TGGAAAAAGAACATTCAGTTTATTCCTGCCGAAGAAGGCTTTGAAACAAAAATTGGCGGAACTACCGGCGCAGTTATTATAGGAGACAGAACCTTTGGCCTAACTACCAAAGACCATCCTTACCACTACGACCTGGCCGAAGAATGGAAAAAATATACCGGTCTGCCCTTTGTATTTGCCTGCTGGGTAAGTAATAAAAAAATAGATGATGCGTTTATAAACGAATTTAATGATACCCTCAAATATGGTATAGACCATATCAAAGAGGCTGCTGAAGAAAAAAAACATCCTGCTCCAGGTTTCGATTCCTATGACTATTTAAAAAACAAGATCTCTTATACCCTGAATGCTCAGAAAAGAGAGGCTTTGGACTTATTTTTAAAGCTGATGAAACATTAATTTATATTGACATTCCCCCCAACAGTCGTGAGTAAAATAGTTATCGCATACCTTCTTTCCTTTACCTCCTTCATTATTCCGTTGGCTGTTTTTGCCCAAATCGATTCTAACCTGGTGATCACCTACGATTTCAATGACCATGAAATCAGGGAAAAGAATGGACTTGTTGTTCCAAAACCAGTAGGCATCTCGCTGGCCAGCGATCGTTTTGGAAATGAAAGGTCCGCTGTTTATTTACACGGTAACCCCGACAGTTATTTAAATTTAGGAACATCCCCTTACTTAAAACCTGAATCAGGATCGATATCCATTTGGGTAAATTTAGACAGGTACATCTATTCCGGAAGAGGCTCAGATGCCAATTCCATTATAGGAGCCAAGAACGGCCCTGGGGATGATTTTAACCAAGCATATGGCATCTGTTATGAGTTTCAGAGTAAACGCCTGTTGGCTGTTTCGCATAAGGATTCTACGCTCGATATCAATATTA
>JAZJZF010000016.1:0-9945 GCA_040389965.1 Bacteroidota bacterium
GTAATGGCTATAAAATCTGCCTGGGTTAGTAAACAGGATGCCGGAGATAAAAATATGCAGGAATTGGCAGGTTATATTGCTGATGGCGCTATGGCTTTCTTAAAAGCAGAATGGAAAGTATTAAGCATATTTGTGGTATTTGCTGCAGCCTTATTAGCTTATTCAGGAACAATTCATGAAGTACATGGCAAGCCAATCCACTCAAGCTGGATCATTTCTATTGCTTTTATTATAGGTGCTGTGTTTTCAGCAACCGCAGGATATATTGGAATGAAAGTAGCTACCAAAGCTAACGTTCGTACTACACAAGCTGCACGTACAAGTTTAAAACAAGCTTTAAAGGTATCTTTTACAGGTGGTACCGTAATGGGCTTAGGTGTTGCAGGTTTAGCAATTTTAGGTTTAGGTGGTTTATTCATCGCTTTTATGGCCATGTTTGTAGATCTTGGAGAAGACCAGGTAAAAACAGCTATCGAAGTATTAACCGGTTTCTCTTTAGGAGCTGAGTCTATTGCCTTATTTGCCCGTGTAGGTGGTGGTATTTATACTAAAGCTGCCGATGTAGGTGCGGATTTAGTAGGTAAAGTAGAAGCAGGTATTCCTGAAGATGATGTTCGTAACCCCGCTACTATTGCCGATAACGTAGGTGATAACGTAGGTGACGTTGCAGGTATGGGTGCCGATTTATTCGGTTCTTATGTAGCTACTATTTTAGCCACTATGGTACTAGGCCAGGAAATTAATGCAAAGGGCGATGCTTTCGGTGGAATGTCTCCTATTTTATTACCAATGGTAATTTGTGGTTTAGGTATTCTTTTCTCTATTGTTGGTACCTGGTTTGTAACCATTAAAGATGATAAATCAAACGTACAGAACGCTTTAAACATGGGTAACTGGGCATCTATGGCCTTAACCGTTATCGCTTCTTATTTTATCGTTATGTACATGTTGCCTGATACTTTAACCTGGAAAGATGCAGCAAGAGGAGCTCAGTTTACAAAAATGGGCGTTTTCTTAGCTATTTTAGTAGGTACAGTGGTTGGTGCTATTATGAGTATTGTTACCGAGTATTACACCGCTATGGGTAAAGCTCCGGTTTTATCAATTATCCGTCAGTCTTCTACAGGCCACGCTACCAACATCATTGGTGGTTTATCAGTAGGTATGAAATCTACCGTTATACCTATCCTTACATTGGCAGGTGGTATTATGGGTTCTTATTATTTTGCAGGTTTATATGGTGTAGCTATCGCTGCAGCAGGTATGATGGCAACTACGGCTATGCAATTAGCCATTGATGCTTTCGGACCAATTGCTGATAATGCCGGTGGTATTGCAGAAATGAGTCAGTTACCTCCTGAAGTACGTGAACGTACAGATAATTTAGATGCAGTTGGTAACACAACAGCAGCTACAGGAAAAGGATTCGCTATTGCTTCAGCAGCTTTAACATCATTAGCTTTATTTGCAGCGTTTGTAGGTATTAGCGGTATTACAGGAATTGATATTTATAAAGCACCTGTATTAGCAGGTTTATTTGTAGGTGGTATGATTCCTTTTATCTTCTCAGCATTATGTATTCAGGCGGTTGGTAAAGCGGCTATGGACATGGTACAGGAAGTTCGTCGCCAGTTCCGCGAAATTCCGGGAATTATGGAATATAAAGCAAAGCCGGAATACGAAAAATGTGTGGCTATTTCTACAAAAGCATCTATCCGCGAAATGTTAATGCCGGGCGCAATTGCTTTGGTAACTCCAGTTCTTGTTGGTTTTATCTGGGGACCTGAAGTATTAGGCGGTGTATTAGCCGGTGTTACTGTATCTGGTGTATTAATGGGTATTTTCCAATCTAATGCCGGTGGTGCATGGGATAACGCTAAAAAATCATTCGAAAAAGGTGTATTGATCAACGGTGAAATGTTCTACAAAAAATCAGAGCCACACAAAGCATCAGTAACAGGTGATACTGTAGGTGATCCTTTTAAAGATACTTCAGGGCCTTCTATGAACATCTTAATTAAATTAATGAGTATCGTATCATTGGTTATTGCTCCATACATTGCTGTTAACAGCATGGAAAATGAAAAAGCTTGTTGTTCAACTCAAGAAGTTTTTAAATGTAATATTAATGGTGTAGAAACTGTTTGTACTAGCAAAGCACAATGTGATAGTATGATGAACGCTAACAAAAAAGACATTGCTGAATTAACAGGTATGTTTAAAGTAGATGGCGCTCACTCTGCAGTTGATTTCAGTATCAAACACATTGTAACTAACACAAAAGGATCTGCTTTAATTGATAGCGGTTGGGTTGATTTACAAAACGCGGGAACAAAAATTTATGTTCAAATTGCAGCATCCAGCTTAAATACTCAAAACGCCATGCGTGATGAGCATATTAAAGGTGCTGACTTTTTCGATGCAGCTAAATTCCCTAAAATGATCTTTGAAGCAACAGAAATTGCAAAAGACAGTTTAGACGGAATGTACTCTTATGTTGCTAAAGGTAAATTAACCATTAAAGGTGTTGCAAAAGACGCTGAAGTGAAGTTTAACTATATGGGCGTAGAAGAGAAAGATATGTCTCAAATGGGCATGGGTAAAGTAAAAGTGGGTGGCTTTGAAGGAACAATGGTAATTGACCGTACACAATATGGCATTGGTGGAGCAGGTGGTTTAGGAGAAAAAGTAACTATCGACATTACTTTAGAAGTAATGCAACCAATTAAATAATTTTAATACGCTATTTTAAAAAGCCCTGTAGGTATTATCTACAGGGCTTTTTTTATAGAGAATAATAATCTCTTTACCAGGTAATTCTGTTTCCACCAACAATAATAATGGCTTTTAATGTGGGGATTCTTTTTCTGAACAGTGTCCGTTTTTCTACTGCCAAACTAAAACCAAATTTATCAAAACCATTGTTGAGTATCTTAAATGCTCCTTCATCTGTTACAAACTGACTCACAATAATATCCGCCAAAGCCTGGTAGGTATACAATCTTATAGGTCTGGCCTGAAAGTTTTCTTCGGCCTTTTCTTTTTTAGTCGGCTTCTTTCCTGCAAACAGATGTGTGGTTGTTTCGGTATCTTCCTTATCAAAATAAAAAGCAGAGCTTTTAGTATTCATGCAGGGGACCGACATAATATGATAGTCGACAAAGGCATATTTATACCCATTGCTCTTGCAGTTCTTTTTGAACTTTTTATTGATCTTTGCTTTGTTCTCCGAATTTTTCTCAAGTTTACTAGCCCGTAATACAGCTGTATAGTTATCTGCTGTGGTTTGCAGGGCAGCATTGTTTATCAAAGCAGTAGTCGTTTTTTTGGATCGTTTCTGATCAATTTTTTCCAGCACCAATTGTTTCAGTAAATCATAGTCAGGGTTTACAGGATCAAAATCCTGGGCGGCTAATGATACAGAAAAAACAAAAGCAATTATGAGCAATAAGATCTTCAGAAACTAACGTATTGAGTTTATCATATCATTTAGCTCAGCCAGCGTCGCATTTGGCGAAACCTTCGTCAATACAACTTCTGCCTTCCCGTTTTTCAAATCAAATGTGTTTAATTTCCCGATCAAAACCTTACGATCAGTGCCACTATAACTATTTGTCATAAACGTCACAACACTGTTTTTGGACACCCTAACCGTGTTTTTTCCAAAGTAGCTGACAACAATATTTTCTTTAGGATCAATGATCTGGTATTCAGTTTGTGTAATCCTTTTACCATTTTCATTATAAAACACCGGAGAAATAACAAGGGGGTTTTCCATTTGCACTGTTCTGTCGCAGTTATATATACCAAAGCCCTGCAATGATAAAACCCTGGTAATATCGTAAGCGTTGGTTTTTACTTTACTGTTTAACAAGCTGGTAATATTATTTTGATTTTTTGCAATCACCTCATTTCTCACCTTTGCCATTTCCGCTTTATAGACATTATAAGCGCGCACAAATCTCTGGCGTTTGTATTCCGTTATTTTTTTTCGTGGCTCGGCCTGGCCTTTATATTTGAAGAAAATTTTCCTGATCGAATTTTGCGCACGAGCCGTGTTTCTTGTCTGCACAACAGGATAAGCACTAAAAGACACGGTGTCTACATCATCATAAAACCTGAAAATAAAATTATCGTGTTCTTTGTCGGCAATCAAATCAAACTCCACCAATTTATCGGTTCTCGTTGTGGTTGTATAATACCTCGGTTTTAATTTAAACCTTCTATATTCCGAGTTTGTAACACCGAGTTTGTTATCGCTCATAAACGCTTTAATAACAGGAGAGGCTTTTTCTGCATCCATTTTCCATGTTACGGTTGTTAAAGGCCTCAATTCGTTAAAGTAATTCGCGCTAATAGCTGTATCATTGGCTGTTTTTGTGTTTGGAAAATACGTATCGATCGTGAATTCACCGGTCAGTTTTTTATTATTTTCCAAATCCCACTCAATAGTTATGGGATGGTACCTGTAAAATGCAGGTGGCTGAGGCATCTTAATATCGCTTCTGTTGAGCCAAAAATTTGACATGATACTTGCGGTATCAATTACCAGAGGCTTGGCAACTTTTAATGTTGTAATAGAATCTTTTCCGGTTTGGGTCCAGGTGCGTTGAATAGTATCGTATGCATAATAGTTGTAAGACTGCCCGGCATCATTGCTTTTAAAAGCCACTTTAATTTCCGCCCCCTTTTTTAATTCTACATTTTTACCATTGACACTTGCATTAATATTAAACATGCCTGCCGATGCGAAAGGTGCTTCTTCGTCTTTTGTCTTATAGTTCATATTGATTCCCGCAACAGAAATATCTGCAAGACTATAATAAGGTGTGTAATTAATGGTAACAGTCTCTTTTACCGGTTTACCATTGCTATACACAAGACTATTTTTAGGAATAGTAATAGTAGTTCCGTTTTGTGTTACAATGGTTTGAGGATTTGCAGGATCAATAGCAAATTTTTCTGTTGCTACTCTTGCATTCTCTAATGGTAATTTGCCGTGCTCCTGGTAGCAGATTATAGTGGTGTTAGGTAATTCTTTTTTTAATGTTTCAATTTGTTCGGGTGATAAGCCACAAAGGCTCACATCCAGTGTTGCCAATTGTTTCATGGATAACAACTCCGTAATGGAACTCAGTTTGTTCCCTGACAGGTTCAGGTTTTCCAGTTTTCGCAAATTGCTTACCTGGCTTGGTAAGACATTAAAATCGCAATTGCTCAAATCCAGGTTTTTAAGATTACTTAATTTGCCTAAAGTATTTATCATCTCTGTTTGGCAGGTAATAGAACTAAAATTCAAGCGAAGTTCCTCTAAACTGGTAAGAGGAGACGAAAAGGAGAAATGATTCAATTGCGTTCCACTAATGGTAAGGCGCGCCACATTCGGAGAAACAGCGGCATTTGCAAAGCCATTGAACTGGCCGCCACCAATGGTAATTTCCTTTAAAGAAGCCGATGAAAGGAGTGGCATCAGGTTGGCAAAATCCAGGTTATCACAATTCTCCGCCGTAAAGTGCGTGAGGTTATGCTTACCAGCTTCCTTAGGTAATTCCAGTTCCGAAAAAGTACCATCACTGATATTGATACGTTGTAGTGTCTTTAAATCCCATAACGTAGCCGGTAATACGCTTGCGCCTTTCACACTGAGTTCTGTTAAGTTTTTTAAAGCCAGAAGCGCCTTGTAAGTGGCTTTTTCATTGATACAAGGGTTTTTACTGAGATCCAGGATTCTTAAATTTTGTTGCGATGCAATTTCTTTCGGTAAATTTTTAATCAGGTTTCCTCCCACATTTAACGAATAGAGATTGGTGTGAAGAAAAATGTATTCAGGAATTTCTTTAATGTAATTGCAGGCAAGCGATAGTTCATGGAGGCCTTTCATTTCGCTTATTTCAAGCGGCAGATACATTAAATTAGAATTATTGATGGACAAGGATTCTAACTTTAATTGCTTGATTGTATGGATGCTGGTTTCAAAATCGAACTGACTGTTATAATCCATATTGAGTGTTGTAAGATTCTTTGCTCCCACTAGCTCTAAGGGCAATACTTTTATAGGATTGTAACCCAGCAATAATGACCTGATGTTGGCGTACGAAAAGTCGTCGGGAAGTTTGGTTAAATTTTTATGTTGTAAATCCATCGTTTGCAAGGAGTCTGGGACATTTTTGCAAAACAGTTGTATTGGAAGTAAAAGCGAGAGGTAAAAAAGACGTACCATAAAATAAAGTATTGGTTTAATTATATAACGGGGTTTAGAGAAAACAATACAGGTTAAAAATAAATTAAAATCATTGATAATCAACACAATATAAATATAAAGATCTATACCCGAAATAAAATCTACAAAAAAGATACCAAATTGGAGCTTTCCCGATTTTCCATAAATCCTTCTTGAAAATACAATGTCTATGAGAACAAGTCGTTTACAAAAAATCCCCGCAATAAAATTATTGCGGGGATTTTCTTCTAGCTAAATAACGCTGTTTTTATTACTCTTTCATAATGCGTCTTACCGTTTGGTTATTATCAGAGATTACTCTTAAGGTGTACATTCCTTTTGCAAGGTTTTCAACCGATAAGGTAGTCGTAGCGTCTGTTGCTTTGTGGCTTATAACCAATTTACCAATAGCATCATATAATTCAACCGTTGTGTTGCCAACTAAACCTGTGGCTAATTTAATAGTTAAAGTTTCTTTAGCAGGATTAGGATAAATGATCAGCTCGCCATTATTAATTTCTTCGATACCTGTACATAAGTCAACTATAATAACTGCATTGGCAGAAGCACTACAACCATTTCCGTTTGTATAATTGTAAGACAGTGTATACGTTCCTGCACCCGCAGTTGTCGGGTTAAAGGCATTACCACTTACACCTATACCCGAATATGTTCCACCTGTTGGAGTACCTGTTAATGCAATTGGGCTATTATTTACACACGCTTTATTTGTTGCCGTTGTTAAACCAACAATAGGCAATGGGTTAACCATTACTGTAGCTGTTTGAGATGCTTGTGTACTGCAGCCCGATAAATTACCTGTAACCGTATAAACTGTAGTTACTGTAGGAGATACAGATAAATTCGCACTATTAGAACCTGTGTTCCATGTATACGTAGTTACACCACTAGCCGATAATACAGCCGGAGAACCTGCACATACAGAAGAAGAATTTACCGTAATAGCCGGTGCACTGACTACATTAACTGTAGCTATTGCTGTATTTACACAAGATGCTGCCGAAGTACCGGTAACTGTATAAGTAGTAGTTGTTGTTGGAGATACGTTAAGCCCTGAGCCTGTAGCACCTGTGTTCCACACATAGGTTGAAGCACCGGAAGCTGTTAAATTAGCACTTGAACCCGAACAAATAGTAGCAGAACCTACTGTTACATTTGGCAAGACGTTTACGGTCACAGCAGCTGTTATTGTTTTTGAACAACCTACTGCAGAAGTACCTGTAACTGTATACATCGTAGTACCTGTAGGACTCACATTAATATTAGCTGTTGTAGCCCCTGTGTTCCATGCATAAGTAGAAGCTCCCGCAGAAGTTAATGTAGCCGTTGCTCCTGCACAAATAGTGGCAGAAGAAGCTGTTACATTTGGAATAGTATTAACCGTTACTGTAGCTGTTTTGACAGCCGCTGCCGTACAGCCCGTTAAATTCCCACTTACTGTATAAACAGTAGTAGCAGTAGGTGTAACAGAATAGGTTGAAGTATTAGGTCCTGATGTCCAGGTATAAGAAGTTACGCCACTGGCTGATAACACCACCGAAGAACCTGCACATACAGTAGCAGAAGATAAGGAAATAGCAGGTGCGCTTCCAACTGTGATAGAGCCTGTTGCTGTTTTAACACAGCCTGCAGCTGTAGTACCTGTTACTGTATAATTAGTAGTACCGGCAGGACTTGCGGATATGTTAGCTGTAGTAGCTCCTGTATTCCAGCTATAAGTAGTAGCTCCACTGGCACTTAATGTTCCGGTAGATCCCGCACATATAGTAGCAGAAATAACAGCTGTTGAAGGCAGAGCATTAACCGTTACTGAAGTTGTTTTTGTATTGACGCAGCCGTTGCTTCCTGTTCCGGTTACTGTATAAACAGTTGTTGCCGTAGGAGTTACTGTGTAATTAGCTGTAGAAGGGCCGCTTGTCCAGGTATAAGTAGATGCACCACTTGCCGTTAATACACTGTTATTTCCTGCGCAAACAGTACCGCTCGTAGCAGCAACTGTAGGTAATGCTTTAACCGTTATAGTGCCTGTGGCCACATTGGTACAACTCAATGCCGATGTGCCCGTTACAGTATAAGGAGTAGTAGCAGTCGGCGAATTTGATAACGACGCTCCAGATACTCCTGTATTCCATAAATACGTTGATGCCCCCGAAGCAGTAATCGTAGCTGTTGCTCCGGCACATATAGTAGAAGAGGCAACGGCAACCGTTGGTTTAGGATTTATGGTAATAACCTGTGTATAAGGTGTGCTCGATCCTGTAGAATTTGTTGCGGTTAAACTTACCGTGTAAGTACCGCTTGCGGTATAAGTAGCTGTAGGATTTTGTACGGTATAGGTAGAAGGACTTGCCCCCGGCATAGACCATGCCCAGCTTGTAGGGCTATTGATTGAATTATCTGTAAAAGCAATAGCAGTTCCGGCACATTGTGCAGCAACACTTGCAAAGCTTGCTGTAGGTGCGGCAGCGGCTGTATTGGCAACATTAATATTATCGAGGTATACATTATTACCCCATCCGCTGCGTGATTCGAATTTTAAATAAACACTTGCTTGTCCTGCATAAGCCGATAAGCTAATACTGTCCCTGCGCCATTGTGCATTTGATGTTGGCGTAAAAGCAGTGGAAAGCGATGTGGTAACTGTTGCCAGCTGCGTGCCTCCTTTTGTATAAAGGCGTGTCCATGAAGAACCACAATCGGTAGATATATATACATTAAGCGTATCAATGCTTGTTCCATATTTTCTGTGCGCTACATCAAATTTTACTTTCAAGGAGCTGTTGGCTGTTGAAAAATTCAGAGCCGGAGATTTCAAAGCATCAAGCTGCCCCGCAATACTTGTTGCACTTGAGAAATTATCCATTTTAGCAATGGCTGTACTACCAGCAGTTAATCCTGTAGTATTAGCTAACCTCGACCAGGTAGTTGCGGTATTAACTGTAGCGGCTCTCAGCAACTGCCAACCTGTTGGTGGGAAAGTCGTATTCTCGAAACCTTCGGTAAATGGTAATGTGGCGCCTACCGGAGCAGTAGCTACAGTAAAATTAGAAACCATACTATTATTAGCCGCATTTTGATCCGTACCTGCATTTGGAGCAGTAACCCATACAGAGAACGTATGAGCTGCCGTAGTAAGACCCGTAAAACTATTCAAAGTTAAAACAGTAGATGTTCCTGAAGCCAGTGACCCCGACCAGCTTAACGTTTGCGTGGCAGCTGCATCCATTTTGTATAATACTTTAGCCGACGTAAGCGTTGTTGAACCGGCATTTGCTAAAGTTACTTTTGGTGTAACATTATTTACACATGTTGATGAACTGTTAACCGGTGCCAATACGCTCGTAATACCTGCATCCAACGCCGTAACAGGCGTGCAACCATTAGAGTTTTGCAATACATTCCAGGGAGCTGTATTAACTACTGCCTCCATACGGGCACATTGCTGAGCAGTAAACATATACATACAAGCATCATCGGTATAATCCATATAATTCATCCACATCACACCCGGGCTTGTAGTTGTACATCCGTCTGTTTGAACAGAGCCTTGTGCAAAGCAACCGTAGTGTTCTCCTGCCTGGTTAGGTGTATCGCTGCACTGGTCAGTACCAGTACAAGCTGTTCCATCATCACCCCAGATGTGTAATAAATTAAAGCAATGCCCGAATTCATGCGTGCCTGTTCTTCCGAGGTTGTATGGAGAA
>JAZJZF010000017.1:0-29312 GCA_040389965.1 Bacteroidota bacterium
GATTATTACTGCAATGGTTTTAGTGCTTCTTTTTGCTTTTTTAAGTGATTATAAAACACTGGTATCCGGTAAAGATGTCCTTTCGGTTACTGAAAATCCTCCGTTTATCAGTACTCTGGGTTCTGATCCTGACTTCCTGAATATTGATCCTTCTGTGGCAACGCAGGTAGAGGAGGGGGCAACTCCTATAACGTTAGTTCCCGAAGATTATGCAGGCTCAACGCGTAATAGCAGTACTCCCGACATTGGAGCATGGGAAATTAACGGTACACTGTCAGGCGATGTGTTATATCCTACATTACTTGCTCAGGCCTTTACCGGCAATAACTGCAGCACTACCGCACGTACGCTCACCGTTAGTTTAACGGATGTTTCCGGAATTGCTGCCGGTAGTTTATCTCCAAGGGTTTACTATAAAGTAAATGCAGGATCTTATAACAGTGCGCAGGGAACCCTTTCTTCAGGAACGGCATTAAACGGTATCTGGACGTTTAACTTAAGCTACCTTGCTGCTCCCATGGATGTGATCTCCTACTATGTAGTGGCACAGGATATTGTAGCAGCACCTAATGTGCTGGCTTCTCCGGCTACCGGTTTTGCAGGCAGTAGCGTGTCTGTTATTACTTCCCCACCAACAAGTTTATATAGCTATACCATTTCTATTCCTGTTGTTTCTGTTCCAACAAGCACTGCCTGTACCGGCAACACGGCTTCTTTAACAGCAACAGGCACCGGTATTTCCACATATGCATGGTCCGGACCGTTAGGTTATAGTTCTACGGCTTCTACCGCACTTGTTCCTTCTATCACCAGTGCTGCTGCAGGTATTTATACCTTAACGGCAACGGGAGTAAGCGGTTGTTCGGTAACAACTACTGCCAGTCTCACGGTGTATACCTCTCCGGTAGTTACGGCGAGTGTCAACTCTGTTACTATCTGCTCAGGCCAGTCTGCTGTGCTTTCAGCTACAGGAGCGGTGAGTTATGTATGGATACCGGGAAATATGAATACATCAACAGTAACTGTAACACCTGTTTCTACTACAAACTATTCGGTAACCGGCACCAATGCTCTGGGTTGTACAAACACAGCATCCCTAAGTCTGATGGTAAATCCATGTACCGGTATCGCTGAAAATACCTTGCTAAATACACCCATCCGCCTGTTCCCAAATCCCACTTCAGGTTCCGTAACATTGGAAATGCCTTTTGAGGGTTCTAAGGAAATAGTGATCAGTAATGCATTAGGGCAAACTGTACAACATCTATATTCTGCCAATAACAGCGAAACACTTCATCTGGCTACGTTTCCGAAAGGAATTTATCTGGTCAAGGTACTTAGTCCGGTAGCAAATACACATGCTACACTTATTGTGGAATAAAGCATTTCATAGAATCATAAGAAGCCTTTCTCCTGGTAGTTATCGGGAGAAAGGTTTTTTTATGCCCGTAATGTTGAGGTATATAATATGGTGTGGGATAGTTTTGAAAGCATTACCTCCACGTTACAGAGAGTGTGCCGTTCATCCAGGGCAGCCTTATAACAGAAATATTCCAGGGAAGAGTGGCGAGCAAAACATCAAAGGGAGCATGTTCAACAACCAATGAATAGTTCCCTTCTTGTTTATTGAGCTTTCCGGCTCTTTTTAAAAAGGTTTCCCGTAAACCTTCTATGCTTGTGTTTTTAAGTTTTTCCCAATTGGCGATAACAGATTGTAGTAACTGATCAGATAATTCCTTTTCTGCGAGGCTAAGCTCAATGTGGCCTTCTGTGGAGACATTATCAGGAACATGACATAGTAGTTTGTTCAGGTACATCTCGTGTTCGCTATGGTCTTCACGGCCGGTGACTATATAGTGTAAAAGTTTAGCAGCTCTCACTGCTGCTTCATCCGAAACAAACATAGTGTCTTTTACCAGACCAAGCCGTTGGAAATAAACAGAGAAATAAGGCCATAATAAAATGACTCCCGCATTATTTATAACTATACTTTCAGCGGAATTTTTCATATGATAAAAGAAGTTTAAGCACCCAGCAAACGCTTTATGTCGTTTAGCTTCATTAAGGCCTCTACAGGCGTTAAGGTATTGATATCTGTTTTAATCAATTCATCTTTAACCTGCTCCAATACAGGATCATTCAACTGGAAAAAACTTAATTGATAATCGCTTTTTGTTTTTGTTTTGCTACTCAGGTTATCAATCGCCACTTCCGCGTTCATAGTTTCTACTTCAGAAAGCTCCAGTTCATGGTCTTTCTCCAGTTTCTTTAAAATATCATTGGCCCTGTCTACCACCTGTTTCGGCATTCCGGCCATACGAGCCACATGTATCCCAAAACTGTGCTCACTGCCGCCTTCCTGCAATTTACGCAGGAAAATAATTTTATTATTGGCTTCTTTTACCGATACATTATAGTTTTTAATGCGTGGGAAATAGGTGGTCATTTCATTCAACTCGTGGTAATGCGTGGCAAACAAGGTCTTAGCTCTGTTCTTAGGTTGTGCATGAATGTATTCGGCAATGGCCCAGGCAATAGAAATACCATCATACGTAGAGGTTCCGCGGCCTATTTCATCCAGTAAAATTAAACTGCGTTCGCTTAAATTATTTAAAATACTGGCCGTTTCATTCATCTCCACCATAAAGGTCGATTCGCCCGAAGAAATATTATCACTCGCTCCCACACGGGTAAAGATCTTATCTACAATACCAATTTCTGCGCTTTTAGCAGGTACATAACAACCAATTTGTGCCATCAGGGTAATTAATGCTACCTGGCGTAATAAGGCAGATTTACCACTCATATTGGGGCCTGTAATCATCATTACCTGCTGCGTTTCATTATCAAGGTAAACCGAGTTACTCACATAATCTATACCGATAGGCAATTGTTTTTCAATAACCGGGTGGCGGCCGTCTTTAATATCAATGCCATAGGCATCATTTAAAACAGGACGTACATAGTTATTATCTCTGGCCAGTTTTGCAAAGGATTGCAAACAATCCAGTTTAGCAATTAAAGAGGCATTGAGCTGTATCGGAATAATATAATCAATAAGGTCGCGTACCAACGCATCGTAAAGGCTTTGTTCCAATAAGGCAATCTTATCTTCGGCTCCTAATATTTTTTCTTCGTATACTTTTAACTCAGGCGTAATATAACGCTCTGCATTGGTTAGTGTTTGCTTACGGATCCAGTCTTGAGGCACTTTGTCTTTATGCACGTTGGTTACTTCCAGATAATAGCCAAACACATTGTTGTAAGATACTTTAAGCGATGATATACCTGTACGCTCCACTTCGCGCTGCTGTATCTGTAATAAATAATCTTTTCCCGAAAACGCAATGGCTCTTAGCTCATCCAACTCTGCATTAACTCCTTTGCTAATTACATTACCCTTGTTTAATAATACAGGAGCCTCTTCATTGAGTTCGTTTTGCAAACGGTCGCGCATTAATACACAGGGGTTCAATTGCTCTGCTATTTTTTGTAGAGAATGATTATTACAAGGCGCTATCTGCTCTTTTACCGATTCAATCAGGTTCAGGGCACGCTTGAGCTGCACCAGTTCGCGTGGATTTATTTTTCCTGCAGCTACCTTAGAAATTAAACGTTCAAGATCTCCTATTTCTTCAAACTGTGTTCTTAATTGCGTTTGTAGTTCTGTATGTGTTCCAAAAAAGCTTACCACGTCGAGCCGTTCGTTGATCAGGTCGAGTTGCTTTAATGGCAAAGCCAGCCAACGTTTTAATAACCTCGACCCCATAGGACTTACCGTTGTATCAATAATATCAATTAAACATTTTCCGTTATCATGACTGCTGCCAAACAATTCGAGGTTACGTACTGTAAAGCGGTCGAGCCATACGTACTGGTCTTCTTCCACACGTGATACTGCTGTAATATGTTGCAAGCGATCGTGCTTGGTTTCACCAAGGTAATGCAAAATAGCACCACAACTCGATATGGCCATTGGTAAATGTTCAATACCAAATCCCTTTAAAGACAAAGTCCCAAATTGCTTGGTAAGTGCTTCAAAGCCGAAGTCTTTGGTAAACGCCCAATCGTCCAGACCAAAAATATAAAAACGGTCGCCAATTAAATTGAGTAAAGTCTGGCGTTTGTTTTTTTCAAATAATATTTCGTTGGGTTTAAAACTCTGAATTAATTTTTCGATATAGGTTAAGGAACCTTCCGCTACTAAAAATTCTCCGGTAGAAACATCTAAAAATGAAGCACCCGCTTTTTCTTTATCAATATAAATACTGGCTAAGAAATTATTGGTTTTATGTTCCAGCACCTTATCATTAAAGCTTACTCCCGGCGTTACTAATTCAGTAACACCGCGTTTTACAATGCTTTTGGTAAGTTTTGGATCTTCGAGCTGGTCGCAGATGGCTACACGGTAGCCTGCCCTTACTAATTTTGGTAAATACGTATCAATGCTATGGTGCGGAAAACCGGCCAGTTCAATATGGGAAGCAGATCCATTGGCGCGTTTGGTTAGCGTAATGCCTAGTATCTTAGCGGCTTTGATAGCATCTTCGCCAAAGGTTTCATAAAAATCGCCTACACGAAATAATAAAATAGCATCAGGATATTTTCCTTTTACCTCGTTGTATTGTTTCATTAAAGGGGTTTCCTTAACCTCGGTCGTTTTTGCCATAATCAGAAAGCTAAGATACTATATCCACCGCCTGTTGCGGGATTTAATTTTTAACAGCTAAGCGAAGATTGTTAATATTATTTCGGCCATTTAACCTTTTCCGAAGTCTGTTCCAATTCCTTCTAAAAAGAGCACCTTTTCCGATTACTTTAGGAAGCAGGGTGTGAATAAAAAGCAATAACACTAAAACTTTAAATAAATACTATGAAACCAAAACCTAGGGTAAACCCTATAAGCACAAAGACTGCAAATTCCTACCTTAGTTACCAGGACTTTTAATGGTATCATCATGGCAGCAAAATTCAGGATTCTTAGTTTAGACGGTGGAGGCCTGCGTGGCATCATTCC
Source organism: Bacteroidota bacterium (assembly GCA_040389965.1). GTDB lineage: Bacteria > Bacteroidota > Bacteroidia > B-17B0 > Aurantibacillaceae > UBA4416. The sequence continues at coordinate 5,018 of JAZJZF010000017.1, forward strand.
CGTATTAATTTTAAAAGAAATAGAAAGAAGAAGCGGAAAACGCATCCTCGATCTCTTTGATATGGTATCGGGTACTTCAACCGGCGGATTGATCGCTTGCGGTATTGCGTTGTCAGATAATGGCAAGACCTCCAAATACACTTTAGAACAAATTGAAGACATCTATGTAAAGCATGGTAAAGACATTTTTCCTAAAAAAAGTGCCTTCAAAAATTTTATCGGTAAAATCACTTCTTTAAAAAGCCCTAAGTTTAGTCCGGATGGTTTGCAAAAAGTACTGACAGATCTGATGGGAGAAAAACGGATTTCTGATTGTGCAAAGCCCATTCTCATTACATCATACGATCTCTTTAATAACGAAGCCATTCTGTTTAAATACCGCCATGCCCTTAATTATCCCGAAAACAATGCGCTTTTGATAGATGTTTGCCGGGCTACGTCGGCAGCGCCTACCTATTTACCGGCGTATGATTTTGTTTACGAAAATAAAAAACGCATTTGTGTAGACGGTGGTATATACATGAATAATCCATCGATGGGGTCTTTAATTGAAGTGATAAAATACCATAAAGAAAGCCCCTATAATTTAGAAGAATTAAAACTGGCCGATATTTCGGTACTATCGCTGGGTACAGGACATTACACCTCAAAAATTGCGCAAAAAAAAGTGGAAGGTTGGGGGCTGTTGGACTGGGCGCCAAATATTACCGATGTAATGATGCAGGCCATTAACCAAACCACTACTTATCAGGCAGAAGAACTAACTGCTAACGAAAACTTTTTACGCATTAATCCAGACATTGATAATCCTGATTTTTCAGATATGGCCGATTCTTCGGATGAAGCCAGGGAATATTTTATAAACCTGGTAAATAAAGAAATATTGGGTAATACCGTTTTAATGGAGCAGTTGGATAAGTTTCTGCAAGTAAACATGAATGTGACTGCATAATTAAATAAGATTTCATTTTAAACCCAAAAATCATGGCATTAACCATTAAAAAAGTTCCATTGCTTAAAGGAGAGTACTATGAAGAGGTACGGAAAAAAGATACGATCATTATTCATCATACTGCCGGAGGCCATAGACCCGATTGGACAATTGCAGGCTGGAATGCAGACAGAACCACTTCAGGGCAGCGTTTAAGAGTAGCAACTGCTTACATCATTGGAGGGCTTTCAATTACCGATGGAGACGCAAGTTGGGATGGTACAATTTGTAATTGCTTTCCCGACAATTATTGGGCGCATCATCTGGGATTAAAAACAACTAATAATGTGTTGCTAAACAAAAAATCCATTGCCATAGAGATTTGTAATTATGGCCCACTCACCTTATCTGCTAAAGACGGAAAATTTTATAATTACGTTAATAAACAAGTGCCGGCCGGTATGGTAGTAGAATTAAGCAAACCGTTTCGGGGCTATAAATATTATCATAAGTATACTGATAAACAGATAGCGTCATTAAAAGATCTTTTACTGCAACTATCCAAAACCTATGGGATCAATCTCAAAACAGGTTTGCAACCCTTGCTTAACGCAGGAAAAGGGGCAGATGCCTTTTTAGTGAATAAAGACGCATTGGCCGGTAAACCGGGCTTATGGACGCATGCCAGCGTGCGAAAAGATAAGTTCGATTGCTCACCACAGGATAACCTGATGGCCATGTTAAAATCACTTTGATCTGTGTTTTTAATTTATTCCTCTTAAATTTGGAGAAATAGTAAAGCCTCGGTATAAAAATGATGGCAGTACATTGTTTTTATAGTCTATGCATCCTTTCAAACTACAACTCATACACACCTGCAAAACGTATTTAAACGAAAAAATACAATCGTTGAATGCGATTATGAAGGAAATAACAGATGCCGCTAATTCTGAAACAAAAAGCTCTGCCGGCGATAAGCACGAAACATCGCGTGCTATGATGCAACTGGAGCAGGAAAAGCTGGGGAAGCAAATACAGGAAGCTACAGAGCAACTTACCGAATTTGATAAAATGGACTTTACTAAAGCAGGATCAACCGTTAGTCATGGCAGTTTTATGGAAACCAATAAAGGATTATTTTTTATTGCCAGCTCTATTGGTAAAATAGAAACGGAAGGCAAAACCGTTTTTGTCATTTCGCACAAATCGCCACTCGCTCTGGCTTTAATCGGTTCAAAAGAAAAAGACACGGTTACATTTAACAGCGTCTCTTATACCATTCAATCTCTTTATTAATAAGTTACTTTTTCCGTAAAGGATAGCTTCTACTCTTGCTGATATTATTAAAGATCAGGGCCACTACAAATAGGATCATTACTCCTATAAGCACAGGGCTTAACACATACATGTAACCAAGCGCTTTAATTTTTTCGCTGCCGATATTGGCAATTAGTGCCGTAGCGCCGCCCGGTGGATGAAGCGTTTTAGTGATTTGCATGGCAACAATAGATAAAGCAACCGCCAATGCAGAAGCCAGCCATATTTCGTTAGGCAAAATTTTGTGAACCGTTACACCAATAATAGCGCAGACCAAATGCCCGCCTATAAGGTTACGTGGCTGGGCTAGCGGACTATTAATGACCCCATAAATTAATACGGAAGAGGCCCCGAACGATCCTATTAAAAATAAATTATCATTTAAAACAAAGTACCTGCTGTTAATGAAACCAACAAGTCCAATACCAACAAAAGCGCCTAAAAAAGTAAGGATATGCTCTTTCGTGTCGATCAGTGTTTCACGATACAATACATACTTTACCTTTCTGTAATTATATTTTATTTTTTTAATCACGCTTCAAATATAATGATCTTTTATTTTGCAATAGCCGGTACATAAGTATATACTGTGTATGGATATATAAGTTTGGCAGTAATTTTAGAGACAAGGCAGGCTAAAAGTATAGGAACCACGAGTGTGTAATTATCGGTTAAACCACACACCAAAAATACTGCTGTAAAAGGAGCATGAATACAGGCACTGAGCATAGCGGCCATTCCTATAACCATAAAATTAAGCGGAATGACATCTGCATAACAAAAAGAATTTAAAAAAGTAGCTACTAACAAACCAAGAAATGCACCTATAAATAAACTGGGAGCAAACACACCTCCATCGCCACCCGAGGCCAGCGTAACAGAAGTTACCAAAGGTTTTAACAGGATAATGCTTAACAACGTAAGCGCCAGTGCAAATGTAAACGTGTGTTGATTCGGATTATAAAGTAACTCTTTCACAGCATGATATCCTTCGCCATATAATTGTGGAAACAGTAGAATAGATGCACTGATGATGACCGAACCTATTATAATGCGGGAGCGGGAACTCTGAAAAGCTGCAAATTTCTTTTTAAAAAACAATACACTCTTTGTGAGGTATACAGAATTTAAACCTGCCACAATGCCCAACAATAAAAAATAAGGTATGGCATTAAAATGCCATGTAACAATCTGTACAATAAATAAAGGTTCTTCGTTAAGCACATAATTAAATCCGAAAGCGGTAGCCACAGCAATGCTTGTAGCAATAATAAATGCTTTAGTCAGTTTTTTTGAAATAACTTCCAGCGAAAATAATACTCCCGCTACCGGGCTGTTAAATAAAGCCGTAATGCCGGCAGCTATTCCCGCACAAATGAGTTCCGACTTAAATTTTTTAAATGCACCCTCTTTTTTTTGGGTTACTGAACCAACAGTAGCGGAAGCCACTACTGTAGAAACTTCTATTCCTGTTGAACCGCCTGATACGACTGTTATGAGGCCATTAAGAAAATGCGAAGGGATTTTATACATGGGCAATTCGTTATGCCGCGTTTTAAGACTTTCTAAAACCTCCTTAATGCCTTTGTTTTCTTTTTTTCTGAAAAGATAATGCCTTAAAATATGAATTAACGATAAGCCCAATACCGGAAATACAAGGCACAGTAACCAATTGACCTGAGTAGCCTTAAAAAAAGAGGCTTCATAATGCTCTGTTAGCTTTTTTAATGCATCGCTTAACAAGGCGCATAAAAAGCCAATAATAATACTTGCTATCATTAATTTCTGATATTTCAGAAAAATTAATTTAAAGCGTATAACTTGTTTATTTTGTTGTTTATCCTTTTGATTCACTGCTTTCGGTTTTTTTATCTTCTTTTTTAGCAAAATACTTTTTAAAATTATAGGTAAACGTTACCAGGTAATAACGGTTCAGTACATTGGTTTGCGAATCCTGTATATAGCTGTCGGTATTGGTGCGGGACACACTGTTGTTTTGGTTCAGTATATCGTAAACCGTTAGACGAATCTCGGCTTGCTTATTTTTTAAGAACTTGTAACCCAATGCCGCATTCCATAATGAAATGGACTGATTATAGGCGCTTGTTAAACCCGAGTAATAAGTATTGGTATATTCACTTTGTATCACAATTCCTTTATAAGGGTTCAGTGTTACTTTTAACCTTGTATTTTGCGAAAAGTAAGTAGTATTTGATGAGGTTTGTAAGGTGTTAATGATATTGCTATAAGACGAATTGGAAGAAGCGGTAAAATCAAATTTTTCGCTGATATTGCTGCTTAATACTAAGCCTAACGTTCCTGTGGCTGTTTTTGCATAATTAATATCCGTATTAATTAAGCCGGGAATAGTAGTGTAGTTACCCGAAATATTTGTACTTAAATTTGTTTTTAATTTTGATAAAGGGAACGTGTAATTAATGAAAGACCTCAAAGAATAATAGCCGTTTAAATTTACGGGCCTGATGATCTGTGAACCTTTTTGTAAAAAAATGCCATTATAAACAACGGTATCGCGATTGGCTATTAACGTACTGTTCCCGATATAATTATTAGAATAGTTACCGCTGATCAGGGTAAAAAAGGACGTTGCTTTAGTTGTATTGACGGCAGAATAGCGGATGTTTAAGTTTTGCTGAAAGTCCTGTTTCAGGTCGGGATTACCGGTGCTTAACTGTAAAGAATTGGAGTTATTGATCACATTTTGCAGCTGGTCGATGCTCGGTGCATTATTACTGCTGCGGTAATTGAACCGTAAATTTTTCTTGGCTGTAAATTTATATTGCAACTGTGCAGATGGTAATACCGATTCGAACGTTTTACTGAGCTTATAATTGCTCGGTACTTCCTGGTATTTGGTAAGCTGAGCCCATTGGTAAGCCCCATTCAGGGCAAAATTAAATTTCTCTTTCTGGTACCGGTATCCTAACCCTGCCGATTGCGATTGGTAATTATTTTTAAATACATTCGTTAGTATGCTATCAGCAAATGTATAATCATCTGTTATAGGGCTTCGGTTATAAGTTCTCTTCGAAGAATAATTATCGGTGTAGCTTCCTGTATAATTTATCAATACGAAATTGTTTTTGTTAAGTGGCTCGGTGTATGAAATATTGCCGTTCATCGAATTTCCATTTTTTAAAATGTTGGAGTGCTGGTCAATGGTATCGCCAGTTACTAGGGTATCTCCATAGTAGTTGTTTAAAGTATAAAGAGAGCTCTCTCCTGAGTTTTTAGTAAGTGTTGGCGTTACATTAACCGAAAATGTTCTTCCTTTTTTTGGAAAAGAGTGCCTGTACAAAAGGGGAACAGAGATATTATAACCGAACTGATTAGACGAGGAGTTGTTATTGGTGTTGCTGATCAGCGCGTCGCTTTTGGTGTTTTTACCTAATAAACTTTTTTTGCCGTCGTTATTCTGGAAAGATAAGCGGGGCTGTAGCGTAATACTGTTAAGGGAATCAAGCTTTGTTTCAATTTTAAAATTGATCCGGTTATTAAAATTATTGCTTTTGGAATTATTTTTTTCATCATAGATCAAACCGGTATTAGATCCTAAAATGTACTGTTGGAGCAGGGTAGAGGTTGAATTGTTTTGCGTCCAGTTAAAAAAGTAGCTCCCGGTAACATCTGTTTTTTTACCCCATTTGTCTGAGTAGTTCAAACCAAATAGGGATGTCGTATTAATTCCGTTTTGACCACTTACCTGGAAATTATCTGCACTGGATGAAGCACCGCCTTGTCCACCACCACGGCCAGCACCTCTTCCGCCACGGCCTCCCGAAGAACCACTGCTCATAACTCCTACCAGATCTTCTGAAGAAAAATTCTGCTGGTTAATATTGTTCGATTGTGCTAAGACACTAATACGTCTGTTGCCTTTAAATACATTGGTAGTAAAGCCTGCGGTGTATTTATCATCATAGCCGTAACCCGCATATACTTTACCAAATACACCGTTTCTGAATTGCTGCTTGGTAACAATGTTAATGGTTTTTGCCGCATTCCCATCGTCGAATCCCGTCAATAACGACTGGTCACTTTTTTTATCAAATACTTGTACTTTATCAATAATTTCTGCCGGCAGATTTTTTAAAACCGCACTGGCATCATCTCCAAAGAAAGGTTTGCCATCTACTAATACCTGTTTCACATCTTCTCCCTGAGCCTGCACTTTACCATCAACAACCGTTACACCGGGCATTTTGCCTACAAGGTCTTCTGCTGTAGCATCTTTATTTACTTTATAAGCATTTGAATTAAAGCTCGTAGTGTCGCCATTTTGAGTGGCTAAAGGTATTTTGGCTTCCACCACCACTTCTTTTAAACTGGTAGAGTTTTGGGAAAGCGAAATAGGCGCCATTGAGACGGAATCATTGGCAATAGTTAAGGTTCTAAAAATGTCTTTATAACCGAGTGACATAACCTTTAGAATATATTTACGTTGAGGTTCTGACTGCAATACATAATTACCATCAATATCCGTTACGGTACCTTTTACCAGAATGGAGTCGCCGGGGTTAAGAAGCAAAACAGAAGCCCCGATAGCGGGTTGCTTTGTCTCGTCCAATAAGCGGCCTTTTATGGTAATAGTTTGCGCATTTGCACTTAGAAGTGTCGCAAACAATAGTATCGTAAATAATTTCCTCATTATGGTATGACTTAAAATTACAGTTCTCGGTTAAAGATCAAAGTCTAAAAAAAGTTAAATTAGTTTAAACTGCAAAATGTTTGAGGAATTAACGATTGTATATACGATCCTATTCTCTTTTAATATTTATATTTGACGCTCTAAACAAACCTAAAAAACACTAACATGATACAAACATTGAAAACATTAACATCAGCTGTTATGATAACTATGGCAGGTGCTACAACTCTGCAGGCGCAATTAAAAGTGCCGGCTCCAAGTCCTTCGCAAACATTAAAGCAAGCAGTAGGCTTATCTGAGATTACAGTTGATTATTCCCGTCCAAGCGCTAAAGGCCGTGTTATTTATGGCGATGTGGTTCCTTTTGGAAAAGTATGGCGTACAGGTGCTAACGGCGCTACAAAAATTACGTTTGGTGAAGATGTAAAAGTAGAAGGGAATGCTGTAGCAGCAGGTACTTATGCTTTATACACAGTTCCTAATAAAGATAGCTGGGAAATTATGTTGTACAAAGACCTTACTTTAGCCGGAAACGTTGCTGAGTACAAAAAAGAAAATGAATTAGTTCGTTTTGTTGTGAAACCAAAAGCCTTGAATGATAAAGTAGAAACATTTACTATTGACTTGGCAGATGTTACTTCTAATACAGCAAACATCGAATTAAACTGGGAAAAAACACGTGTGGTGATTAATGTAGTGGCTGATATCGACACTAAAATCATGAAAAACATTGAAACGAATGTAATAAATGATAACCGTCCTTATTTCCAGGCTGCAAGCTATTATTATGATAATAATAAAGACCTTGCTAAAGCTGCTGAGTGGATCGACAAAGGAATTGCATCTAACCCAAAAGCATTTTGGATGGTAATGTTAAAAGCTAAAATCCAGGCTAAACAAAATAATAAAGCAGGGGCAGTAGCAACGGCGGAACAAGTAATTACATTAGCAACAGAAGCTAAAAATGATGATTACGTGGCAATGGCTAAAAAATTAATTGCTGAAAACAAGAAATAAGCTCAAATAAATTTTCATTAAGAATCCTATCAGTAATGGTAGGATTTTTTTTGCTTTATGAATTTATGCATTGTTACAGAGTAGCATTGAATAGACTTCTAACGTATTTATAATTTGGGCGTGCCCCGCAAGGAGACAGCGGGTCGTGCTTTTCGCTACAATCTTTTTTGGATTTTCCCAAAAAAGGATTTGCGCTACAATCACTCACGCTATTTAGCTTAAGTAATCCGACTTTTTATTAATTATAAATTAAAATTGCGTGAAGGATTGCAGTGAAAATCCTTTTGCCTGTTCCTTTGCAAAAGATTGAAACGGAAAGCCTGCCTGTCCTGATAGCCATCGGGACAGGCACGCCCAAATTAGTTTACAATTTGTCTTTTAGTGATAATGAGTTGAATCATATATGCAAAGAACATTACCAGCAAACACCCAATCACATTCAGCCATAAGAAGGCGGTAAGATCCGTAATCCAGGCATATACAATAAATGCCTCAGCAATAAGTGCGGCGTAAAATACGGCTGTACCGCTTATCCGTTTCATATAAAAAGCCACTAAAAATATTCCCAGAATGGTTCCGTAAAACAAGGAACCTAAAATATTAACAGCTTCAATTAAATTGCCTACGCGACTTGCATAAAAAGCTACGCCAATACAAAAAAGTCCCCAGGCTACAGTTGTCCAGCGCGAAGCGGATAGATACCCTTTCTCACTTTCCTGTTTTTTATACAGGCGTTTGTAAAAATCTACTACTGTAGTGGAAGCCAAAGAGTTTAAACCACTGGCCATAGAGCCCATGGATGCCAGGAAAATAATGGCAATCAATAAACCAACAACACCTATGGGCAATTGCTGCGTAATAAATGTTAGAAAAATATAATTGGTATCATTCACATCCGCGCCCGCATTATTTTTTTTCATAAGCGTTACAACCTCTTTGCGGATGCTATTGCTTTTTTTGTCGGCCAGTTGCACTTTTGTTCTTGCCTCATCAATAGCCTGATCGTTATTGCTATGAATGGCTTCTACAAGCCGGTTGACTTCAACTTCTTTTTCATTGTGAGCAATAACATAAGCCTGTTCCAGCTTTTTATAATCGGCTTTATAGCTGCTGTTTTCAATGCGGTTAACTTCAACTTTATTGAAGAAAACGGGAGATTGATGAAACTGATAAAATGTAAATACCAGCACACCAATTAACAGAATAAAAAACTGCATTGGTATTTTTATCAACCCATTCATTACGAGGCCAAGTCGGCTTTGTGCAATGGATTTTCCGGTAAGGTAACGGCCAACCTGCGATTGATCTGTCCCAAAATAAGAGAGCTGTAAAAAGAAACCACCGATAATTCCCGACCAGATATTGTATTTGTTATTGAGGTCAAATTTGGTATCAATGGCATTGAGTTTCTCCATTTTACCCGAAATATGCAGAGCATCTGAAAAGCTTACATTATCCGGTAATAAATGCACTACCATATAGGCCGCTAAAAACAAGCCTGCAAAAATTACACTCATCTGAAAAAGCTGCGTATACGACACCGCTTTGGCTCCGCCATATACCGTATAAGCAATTACCAATAAGCCATTAATAATAATGGTGTAGTTAACGTCAACATTTAAAATAGTAGAAAGAATAATAGCCGGAGCATAGATAGTAATTCCTGTAGAGAGGCCACGCTGCAATAAAAATAAAAAGGCGGTCAAAGAGCGGGTTTTATTATCGAATCGCTTTTCTAAAAACTCGTAGGCTGTATATACGTTGAGTTTATGGAAGATAGGAATAAAGGTAATGCACAACACCACCATTGCCAGTGGTAAACCAAAGTAAAACTGTACAAAGCGTAAGCCATCAGTGTAGCCCTGCCCCGGTGCAGAAAGAAAAGTAATGGCACTTGCCTGTGTTGCCATAACCGATAAACCCACATGGTACCATGGCATTTTCCTATCGGCCAGTAAATAGCCTTCAATGTTTTTAGTACCGCGGCTTTTCCATACACCATAAAAGATAATGGATAAAAGTGTAACACCCAGAACTATCCAATCTATAACATTCATTTATAATGCTCAGTAATAAAATAAAGAAAAACAATTACAACAACGAGCACACCAATAACAAGTGCATACACGTTCTGCCATGAGCCCAGTATTGGAGATTTTTCTTCTTCGTCGGTGTTAATATTCATTTTAGTCGTTTTATAGAACACGGATGAGACAGATCGAACGAATAAGTACGGATTTTTAAAATAATAGTTGAAGAATTAATCATGGCATATTAATCGGTAATGTTCAATTTTTTCTGATCATTTGTATATATTTTTCTTCTGAATGCCACTTTTTTTCCAAAATTAAAGAGCAATCCAACTTCGAATTCCGTAGCTCTCAGATAATTTAAAAGTTGAGCTTCATGCTCAGGGACTAATAATTCGCAGGATTTAAGTTCAAGTATAATTGTATCGTTTACTAGAATATCTGCATAATATTCTCCTACAACAGTTTCTCTATAATGAACCAGTATCTTTTTTTGTGCTTCGACTTTAAAGCCTCTTTCTTCTAACTCCATCACCATAGCATTTTGATAAACCTTTTCCAAAAAACCATATCCTAATTCATTGTAAACATCATAATAAACTTTAATAATAATTTCAGTAAGGTCTTTATGTAGGAGCGATTCAGGGCTGTTTCTGTTTGAGTCCATCTGCTGTGTTTTTAATTTTTTTTAATCAAGTCCTATCTGTGATCATCTATCTAATCTGTCTCATCCGTGTTCTATCCTTACTTATTCTCCGGTAAGCTCAATAAATTTACAAACAAGCGGTATGCTCCCGGAATGCCAGCCGGTAGCTCTCTAAAGAATACTAACCCTGTATACACGAAATTTCCTTTACCATATTTGCCAATAATTAAACTGCCATCCGAAGCTTTTTCGTTAGGATCGTTCATCGTGAAAATAGTTTCATATTGCTTATCGGTTTCTGTTGCAAAATAGATACCGCGTTCCTGTACCCATCCTTCAAAATCTTTTTGAGTAATAACATTAGGGAAATTTAAAGCACTGTGTTTTTCATTACTGAATTTTACCTCCGCTTTCTCGTTAGTTACCCTGTCGCGTGAAATTGTAAAAGGATAGGGGCCTATTTTCGCAAGTACAGGCCCAATGCGGTTGTTGGTGTTATATTGTACAATTAAATTTCCGCCGTTTTTGATGTACTCCATTAATTTGTTGTAATGAATTTGTAAACGGTCGTTTGTATTATAAGCGCGTACCCCCGAAATGATGGCATTGTATTTCGATAAATTTTCGTTACTCAGTAGTTCGTCCGTAAGTAAAGTAACATTATAACCAATTTGTTTTAAACAAGCCGGTACATCGTCTCCGGCGCCCGGTATATAACCAATGTTAATACCTGTTTTTTTAAGATCAATATTTACTAATCCTGCTTCCGCATCACTTAAAATAAACTGGTAAGGAATATGATCATATTCAATACGTTTAATACTTTTATGATAGGTGTTATTATTAACGGTTATCGATGCCTCCAGTTTCCCGTCTTTAGCACCTTTGTTAGCTGTAACCACTGCCTCAATAATAGCTTCATCACCTTTGTTGGTTAATTTAAATTCAGGATTTTTAATACTAATGTTCCATCCGTCACTTCCTTTTAAATTAAGTGTTCCGCTTACATTTGCGCCATTTGCTTTTATTGTCAGCGAAATAGTTTTTGGTGCGGCATCTGTAAATACAAATACTTTTTCAGGAATAGTAACCGTTGCAGGCGGAAGCACTTCATATGGCCTGTATACTTCTCCTTTAACAGGATCAGTAAATTTATAAACCAAAGGCCTTTCAATTTTTAAATGCAGGTCCTGTATCGTAATATGAAAAGTAATTTTTGTGGCAGACTCATTCTCAGGTTTACCGATTAATGAAGCATCTGACACCTTATAAATGCCGATTTCATGTTTTTCATTTAACCAATAAGGGTTTGAAAAAGGCAGATTAGCGGATAGTTTTTCTTTACGTTTAAATGTATATAACTCATTTGGTTTTAAAGCAAGAGAAGTAGTTGTATCACTTTGCAAATAAGTCACGCTGTTTAATATGGTGCTGTTGCTATTTCTGTTTACAATTTGAGTTGTAATAGCTACATCCTGTCCCTGAATACCAATATAATCAATAGCAGTAGCTTCGATCCACAAGCCTGAGCAGGAGAGTAAAATGGCCTCTGCTTCTTTTAATTTTTGTTTTTTCCAATAGCTTAAATTGGAATTACTTTCATCCAATGCCTGTATTTGCTTATAAATAGAAACAATTTCCGGCACAGAACTTTCAGGTGATTGAGGATTGAATTTTTTAATGCAATCGTCGATCATTTTTTGAATTTTTTCCTGTCCTTTAAATCTGGTCCAGTTTGTTGTAATACCTTCCAGCAATTCAGCTTTCACACTGTCTCCTTTTAGTAATTTAAAATATTCAATGGCTGAACCACGTTGCTTTGCAGATCCAAAGCCCTGGCTTTTATGATTGGAGCGGCTGTCAGCCGCTATTTCTCCATAACTCTTTCCTATTAAAGGATTGTAGACGCCAACATCAATTTTTAATTGATTTGGTGCAGTGGTATTAGTAGTCCCAAAATTAAATGTATTCCAGAAAATACGTTTGGCCTGCCATACTTCTGTATATTTTAATTGTTCGGGAAAACGTTTGGGATCTGCAGCAGCCTCAAATGCTTCTAAAGCCAGTATAGCAGAAGCGGTATGATGCCCGTGGCCACCTTCGCCGGTTGTAGGGAAACGACAAACAATCACATCAGGTTTAAACCGACGGATGGTTAATACAACATCCGCTAAAATGCTGTCTCTATTCCAGATGCTAAATGTTTCTTCCGGATTTTTAGAGAAACCAAAATCGTTGGCGCGAGTAAAAAATTGTTCGGCACCATCAACCCTGCGTGCTGCCAGTAACTCCTGCGTACGAATCAATCCCAGAGGTTCGCCCTGTTCTTTGCCAATTAAATTCTGGCCTCCATCGCCGCGTGTTAATGACAAATAACCGGTTCTGTATTTTTTTTCGTTTGCCAGGTAAGCCAGTAAACGCGTATTCTCATCATCGGGATGAGCAGCCACATAGAGGACACTACCAACAGTGTTTAGTTTTTTCAGGCTCTGCACTATTTCAGCAGAATTTAAGGGCTGACTATTTTGTGCAAAAAATAGATTTTTGCTTAGATACAAAAGTGCAAATAAGATAAAGTTTTTTTTCATGAGATAGTTCTGAATAAAGGTTCAAGATAATAATTATTAAAAAGATGCATTAAGGTTTTTTGGCTCAGGATGTTAATAATAGTGAAGATTCCGGTTACCTGCTAGTTAACCATAAAATCGGCCTAATGTTTAATTAACATGAAAAGGAAAAGAAAAAAAAGATTCCGGCTTATTGCTGATACAACTCGATAGGCAAGCCATCGGGGTCTTCGATAAATGTAAACTGTTTTCCGGTATATTCATCTGTTCGGATGGGTTCAGCACCAATATTTTTTAATGCTAACTCATGAATAGCCGTTTGTACATCTTCTACCTCAAAGGCAAGATGCCTTAATCCTAAAGCTTCGGGCCTCGATACACGTTTTGGTGGATCGGGAAATGAAAATAATTCAATAACATAAGTATTACCTAAAGCAAGGTCGAGTTTGTAAGATTGACGCTCTTCACGGTATACTTCACGAATAACCTGTAAACCGAGAATATCTGCATAAAATGTTTTCGATCTTTGGTAATCGGAACAGATGATGGCAATATGATGTATGTTCTTGAGTTTTAGCATCTCCGCAAAACTACAGCAAATTTGTGAAAATAAGTATCCTTGCATTTCGAGAACCATTCCCAAAAAGTTTGTTCAGTATTTTTTGATTTAAAGAAATTAGTCAGCATAAATAAAGTGGCAGATAATGGAGTAGTAATAATAGGAATTTTCTAAAATAATAGCTACTTCTGTTTTACAATATTGCCCTAAAGGTTAAACTTATACGCCCGTTGTTTGTGTCAGACTTAGGGATAGCATGTTGCCATAATGTTTGTATTTCCTGTGTCATATAAATTAAACTACCCGGTGTTAATGCATACTCCATAAAAACAGACTGATCAGCTATGTTTCTGAATTTTAAGGTTCGTGTTTCTCCAACAGAAATAATAGCAATACCGGTTCCTTTTTCAAGAATATCTGTTTGGTCAGAATGATAACCCATTTTGGATTTTCCATCCAGGTAATAATTCACTAAACAATTATTAGGTTCAAAGCCAATAATAGGTTTAAGTTTTTTATTTAATAATTCTATTTCAGGTATAAATAGTTTATAAGGATATGCTATTTGAGAGTAGTTATAGGCTTTTCCAAAACTGGCTGTTTTACGGGCAGTCATTCTTTCGTCCCATGCAATGGTTGTGTTAAGTATATCGAACAAGCGCGCAGGCTCATCAATAAAATGTTCTATGTGTGTAATCCCAGTCATAGATGTATGTTTTTAGATAGAGTGTTAAAACGACGGTAAATAGAAGTTATTTCTTACGTTAGTAATAGTGCGGTTGGTGGGCCAATTCGGTGTGAACTGCCATTTTTTGCTCCGTTTCGTGGGCAGATATGTGCGCAAAAAATGGTAGTTGGCGAATTGGCTTGATTTTTTTTGTTTCTTTTTTTCATCAAGGAAAAAAAGAAAGACAAACATTCAATATCCCATTTTATTTATAAAAATATATTCTTTTATAAAAAAACCCTCCACTGCTTTAGGGGAGGGTTTTCATTTTGTATAGCTTATATCTGTTTAACTAAGCGTCAAAATCAATTACCACCTTCTCCGTTAAAGGATGCGCCTGGCATGTCAGCACAAAACCTTCTTCTACTTCTGCATCTGTTAATGCAAAGTTATTATCCATTTTTACTTTTCCTTCCAGTACTTTAGCACGGCAGGTGCAGCATACAGCTCCCTTGCAGCTAAAAGGTGCATCAACGCCTGCTTCTATTGAAGCATCCAAAATGCTTAAGCCTTCTGTGTTTAAGGTCATCTGTGTTTCGAAACCATATTGTATTACCGTAATATTGCTGGTAACAGGTCCGCCAACAATGGCTCCTGTATTTTCCGCTTTTGCAACCGCTTCAGCAACGGCGCCAAAGTACTCAATATGTATTTTTTCTTTGGCAATCTGTAAACTTTCCAAAGCCTGTTTGATATTTTCCATCATCGGACCAGGCCCGCAAATAAAATATTCGTCAGCAGTAGCTCCTTTATAAGCATCTACAATAGCCTTAACTCTGTCAACCGTTAATAAACCCTTTTGCATGGCAGATACTTCTGTTTTAGGCGTATCATATACATTAATCACTTGAAAACGCTCGGCATTTTCTGAAACTATCTTTTGAATTTCGGCATTAAAGATCACTGAATCTTCATCCCTGTTGGCATACACCAAAGTAACCGTACTTTGTTTTTCAATGTACAATACACTTTTTAAAATACTCATCATAGGAGTGATACCACTTCCACCGGCAAATAACACATAGTGCTTTTTGTTATTGCCCGATAATACAGAATGGAAATTTCCCATAGGCGTCATTACCTCTACCATGTCGCCCACTTTCCAGTGGCGGTTCATTAAAGAAGAAGCCCTTCCGTCTTTTACCTCTTTTACAGCAACACGTAATTCTTTTTCGCTGTAAGGACTGGTACAAATACTGTATGAACGACGAATTTCTTCGCCATTAACGGTTAATTTAATAGTTATATACTGGCCTTGTTTAAATTGAAACTCAGCTTGTGCTTGTGGTGGAATTTCAAACGCAACCGAAACGGAGTCTGCTGTTTCCCTGCGGATATCTTTTACTTTTAAGGTGTGGAATCTTGCCATTTTTTTTAATTAAAGCGTAAAAATAGTTATAAAAAACAATATTTGAATGTTGGTCTTATCAAGCACCTGATAATTATCATATTAAAAGCCCTGAAATTGACGATGAAACGTTTGAAAAAAAGCGCCTAAAAGCTTATATTTGTATAATTCATTAAACTAAGAACAATGGAACAAGCAACATTTGAAGATGTGTTTGAAGGCAAATTAGCCAAAAACGAAATGATAGAACCAAAGGATTGGATGCCTGATAACTACAGGAAACATTTGATCCGTCAAATATCGCAACATGCGCATTCCGAAATAGTTGGTATGTTGCCCGAAGGAAACTGGATTACCCGTGCCCCAAGTTTACGTTCTAAAATAGTGTTATTAGCTAAAGTGCAGGACGAAGGCGGACATGGCCTTTATCTTTATACAGCCGCTGAAACCCTTGGCATTAGCCGCGACGAATTATTAAATAATTTGCACACCGGTAAAGCAAAATATTCTTCCATTTTTAATTATCCTACCTTAACATGGGCCGATATTGGCGCTGTGGGCTGGTTGGTAGATGGAGCCGCTATTATGAACCAGGTAATGTTACAACGTTCATCGTATGGCCCATACAGCCGTGCCATGGTGCGTATCTGTAAAGAAGAGAGTTTTCATCAGCGCCAGGGCTTTGAAGTTATGACACACCTGTCATTTGGTACTCCCGATCAAAAAGCAATGGCACAGGATGCTTTAAACCGTTGGTGGTACCCGACCATGATGATGTTTGGCCCACCGGATGCAGAATCGCCAAACAGCGAAAACGCGATGAAATGGCGCATCAAACGCGAAACAAATGATCAGTTACGTCAAAAATTTGTAAACCAAACGGTTCCACAGGTCGAATACCTAGGCTTAACAGTTCCTGATGAGAATTTAAAATGGAACGAAGCTAAAAAAGGGTACGACTTCAGCGAACCAAACTGGGTTGAGTTTAAAAACGTGATCAGCGGAAATGGCCCTTGTAATAAAGAACGTTTGGCTTCCCGTAACAAATCGCATAAAGAAGGAGAGTGGGTACGTGCAGCAGCTCAGGCCTACGCAACAAAAAGAAAAGAAATTTACGAAGCCGCTTAAGAAAAAAAGATAAGTTATAAGTTTTTGAGTTATTAAGATTTATTAATTTCAAAAACAAAAAAACAAACAACACTATTCAAACAACCAATAACTAATTTTAAAAATGTCAGATAATCAAGGCCCGGTTTGGGAAGTTTTCGTACAAAAAAAATCAGGACAACCATTTGTGCATTGTGGAAGTTTGCACGCATTTGATAAAGAAATGGCCTTACAAAATGCAAGAGATCTTTACACCCGTCGTAGCGAAGGCTGCGCCTTATGGGTAGTTCCTTCAAATGCTATAGTGGCAAGCAGCCCGGAAGATATAGGTCCGTTCTTTGAACCGGCAAATGATAAAGTATACCGTCATCCTACTTTTTATCAAATTCCGGATGCCATCGGGCACATGTAAGAGAAAAAAGTTTTTAGTGATTGGTTTTTAGTTTTTAATGACTGCTATTTATACCAACGCTAATTATTAAAAACTAAACATTAACAATTTAACACTACTATGTTATTACAAGAAGCCTTATTTCAATATGCCCTCCGCCTCGGAGATACTAACTTAATTTTAGGTCAGCGCCTGAGCGAATGGACAGGTCACGGCCCCTTTTTAGAAGAAGATCTGGCTTTAACCAATATCGCTTTGGATATTACAGGTACAGCAAAATCATTATTGGAATACGCCGCAACAACCGAAAATAAAGGCAGAACAGAAGATGATCTGGCTTATTTCAGAAACGACAGACAATATTATAACGCGCAAATTACCGAGCAACCAAATGGCGATTATGCCAATACCATTGTACGTCAGGCAATGATCGATTGCTTTGATTTATATTTTTACCAGGAGCTTGCTAAAAGTAAAGACGAAACCCTTGCAGGAATTGCGCAAAAATCTATTAAAGAAGTAACATACCATTTGCGCCATACGGCTTCGTGGGTTATGCGTTTTGGCGATGGTACAGAAGAAAGCCATCAAAGAGCACAAACCGCTGTTAATGCCCTATGGCAATATACAGGCGAGTTGTTTGAAATGAATGAAGTAGATGCTATCCTTATAAAAGAAGGAATAGCGGTTGACCTAAATATCGTAAAAGGAAAATGGGAAGAGCATATGACAGACCTTTTACAAAAAGCTACTTTGGTAAAACCCGAAAATGTATTCATGCAAACCGGTAGCCGCAAAGGAATTCATACCGAGCATTTAGCATTTATATTAGCCGAAATGCAGGCTTTGCCAAGGATGTACCCGGATGCTAAATGGTAACAAAAAAAATGATATAAAATGAAAGCACTCTTCTTTATAATCGCACTAAGCATTGCCGGTCCGGGTGTGGCACAGGTTAAACAAAATGCTTCTATAAAAATAACAAAGGCAAAATTCACAAAAGCAAAGAAGCTTACAAACCTTATACCGCCCGTTAAGGGATGTACTATTACAGCCTACCATTTTTCAACTAATATGGGTAACACTGTAAAATCGTTCGATGTAAAAGGGGGCGATATCACAGCAACCATGAAAGCTCTGGTAAAAGATGTGAAAAAAGGAGAGAAAGTAACGATTGATAATATCAAATCCAATTGCGATACAGAATATAAAAGGAAATACATTTTTGTAATCAACTAATGAGCTTTAAAGAGAACTGGAAGAAATTTTCCCCCTATTTTGTTGACATTTGGCAATACATCGTCATTATTGTAATTATGATCATTGCCGCTATTTTTATTCTGTAAAACCTTTTACATTCCTATATGTTTTTTTATAAATGACATTAACAAAAGAACATATTTTTGAAATACTCTCAGAAATTCCTGACCCTGAAATCCCTGTAATTTCTATTACAGATCTGGGCGTGATAAGAGATATAAAGCTGGTTGACGATTCCTCTATTGAACTTAAAATTACACCTACATACAGCGGTTGCCCTGCTATGAAACAAATTGAAGACGATGTCAGGAAAAAACTTTCGGAAAACGGCTTCACAAATATTAAGATCAATACAATCTTTTCTCCACCCTGGACTACCGACTGGATCAACCCCGAAGCCAAAGAACGACTAAGGGTTTATGGGATTGCCCCACCTGAGCATACGACAGAAGATAAAAGCTGGCTTACAGGCAAAACCAAAATAATTGCCTGTCCACGTTGCAAATCAACACATACAAAACTAATTTCCCAGTTTGGAAGCACAGCCTGCAAAGCACTCTATCAATGCCAGGATTGCCTGGAGCCTTTCGATTATTTTAAATGTATTTAAATTGATAGTGCTGTATTGTTAAAAAGTTAAGCTACACCTCAATTCGACTAATTGGCATTTTTTTATTACAAATAATGTTATAAATTAGCTTAAAGTAATTTCTATGCTGGATAAGGCTTTTATAAACCGTATCGTTAATAATTTTCTGGAACATGTATTTGTTTTGAATACGCGTGAAGAAATTATTTTTCAAACGGAACATACCGAAAGTTTATTTGGATACACGAAAGCCGAAATTTCAGAAAAAGGCTTCGCTTATCTGTTTCTTAACTCAACCGGAGCTTTAAAAGAATGCATGAACAAAGCCGAGAGATTTGGCGAATGTATCAGTACCGAAAATTTCAGACATAAAACCCGCAACTACATTAACATTGCTTACCGTGTGTATTATGATGAGCAGGAAGCAGGAGAAAAGACATATACATTTTATTTAAGAGACAATACAAAACAAAATATGATCCGAAAGGATATCATAAAAAAAAGCCTCACTATCGAAAACCTTTCAAAATCAAGAATGATCCGTGAAGGTAAGATCGATGAAGCCATTTATGAAATTCTGGAGTCCTCGTCCCGCGCCATGCACACTACTCGTGTAAACGCGTGGGTGTTCGACCGCGATAAAACACAAATTCAGTGTATCGGTAACTTTGATGCCCGCGAAAATAAATTGGTGCCACAAACTGCCTTGCCGCGCTTGGCCATGCCTTTATACTTCAGCCTGTTTGAAACGGAAAAAATTATCATTACCCGCGATGCTTACAAAGAAACAAAAACCGCTGAGCTCTATGAGTTTTACCTCAAGCCACATAATATCCAGTCTTTAATGGATATACCGGTGCGTATAGAAGGCGAAATGATTGGTATTATTTGCTTCGAAAACGTGGGAGCGCCACGCGACTGGACCTTACAAGAGCAAAAATATGGGTTAGTGGCGGCACAAATGTTGTCGTTAACCATCGAAACACATAACAAGCAACAGGCAACATTGGCGCTAAAAAATTCGCTCGAAGAAAAAACAGTGCTATTGCAGGAGGTACACCACCGTGTAAAAAATAACCTGAGTATTGTGGGAAGCTTAATGAATCTGCAGGCCGAAAAATCGAAAGACGATTACCATAAGCAATTATTCATAGAATGCCGTAACCGCCTGGATTCCATTGCTGCCGTGCACGAATTAATCTATACGGCCAAATCCTATTCGCAGCTTAATTTTAAAGAATACCTCGATCAGATTATAGACCACATTATACAAACATATAGTTCAATCAAAAATATTAAAATAGAGAAAGGAATTACCGATGTGCACGTCGATATTTCAACTGCTATTCCCTTGGCACTTATTGTGAATGAATTGATTACCAATGCCTATAAGCATGCGTTTACCAAGAACGATAAGGGTGTGATAGAGGTTTCGCTTCTCGAAAACAATAACCAGGTGTTCTTAACCATTAAAGATAACGGAACCGGTTTCGACAAAACAAAAATTCCGGAGAAATCCATTGGCATGGATATATTAGATGGGCTGGTAGAGCAGATAGCGGGCACCTGTGAACTAAAAACCGGTAGCTCAGGGACATCATATAAAATTTCGTTTTCTAAGAAATAAACCTCATTTTTAGGGCATATAAACTACCACACAATGAGTTTCATTCTTTCAGAAATAAAGGATCAGGTAATGATCATTACCTTGAACCGTGCCGATAAATTTAACAGCTTTAACCGCGAAATGGCTCTGCAATTACAGAGCATACTCGATCAGGCATCGTCTGATCCGCAAGTACGGGCAATAGTACTTACAGGTTCAGGAAAAGCATTTTGCGCAGGTCAGGATCTGGCAGAAGCCATTGATAATAATGGCCCGGGCATTTCTAAAATTGTAGAAGAGCATTATAACCCCATTGTAAGTCGCTTACGCGCTATCGAAAAACCGGTTATTGCTGCCGTAAATGGCGTTGCAGCAGGTGCAGGAGCAAACATTGCTTTATCATGCGATATTGTTCTGGCAACAGCCTCCACTTCTTTCATCCAGGCGTTCAGCAAAATAGGATTGGTTCCGGATAGTGGCGGTACGTTCTTTTTGCCGCGTTTAATTGGTTTTCAGAGAGCCTCCGCATTAATGATGACAGGGGATAAAGTTACCGCAGCAGATGCACAACACATGGGAATGATTTATAAAGCCCTTCCCGACGAAACTTTTATGGAAGAGGTTATGAAATTGGCCAATACCATGGCTGCTATGCCAACCAAAGCACTCGGACTTACCAAACGTTTACTGAACGAAAGTGCATCCAATACGCATCAACAACAATTGGCATTAGAAGGTAAGTTACAGGTAGAATCGGCTTCTACCGTTGATTACAACGAAGGCGTAAATGCCTTTTTGGAAAAGCGTAAGCCCGTTTTTAAAGGAGAATAATCCACTTTACAGTTTTAGATAAATTTCAGGCAGTATAGGAGTTTGTTTATTAAACCCCTTAATGTTTACAATTTTATTGTATCGCCATCATTCATACGACGTTATAGCTTTAATTTTACAGCTATGACATACTCCAAAATACTTCTTTTTGCCTTATTGTTAATTTCTTTTTGTGCAAAAGCACAGCCTAAAAAAGAATATTACGATACCGATCAAACCATCATAAAATCAGAAACCAACATTGTAAAAGGTATTCCACATGGTAAGTATGTAGAATATTATAAAAGCGGAATTGTGTCACGTAAAGGATTTTTCTTTAATGGCAAAGAAGACAGTACCTGGGTTATTTATTACGAAACCGGGAAAATAAAAGCCATCGAAAATTACCATCGCGCCAAAAAGAATGGCCATAACCGTTATTATTTTAAAACGGGAGAACTGGCGCAGGAAACAGTCTTTAAAAATAATTTAGCAGATAGCACCTGGACATCTTATTACGAAAATAAAACCGTTCAAAGCCGCGAGTCATTTATAGAAGGTAAAAAGCAGGGTGATTGGCTGTATTACTTTGATAATGGCCAACCTGAGAGTTCCGGTAAATTTGAAAATGATTTAAAACAAGGCGAAGTAAAAACGTATTATAAAAACGGAAAAGAAGCTTCGGTAATAAATTACGATAAAAATAAACCCAGTGGAATAGCCAAGGAATATTACGAAAATGGGCAATTAAAAATTGAAAAGCGCTACGATCTTTATAAAATATCCAAACAAAAAATCGTTACCGAAAAAAATGGTCAGTCAAAAACCATAACAGAAGAAGATGATTCAACGCTGGTGTTTTTACTAACGATGAACGACGAAAAAGGAAAAAAGGTCATTGCTAATGGAAATGGAACCATTACAGCACAATATGCCAGTGGTATTATAAAAGCACAGGGCGCATACAAAGATGGTTTAATGGATGGCCAATGGCGTCACTTTCATCCAAATGGTGAGCTGGACTACGCTGCTACCTACGAAAAAGGGCAGTTGAACGGCTATTATTCATCCTACTACCAAAATCACAACATTAAAAGCGAAGGGCCTTTTGTAAATGGTAAAAAGAATGGCCTTTGGAAATTCTATACCGAAAAAGGAGACAAGGAAATGGAAGGAACATTAAAAGATGGCCTTCGTAACGACCGTTGGACCTACTATTACACCAATGGCAATAAAGAATCGGAAGGTTATTTTTTAGATGATAAACAAACAGGAACCTGGGAATATTTTTATCCTACCACCGAAAAATGGAAACTGGGAAATTTTGAAAACGACCTCAAAACCGGTAACTGGGTTACATGGTACGAGAACGGAAAAAAATTGCAGGAAGGGTCTTATACTTCCGGAAAAGAAAATGGCGTGTGGCAAAGCTGGTACAATAACGGACAGCTAAAAGATGAAGGCACGTTTAAAGAAGGGAAACTAAATGGTTTATGGCAGGGCTGGTATAGCAATAGCAAACAAAATTACCTGGGTAAATACGACGATAAAGAAAAAAAATCGGGACTGTGGCAATATTGGTTCGAAACCGGCCAGTTCAGGGAAACAGGAAATTATGTAAGTGGTATTAAACACGGGCACTGGACCAGCTATTTTGAAAAAGGGAATTTTATAGATTCTGATGGGAATTACAGCAAAGGAAAACAACATGGTAAGTGGGTGTATTATTACGAAACCGGTGGAATTATGAGAGAGCAAAATTTTAAAGACGGTCATTTATCAGGAAAATCTACCACTTACTATAGTAACAATAAGATTCAGTCAGAATGTAACTATAAAGTTGTAGGCGAAAAACGTAAAGGAAAAAAACAAAGCGTTGCCAATGGAGACTGGATTTTTTACGATAAATCCGGAAAAGAAATAAGCAGAATCACGTATAAGGATGGCGTGAAAAAGTAAAAAAATTATGTGGTTATATTTAAATAAGTATTAAATTTAACATATTCCAAAATAGTTGAATTTATGCGTTTAAATATAAAATTTCTGATCATTGTTTTTTTTGCCGGTACTTTTTTATGTGCCTGTAACGGAGATAAAAATGAAGAAAGCAACGACCTTGAGGAAGAAAACACAGATACCGGATTAGATTCTCAAAAAATATCGGCTCAAAATGTATTTAATGCATTACCTGCCCGCGACAAAATAATTACCATAACTACAACAGCCGGAGCAGAATACAACCCAATGCTGTTAAACGACCCTAATGCTGTCAATAAATATTCTACCGAAAGCAGTAAAGCCCTTAACCTTGGTGTGTATGGCGCCGATTTGAATGTAACTGGTGTGTTTGAACAAACGCAGGAGTCTATGTTGTTTTTAAAATGCGTTAATATTTTAGCGAAAAATTTAGGAGTAAGTAATTCGTTCGATGAAAAAATGATCGATCGTATGGAAGCCAATAAATCGAACAGAGATTCAACACTTGAAATTGTTTCACAATCTTTTAAAAGTGCCGATAAATATTTAAAAGACAATGGCCGCCCCGGAACCTCTTCGCTTATAGTAGCGGGTGCATGGGTGGAAGGAATTTACCTTGCCATTGGTACGGCTAAAGAAACCAAGAACGAAATCATTGTAAAAGAGATATATGCACAGGGCGAATCTTTAAAATACCTGATCCAATTGTTAGAACAATCAAAGATCTCTGAGGATGCAAATTAT
>JAZJZF010000017.1:29322-36315 GCA_040389965.1 Bacteroidota bacterium
TCTTAAACTGTTAAAACCTTTATTTGACACTAAAGGGACAAAAGCGCTTAAAGTAGAATCGCTCTCAGCTTTGGATAAAGCATCCGAAGCCTTAAGAACTAAAGTTATTTCCGGAAACTAATATGCCTGTTATTTTACCTGTAAATGGAATAGAGCCTAAAATAGGACAAAATTGTTTTATTGCACCTAATGCTACCATTGTAGGTGATGTAGAGTGTGGCGATGATTGCAGCTTTTGGTTTAATGCTGTGGTAAGAGGAGATGTCAATTCCATTAGGCTCGGTAATAAAGTAAATATACAGGATGGCGCAGTGATTCATTGTACCTATCAAAAAACAAAAACAATACTGGGTAATAACGTGTCGGTAGGCCATAACGCTATAGTACATGGTTGCCTGGTGCATGATAATGTATTAATAGGCATGGGCGCTATTGTGATGGATAATTGCGAAATTGGCAGCAATACCATTATTGCGGCAGGTGCGGTTTTAACAGAAGGAACTATTGTACCGAGTGGCTGCATTTATGCGGGCGTTCCGGCAAAAAAAGTAAAAGATATTTCGCAGGAATTGATTCATGGCGAAATTAACCGCATCGCCAATAATTACTTAATGTATAGTACCTGGTTTAAGTAATTTTTATTTTAACGTAACAAATTTTAGAAATCCTTCTTATAAAGTCATAGGTAGCCGAATGTTTTAATACAGGTAACAACGCCGGAAATGCTCTCCGGAATTAAAAGATCGAGCGTCATTGCCCTTGATTACGTAAAGCAGTTTAATATTAAAGGGATGGATAGCAATGCTATTACAAAGCTCATAATGGACTAAAAACAGTTTATTTTAGCTTACATTTGGTTTCGCCGGCAGATAGCTTTTCGCAGTACCTTTTAGCTTGCCCTCTGGTTTTTTCTATAGTTCCGGCATCATAGGTCGAGTAGGAGTTACTGCATTCGCAGGTACGTTCTTTTTTGCAGGAAGTAATCGTAAAAACAGCAAAAAAAACAATTAACAGGGTAAATCTCATAGTTTTTGGTTTCAGTATGCTAAAATAAACAAATTATTGTTACCAAATATTTGGATAATTAGCTATAAGGCTCTATATTTGCCACCCAATTTAAAAATTAAACTAAAATATAAAATGTTAATAGTAGCAGTAAAAGAAGGTGAAAGCATCGAAAAAGCTTTAAAAAAGTTTAAAAAGAAATTTGAAAAAACAGGTGTTGTAAAACAACTGCGTTCTCGTAAAAACTTCGAAAAGCCATCTATCACTCACAGACAAACCCGCATTAAAGCTGTTTATAAGCAAAAAATGCAATTGGGTTTAGCTGAAGCATAGGCTTTTTCACAAAAATTATATCTCACCTAAGAGAATTACGGATTTTTAAAAGTAAATTCGTAGTACTCTTAGGTTTTTTATGTTTGATAAGTATCTATCGCAATTTTTAGATTACCTCACTTATGAGAAAAGATACTCTGCGCATACAATTAGTTCCTATAAAAACGATCTCGCCCAGTTTTTTACGTTTATAAATCCTCAAAATGAAGATTTTCTTATTGATGAGGTAAATTATCAGCAAATACGCCGATGGGTTTCCTCCCTGATGGGTGCTAAAATTTCCCCAAAATCTATTAACCGCAAGCTATCAACCCTTAAATCTTTCTTTAAATTTCTGCAAAGGCAGGAGGCTATTAGCGTTAATCCTATGTCTAAGATCACAGGACCTAAAATTCCTAAAAGGCTGCCTGTTTTTGTGGAAGAAGAGGACATGCATAAATTACTGGATGGCTCAGATTTTGAAGATGATTTTAAAGGAATGACTGATCAGCTTATGATAAATATATTCTACCAAACCGGCATGCGCCGCTCAGAACTGGCAAATTTAAAGGAATCGGATATTGACGTTTCTAATGCCAGTGTGAAAGTTTTGGGTAAAAGAAACAAAGAACGGATCATTCCTATTTCTTTAGAGCTTGTACGTAACCTTGAAGACTATTTACAAGTAAAAAAGGTACTAAATATTTCAAATCCTATGTTGTTGGTAAATGAGAACGGAAAAAATTTAACTGAAAGTTATATTTATAGTTCTGTGAAAAAATACCTTGGGAAATCAACAACATTAACAAAAAGGAGCCCTCACATTTTACGTCACACGTTTGCTACACACCTTCTTAATAATGGTGCGGATATTAACGCCGTAAAAGATCTTTTAGGTCATGCTAACTTATCTGCTACACAGGTATACACACATAATACCATCGACAAATTAAAAAAATCATACAAACAAGCGCACCCGCGGGGAGACTCGTAACTAAATAAAATATAAACCAGTTTACCTAACAACTAAACACAAAACAAGAGGAGGATTTATTATGACAACGAACATTCAATCAGTGCATTTCGATGCAGACAAAAAATTAATCGACTTTGCTAAAGACAAAACAAATAAATTAACCGTTTTTTATGATGGCTTAATCAGTAGCGAAATTATTATGCGACTGGATAAATCCTCGAACAGCGAAAACAAAGTAGTGGAGATAAAAATTCATACAAAAGGGCAGGAACTATTTTCTAAAAAACAATCTGCTTCTTTTGAAGAATCGATCGACCTGGCTTGTGAGGCGTTAAAAACTCAGATTAAAAAATACAAAGAAAAAGTTCAAGGAACTAACCTCGGAGTGAGCGAGCTGCCGGGCTAATTATCCTGTAATTATATTAAAAAAAGGAGCGTGAATTCACGCTCCTTTTTTGTTAGAAAAACCCGATCTTTTTAATACATTTGAGTGTGCAAGAAAAGATTAAAATAAACATTATTGGAGCCGGAATTTCCGGTTTATGTGCAGGATGCTATTTACAAATGAATGGTTTTGAGACGGAGATTTTCGAAAAGCATTCTATACCCGGAGGTTTATGTACAAGTTGGGACAAAGGGGAATTTACGATTGATGGTTGTGCTCACTGGATCCTTGGATCTGATAAAGGAAGCGGTTTTTACCACATGTGGTCGGAGTTATTGGATCTGGAATCTATTCCGTTTCATCATCACGAAATCAGGATACATGTTGAGGTGAAAAACTCGGCAGATAAATACGGCGATAAAATTTTTAAAGTATATAATGACCTCGATCAGTTAAGAGATTATATGTATGATCTTTCTCCGGAAGATAAAGAGGTGACCAATGAATTTATTAATGACATCAGGGTGCTGCAGAACTATGAATTACCACCGGTAATGAATAAACTGCCATTAATTCCTTCTATTGTGAGAGGGATTAAAATGACCCGTTATTTAAAGTTTTTATTTATCCTCAATAAGCAGCGTAAGGTCAGCAATTATGATCTGGCTAAACGATTCAAAAATCCTTTTCTGCGCGAAAGCTTTGAATTGCTGTATGACGGACAGGAAGTGAAAATGCTGGTATTTAATTTCCCGCAGGCTGTATTTGATAAAAAAAGTGCAGGTTATCCTATCGGCGGATCTTTAAAATGGGCAGAACGCCTGGCAGAACGCTATGAGAAGCTGGGAGGCAAAATACATTACAATACACCTGTTAAAAAAGTATTTACCGAAAACAATAAAGCCACAGGTCTTTTGGTTAGAAACGATGTAACGCACAATTGCGATGCTGTACTTTCTACGGCCGATTGGTATAAAACCGTATTTGAATACCTTGATGGTAAATTTGTAAATGATAAAATGCTGAAACTCAAAGAAGGAAAAGTAATAGATGTGTATTACTCTATTTTACTCGCTTCTTTCGGTTTAAAAAAAGATTATAAAGAGTATCCTCACTTCCACCGTTTTCCTACCGAAGTAAAACTGGTATCACCTTGTGGCACAAGCTGGGATAGACTTGAAGTACATTTTTACAATTACGATCACACATTGGCTCCACAAGGTAAAACGGTTATGGCCTGTAGTTTCTATACTACTAATGGCAATTACTGGATCAACCTGCGTAAGAATGAACGTGTAAAATACAGGGAAGAAAAGAAAAAATTCACGGATGCATTAATTGATTTGCTCAATATAAAATTCCCCGGTATTAAAGAAGATATTGAAGTTGTTGATTTTGCTACACCTGCTACGGTATTACGTTATACCAATAACTGGCAGGGAAGTGCGCAGGGTTGGTTACCCGGCGAAAACATTATTGCACCTTCGCCTGTAAAAGCAAAATTACCAAATTTAGAAAGTTTCTTTTATGCAAGTCATTGGGGCAGGCCGGGTGGCGGCATTCCGGTAGCGATAGAGCAGGGAAGAGATGTGGCTAAATTAATTACCAAGACTTACAAAAGGGAATTTAAAACGATAAGCCCTAAAGCGTTATAACAAGTCTGAATACTTTTTAACGGATTTGATAAAGTGGAGGTACACAATATTCTTTTCATAAATACATGATCTTGTATCCCTGAATCCTTCCATACGTTTCATTCTGCTGCGTTTGGTAAGTGTGGAAGGTAAATGCACGTAATAAGAAAAATGTGCCTTTATAACGGCAAAAAAATGAGAT
Organism: Bacteroidota bacterium; assembly: GCA_040389965.1. Taxonomy (GTDB): domain Bacteria; phylum Bacteroidota; class Bacteroidia; order B-17B0; family Aurantibacillaceae; genus UBA4416. Next base: position 33,837 of record JAZJZF010000017.1, read on the forward strand.
CCGTGCCCTTCCAGTAAAAATTTAAAAGCGGCAACGCCATCCAGGAGCATACGGTACAAAATTTTAAACAGTAAAAAATGAGAGGTAGCATTTTTGGTGAGGGTTATTAAATTATTCCTGAAGTTTAAAAATGTTTTTCTCGGGCTTAATTTATTAAGTGTACCGCCACCAACATGGTATACGGTAGATGAAGGCTCTACGTAGATTTTGTAGCCAAGGTTCTTCATACGCCAGCAAACATCTATTTCTTCCATGTGCGCAAAGTAATCATCATCAAAAGCACCGGCTTTCCAAAATGCTTCCGCTCTTACCATCATACAGGCTCCTGTAGCCCAAAATACTTCTTTATGGTCGTTATATTGCCCCTGGTCTTCTTCCAGTTCATTGAAAAGTCGTCCCCTGCAAAAAGGATAACCGTATTTATCAATAAATCCGCCTGAAGCGCCGGCATATTCAAATTTTTTACGGTTGTGATAGTCCATTATTTTAGGCTGGCAGGCTGCAATGTCCTGTTGGCTATCCATAAGGTTTATCAGAGGTGTAAGCCAGTTTTCGGTAACTTCAACATCCGAATTAAGAAGTACGTAGTACTGCGCATTTATTTGTTTTAAAGCTGTATTATAACCTTTTGCAAAGCCCTCGTTACCGGGGTTCACAATGATCTTTACCTCCGGAAAATGATTCTTTAAAAAGTCAACGCTCCCATCAGCTGACTGATTGTCGGCTACATAAACAGTGGCTTCCGGAGAGTTTTTAAGCACTCCGGGAAGAAAAGATTCTAAAAATTTTTTACCATTCCAGTTAAGAATAACAACCGCTGTTTTTTCGGAAGACATAAATTAGCGCGGATTGTTAAAGTTATCGTCAACGTTGGTACCGTAGGTGCCTGCGGGTTTAGTATCATCAATGTTTTGTGATTGTTGCGATCTGTTCACTAATTTAAAACGCCATCTTTCGTCATAAATTTCTCCCACAACATCGCTATGAATGAGCTGATAGCAATCATCAGCAATAGCGGTATTTACAAATACAAATTTTTTATTGGTAAAAAACCGTCCTGTAGCCTTATCACGAATACTATAATATTGCCAGATCTCGTAAGGGTATGTATTAGGCTCACTGTTTACCTGGTTGCGTTGATCGGGTTTACCATATTGCAGATACACGCGGCCCCGGTCGGTATAGTACCCTTTTTGTTTCCCGCATTTTAATAAGGCATTGGCCTCCAGCACTTGTTTATAATAGATAAGCCATATTTTCAATGGATTTAAACTATCTCCGGCTTCTTTTTTCCAATAATCAACAGCATAGCTTCGTAATAAATTAGGATCTTTTTTTACAATCTGTACTTGTTGCCATTCGCGTTCTTTGGTAGTTGAGCGTGGCCAAAGGCACTCTACAAATTGTTTGAGAGAGTCTCTACTCTGGAACGAATTAAAAAACTCTTCTATGGTTCTTATATTAGTGCTGGCTATTTCTTCAGGTATTTGCGGAGCATCGCTCTGACGCTGAAAGAACCATTTTTTTTGAACCTGTATTTTGTTTGCGGTATCTTTTACTTCAATTACAAGGTTGTAATTTCCTGAAGGCAGCGACGTAATATCGAACTGTGCGAGTAAAGGATTAATTTTTTGAGCACTTTGTTTTTGATATCCGTTTAAAAAGCCAACCCTGCGAAGGTTCTCATCGCCTTCCACATAATAGGAATATAAAAATTTAGATTGTTTACCCAGTACGCTATCTACGTTATAAGCTTCAAAATAGAATTTAAGGGCGTTTTGTGTTTTTGGGAAGTAGTTAATATTATATGGTACAAGATCGTAGCCATTTTTTGTGAGTGCCCCCTGAGTTGAAGCCTTAGAGAAGGATTCAAGCACCTGAATTTCGGAAGAATAGATCTTTTTTTCTCTCTTAATGTCAATGATAATTTTTTGTTTATGCGTGGTTTTTTTCTCCGGATAGGCATTATCGGCAATCACAAGCTCCAGATCGTAAGTCCCATTATCTAATGAAAAGCGCTGATTATCAATAAAAGAGGGCAGGTGCAAGGTATCAGTGATGGTAGGGCTCATTAAATTATAATTAGAGCTTTTAACCAATTCGGTTCCTTTTGAAATATGCCATGATATATTTATACTGGCCTGTTTTCCGCCTGAAACAGGCGAAAATTTAACACTGTTTCCCGAAATAGTTAAGGATGTTTCAAGGTATGGCCTGGAATTGAGTGTATTAAAAATATTGTAATTAAAGTATACCGTTACGTTTGAAAACACACTGTAACAGAGGCTAATAAGCAGGATAGAGAGAAAACGTTTCATGAATGAGTAATTTACATGTTTGGGGATGTAAATCAGCATAAAGTTACGATAAAAAATATTTTATAAAAATTACTTGTAGAATAAAAAAAATTATTACTTTTGCCCTCTCTGGAGAAATGGCAGAGTGGTCGATTGCGGCAGTCTTGAAAACTGTTGAACCG
>JAZJZF010000018.1:0-80160 GCA_040389965.1 Bacteroidota bacterium
GTAGAGATAAACCAGGGGCATTTAAAAGGATTGACAGGAACTATTGTTCGGATTCAGAACGAAGATTATGTACAAATTGAGTTGGAAAGCATCAAGCAATCTATTAAAGTTAAAGTACCAAAACATATTTTAAAATTAAAGAAAGGGCTTTCTTTAGTAGTGATATTTGCATTAATAACCCTATTTAATTTTTAGAAATTGAGAGTAAGAAAATGATTGTGATTATAGATTATGGCATTGGAAATTTAGCATCGGTTTTAAACATGTTTAAAAAAATTGGTGTTAGGGATGTTATAATTTCAGGCGATAAGGAAGTTATAAATAAAGCGGATAAATTATTGTTGCCGGGTGTTGGAGCTTTTGATACAGGAATGAGTAATCTTGAAAACTCAGGATTGGTGCCTGTTTTAAATAAAAAAGTGCTTGAGCAAAAGGTGCCGATTTTAGGAATTTGTTTAGGGATGCAACTATTGACTAAACGCAGCGAAGAAGGAGCGAAAGCCGGCTTAGGGTGGATAGATGGCGAAACCGTGAAATTTAATTTGAATCCTGATTTAAAATTAAAAGTCCCTCACATGGGTTGGAACTATATTAATATTAAGCGGGAAAATAAACTGGTAGATATGCAAAGTAAAAACAGGTTTTATTTTGTGCATTCTTACTACGTAAAATGTTTTGATGAAAGCCAATCAATAGCTACCAGCAATTTTGGAAATGACTTTACATGTATGGTTAACAAAGAAAATATTTATGGTGCGCAGTTTCATCCCGAGAAAAGTTTAAAATTTGGGATGAAGGTGCTCGAAAATTTTGCTAACCTGTAATGGCACTTAAACGTATTATACCCTGTTTATTGTACGACGGAAGTGGTTTGGTTAAAACTATAAAGTTTAAAAACCCTTCTTATATAGGAGATCCTATTAATGCAATTAAAATTTTTAACGATAAAGAGGTAGACGAATTAATATTAATTGATATTAACGCGACTAAGCAAAAACGGAAACCAAACTTTGATAAAATTGCGGATATGGCAAGCGAAGCATTTATGCCTTTTGCTTATGGAGGAGGAGTAAAAACATTTGAAGATTTTGCAAAGCTTTATAAACTTGGTGTAGAAAAGATAATTGTTAATTCTTTAATCCAGGAGAATCCTACCCTAATAAAAAAAGTAATAGAGCATTATGGAGCCCAGGCAGTAGTGGCCTGTATTGATTTTAAAAAACCATTATTTGGCACTAAAGCTCCTTATTCATATGTTGGCAATAAAATAAAATTTAATTTAACTGATTATGCCAACTATCTTGCAAAGGATATTGGTGTAGGAGAAATTATGCTGTATAGTGTTGATAATGATGGAACCTGGGAGGGCTATGATTATGAAACGACGGGTAATGTTTTAAACAGTATAGATATACCTATTATTGCTTGCGGTGGTTGTGGTAGTACAGACGATTTAAAGAAAGTATTGTATGATACAAATGCTAATGCAGCTGCGGTAGGAAGTATGGCGGTATATAGTAAAAAAGGAATGGGAGTATTGATCAATTTTCCGGGTCGGAATAATATAATAATTGAATAATAAAGAATTAATGACGAACGATGAAAATTGGGATCTGGTAGTAAAACCAAAGTCGAAATGGTATGACCTCCGGCTTTTGGAAATACTTAAATATAAAGATCTATTGCTGTTATTTGTGCGCCGTGATTTTGTTTCGGTATATAAACAAACGGTGCTTGGGCCTGTATGGTTTTTTATTCAGCCGATTATAACATCCATCACATTTACTGTTATTTTTGGAAATCTGGCGCATATTTCTACCGATGGCCTTCCGCCTGTTTTATTTTACATGTGTGGTATAACACTTTGGAATTATTTTTCGGATACACTTATAAAGACGTCAGATACTTTTACAGCAAATGCAAATATTTTTGGAAAAGTGTACTTTCCCAGAATGATCGTTCCGCTTTCGGTAGTTTGTTCAAATCTGATAAAACTCGGTGTACAGTTTATACTATTTACAGGAGTATGGATATTTTATTTAGTCACAGGTAAAAGCATTCATCCTAATGCGACGCTGATTTTAATTCCTTTTCTTATTGTCCTCATGGGATTTATGGGTTTGAGCTTCGGAATTATTATATCTTCTATGACTACAAAGTACCGCGACCTGAAATTTTTAGTAGGCTTTGGCGTGCAGCTTTTAATGTATGCTTCTCCAATTGTGTATCCACTATCCATAGTACCGGAAAAATATAAATGGATCATATTGGCTAATCCTGTTACCAGTATTATTGAAACATTTAAGTATGCATTTTTAGGAGTTGGCGAATTTAACTGGATGTATCTGGGATATAGCCTTGTATTTACAATTATTTTATTTTTTATAGGCCTCATTGTATTTCACAATGTTGAAAAATCGTTTATGGATACGGTATAATTTTTTAATATAATGTATGAGTAGTATAGTATTAAAAGCAGAAAATATTTCAAAGCAATACCGTCTTGGGCAATTAGGGACAGGAACAATCTCGCATGATGTAAATCGTTGGTGGCATAAAGTAAGAGGTAAAGAAGATCCTTATCTTAAAATAGGAGATGCTAACGATAGAAGTGCCAGGGGGGGGAGTGATTATGTATGGTCATTGAAAGACATTAATTTCGGGATAAACCAGGGGGAAGTACTTGGAATAATAGGTAAGAATGGAGCAGGTAAATCAACCTTGTTAAAAATTCTTTCTCAAATTACAGCTCCTACAACAGGTGAAGTAAAAATAAAAGGACGTATTGCAGCCTTACTGGAAGTGGGGACGGGTTTCCATCCTGACCTTAGTGGCAGGGAAAATATCTTTTTAAACGGGGCTATTTTAGGGATGTCGAAACACGAAATAAAAAGTAAACTTGATGAAATAGTAGATTTTAGCGGAGTGGCTAAGTACCTTGATACTCCCGTAAAACGTTACTCTTCGGGGATGATGGTTAGGCTTGGATTTGCTGTTGCTGCCCATTTAGAACCGGAAATTTTAATTGTGGATGAAGTACTGGCAGTAGGGGATGCGGAGTTTCAGAAAAAATGTTTGGGAAAAATGAAAGATGTTAGCGGGCAAGGAAGAACCGTTTTATTTGTAAGCCATAACATGCCATCTATTAGGATGCTTTGCACTAAATGTATGCACCTTGAAAAAGGAAAAGTGAAAAATATTGGCGAAACAGATTTTATTATTGGAGAATACCTTTCAGGGGGACATCATCTTGAATCTTCTGCAGTGGGAGAAATTCCTGATAACCTCAGTCTTCACAATACCGGTGAGGCAAAATTTAAAACGGCATTTGTATTAAATGAAAAAGGAGAAAATACACAGGAACTGGATTTTTTAGAAAAGTTTAAAGTAAGTTTTACACTTGAGATTAAAAAAGAGGTTAAAGATGTTACTCTTTCTGTATTTATTGTAAATCAATATGGTGATATTATTATGATGGCAGTGGAAGATGAACTTTATAAGCCTACATCATTTGATATTGGTAAATATGAGATGAACGTTGGGTTTAACGAAGAGATTATGCCAGGAAATTATTCGCTAGGCTTTGCTTTATCCTATTTTCACACTGGAAGTGACATTGATTATATAGAAAGTTTTTATCCGTTTACAGTAAATAAAGAATCGAAAAGTAAAAATCTGGAATATCCCTGGGCCACTATACATGGTTATACGAAACCCAAAACAAACTGGCAAATAAAAAAAATATAATAACATGGAAATTAAAAATTCAAAAGTATTGGTTATTGGTGGCGCAGGCTTTATTGGAAGCTTTGTAGTTGCCGAACTTCTTAAAGAAGAAGTAGCGGAAGTGATTGTATATGACAATTTCGCAAGAGGAAAAAAAGAATATCTTGAAGATTCCCTGGAAGATAAACGTTGCAAAATTTTCCCTATTGGCGGAGATATACGGGAAATTGACATTTTAAACACGGCAATGCAAGGAATGGATTACGTAATCTGCCTTTCTGCTATGTGGTTGTTACATTGTAAAGATTTCCCAAGAACGGCATTTGATGTGAATATTGCAGGCACGTTTAACGTTTTGGAAGCATGTGTAAAAAATAACGTTAAAAAACTAATCTGGTCTTCTTCTGCTTCCGTATATGGAGATGCTGTACAATTGCCTATGACGGAAGAGCATCCTTTTAATAATAAAAATTTCTATGGCGCTACAAAAATTGCAGGAGAAGCAATGGCAACAGCCTTTAATGACCGTTACGGTTTAAAGGTAATAGGTCTTCGTTACATGAATGTGTATGGCCCTCACCAGGATCAAACAGCTGCTTACACCGGTGTAGTTCCAATTATGCTTAATAAGATTGATGCCAATGAAGCACCTGTTATTAATGGCGATGGTAGTCAGGCTTATGATTTTATTTATGTGGAAGACGTAGCAAGATGCAATGTTCAGGCATTAAAAAGCGATCAGGATTTTGGCTTTTATAATGTTGGTACAGAAATTCAAACTTCTATTAAACAATTATGTGATCTTATTTTAGATTTAAAAAAATCTGAACTTAAAGTTACCTATAAACCTTATAGCGCTGATGATGCAAGGGCTTTGGTTCAAAACAGGATAGGCTCTGCCGTTAAAGCAAAAAAAGAAATTGGTTTTACATATAAATATTCTTTAGAAGAAGGTTTGTTGAGACTGATTGAATGGAGAGAAAAAAATAAATCAAAAGCAATTTTAGCATAATGGAAAAAAGAATCATACCTATATCGCTCCCTTCTATGGGCCAGGAAGAATGGGAAGCAACCAAAGAACCTATTTTCTCGGGTTGGATTACCCAAGGACCTAAGATCGCGGAGATGGAAAAAATTTTTGCGCAACGCCATAAAGTGAAACATGCTATTGCCGTTTCTAATTGTACAACTGCTTTACACCTGGCACTTGTAGCGTTAGATATTAAGCCGGGAGATGAAGTACTGGTTCCTGCTTTTACATGGGTATCTACAGCCAATGCCATTATGTATTGTGGGGCAACACCTGTTTTTATAGATGTGGAAACAAGCTCCTTTAATATTGATACAACAAAAATTTTAAGTAAAATAACAGCACGTACAAAAGCGATTATACCTGTTCATTTATTTGGATTGTGTGCTAATATTGATGAAATAAAAAGAATTGCTCCTCAGTTAAAAATTGTTGAAGATGGCGCTTGTGCTGCAGGTGCGGGTATAAACGACAGGCCTGCAGGAAGTTTAGGTGATATTGGCTGTTTTTCTTTTCACCCCCGTAAATCTGTTACAACCGGAGAGGGCGGGATGCTTACGACCAACGATGATAAATTAGCTGAAAAGTTAAATATGTTGAGAAATCATGGCGCTTCTATTTCTGAAGAACAACGCCACAAAGGGCCAAAACCTTATATTTTACCTGAGTTTGATATGGTAGGATATAATTACCGAATGACAGATATACAAGGAGCAGTAGGTGTTGTACAATTAAAAAAATTAGATACGTTTATTGATGAACGTCAAAAATGGGCTGATTATTTCACAAAAGAATTGTCGTCCGTTTCATGGTTACAAACGCCTCAAATACCAAAAGGGTATAAGCATGGCTGGCAATCGTATGTGTTATTTGTAGATGAGTCCAAGGCTCCTATGAAAAGAAACGATCTTATGGAATATCTTCAGCAACATGGCTTTAGTACCCGTCCGGGCACTCATGCAGTACATATGCTGGGTTTTTATGCGAAAACGTTCAATATAAAACCGACTGATTATCCCGGCGCTTATGCCTGTAATGAATACTCTATGTCTATACCATTACATAATAAAATGGTAAAAGAAGATTTTGAATATATTGTTAACATTCTTAAATCGATCAACTAAATGTGTGGTATAGCGGGCATATTTAATCTCAGTGGAAATCCTGTCTCCTTAAATGTGATTAAGGCGATGACTAAAAAAATTGCTCATCGGGGGCCTGATGGCGAAGGTTTTTACGTAGAAGAAAATATAGCTTTAGGGCATAGAAGGCTTGCTATACTAGATACATCAGCCTTAGGTAATCAGCCTATGGAATCCAAAAATGGCGAATGGATAGTAGTTTTTAACGGATGCATCTATAATTACCTTGAATTAAAATCACATTTAAAATCGAAAGGTCACTCGTTTGTATCGACTACTGATACAGAAATTATTTCTGAAGGATTAGCGGCTTACGGTGTTTCTTTTTTTGAAAAATTTGATGGTATGTTTGCTATTGCCGCATGGCATAAGCCAACAAAAACATTGTATTTGAGCCGCGATAGATACGGTGTAAAGCCTTTATATTATTGGTTAAATGGTAAAACGCTTTTATTTGCATCTGAAATTAAAGCCTTTATGGCTCATCCGGATTTTAAAGTGGAATTAAATTACGAAGCGTTGAATGAGTATTTTACGTTTCAAAATTTATTTGATTTTCAAACCCTGTTTAAAGGTGTAATTATGTTACCTCCTGCAAACACCGTTAAAATAGATTCAGGAAGTGTTACCGGGATTCAGCATAAATCATGGTGGAATTATGATTTTTCGGAGACGGATGAGACAATGAGTTTTGAAGATGCTAAGAATGAAACCGAACGACTTCTTAAAAATGCAGTAGCCAGGCAAATGATTTCTGATGTTCCTGTAGGCTCTTACCTGTCAGGTGGAATGGATTCGGGATCACTGACAGCAATAGCCAGCAAACATGTAAAACGTTTAACCACTTTTACCGCGGGGTTTGATATGTCTTCTGTAACAGGAACCGAAGCGAACTTTGATGAAAGACGTGATGCCGAGCTGATGGCTAATTATTTTAAAACGGAGCATTATGAACAGGTAATTAACGCCGGTGACCTTTCCTGGTCTCTCCCAAGAGTAGTATACCATCTTGAGGATTTGAGAGTAGGAATGAGTTATCCGAATTACTACATAAGCCGTCTCGCATCAAAATTTGTGAAAGTATGTTTGCAGGGTACCGGCGGCGATGAACTATACGGAGGTTACCCATGGCGTTACTACCGAGTTTTTCAATCGCTTGATCAAAAATCTTTTTTTGATAATTATTATGGTTTTTGGCAAAGACTGGTAGCTGATGAATCAAAAGCGGGATTATTTACGGATACCGTTTATTCTAAAATAAACATTCAGCATCCACGTGAAATTTTTGAAAGGGTATTTACTTTCAATAAAAAATTAAAGTATGATACTCCCGAACAGCATATCAATAATAGTTTATACTTTGAAATAAAAACATTCTTGCCCGGTTTATTACTTGTTGGAGATAAGCTGGCCATGGCTAACGGTTTGGAAGAGCGCTTCCCTTTTTTAGATAATGAACTTGTAAATTTTGCACAAAAAATACCCATAAAACATAAATTGGGAAATTTACAGATCATGAAAAAACTGGATGAAAACAGTGCGGGGAATAAGAAGAAAGGTTATCAGGAGTTTGATGACGGTAAAAATGTGCTTCGTAAAGCCATGATGGATTTTATTCCGGAATCTATTATAAACAGAAAAAAACAGGGTTTCTCTGCGCCGGATGAAAGTTGGTATAGAGGAGAAAACGCGGATTACGTGAAAGAGCTTTTATTAAATAAAAAGACAGTGTCTTCTGAATTTATCAATCCTAAATTTATAGAAAAAATTATTTCGGAACATATCGATCATCGTATTAATCATCGATTACTTATTTGGTCGCTCATGAATTTTGAATGGTGGTGCAGATTGTTTTTAAATAATGAACAAATTGACGAATGAGAATTGTAATACTGGATAACACCTTAGAAAAGCAATATGAGGAGTTTCTTCTTTCGGTTCCCGATTCCTTATTTTTTGCATCAAACAAACTTCGCAAGTTCCTGAAAGTTTTTCTAAAGGAACAAGATGTTTATTTTCTGGCGATTGATCAGTCAGGAGAAATCAAAGCGGTACTCCCTTCTTTTCTTAAAATAAATAAAGAATCAGGAAATATACTTAATTCACTTCCGTTTTATGGAAGTAACGGCGGCATCATTGAATCAGAACAAAATGATGAAGTGCGCCTGCTTTTACTAAGTGCATTTTATGAATATGCACAAAAAAATGACTGTGTTGCTACTACTATTATTTCATCGCCTTTAAATCCACTCGAAAGTTTTTATGAATCCAATACAGGCTATGATCTTAAGGATTCACGTATTGGCCAGCTGACGCCATTACCGGATAAAGATGACGATACGGATGCTGCTGTTATGAAAACGATTCACTACAAAACACGTAACCTGGTTCGTAAAGCGCAGAAACTTGATATACTAATAGATGATGGAGCAGGAAATGAATACCTTGATTTTTTGATTGATACACATAAAGAAAATTTGGCTGCCATAGGTGGACTTGCGAAGCCGGATCATTTTTTTCGTTTAATTCCGGATCACTTTACATACGGAAAAGATTATAAGATCTATGCCGCAAAAAAAGACGGGCAACTCATTGCTGCCATGTTGGTTTTTTATTTTAATAAAACTGTTGAATATTTTACACCGGTTATTAAAGCGGAATTTCGCAGTTCCCAACCTCTGAGTTTGCTCATTTTTGAGGGGATGAAAGAGGCTGTTGCGGATGGTTACAAGTGGTGGAACTGGGGAGGTACCTGGGCAAGTCAGGGTGGTGTTTATCATTTCAAGAGCCAATGGGGTACACAGGATAAAAATTACTATTACTACACAAAAATTCTGGATGAATCCATCCTTAAAAAAACGAAGGAGCAATTGTTGGATAACTATCCATACTTTTTTGTTGTTCCTTTTCATATACTTAAACCCGAATTAAACTAAAGATCATGATTATTGTAACCGGCGCTACAGGCTTTGTTGGATTTTACCTCGTAAATCAATTAAATGCCGAAGGATTTAAAGTATTAGCTGTAGATAACAGTGGAGAAGAAGAGGCTGAGTATTTTAAAAAGAATGGAATTGACTTTATTAACGTTGATATTACAAAAGAAGAAGAATTTGATAAATTACCTACCAGCGATATTGAAGCATTTATTAATCTGGCTTGTGTGCAACCTGCTAACATGCCCGAAGAACACTATGATCCCGCAAAATATGTAAGTGTAAATGTTTTGGGTGTAACAAATATTTTTAAATTCTGCCAGAAAAATAATATTAAAAAAGTGTTGCACACCATTTCGCACAGGAATGTGCAGGGCTTGTGGGAAAAAGGAGAGGTAATTAATGAGGAGTCGCCGCGGGCTATTAAATTTACAGGTAAATATTCTATGTTTAGTATTTCTGAAAGCGCAGCTGCCGACATTATTGAATATTTTAATCAGGACTATGGCATGAATGGTATTGTTTTCAGATTACCGTCTGTTTATGGTTATGGCCATCATGAAAGCTTTTTTAAAGATGGAAAAGTTGTAAAAACGGGCTTAGGCGTATTTATAGATAATGCCATTAATGGAGAGGTTTTTGAAATTTGGGGCGATAAAGATAATGGCCGGGATGTAGTTTATGTAAAAGATGTAGTTTCTGCTATCATCCTTGCCATTAAAAGTAAGCAGGCCAAAGGGATGTATAATATTGCTTCAGGTAAAAAACTATCTCTGCAACAACAGGTAGACGGCGTTATCAACGTGTTTTCATCTAAAGAAAATCCTTCGAAAATTATTTATAAACCTGAAAAACCAAACTCTATTGATCCTTGTGTATATGATATCAGTAAAGCTAAAAAAGAATTAAACTGGGAACCAATGTATTCATTTGAAGACATCCTGATTGATTACAAGAAAGAAATGGATAGTGGAAAATGGGGTTTTCTTTTAGAGCGAAAAAAAAGAATGGTAAATGAAAATTAATTAATAAACTATAAATCAGTAATTATGAATAACAATATGTATGGAACGTTTCCCGGAAATGAATTTTTAGGAGACAATGTAAAAGGTCTGTTAAAAAAATGTAGCGATACAGCTAAAATATTTCCTTTAGCAAAATTATGCAAACCGGAAGTTATTGAAATTGGAGATATGGCGCGAATTCATGACTTTGTATTTATGTGGGGAGGATTAGGAATTAAAATAGGAAGATACAATGACATACAGCCATTTGTAAACATCTGGGGTGGAGGAGAATTAGTAATGGGAGATTTTATTTCAGTAGGCGGCGGTTCTCAATTGCTAACTGCTACTTACGATTACAGAGGTTACCGAATGGTTGATGGTTTGCCTGAAGATCAAACGAATACCTTGTTTGGGAAACTGGTAGTAGAAAATGATGTTTATATTGGTGTTAACTGCACCATTATGCCAAATGTTACGATAGGCGAAGGAGCTGTTATTGGTGGCGGAAGCTTTGTAAATAAAGATTGTGAACCATGGGGAATTTATGTAGGCAGTCCTGCTAAAAAAATTGGTGAAAGACCAAGATTAAAAGAACATATTCAAAACTGGAAAGGTTAAACCCTTAGGTGTTATTGTAATTAGATGATAAAAAAACTTCTTTTTAAGCTAAGTCAAACGAAATTCTTTGAAACTATTTTAAGGCAGTATTGGCTGTATTCATTAAAAAGAAAGAAGCATTTATTTATTCATGCAGAGAAAAAACCCAGGCTTTTTTGGGGTCCCGTGCCATTAATCAATAATAAATATTGGTCTAATTCTTTAAAAGAAATTGGGTATGTTAGTAATACGATCATGCACGATTATTATGCTACCATTCATAAAAAGGAAGATTTTGATATTTATTTTACTGACATTATTAAGCAATATAAGTCCGCTATTTTCCCTAATGTCATTGCTAAACTGTATCATAAATTATTTTTGTTTGAATACCTGCTTTTTAATTACGACATTTTTACGATTCCATTCACAGGGTTGCTTTATGGAGGAACACCTCTTGAGAAGTTCGAACTTGACACTTTAAGAATGTTGGGCAAAAAAATTGTTGTCATTCCTTATGGCGGAGACGCTTATATGTATTCGAAGATCAAGAGCACAAGCCTTCAGCAAGCACTTTTATTTTCGTATCCGGAAGCAGGAAAAATAGAAGCAGGTATTGAACATAATGTGAAGTTTTGGCAAAAAAATGCGGATGCCATAGTGGTTGATTTTATGGTAGATGGCCAAACAAGATGGGATGTTTTGCCATGTAATATTTTAGTGATAGATCATGAATTATGGCAACTCAAAAAAACGTATAGCGATTGTGATGGCATAAATGGTGTGGTTAATATTGTACATTCGCCAAATCACAGGGGTTTTAAAGGGACAGAGTTTGTTATTGAAGCAGTTAGGCAACTAAAAGAAGAAGGACTAAAAATAAACCTGATCTTGCTAGAAAAAGTTCAGAATGACGAAGTAAGAAGAGTATTCAGAGAAGATGCGGATATTTTAGTGGAGCAACTGATTTTAGGATATGCTTTAAATGCAATAGAAGGTATGGCCAGTGGATTGCCGGTACTTTCAAATTTAAGTAATGAGGAATACATAAGGATTTTCAGAAGGTATTCTTATTTAAATGAGTGTCCTATTATTACTTCTACTCCCGAAAATGTGAAAGAAAATTTGAGGGTCTTAGTGAGAAATCCGGACTTAAGAAAAGAACTTGGCTTAGCTTCAAGAAAATATACCGAAAAATACCATTCAAACCCAACCGCTCAGTTTATGTTTGAGAATATCTATGATAAGGTTTGGTATAATAAAGATGTTGATCTGTTGAAGTTATTCCATCCGCTTAATCCAAATTCATTTAATAACAAAAGCCCTTTGATAGAGCATCCCTTAGTTGAAAATCAAATCCCTTCAGAATTATTAAAGACATTAAATAATTAAATTGAAAAATATTTTAATAACCGGGTGCAACGGATTAATAGGAGAGTCCCTGATTTCAGAATTGAAAAAAGAGGCATCTGTGAATCTATATGGTATAGGGAGATCGAGTAAAACTCTTCCTGATACGTTTCATATTGATTTAGAAGAAAATTGGGACGATAGTCATCTTCCGGAGCAGATGGATGTCATTATTCATTTAGCTCAGTCTGAAAAGTTTCGTGATTTCCCCCAAAGCTCTGCAGAAGTGTTTAATGTAAACACGGTTAGTACTTTAAAATTATTGGAGTATGCCCGAAAATCGGGTGTAAAAAAATTCATTTACGCTTCTTCCGGTGGGGTTTATGGAAATAGTGATATAGGTTTTAATGAAGAATCGCCTTTACAGCCAAACAAAGATCTTGGCTTTTATTTAACCACAAAATTTTGCTCAGAGTTATTAGTAGGGAACTATATTTCCTTTTTTGATGTTAATATTTTGCGTTTCTTTTTTGTTTATGGCGAAAATCAACGTAAAAATATGCTTATCCCACGGTTGATCGAATCTGTGAAGAATCATAAAGCTATTACTCTCCAGGGAGAAGAAGGAATAAAAATAAACCCTGTATACGTCAAAGACGCTTCAGAGGCAATCATAAAAATTATAGATAAGAAAGGTTCTTTTAATATTAATATAGGTGGTAATGAGGTTATATCTATTAAAAAACTGACCGAATTAATTGGGAAAGTTTTAAATATAGAACCTGTTTTTGAATATCAGCAATCTGAAGCTAAAAATCTGATAGGCGATATTTCAAAAATGAAAGAGTTCTACTCTCCTGTGTTTAGTATTGAACAGGCTTTAAAAAACATGATCTTATAAAAAGTAAAAATGGATAATAATACAGCAAAAAGCTTTTTCGATAAATGGCATAAAAATAAAGATCTTGCTTTTCAAAACACATTAAAGGAAGGTTCGGATATTCAAAACTGGATCCTTACAAGAAATGGATGGAATACACCAAAAGGTTTGCAGGAATTTTTGAGCGATAAAAAAACTATTTTGGATGCAGGGTGTGGCAATGGTCGTGTTACGGCGTTATTAACTATTAATGCACCTAAAGATTCGCAGATTACGGGAATAGATCTTACCGCTGCTGATGTGGCAAAAGAGAACCTTGAAGGAATGGACAACGTGTCTTTTTTCACTAAGGATCTCATGGAAAATAATTCGGATGTTGGTAAATTCGATTTTATCTATTGTCAGGAAGTATTGCATCACACCAACAATCCTTTACAATCGTTTTCTAACCTGGTAAAAAATAATTTGGCTGATAAAGGAAAAATAGCCATTTATGTGTATAAGAAAAAAGCGCCTTTAAGAGAGTTTACAGACGATTTTATACGGGATAAAATAGCAGGTATGCCTTATGAAGAGGCCATGAAGCATTGTAATCAAATTACGGAGTTTTCGAAAAATCTTTCGCAACAAAAAGAAGAGTTTTACTGCCCTGAAATTGAATTATTAGGTATTCCGGCAGGTAATTATACTCCACAACGCTTTATATATCACTTTTTCATGAAGTGCTTTTGGAATAATGAACTTGATTTTGAGCAGAATTCAGCTATAAACTATGACTGGTATCATCCTCAAAACTGCACAAGACATACGATGGAAGAAATTAAAGAATGGTACACATCTAATAATTTGGAAATAACCCATGCTTATGAGGATTTCTATGGTATTACGATGCATGGCATTAAAAAATAATTTCACAGGTAACAAAGATTATTAATTATCCAATAGCATATTCCGATACTTTTTTTAACGCTGTTTGCAAATGAGAATTTTTCTTGGTTTGGCAAATATTGCGTCTATGTATACTGATTTAAAGCAGTCGTTTGAAGCAAGAGGCGTGGAAACGTTTATTGTGAACAAAAATTTTACGGAGAAAATAATTACTGATTATTCTGACTTTAATATAGAAAAAGCAAAAAAAAGGGTAACACGTTTTAAACCCTATTGGCTTGGAGTAAGGGCTAAATCATTTTGGGACAGGAAGGTGGATCAATACATATTTGAAAAGGCACTCAAAAAATGTGATGTATTTATTTTTTTCTGGGATACTTTCAAAATGGATTTCTCAGATCTTGAAAAAATAAAAAAAGAAGGGAAAATACTTATCAATGTATTTGTTGGCGATGATGTGAGATGGTACTATTCGATGGAGCAGGAATTTAAAAAATATAAATTATTGCCCATAGAATACGGCGAGGATTATAATTATACCGTGCAAGCCCTGGATAGAAAATTAAAATACATTCGTACCGTAGAAAAATATTCAGACCATATATTCAGCAGGTTAGATCAGGCTCAGCTTGAATTGCGGCCTTATTATCGTTGGAATATGATGGTTCCCGCTGCTAATTTTAAGGAAAATACTTCTCAAAGAAAAACGAAACCTGTTGTAGCACATGCCCCAAGTCATCGTGCTATAAAAGGTACCGCGTATGTATTGGAAGCATTTCAAAAGCTTAAGGACGAAGGAATTGAGTTTGACCCTCTTTTAATTGAAAACGTGTCGAATAAAGAAGCAATAGAAATGTATGCAAATGCTGATATTTTAATTGACCAGTTATTATGCCCCGGCACGGGCAAACTGGCTACAGAGGCATTGGCTTGCGGAACTATCGTTATGGGGCATATGGCATATGATACATACCCGCAAAAGAACCCGCAGAAATGCCCTATCATTGATGTGAACCCAAATACATTATACACCAAACTAAAGGAATTAATTTTGGATTACGATTTCCGCAAAGTACATGCCGCAAAAGGCAAACCCTATGTAGAGAAGTATCTGGATGTAAATTATTTTTGCGATAAGGTCTTAGGTTTAGTTAATGGAGAGCAAATACCATATGACTATGAGCCGGATTTTTTCAGGGAATATTTTATTCCTGAATCTGAAGAGAGTTTACCGGTATATAATAAATGGACAAAATTTGTATCAGATAATAGTTGGTATAAAGACCGGGTAAAAGCCGGAGAAAGGAATGGACTGATTTTTTAAGTATGTGCGGAATAGCTGGAATAGTAAAATTTAATCAATCATCTGTAGACGGAGGCGATGTAAAGCGTATGACAGATGCTATTGTTCATAGAGGGCCTGATGGAGAAGGCCAATGGACAAATAGCAATGGAAATGTCGGGCTTGGCCATAGAAGGTTATCTATTATTGATCTAAGTGAGAATGGCAAGCAACCTATGCATTACGCAGACAATAGGTATAGTATTACGTTTAACGGAGAGATTTACAATTATATTGAATTAAAAAAAGTTCTTTTGTCAAAAGGTTATCAATTCAGATCGGAGAGTGATACAGAAGTTTTGATGGCCTTGTATGATCACAAGAAAGAAAAATGTCTGGATGAGTTAGACGGAATGTTCGCCTTTGCTATTTGGGACGAAAAAGAACAAATCTTATTTTGCGCACGCGATCGTTTTGGAGAAAAACCTTTTTATTATAGCTATACTCCTGAAAATGGATTTTATTTTGCCTCCGAAATGAAGGCACTCTGGGCTGCAGGTATTGAGAAATCGACCGACCGGGAAATGCTATCTATCTATTTACAAACCGGAAATGTATATGATAGCAAAGATCTTTCAAGGACATTTTATAAAAACATAAAACACCTGGATAATGCCCATTATCTTATTATTAAAGCCAATAAGCAAATAGTTATTCAGAACTATTATAACCTGGACAATATAAAGGTTAATAAAAATATTACAAGAGCGCAGGTCACTGAAAAATTTTACGATCTATTATATAACAGTGTCAATTTAAGACTTAGGTCTGATGTACCTGTTGGTTCAAGTCTTTCCGGAGGACTCGATTCTTCAAGTATTGTGATGCTTATTGATAAAATCAAAGGGGACGCGCAAAATCAAAATACATTTTCTGCGCGATTTTCGAACTACGATAAAGATGAAGGCAAGCATATTGATGAAGTTTTAAAGTCTTGTAAAAACATCACGGGTCACGAAGTATGGCCGCAGGGCGATGATATGTTAACTGAGTTTGATAAAATAATTTTTCATCAGGAAGAGCCTTTTATGTCTGCCAGCATTTATGCACAATGGAAAGTAATGGAAAAAGCAAAGAAAGAAGGCATTATTGTTTTGCTTGATGGACAGGGTGCTGACGAATACCTGGCAGGTTATCTGCCATATTATAGCCTTTACTTACAACAGTCCTATTTTAATAACTATAAATTGTATGATGCCGAATGGCATAGTTACAGAAAACTAAGAGGTGTAGATCTTAAACGTTTTGAGGATAATGAAACTCTTCAAATGAAATTAGGGCGCTACAAACGTAAATTGCTCAATCAGCCTATGCCTTATAGCGAAAGCGCATTGACCGACAAATTAAAAGGAGATATGTTACATACAAATCTCAAGGAACTTTTAAGGTACGCTGATAGGAATGCAATGGCACATTCGCGCGAAGTGCGTCTGCCTTTCTTAAGTCATCATTTGGTAGAATTTGTATTTTCCTTACCTGACGAATTTAAATTGCATGAAGGCTGGACAAAATGGATTTTGAGAGAATCCATGAAAGAGGTTTTACCACCTTCCATAACATGGCGGGTTGATAAAATTGGTTACGAGCCACCACAATCGTCTTGGCTTAAAAGCCCTGATTGGTTAAAGCAAATACAAAAAGGAAAAGAAATAGCCGATTCATTTGAGATCAAAAGAGACGATAAAAATGATTGGACGCATTTAATGATCAGTAAATTTTTTAATAATTAAAAGGTCTAAATGCACTCTAAACTATTGCTGATCTCATTTTATTTTCCTCCTTTTAATATGGTTGCTTCAAGGCGTTGGGCAAAGCATTTAAAATATATGCAAAAGGATGGAGTTGATTTTCATGTGTTAACAAGGCATTTTGAATATAAAAACTCTCCCTGGGATAAAGATATTGAATCGTTTGAAAACAAGATAATCCGGTTGAATTATGAGCCAAAGCATCCTTATTTTAAGACACGGCTTCCGGCAAGTATGGTGCAAAAAATTCTTTGGAAGTTATCTTATTTAAAATGGAAATATATAAAAAAAAGAGAAAATACATTCATAGGAGACGATACGATTGGTTCGGAAAGTTTATTTCTTGAAAAGGCAATTGAAATAATTGCCGAAAAAAAGATTTCCAACGTCATTTTAACTGTAGGGCCGTTTAGATTTAGTGCCATTCTTCCTGAGTTAAAAAGCAGGTTTCCGGATGTGAAATTTAGTTTGGATTATAGGGATTACTGGCATGACAGCAAAGAGCATCTTCCTGAAGATTTTTTTGAAAATGAAATGCGTTTGCAGGATAAAGTGCTAAAAAGTGTTGATTATATTACGGTTGTAAATGAAGAGATGAAAGAACACTTTTTTAAAAAAGTGGGTTCAGACAAAAGCATTTTAGTCCTGCCACATTGTTTTGATCCGGAAGATCTGGATAAGTTTGAAAAAAAGAAGGAGCAAAAAACTATTAACCCATCGCAGATTAAGTTTATTTATGGAGGCGCTCTTTATTCGGACATGGATAATTATATTAAACTTTACGTCCATTTTATTCAAGCGCTTTATGCTTCCGGAAAAATAACGCATACTTCTTTTTATGTTCCTTATAAAGCTTATGAAAAAGAATTTAGCGACGTAAAAGATAAAGTAGAATTTCTCGATTATGTACCCTCCGATAGTTTTTTTGAAATTCTTGAACAAAATGATTTTGTTTTATACTTCAGGCCGGATTGGAGCCCGAACGCTTTCTCATCCAAATTTTTTGAACTTGTAGCACTGAGAAAGCCTATTTTATATTTTGGCCCCAAGAGTGATGTGTCTGAATTTATTAAGGTAAATAACCTGGGACTTCATTTTGATGAAAGTAGCTTTAATGATTCTATGAAAGATTTTATTGATCTACTGGAAAAAAAGAAACAAATAAATTTTCAATACAATATTGAGCCGCATACATTTTCTTATAATAACAAAAAGCTTTACGAGTTTTTACATATTAAAAACGTAGAGGCATAAGGCATTTTTTGTGAGTTCACTATCTTCTATATTTATTTTTACCGCAGGCTTTCCCTGTGATTTTAAATCAGAACCGTTTTTATTAAGTGAATTGCCTTTTATTTCTAAAACGTTTTCGAGTGTTTATTTTATTCCCCAAAAGGGAAATTCTGTTGTTTATGATTTACCGGATAATTGCAAGGTTATTTTTCCATCCATAGAACATCTGCCAATTTCATTGGGAATTTATTTTGTTGCCTTAAAATGCTTGCTGTCGGATCTGCCGGCGCTTATTAAAAAGAGAATTTTCTTAAAAACAGGCAGGTATAATTTTTCTTTAGTACTGAGTTCTTTTAATAAGGCTAAATATTATAATTCAATTATAAAAAAAGCCGATCAAGGTAACTTAAAATACGTGTATTCCTACTGGAGCAATGATTTGGCAACAATATGTGCTCTTGTAAAAAAAAATGAACCATCTGTTATTGCGTTTAGTCGGGCACATGGTTTTGATGTTTTTGAAGAACAAACCCGGTTTGGGTTCATTCCGTTCAGGAAATTACAGCTTAATTATTTAGACAGAATGTTTTCTGTATCGGAAATGGGCCAGAAACATTTGCAGGAACTGAATAAAAATTTTTCGAATAAAATAAAACTTGCCTACCTCGGAACATCTGACCATGGAATATCGGAATTTAAAAAAAATGAATTTGTAATCGTTTCATGCGCTTATTTAAGGAAGCTAAAGGGGGTAGAATCGATACCGGATGTTTTAATGAAGGTTAGGTCTGATGTTACCTGGATACATATTGGGGGGGGAGAGTTATTGGATGAAATCACTACAAAATGTAAAAGCCTTCCGTCAAATATTAAATATCAGCTTTTAGGAAACCTAAGCCCGGAAGAAATTACCGATTTTTACAAAAAAACAAATATTAGTCTTTTTTTAAGTTTAAGCGAACGCGAAGGATTACCTGTTACGTTAATGGAAGCTATAAGCTTTGGAATACCAATTGCAGCAACTGATGTTGGTGGTTGTAAAGAGATCGCAAATGAAAATACAGGTTTTTTAATCTCTAAAAATTTCTCTGCCGATAGTTTGGCAAAAAAAATAGATGAATTTTTTATTTCGAGTCAAAATACGGAAGAGTTTAGAGCGAAGGTTAAAGATTTTTGGAAACAAAATTTTAATGCAAATAAAAATTATAAAGATTTTTATGACCAAATTGTAGAGTTTAAAAATTGAGCAAAAAGAAAATATTGATTATTTCAGATTCACTTGGCTTACCAAGAGAGAGTGGAGAAGATCTTGTTCCATTTGAGAGCACCTGGGTAAATTTATTAAAAAAAAATTACGATACACACCAGGTTTCTATGGGCGGTGCAACAATTTATCAATTGTATGAACAGATTAAGTATAACGCGTTATTTAATCCGGATATAGTTATTGTACAATGTGGTATTGTTGATTGTGCGCCGAGAGCCTTTAAAATAGGCGAGAGACAGCTATTGGAAAGTATGCCATTAATAAAAATAGTTTTTAAAAAAATATCTGAAAAGTATGGTAGAAATATTCGTAACAGTAGAAATGTAAACTATACAAAACCAGGAATATTCAAATACTACATAAATAAAATAAAAGATAGTTTTAAAGATGTGCCCGTTTACTTTATTGGTATTGTACCTGCTGTAGATGGCTACGAAAAACGAATGAAAAACATCACTAAAAATATAGCGCTTTATAATAATATCTTAAAGACAGAGGCCAATGATAAATTTATTGATACAGATAGTATCAAGAATGATGGTTTGCTTTCAGATTTTCATCATTTGAATGTTAAAGGTAATAAAATGCTATATGAAAAAATAATGCAACAACTTTCGATATAATTCAACCAAATTAACTTAAACATATGTTAGATTTAAATGGAAAATCAGTTTTAATAACAGGCGGCACAGGCTCACTTGGTAAACAACTTACTAAAACTATTTTGCAAAAATGGCCTGATGTAAAACGCCTGGTAATATTATCACGCGACGAACAAAAGCAGTTCCAGATGAATCAGGAATTTCCTGATTCCAAATATAAAGCCATGCGCTACTTTATCGGGGATATTAGAGATTATGACCGGTTGATCAGGGCTTTTGAAGGCATTGAATATGTTATTCATGCAGCGGCTATGAAGCATGTACATATTGCTGAATACAATCCTATGGAATGTGTGAAAACCAATGTGCTTGGCGCTGAAAATGTTATTAACGCTGCTATGGCTACCGGTGTACAAAATGTAGTGGCCTTATCTACAGATAAAGCAGCGGCGCCAATTAATTTGTATGGTGCTACAAAATTGTGCTCCGACAAGTTATTTGTTGCAGCTAATAATATCAAAGGACATCGAAATATTAAGTTTTCGGTGGTACGTTACGGTAATGTGATGGGCTCGAATGGTTCGGTAATCCCTTTCTTCTTAAGTAAACGTAAAGAAGGTGTATTGCCAATCACGGATCCTAATATGACCCGATTTAATATTTCGCTGCAGGAAGGCGCAGACATGGTTTTGCATGCGATGGAAACGGCCTGGGGAGGAGAAATTTTTGTTCCTAAAATTCCTTCCTATAAAATTACAGATGTTGCAAAAGCGATAGGCCCTGATTGTGAACATAAAATAATAGGCATACGCCCGGGTGAAAAAGTGCATGAAGAAATGATCACGTCGTCTGATTCATTTTCAACTTATGACCTTGGCAAATATTATGCAATCCTTCCGCAGGTAACCAACTGGAACATGGAAGAATATAAAAAGAGTTTTAATGCCAAACCTGTGGAAATTGGTTTCCAGTATAATTCGGGAGAAAATACCGAATGGGTAAATGCAGAACAACTTCGGGAATTAATTAAACTACACGTTGATCCTGATTTTTCAGTCTGACAAGAAATAAATATATATTAAAATAAAGTAGAAATGAAACCGATCCCTTACGGAAGACAACATATTACTCAGCAGGATATTGATGCTGTCGTAGAAACACTTCAATCTGATTTTTTAACCCAAGGACCCAAAATTGCTGAATTTGAAAGTGATTTCGCAAAATATATCGGAGCTCAATATGCGGTAGCCGTTAGTAATGGAACAGCGGCCTTGCATTTATGCGCTATGGCATTAAATGTTACAGAAGGCGTAAATGTTATTACTACGCCAATTACTTTTGCAGCTTCGGCAAATTGTGTAAGGTATTGCGGAGGTAATATATTCTTTTGTGATATTGATCCTGAAACATTTTTAATAGATACTCAAAAACTAAAACAGCTGATTGAATCTAAACCCAAAGGTTTTTTTAGCGGCATTATTCCCGTAGATTTTGCAGGTTTACCGGTTAATCTGGAAGGAATAAAACATATTGCGGATGAACACAATTTATGGATTATTGAAGACGCCTGCCATGCACCCGGAGGTTTTTTTATAGATAGTAAAGGAGCTAAACAGCATTGTGGAAATTCAAATTTTGCAGATCTGGCAATTTTTTCGTTTCATCCCGTAAAGCATATTGCAACAGGAGAAGGAGGAATGATTACAACTAATAGTAAAGTTCTTTATGATAAATTATGTCTCTACAGAACCCATGGCATTACCAAGAATCCCGATCTTATGACACAAAACGATGGAGGTTGGTATTACCAGATGATGGAGCTGGGATATAATTATAGAATGCCTGATATGTTATGCGCTTTAGGAATTACCCAATTGAAACGTGCAGATGAAGGAATAGCACGAAGAAGAGAAATAGCAAAAAAATATAATACTGCTTTTGCAAATGAGATCAATATTAAGATTCAAAACCCTGAAATTCAGGAAGGGCACGCGTTTCACTTATATATTATTAGAGCAAAAAACCGTTTAGACCTATATAATCATTTAAAAGCAAATCATATTTACGCCCAGGTGCACTATATTCCTGTACATACGATGCCTTATTATAAAGGCCTTGGATTTAAGAATGGAGATTTTCCTTTATCGGAAGCGTATTACGAAGAATGCCTCAGCTTACCGATGTATCCAACTTTAACCAACGAAGAACAAAACTTTGTGATAGAGACCGTAAAAAACTTTTACCAAAATTAAAACAGATAATATGCTAGCAGATAAACCTTATATTATTATTGAAATAGCCAACACCCATGCCGGCGATATCAATTATTTGAATGCACTAATAGACGATTTTTCTATATACAATGAAAATATCGGTATAAAATTTCAACCTTTTAAATACGACGAAATTGCATTAGAGGATTTTGAGTGGTATCCGGTTTATCAAACCCTGTTTTTGATGAGTCGCAATGGAAATCAATTATAGCGCATGCCGGAAAAACAAAAGATATCTGGATCGATGTATTTGATAATTATTCTGTGAAAATAATCCAGGAAAACCTTTCTTCCATAACGGGACTTAAATTCCAGGTATCAACATTGGATAATGTAGTATTATTCAATAATCTTAAAAAAATTGATCTTAGTGAAAAACGCGTTATTGTAAACGTAGCGTCTCTGGATCTGGAGCTTATCAAATACCATTTGGCAGCAGTTCAGGAGGCATTGAACCCAAAAGAAATTATTGTTCAAATTGGTTTCCAGGATTACCCTACACAATTCATGAGCTCTGGCTTAAGTAAAATAGATACTGTAAAAAGCAATTTTAATAACCGGATTTGTTTCGCAGATCATGTGGAAGGAGTTGATGAAGATGCTATCGATTTACCTTTTGCCGCCTATTTGAAAGGTTGTGAGTTAATTGAAAAACACGTTATGCGTGGCGGAGAAAAAGCAAAATACGATCATTATTCAAGTGTAACTCCTGATGTTTTTGAGAAACTATATGCTAAATTAAATAAATACAATGAGGCATTGCGCCAGCCTTTTGTAAATGAAAGGGAAATCAACTACCTGGAGAAATCACTTTTTAAACCTTGTACTAAAAAAGAATTAAAGGCCGGTCAATTAATATCCTATCTGGAAGACCTTGAATATAAACGTTCTAATGGCGAAGGGCTTCATCTGCCGGCAATAAAAAAAATGCAGTCAGAAAGATATATTCTGAAAAATGCCAAACAACCAAAACAAATGCTTCAGGCAGAAGATTTTAAAAAGGCAAAAATTGCCACTATTATCGCATGCCGTTTAAAATCGAGCC
Source organism: Bacteroidota bacterium (assembly GCA_040389965.1). Taxonomy (GTDB): domain Bacteria; phylum Bacteroidota; class Bacteroidia; order B-17B0; family Aurantibacillaceae; genus UBA4416. Next base: position 23,067 of record JAZJZF010000018.1, read on the forward strand.
GTTTGCCTAAAAAAGCAATAGAAAAAATTGGTAATATATCTTCAGTAGAATATTGTATTAAGAATGCCTTGCAGTTTAAACATGTTGATCATACTATACTTGCAACTTCTACATTACCTGATGACGCCGAATTAAAAAACTATACATATGATCCCCGGGTAATATTTCATACGGGGCATCCGGAAGATGTTATCAAACGTTATCTGGATGTAATTGATAAGATGGATATTGATGTCATTATACGGGTAACGGCAGATATGCCGTATATTTCCGATGATATATTACAGATCCTTTTAAAATCTCATTTTGAAACGGGAGCGGATTATACAAGAGCAAAAGATGCTGCGGTGGGTCAAAACCTTGAAATTATAAATGCTCAGGCATTACGTTATGTAAAATCATTTTTCCCTGAAGCAAATTACAGCGAGTATATGACCTGGTACTTTATAAATAATTCCGAGAGATTTAAAATAAACGAAGTTGATTTACCAAAAGAGATGATTCGTTCGTATCGGTTAACGCTTGATTATCCTGAAGATCTGGAAATGTTTAATAGGATAGAAGATTATTTCAAAGGATCAAATAAACAGGTTACACTTCATAATTTGTTTGAATACCTTGATGCTCATCCGGAAGTAGCATCTATAAACGGACATCTCACGCTTAAATATAAAACGGATCAAACATTGATCGATACTTTAAATAAAGCTACAAAAATCCCGGCTAATGCATCTGCCTGAAATAGCTATAAGGGCTGATGGTAACGCTACCATTGGCTTAGGCCATATTCATAGAGCAATTGCTCTTTCCGGTTATTTAAAAGATTTTTTCCACATTAGTTTTTATTCTTTTGGAGCAGATAACCTGGTATCTGAACTTATCAGGTCGAATGGTTATGTGCTGCATACTCTTGATAAGCCCGATTTCGAAAGCCCCGCGTTATTTGCAGAATTAATTTCAAAAAATGCCCTGGTAGTGTTGGATGGGTATAATTTTAAAACAGCATATCAGGAAAAAATAAAAGCCAATGGCAACAAAGTAATAGCAATTGATGACTTGAATGAATGGGAAAATGTGGCAGATGTAGTTATTAATCATGGATTCTCCGGTAATAAAAAACACTATAAGATTGCGGCGGAAACACAATTTTATGGAGGTTTAAAATATGCTCTTATTAAACAGCAAATTCTTAATAAGACAATAATTCCACCGGTAAAATCAGTAGACAAAATTTTAGTTTGCATAGGAGGAACAGATCCGGCTAACCATTCAACGAGGATAGTAAAGGAATTACTTGTAAACACTACTAAAGAAATTACACTATTAACATACCCTCTGAATCCTGAATTTGAATTTTTAAATCAATTGGTAAAGGATAATTCTACCAGATTAAAGCTCTTATATTCCTTGAATACCAATGAAATTATTGAACTTATTTCTGAAATGGATATCGCCATTTTACAACCAAGTAATATTGCTTTAGAAGCCGCAGCGTTAGGAGTTTATATCATATTATTACAAACTGCCGACAATCAAAAATACATTCTCGATACTCTTATAAATAGCCAATGTGCAGTTGCCATTAAAGCAGAACTGGCAAACCAGGTTAATTCTATAACGCCGGAACAGGTAAATAATCAGACAAAATTGCAGCTGGGTTTATTGGATAAAAAATCGCCGGCAAGAATCCTTGAAATAGCAAATACTTTATTTGTGGATTTTAGACCTGTAGATCAAAATGACGGGAAATTAATATATGACTGGAACAACGATAAAGTAACCCGTCAGAACTCTTATAATCAATCTGCCATTAAGTATGACGATCATTTAAAATGGTTTCATGGCAAAATAAAAGATAATACAGTGTGCTTTTTGCTTTTTAGCTTTAATACTGTACCTGCAGGTTGTGTAAGAATTGAATGCAGGGAAAAAGAAAATATAGTCGGAATAACAATTGCGCCGGAGATGAGGAGAAAAAAACTCGCCGGAATAATGTTGAAGCAATCGGCGGATTATTTTTTTAAAACATACTTTAAAACTGAAATTACGGCGTATATTAAAAAAGATAACATTCCGTCTTTAAAAAGTTTTGAGAACGCCGGGTATGTGATTCAGGATTTGGAAATATATAATGGCGAAGAAAGTTATAAATTAATTAAAAAGGCACATGCAAATGTTTAAAATAGGTCATATAGAAATCGGAGATAACCGCAAACCGTTTATCATTGCAGAAATGAGCGGTAATCATAATCAATCTCTGGACAGGGCTTTAGAGCTGGTAGATGCTGCGGCAGCAGCGGGTGCCCACGCCCTTAAACTTCAAACGTATACGGCTGATACCATTACAATGAAAGGCGCATTTACTATTTCGGATGAAAACTCTTTGTGGAATGGAAAAGAACTGCACGACCTTTATAAAATGGCTTATACGCCATGGGAATGGCATGAGCCTATTTTTAACCGTGCCAAAGAAAAAGGAATGCTGGCTTTTAGCTCACCTTTTGATGAATCGTCGGTTGATTTTCTGGAAAGCTTAAATGTTCCTGCGTACAAAATTGCCTCCTTTGAAAACACGCACCATCCTTTACTTAAAAAAGTTGCCAAAACGGGTAAACCCGTTATTGTTTCCACGGGTGTTTCTACTTTGCAGGATATTGAAGAAAGTGTGGCAGTTCTTAAAGCAAATGGTTGCGAACAGTTAATCCTCTTAAAATGCACAAGCACCTATCCGGCTACTCCGGAAAATACAAATCTCAATACAATTCCTGAATTACATAAACTATTTAATTGTACAATAGGCCTTTCTGATCATACAATGGGGATAGGAGCTTCTGTTGCCGCAGTAGCATTAGGAGCAAGGGTTATTGAAAAACACTTTACTTTGCGTAGAGCAGATGGCGGGGTGGATAGCGCTTTCTCGTTAGAACCGGAAGAGTTAAAAAGTCTGGTAGTTGAAACAGAAAGAGCCTTTCTGTCGCTTGGAAAAGTATTTATAGGCATACAGGAAGCAGAAAAAGCATCCCTGCAATTTAAGCGCTCTATCTATATATCGGAAGATCTGAAAGCGGGGGACGTTATCACTGAAAATAATATCAGGGTTATCAGGCCTGCTTTAGGTATTGCGCCAAAATATTACGATAGCGTATTAGGGAAAAAAGCAAAAACAGATCTCAAAAAGGGTAAGCCCTTAAGCTTTGATGACCTGGTATAAAAATGCCTGATTACTTAAAATTAGTTTGGCACTACAATCTGGCATTCCTGAAAGTTATTTTTAGGATGTCGTTATCTGAGTCAGTTTATGATTATAGTTTAACGAATCTCATCGAACATCAAACGTTTCGATTTCCAAAAGCTTCTACAAATGACTTTTTTATTAGTCTGAAGATTTATAAAATGCTTTTTGTAGCTCAGTTTAAAAAGCAAAAAATAGTTACGAATAACATTAGTTCTTTTTCCGCTATTTTTGATTCCGATTTAAACAATGTGCCCTTAAGGGAAAATTATATTACAAGGCTTAGCGGAGAAGCCCCTAAACTGGTTATTGCAAGGGAAGAGCTAAAAAAAAGCGTAACTGTTTTTTGTTCTTTATTAAACTTGTTTTTCTTTTTGATAAGCCTGCCTTGTGTGTTTTTGATTTCTGTTTTTTCTAAAAATAAACTCAGAGCGCCACTTCACATTTTAAATCTAATTGAAGCTTTACATCTTTTAACCATTTTAAAAAAGAACCGGATCAATAAGCTTCATTTTTTTAATATCTATGAGCACGATGCCAATCTGCTTGCCTATAGCATCTCTAAGTCAGGCATATATGTTAATAAAATTCCATCAGAAGTGCCTCTTTCTTTTTGGAATAAAATAATCGTTGCTGATTCATTGAGCTTTTGCTTTCGTTACCAACACGACGAATACAAAGAATATAAGTCTACTATGTTTGTTAAAGAAACGAATGATTGGGTTCCTGAAATCAGTTATAATCTTGAACCTTTTTATAGATCTACTTTTCCTAAAATAGCTGAAAAAACCATCGGATTTTATTCGAGCGGCATGTGGCTAAGAAAAAAACTTGGTAGAATTGAAACGGGAAACAAGGATTATGAAAATGAATTAAATTTGTTAGAAGTCTTATTAAACTTTGTGAAAGAGCGAAATGCTTATACATTAAAAGTGTTTTTACATCCTTTAGAAAAAAAACATTTGCAGCAAACAAAGGAATATTACAATACTATTTCAACTTCCATTGTCCTTGCAGATGTTAATATTGCGAATGCTGAACAATTTTATAACGCGGACGTGGCTGTAACGCTTGTTTCAACACTGGCTTACGAAAGATTATTCTGGGGTTTTAAAACGATTGTATACCCCGTGGCATATAGTAATTTTCCTATAAAAGAGTCTTCTTTCAGAAATGTTTGCGCATTAAGTGAAACGGAACTGAAAGAAAAAATACATATTGCCCTCGAGCAAACGACCGAAGATTTTTTTAAAAATAATAATATTGAAAATTACCGTTACAATAACTATAAAACATTTAATTCTTAGACAATGATTCTGGATCACATAAAAAATGCGCCTTTTTATTTTTCATTAAATCCTTACTTCAAAACTGTATTTGAACACCTTCAAAAAGCAGAACTGAAAGACTTTGAGAACAAAAAAACGGATATCAATGAAAATGCTTTTCTTCTTTATTTTGATACAGAAGGAAAAGGAAAGGAACAGGTTAAGTTAGAATGCCATCAGAAGTATCTGGATATTCATTATGTTATAAAAGGAAATGACCTCGTAGGATATAAAGAAACGTCTTTTTGCACAGCTATAGCTACAGATGGCATGGAGAAAGACGATTACAGGCTATTCAACGACAAGCCTGTATCAGAAATAAATATTCCGGAAGACTATTTTATGATTGTATTTCCCGGCGATGCGCATGCACCGTTAATGGGGACAGGTAAATTTCTGAAAATTGTTGCTAAAGTAAAAGTTCAATAATTTATGTGCGGACTTTCGGTATTATATAACAAAAACTATATTTCAGATAGTGCATTCAAAGAATTTCAGGATTCGTTGCGTTTAATTAGTCATCGGGGTCCCGATAGCGATGGCATGTCTGCTCATAACGTTAAAGAAAATAAAAGTCGTGGATATTCTAAATTACCCGAAGTAAATTATAACTCCGAATTGACAGCTGATCTTTTATTAGGTCACAAACGGTTAAGCATATTGGATGTATCTGAAGCGGGGCACCAGCCTTTTGATTATCTGCATTATAGTATGGTATTTAATGGAGAGATTTATAACTACATCGAAATAAGAAAAGAATTACAGGCACTGGGTTATACATTCCTTACTCAAACAGATACAGAGGTTATAATTGCGGCTTATGATGCATGGAAAGAAATGTGTCTGCCAAAGTTTAATGGAATGTTCTCGTTTATTATTTATAATGCCAAAGAGCACAATCTCTTTATCGCCAATGACAGATTTGGAGTAAAGCCTCTGTATTATTATAAAGATCCGGCCAGGTTGATTTTAACTTCAGAGGTAAAACAATTTTATGCTTATAATTTAAATCTAACACTGAATACTGAGACGGTTAATACATTCCTGGACAAAGCTTATATCGATTATGATGAACAAACTTTTTTTAAAGAAGTAAGACGTTTTCCAAAAGCCCATTTTTGCTATGTGGATCTGAACACGGATTTAAAAGATCTTAATTTTGTTTCTTATTACTCTTTAAAGACCATTCAAACAGCTCACTCCAATACAGTTGAGGAATTTAATGCTTTATTTACGGATGCTGTAAAATTAAGAATGCGAAGTGACGTTCCCATAGGATTTGCTTCATCAGGAGGGCTGGATTCTAGCTCTATTCTTTATAAGGCCTATGGATTATTGAAAAAAGAAGGTAAAGAATTAAATATTAAAACTTTTTCGGCAATCTTTCCGGGGCTTTCAGGGGATGAATCTGAATTCATAAAATATATAGAGAATGATCTTAAGATCCGCTCTTTTTATGTAAACCCGCTGGAATTATTTTCGGTAAATGATTTTGAAGATCATATCCGACACCAGGATATGCCCGTTGCTTCCACATCTTATTATGCAGAATGGTGTGTGGCGCGACTCGTTAGGAACAATGATGTGAAAGTATTATTGATAGGGCAGGGTGGAGATGAATTACTGGCAGGATACCATCATCATTTTTACAGATATTGCCGGCAGCTTATTTTGCAAGGAAAACTAAGAAAATACTTGACTTCTCTTAAATCTTTTTGTGAATTAAAATCATTGGATAAAAATAAACTACACAAGCAGATTATAAACGAGGTTAAATACGCTGTTAAAATTAAATTAGGATTAAAAGACATGCATCATGCCCTGGAAACTCATTGGAATAGTGCTAATAAACTCATTGACCTTTTAAAAATTGATTTTTCTGAGACCATGTTGCCTACCTATCTAAGATCAGATGACAGAGATTCTATGGCATTTGGATTAGAAACCAGGCATCCCTTTTTGGATTACCGTTTGGTAGATTTTTGTTTTTCGTTGCCTGACGAAGTGAAAATTAAAGATGGCTGGCAAAAATCGTTATTGAGAGAAGCAATGACTGAATTGCCCGATACGATTAGATATAGAAAGGATAAAAAAGGTTACACAACACCACAGCAGGTGTGGATCGAAAAAAATAAAATGCAATTCAACGAATATTTAAACCATATTCCTGAACAGTATAAAAATAAAAGTACTGCTGATCCCTTTTTAAATTATGCTTTTGGAGCCTGGTGTAAAGTCAATAATATTAAATAAACTGTATAATATTATACTAAATTTGCTTTGTAGGCAATGAACAAACCCATTATATTTAATAAACCTTACATTACGGGTAACGAACTAAAATACGTTACTGAAGTAACTGTTTCCGGGAAATTATCAGGAGGAGGCAAATTTACTAAATGGTGCACGGGTTTTTTTGAAGAAAAATATAATATTAAAAAAGCGTTTTTAACTACATCCTGCACTGATGCTTTAGAAATGGCATCTCTTCTGCTTGATATAAAACCCGGTGATGAAGTTATAGCACCGGCATATACGTACGTTTCAACAGCAAATGCTTTTGTGTTACGCGGTGCCAAAATTTTATTTGCGGATAGTAATCCGCTAAATCCAAATATAGATGCTGATAGCATTGAAAAATTAATCAGTCCACGCACCAAAGTCATCATTGCGGTTCATTATGCAGGTATTGCCTGCGATATGGATAAAATTATGGGCATTGCAAAAGCCCATAACCTTTATGTAGTGGAAGACGCAGCCCAGGCAGTTGATAGCTATTACAAAGGAAAAGCTTTGGGTTCTATAGGGCATATTGGGGCTATTTCTTTTCACGAAACAAAAAATGTAATTTCCGGCGAAGGCGGCTTAATGACAATTAATGACGATCAGTTTTATAAGCGTGCAGAAATTATAAGCGAAAAAGGAACCAATAAATCTTCCTTTATGAGAGGAGAAATCAATAATTATGAATGGGTTGATATTGGTTCTTCCTTTTTGGCTTCAGAAATCACGGCAGCCTTTTTAAGAGCTCAGCTCGAAAGCATGGAATCAATTCAAAAGGTACGCAAAAAGCTTTGGGATTTGTATTACTCAGAATTAAACGCTGCAGAAAAAAATGGGTTTTTAAAACGCCCCTTCATCCCTGAATATGCGGAACACAATGCGCATATTTTTTATATAGTATTAAATAGTTCCAAAGAAAGAATGGCTCTGATACAGCATCTGAAAAGTAAAAATATCAGTGCTGTGTTTCATTTCTTATCCTTAAACAAAAGTCACTTCTACAAAAATCAAGGAACAATAGATTTGACAAATTCAGATAGATACACAGATTGCTTATTGAGGCTTCCTATGTATTATGAACTTACGAAAGAAGAGATCGTTTACATTTGCGAACAAATCAACTCTTTTTTTGAGAATAACGAGAGACTTAGTTAGTAAGCCCTTTCGTTGTTACCTTCCATATAATTTACAAACGATTTATTAGCTACCTTATTTCCGCCGGGAGTAGGGTAATTGCCTGTAAAGTACCAATCGCCAAGGTTATGAGGGCATGATTGATGCAAGCCTTCAATGGTTTGGTAAATGATTTTTAATTCCGCTTTTAAATCGGCAGGACGAATCAACTCGGCAATTTTTTGCGAGATCTCTTCATTGGTAAACGTTCTGTAAATTTCCTGCACAACATTTATCTGTTCCTCTTTTGGTTTAAGCAATTCTGCTTTTGCCTTTTCATATAAATTATTGAGTAGGTTTTCTTTTCCTGTTTCTTTAATTAAAGAAATGGCAGCATCAAAGGCAACAAATTTGCCTATTACAGCCATATCAATACCATAACAATCGGGGTAACGAATTTGCGGAGCCGAAGAAATAATAATAATTTTTTTAGGATGCAACCTATCAAGGATTCTTAAAATACTTTGTTTTAAAGTGGTACCACGCACAATGCTGTCATCAAGAATAACGAGTGTATCTACATCTTTTTTTACTGTATCGTAAGTAATATCGTATACTAAATTCACTAAGCTGTCCCTGCTCTCATCATCAGTAATAAAGGTACGTTGCTTGGCATCTTTAATAATTACTTTATGAATACGAGGGTGGCTCGCCAGTATTTTACTAAGTGCAGGTTCCGAAACGTTAGCTCCCAGTTTTAAAATTTCTGTTGCTTTGGTTTTATTGATATGTTCATCAATACCTTCTACAAGTCCGCCAAATGCCACTTCGGCAGTATTAGGAATATAACTGAAAACCGTATTGTCGAGGTCATAATCAATAGCCTTTAACACCTGCGGTACCAAATACCTTCCCAGTTGCTGACGTTCTCTGTATATATCCGCATCATTACCACGGCTAAAATAAATTCTTTCAAACGAGCAGGCTTTTTTCTCGAGCGGTTCAATAATTTGTTCTTCCGTAAAAGTTCCGTCTTTTTTAATAATAGCAGCATGTCCCGGTTTCAATTCCCGAACATCGTTGATCGGTACGTTAAATACGGTTTGAATCACAGGTCTTTCGCTTGCTACTACTAATACTTCATCATCTTTATAAAGATAGGCGGGCCTTATACCATTCGGGTCTCTTAGCACAAAAGCATCTCCATGTCCCATCATTCCGGCCATGACATAGCCTCCATCCCATTTTTTGCTACTTTCTATAAGGATAGAAGTCACATCAATATTTTTCTGAATTTCTTTAGAGATCTCAAAATTATTTAATCCCTTTTCTTTAAACAGTTTAAACAAGCGGTCATTTTCTTTATCCAGAAAATGCCCCATCTTTTCCATTACAGTTACTGTATCGGCTTTTACGGTAGGATGTTGCCCTAATTCAATCAAGTGACCAAATAGTTCATCCACGTTTGTTAAGTTAAAGTTACCTGCTACTAATAGGTTACGAGCCATCCAGTTATTTTGTCTTCTGAAAGGATGGCAGCTTTGTATATTATTGCCACCATAAGTACCGTAACGTAAATGCCCTAAAATTAACTCTCCCATAAAGGGAATGTTCTTTTTCTGCCATTCTATATCATTGTAAGCATCCGGATTTTTCTGCTTGGCATTTATGTAAAGGTCGTTTATCTGGGAAAAAATATCCTGTGTAGCTTTAGGCTGAATGGAGCGCAAACGGTCTATGTAGGTTGTTCCCGGGTCTGCATCAAGTTTTACAGTAGCTACTCCGGCACCGTCCTGGCCACGGTTTATCATTTTGTCCATCAGCTGGTACATTTTGTGTAAACCGTATCTGCTGCTACCGTATTTTTCTTTGTAAAAACTTAATGGTTTTAGTAGTCGGATTAACGCTACACCACATTCGTGTTCAATTTTGTCGCTCATAATTTCAGAGTACAAATTTACTATTAAGTTATGGTTATTGCCATATTTTGCACCTGTTTTTAGAGAGTAGATTTGAAAATCCCATTTTGCGTTAAATTATATGATTATTTAACATAAAATAATTGTATATTTATTATTATCAAATAGTTAAGTATGAATAAAAATATACCCTTTGTCTTACTCATCTTAATATTTAATCTACACGCTACGTGCCAGGTAAAAATTAACGAGTATTCTGTTTCGAACTCAACTTTAACACCCGGTAGTGTTTTTTTGGATAACACAGGGAACTCTCCCGATTGGGTTGAATTATATAACGCCGGTTCGGCTGCTGCCAATGTTGGCGGATGGAATATGAGTGACGACCCCAATGATATTACAAAATATGCATTGCCTTCGGGAACAAGTATTCCTGCAGGTGGTTTTTTAAGGATCTGGTGCAGTGGAAAAGATACTCCTTCCAATACATCCGGTCACATTCACACCAATTTTAAATTAACACAATGCAAAGGCGATTGGATCATTTTAATGAATGGGTCTAATTTGGTTGATACATTGCGCTTGCGGCTTACACAGGTAAGGCACTCACGCGGGCGTACACCCGATGGCTCAGCTACATGGAAAGTATATACAACACCAACACCCAATGCCTCTAATTCAGGAACTGCTTACGATGGGTATGCTCCAACCCCGCTTTTAAGCCCTGCGGCCGGCTTTTATGGTTCTGCTCAAAACGTTTCTATTTCTGTTCCTGTTTCTTCGGGTTTAACCGTTTATTATACTACTGATGGTTCTGAGCCTACCACATCATCGCCTGTTTACGCCACTACCCCTGTTAATTCAGCTTCCACCACCGTTGTAAGGGCTTATGCCATAAGCAGCAATGCCAATATACTGCCCAGCTTTATGGAAACCAATACCTATTTTATTGGAGAAAATATCAACGCTCAATACGGCGTAGTTTCTTTAAGTGGGGGAAGTAATTTAAATTCTTTGATGAATGGAAGTCAGATTTATCCGCGTACGCATTTCGAATACTTTAATAACAGTGCCTTTATTACAGAAACCTATGGGTTGTCAAATAAGCATGGTAACGACTCCTGGGCTTATGACCAGAGAGGGATTGATTTTGAAACCAAGGATGATTACGGGTATAATTATGCGTTGCTGAATAAATTTTTTACTGATTGGAAAATGGGTAAAAGTAAACGGAAAGAATTTCAGCATGTGATTTTAAAAGCGGCGGCTTCTGATAATTTTCCGGGAGATAAACCTCAAACGGCTTGCCATATGCGCGATGCTTTTGTTCAAACCTATTGTTTCAGAAAAGAACTTGAAATCGACGGCAGAAGGAATAAGCATGTCATTACTTTTGTCAACGGCAAATATTGGGGCATTTACGAATTGCGTGAAGCATTTGAAACAGATTATACCGATTATTATTACAAGCAGCCAAAAGACAGTATCGATAACCTGGCCTATTGGGGTAGTTTGCAAATAAGAGATGGAAGTGATACCGGCTGGGTAAATTTATATAACTATATCATGGCAAACCCGATGACCAATACCGCAGCTTATAATTATGCCGATAGCAAACTGAGTTTTAAAAGTCTGATCGATTATATGGTTTACAATTCATACGTGGTAAACTCTGATTTTATTAACTGGAATACAGCCTGGTGGAGAGGCCGTGCGTTATCGGGCGATAAAAAGAAATGGAGGTACTGGAACTGGGATATGGATAATGTGTATGACCTGGGAGAAAATTTTTCGGGAATTCCTACAACAGGTATGGATGCCGACCCCTGTGCTTATACAAACACGTTTCATAATGCAGGGCCAAATAAAGGACATCCTGATATTCTGGAAAAGCTGTTGACCAATCCCGCTTTTAAATCCATGTATATCAACCGTTATGCCGATCTGTTGAATACGGCCTTTAAATGTGATAGTATTATGGATCATTTCTATTATTTCAAAAATATTTTAACGCCTGAAATGCCGCGCCACGTGGCTAAATGGGGCAATGGTTCTACATTGGCCGATTGGAACAAGAATATGGATACACTGCAAAGCAAAATTATGCAGCGTTGTTCTTACATCGAGCAAAAAATTAAAGATTGCTATAATGTTACGGGGCCTTACCCTGTAGCTGTAAATGTATTGCCGGTAGGAGCAGGCGAAGTGAAGCTGAATAGTATATGGTTACCAAATTATATATGGCATGGTAATTATTTTGGCGGTGTAAGTATGGATTTTGAAGAACGTTGTATTGATACAGCCAATTATACCTTCGATCGTTGGGAATTTAAACACCATGTGCCGTTACAGGCGCTCACAAGAGATACGGTAACCATTAATTTTACACAGGCAGATACGGTTATTGCTCATTATATAAAGAAAGAGAAAAAACCGGAAGAGATTCTTAAAGAAAGCGATACAGATGTTATTTTTCCTTCGGCCTTTACACCAAATGGCGATGGCAACAACGATATTTTATTTCCGCTGGGAGGCTTACATGCTACTTCTGTTTCTATTGAGATATGGAACCGTTGGGGGCAGTTAGTATTTTCTTCAAACGATCCTACCAAAGGCTGGGATGGCAATTATAAAGGCGTACCTGCGCAAACAGGTGTTTACGGCTACTTTATAAAATACACCAATTTTGAAGGCGATCAGAAAAAGTCGAAAGGAAATATTACACTCTTAAGATAAAATCATTACGGGATGAAAAAACACTTATCTTATTTATTGTTATTGTTTACTTTTTGCGCGTCGGCGCAGGATATTCATTTTTCGCAAATACAAGAAGCACCTCTTTGGCTGAATCCTGCCAACACCGGTTTTTTTAATGGGTATTTCAGAGCGATAGCTAATTACAGGAACCAGTGGGCTTCCATGGGAAATGCGTACCAAACCATGGCCGTAAGTATTGATGGCTCTGTTTTAAAAGCGGCGCGAAAAAAAGCCTATATGGGACTGGGATTATTTGTATTTAATGATAGGGCAGGTGTTGCCAAAATTGGGACAACACAGGTTCAAATGCACATAAATGCCATTATTAAGGCCAGTAAAAAAAGTAAGATCGCCGGTGGTTTATATTTTGGCGTTAACCAAAACAGCGCTACTTATGCTTCTTTAACCTACGGAAATCAATACACAGGAAAAGAAATAGACAAATCCTTACCTACCGGAGAAATTGTGAATTACACGTCTTTTGTAAATGCTGATGTTGGCGCAGGAGTTAACTACGAATATTCTTCGGCTAATGTAGACATGACAAGGGATGATATCTTCAGTTTGAAAATAGGAGCAGCTGTACATCATATCAATCAACCCGTTCAGCGTTTCAGCTCAGGTTCTACTTACAAAGTCCCTATGCGTTTTGTAGGAAACGTACAGGCCCGTATCGATTTTAAAGACACTAAGTTATCGCTATTACCAAGTGTTATTTATATTATGCAAGGCTCTGCGTCACAAATTAATGTAGGTACACATTTACGTTTCAGATTTAAAAACGGCACTAAATTAACAGGAACAAAAACAGAAACAGGATTAAATGTAGGACTTTATTACCGTGTGAACGATGCCATTATCCCGCAGGTAAATCTGGATATGGGTAAATATGCCATTGGATTATCTTACGATGTTAACGTGTCTAAATATAACCAGGTAAGCAAAGGAGCAGGAGGATTTGAGATATATCTTAAATTTATGACCCTCGATGATGCCCTGTTTAAACGTAAGAGAGAGCATGGATTAAATTGATTTAATTTTTATAGTTAAATTTATCGTTCAAAATTCTCTTTTTTGTCTTTCACCAAACTTCATAAAAAAAAACTCTTCTGGAGCTTTATACTGTTGGCTTCAGTAATATGGTTTTTATGTTGCTTACCAAAGCCTTTATTTTCTGATGCTTATTCGGTTATACTAAACGATAATCATAATACCTTATTATCGGCAAAAATTGCGGAAGACGGCCAGTGGCGCTTTCCGGAATCGGAAGAGTTAAATCCGAAATTTGCCTGTAGCATTTTGGCATTCGAAGATCAGTATTTTTTGCAGCATCATGGTGTTAATCCTATCTCCATTTGGCGTGCCATGAGGCAAAACAGCAAAGCCGGTAAAATTGTAAGTGGTGGCAGTACCATTACTATGCAGCTGGCAAGGCTTATCCGCAAAAATCAAAAACGAACCTATGCCGAAAAATTGCTTGAACTTTGTATGGCTTTAAGGTTGGAGCTTAGCTATTCTAAACGCGAAATACTTAAACTCTATGCTTCTCATGCTCCTTTTGGAACCAATGTAGTTGGTGTAGATGCAGCAGCATGGCGTTATTTTGGAAGAGGCCTTTCTCATCTCTCATGGGCCGAGTGTGCTACTCTTGCAGTGTTGCCAAATTCCCCTTCTATTATTTATCCCGGCAAAAATCAGGAAAAATTAAAACGCAAACGCGATTTGCTCCTCTATAAATTATATAATTTACATTATATGGATGAGGAAACATTCCGCCTTTCTAAGAGTGAACCTTTGCCTGAAAAGCCTTTTCCCTTGCCCAATAAAGCGAGGCACTTACTGAACAGAGTAGTGAATGAAAATAAAAAGGAACATAATTTTAAAACAACTTTAAATTCTGAAATCCAGGATAGGTTGCTGGAAATAGTAACGAAACATAACGAACGTTTAAAACAAAACGAAGTCCATAATGTATGTGCTTTGATTATAGATGTTCGTAAAAATGAAGTGGTATCTTATGTTGGAAATACACCACTAAAAGATAAAGAACCACATGGCGAGGATGTAGATGTGATTATGGCCAACAGAAGTACGGGCAGTCTTTTAAAGCCTTATTTATATGGCTTTATGTTAAACGATGGCCAGTTGATGCCAAATGTTTTAGTGCCGGATATTCCCACACAAATTGCCGGCTATGTGCCTCAGAACTTTGATTTTACCTATGATGGCGCGGTTCCGGCAAAACAAGCACTGGCAAGGAGTTTAAACATACCTGCTGTAAAATTATTACAGCAATATACCATTCAGAAGTTCCTCGACCGACTGAAACAAATAGGCTTATCATCCATGAACCGTTCGGCCGATAATTATGGCCTGTCATTGATATTGGGTGGCGGAGAATCAAAATTATGGGACATGTGCTCGGCGTATGCGTCTATGGCTAAGGTTTTAAACAGGTATAACGTTTCAGGGACTTACGTTCAAAAAGATTGGGATAAACCGGAATATTTAAAAAGCGGTACTTCCGGGAATTTCCTTATCACCGACAAAAGTTCTAAAGCTGTTCCTTTGCTATCTGCATCCTCTATATGGCTTACCTTTGAAGCCATGGCTGAAGTTGGTCGCCCCGATATTGATGCGAGTTGGAAACGTTTGGGAAGCTCTCAAAAAATAGCTTGGAAAACCGGAACCAGTTTTGGTTTCAGAGATGGTTGGGCCATTGGTGTTTCTGGAAATTATGTAGTGGGTGTATGGATCGGAAATGCAGATGGAGAGGGCCGTCCTGGCTTAACCGGAATTTCTGCTGCAGCCCCTGTACTCTTCGAAATTTTTGGAATGCTACCCAAATCAGAATGGTTTAAAATGCCGGTCTCCGATTTAAAGCAGGTACTTGTATGCAGGCAAAGCGGCTGCTTGCCTTCGGTGCATTGTACCGAAATAAAAAAAGAATGGATCCCGAAAAATTCCAATGTTGCTATTACCTGCAAGTACCATGTGCCCATACATACGGATGTTACGGGGCAATACAGAGTTACCGATGCCTGCGTATCGCCTTTGGATATGAAAACCACATCCTGGTTTGTATTGCCTCCCACGTTGGAATATTATTTTAAAATAAAAAATCCGACCTATAAAACGTTGCCACCTTATAAAGCAGGCTGCGAGCCCGACATAGAAAAATCGATGGAGATAATTTATCCAAAGCCTGGCACCATTATCTATATTCCCTATGAACTAAGCGGAGAACAAGGGAAAACGGTTTTTGAGATCGCCCATCGTAATCCTTCCAATACCGTATTCTGGCATCTGGATGGCGCATTGGTTGGTACTACAAGAGAGATCCATCAACTGGGGATAGCTCCTTCGAAAGGAAAACATATGCTTTCATTATCTGATAATACCGGTGAAACCTTAACCATTCCTTTTGAAGTAGTAAGCGAGAAAAAGTAATATAGATGTGAGACATGACTATTGAGATATGAGACTTGTTCTATCTCACATCTCTTAGTCTCATATCTCAGGTCTCCTTTCAAAAATGTTAATTCAATTTGCTCTTTTGTTGAAAAAGTTTAAAAGCCGGATTGCATTAGTTATTTATATTTGATTAATGGCATTATTGGAAGAAAAAGAAACAGAAAAATTATTTTACTCAATTGGTGAGGTGGCAACCATGTTTGATGTTAACACCTCCCTCATTCGTTTTTGGGAAAAAGAATTTGATGTGATCTCTCCTTCAAAAAACAAAAAAGGCAACCGGCTTTTTACAAAAAAAGACATCGAAAATTTCAAACTCATTTTCCATTTTGTAAAAGAAAAGGGCTATACGCTGCAAGGCGCTAAAGATAAGCTAAAAGGCGGTGTTAAAGAATCAGACCAGGTAAAAGCGGAAGTCATTGATAAGTTAAAACAGATCAAAACCAAGCTGCTGAATCTGAAAGATTCTATAGAGTAATGATCCTTTTCAGCCCGACAATTTTCTTACGATTAGTTATTTCATTGGCACCTGGAATATTTTTTTTCATGCGGTCTTCTGTTGTCATTGTTTTTTTAAGTTTGCTTTTTAGTGTTAAACCTGCCAGTGCGCAGGACTTCTCTGCCGAAACATATCATAAATTGGATTCCTTGCATCGCGTCGTTAAATCCAATAAGCATGATACCCTGAAAGCATTGGCCCTGATCCAAATCGCAGACACTTACGCTACAAACAATACCGACACCGCCATTCGTTATTGCAGGCAGGCACAATACCTTTGCCAGAAAATCCGATATAAGACGGGCCTGAGTAGCTGTTATAATCTGTTAGGTTACGTGCTGTATGAAACAGGAGACCAGGATTCAGCTCTTGTTTATTTTTTAAAGAACATTCAGATCGATCGCAGCATTGGCGATGTAAAAGGCGCTGCCAATGGACTGCTCAACATTGGGGCTATGCATTACCAGAAGGGTGATGTGATCAAAGCGCTTCATTATTATTACGAGTCGCTTTCGCTATATGAAAAAATAAATGATAGAAAAGGCATTATGACCTGTATCTATAATATAGCTGCTTTATTATACGTGCAGGGGCAGAAGGATAAAGCCAGGGCTTATTATTTCAGGTGTCTTAAAATTGCACGCGATCTTAAAGATAATGAGTTCATCAACGAATCTATCACCAACATTGCTACGATTTACAGGGATGACCTTGTAGCTCTTTTAGACAGGAATGCAAACATGGATTCTATTAATGCCTATCAGTCAAAAGTTGTTCTTTATTATAATTCGGCCTTGCAGCAAAGTAAGCAACATAACTTTGTACGCTTTTATGTACAAGACTTGTATGGACTGGCAGGTACATACCACCGTTTGTTTTTTTATATGAAGAAGCAAGGTTATCCGAAGGATACGGTTCAGGCTATGTTCAACAAATCGCTGAACTATTATGAGCAAGCGGTGAAAATTTCTGAAGAGCATAATTACAAGCGTTTGCTATCGAATATTCTGCATGGTATGGCAGGTCTTTACCTGGCTATTGATGATATTTCGCGTGCGGAAGCCCTTGGTTTAAGAAGTTTTAAAATAGCGGAAGAAATCAAAATACCGTCTAATATCAGGTTAGCCTCAGAAGTGCTCTACCGTATATACAAAAGCAAGAACGACTATAAGAATGCGCTGCTCATGCATGAGCGCTATGCAACGCTAAAAGACAGCCTCCTGAACGAGGAAACAAAAAACACCAGTCTGCAAAAGCAGTTTGGATACGAAGCTGAAAAGAAAGAACAGGAAAATGTGGTGTTGAGTCAAAAGAATGAGATCCAGCAATTAGAACTTTCCAGGAAAGAATATTTTATTTATGGAATGGCAAGTATCATTGTGCTCATTCTTATTTTATCCTTTCTGTTTATCAGGCAAAGCCGCATCATTAGTGATCAAAAGACCATGAAGCTGGAACAACGCTTATTGCGCAGCCAGATGAACCCACATTTTATCTTCAATTCCCTGATGGCGATCCAGAGCTTTGTGTATAAAAATGAGCCAAAGGAATCGGGAAAATATTTAGCCTCTTTTGCCAAACTGGTAAGAGCTATTTTGGAAAATTCGCGCGAAGAATACATTACTCTTTCTAAAGAAGTACAATGGCTTGAGAATTATCTGAAGTTGCAGCAACTGCGCTTCGACAATAAGTTTGATTACGTGATTCATACGGCAGAAGATTTGGAGCTGGATACGACAATGATTCCACCGATGCTGACGCAACCTTCTATTGAAAATGCCCTTGAACACGGCTTAAAGAATATTGATTACAAAGGCTTTATAGAAGTGGAGTTCAAAAAAGAGAAAAATTACCTCCTGGTACGTGTTAAAGATAATGGTGTAGGAATCTCTGTTTCCAGTGCAGCAGTAAATACAGATAAAGAATCGGATAAACATACCTCTTTATCAACCATGATTACCAAAGAACGGCTTCAACTATTGAACAGACGCAAATTTAGGAAGATCAATTTCGACATCAGCCCGGTTGAACCAAAAGGCACATTAATTACTTTTTCAATCCCTTTATAATTTGTACCTTTCATCCGATTTTAAGATTGGAGTATGATAAGTGCATTGATTGTTGATGATGAAAAAAGAGCAAGAGAAACCATTAAGGAAGTTATTAAATTATATTGTCCTGAAATAACATCTGTTTACGAAGCAGAATCCGTTCCCACCGCTGTAGAAGCGATCCATATACAAAATCCCGATCTGGTATTTCTCGACATTCGCCTCAATGATGGCAGCGGTTTCGATGTGTTTAAGTACCTGAACGGTAAAAAAACCGGCGTTATTTTTATTACAGCTTACGAAGAATATGCCATACAGGCTTTTAAAGTTTCCGCATTGGATTATTTATTGAAACCGATAGATCCCGATGATTTTTCTGCTGCCGTGAAGCGCGCGTTGCAAAAGATCAACGAAGGTAAATTTGCAGAGCGAATGGATGTATTTATGAAGAATATGGAAAATGCTTCGCAGGGACTAAAGAAAATGACGCTCAAAACTTCCGACAGCATCCATGTGATCAATATTGCCGATATTGTATATTGTGAAGCTGACCGTAATTACACGAACTTTCACTTAATCACAGGTGAAAAGATCCTCGTTTCAAAATCATTAGGCGAATACGAAGACATGCTACCTGCTGATTCTTTTTTGAGGGTGCATCAGTCTTTTCTTATTAATGCCAATCATATCAAACGTTATGATAAAATAGACGGAGGGTTTTTGATCACTGCCAACGAAAAAACCATTCCTGTTTCTACGCGCAAAAAAGATCATCTTATTCAATTCCTGGCTAAACTGTAAGCCCGTTCTTGCGTATATTCGATGAAACCATGCAAATGAAAGTTGGTTAATAACGCTCAAAGCCTATAGAAAAAGGCTATGTTTAATTCGGTTAATTTCTGTAAATTTAAACCATTAAAATAGCAGGTCGTTATTTGATTTTGCTATTGTTTCAATAAATTATTTATACGATCCTGATATGACATTAAACAGAAAACTGGCGCCCGATTTTAAAACGATTGATAAAATTGATATACAACAAGCCGAAGTAGCTACACTGGATAACGGCATTAAAGTTTATACGATTGACAGCGGTTCGCAGGAACTAACCAAAATTGAATTTATTTTTAAAGCCGGGATGTATTATCAGAACCAGACATTGGTGGCTTCTGCAGCAAATAATTTATTGGAAACCGGCACCAAAAACTATACGGCAAATCAGTTATCGGATGAAATTGATTTCTTCGGTTCTTTTTTTGAATGTGCTGTTGACCAGGATTATGCTACCCTGGCGTTGTTCAGCTTAAATAAGTACCTCGATAAAAGCCTGCATTATGTAGAAGAAATCATTAAATACCCTACGTTCCCAAAAGACGAGTTTGAAATTTACATTTCCAATAAAAAGCAAAAACATTTGGTTAACTCCCAAAAAGTAAATGTGCTGGCGCGTCGTCGCTTCACAGAACTGGTATTTGGTGAAGAGCATCCTTATGGCAGAGATGTGAAAACGGAAGATTTTGACAAGTTGAATTTAGATACCATTAAAGCATTTTATAAATCGCATTACCATTCTTCTAATTGTACTATTGTAGCATCAGGGAAGTTACCGGCTAACCTGATAACTGTGCTCAATCAGTTTTTTGGACAAACCATTTGGGGCGACATTCAGCCTGTTAATGAACCATCGGCAAAATTACAAACCACTACACAACAAAAACATTTTATTGAAAGGCCTGATGCTATTCAGTCTGCTGTACGCATTGGCAGAGTGCTATTTAATAAAAAGCACCCCGATTATTTTAAATTTCAGGTGCTCAATACTATTTTAGGTGGCTATTTTGGTTCACGTTTAATGGCTAATATCCGCGAAGATAAAGGCTATACCTATGGTATTGGCAGCGGCTTATCATCATTGGTAAATACGGGGTATTTCTTTATTTCAACAGAAGTAGGAGCAGATGTTACTAATAATACCCTGGAAGAAATTTATAAAGAAATTAAATTATTGCGTGAAGAATTGGTTGATGCCGAAGAACTGGAAACCGTTCGTAATTATGTGCTTGGCCAGTTTTTAAGAAGCGTGGATGGCCCTTATGCTTTAGCCGATAAGTTTAAAGCAATTTGGGAATTTGGTTTAGATTACGATTATTTTGAAAAGTATTTTGAGGCTGTAAAAACGATTACACCTGCCGAAATAAAAGCCCTGGCAAATACCTATTTGCAGGAAAAAGATTTAATTGAATTAGTTGTAGGGAAAAAATAAGTTGATTCGTGGCAAAAGTATTTATCATAGGCCCTGCATACCCTTTGCGTGGAGGTTTAGCTACTTTTGATGAGCTATTCTGCCGTGCGTTTAATGAGCAGGGACATAGCTGTGAAATTATATCTTACAGTTTACAATATCCCGGCTTTTTATTTCCGGGTAGCACTCAGTTTGATACAACCGGCATCGCACCAGAAAATTTAAAGATCCATACACTCATTAACTCTGTTAATCCGTTATCATGGATTAAAACGGCAAAGTTCATTAAAAAAGAAAAGCCCGATTTTATTGTATTTCGTTTCTGGATTCCCTTTATGGGGCCTGCTTTAGGAAGTATTGCCCGAATGGTGCGTAAAAGCGGTGTTAAAGTGTTAGCGATTACCGATAATGTGATCCCACACGAAAAGCGGATGGGAGACGCTGCATTTTCGAAATACTTTATCAATGGCTGCGATGGTTTTATTACGATGAGCAAAGCGGTTATGAAAGACCTTGGGAAATTCACTACTACTGCACACAAAAAATATTTATTGCACCCTTTATATACTTCTTTCGGCGAAAAATTAAATAAAGCGGAAGCCCGAAAAACCTTGGGGTTAAAAGAGGATAAAAAGATCGTATTATTTTTTGGCCTGATCAGAAAGTATAAAGGGCTTGATCTGTTACTGGAAGCATTCGGTGAATTAAAAACAAATCCGGATATTAATTTATTAATAGCGGGAGAGTTTTATGAAGATAAACAACCCTATCTGGATCTGATTGAAAAATCTGGAATTAAAGATCAGGTTATTTTACATGGAAAATTTATTGCCAACGAAGATGTGAAATTGTATTTTTCTGCTGCCGATTTGGTTGCTTTGCCATATAGAAGTGCTACACAGAGCGGTGTAACGCAGGTTTCTTTTCATTTCGAAGTACCAACTCTGGTAACTAATGTGGGAGGCTTATCAGAAATTATACCGGATAAAGTAGCCGGTTATGTTGTTGACTCTTCAGGGACGGCCATTGCAACAGCTATTAAAGATTATTTTGCAAACGATAGAATAAACTCTTTTACAGAGGGCATGAAACGTGAGAAACAAAAATACGATTGGAAACTATTTGTAAACGAAGTGTTTGATTTATATAAACAAATAACATAAATATGATCATCAGAAGCAAAGCACCTTTAAGGATAGGATTAGCAGGCGGTGGAACGGATGTATCGCCCTATAGTGATTTATATGGCGGCGCTATTTTAAATGCCACTATAGACTTGTATGCTTACGCAAGCCTTGAACCGTTAAACGACGGCACTATTGAATTTTGTATTGACGGAACCGGAAAATGTATTACGGTAACATCGCAAAAACAATTAGAAATTGTAGAAGGCTTTGAGTTATTTATTGGCGTGTACAACCGTATTGTTAAACAATTTAATACAGAGCCTTTATCCTTTCGTTTAACGTCTTACATTGAAGCGCCGCAAGGCTCAGGATTAGGAACATCTTCTACTATTGTGGTATCTTTAATAGGAGCATTTGTAGAATGGCTGAACCTGCCTTTGGGTAAATATGATATTGCGCATCTGGCTTATGAAATTGAGCGCGTGGATCTTAATATGAGCGGAGGAAAACAGGATCAGTATGCAGCAACGTTTGGCGGCATTAATTTTATGGAGTTCCTGGCCGATGATAAAGTGATTGTAAATCCTTTGCAGTTAAAAGATGAGATCCTTTACGAACTTGAATTTAATCTGTTATTGTACTTTACAGCAACACAGCGCCTATCGGCAACTATTATCAATGAGCAGGTAAAGAACGTAAAAGACAAAAACGAAAAGTCGGTAGAAGCCATGCATAATTTAAAAGAGCAGGCACAGCAAATGAAAGATAGTTTATTGCGTGGCGAATTGAGTAAGATAGGAGAGATCCTGCATTTTGGCTGGACCAACAAAAAGCTCATGGCGCATTCCATTTCAAATGAATTGATTGATAATGTGTATACAACAGCTATTACAACTGGAGCTACCGGAGGAAAAATTTCGGGAGCGGGCGGTGGTGGCTTTATGTTTTTTTATTGCCCTGCTGTTACAAAAATTAAAGTAGCAAGAGCTATCGAAAATTTGGGAGGTCGTGTGCAATCCTTTAAATTTACCAAACAAGGCTTAACGACCTGGAAAAGTTTATAAAGAAAAAACTTTAGAAAAAACCGGAGATTAACTCCGGTTTTTTTGTTTGAGAAGCCTGGTGGATAATAGCAGTTCGTTCAGAGACTATCAAAAACGAAACGACTGCTTTTATGTTGCTCAATCATTTTATCTCTTAGCCAGGCCCTTAAACATAGCTTATAATTCTTATCATTAATTTTGATTGTTTAATTCTTCGATAGATTCCGCAACTACATTGAGACTAAAGGGTTTCCAGTTGCCCCACACTTCAACCGACATGCCTTTTTTAAGAGCCATTTCAATAATGGTATGGTCTGTTAATTCAACTGTTCTCATAAAACCATTGTCGTTTTGCAGAACAAGTTGTGTGGGAGTAATACTAATAATTTTGCCATGAGCTTTTGATGGTTTTCCTTTTCCACCTTTCCAGCCTTCGCCACTTTTGAGTTGATACAATTCAAAGCATTCACCTGAATACACTTTAATGGAATTGTCGGGAATTCTGGCGTCTCCTCTAAAACGTCCCGAAGGAAAATTACTTCCTTTTATTTGCCGTATCACATACACAGCATGGTACCTATTAAAATCTTCTTTCTTAAATAAATAGTCTACAATCGATTTTGTTCTGAATTCCCAGCTCCCAAGTAAACGCAGATCTTGCCTGCCAATAATAGCATCGTTTTCGTTAAATTTTACATACTGCTGTATCTGTACAAATTCGGTATACGATTCCTGGGTAATACAAGGAGTGTTTGCCCGAATGCCCATAATAGACATAGCAATGAGCAGAGTAAACAAACCTGCCGGAACTATTCTTAACCATTTGGATTTAATACTATTAAATAAAATCAGGTAGAGAACAACGATGGGAATATAACTCATAATATATAATCTGTTAGCCCATTCCAGTCCTATAAAAGGAGAGACCAGAAAAAACGTTGCAACTACTAAAGCCCATGCAATAAGCTTGTTTTCTTTGCTTATTTTTTTTCTGTAAATAATAAGAGAGATCAATGCAATTAAAGCCAAAGGGTTTCCAACAATGAGATGGAGTGGACTTAAAAAGTTTTCAATGCCATAACCGCTCAGCATAAGTAGTAACACCGGAAATTCGAACACTTTAAGAGGAATAGAAATTAACCGCTGAAAACGCCCTGAATCGAAATAAGCAATCATTAACAGAAACAAAATCAATGCGCTTAAAATAATGGCTGCTTTTTTCCAGGTAAAAGATCTTATGGCCTGTTTATGATACATTAACCAGAATATGCCAATTAAGGCTGTAAAAAAGATCAGCAAAGCAAAGCTTCCAAAGTGAGTCAGTACGCATAGGAGCAACACTAAGCCCAAATAATACAGGTCTTTTTTTTGCTCATATTTGATGAGCCGGATCACAAAATAGAAATAGAAAAAGAGCCAGACAACAGCCACTGCATTTTTTTGTAAGCCATTTGAAAATACCAAGGATGTCGTAAAATTAAATAAGGCAAAGTATACCAGTAAATAATTGAGAAATCTGGATGTTATGCCCGGAGTATTTAATTCCTTCACTATCAGGAAAACAGGAATAGCGGCCAGTGGAGGAATGATAGCATCCGTTAATTTTGCTGCCAGAAGCACGCAATTATTGTATGACGCGACATGAAAAAAATCGAGCATCCCTGCAATCAATCCCTCAAAAATAAAAAGCAGCGGCATATCAGGGAAGGCAAGCTTTTGTTGTTCGAGTATACTCCTTATCTGTAGTGGGTAATAGGGGCCGTCGCCTCCTATCAGTAAATAGTTTAAATTAGAGTTTGTCCGGAACCGCATATAAGCTGCCACGATCATAGCTAAAATAATAGGTAGCCAGGTAATCAGATTAATTCTTGTAGCGAAGAAATGTCCTTGGAGTTTCATAATAAAATAGTTCTGTTGCTTATATAGCAATAAGTAATGTAGTGATGACTAACAAATGATTTTATAATAAAGAAGGGAGGGAGAAACCTTATCCATGCAGCTGATACCGGATTGGTTTGCGGATGCTGTTGTTAGGCAAAGACAGATTATGGATCTGCCTTTGCGCTTTATAACAGGGTTTTGTTGTTCAATCTAAAGCTGTTATTTGTCTTTTTTCAGTAATTGAATCACACGGATATTGATTTGTAGCTGTGTAAGATTTCTCAGTACATTGCCCAGAGGTGCATGGTAAAAATTATGAATTTCCCAGCTTTCTGCGACACCCGTTCTCGGATTCTTTTTTTCCGACAAATCAATAAGGTTAACAGGTGTTGTAAATGATTTACCCGCAATTGTGTTCAGGTTCATAAGATCTCCTTTTAAAGTTAAGAGCTCGCTATAAGGCATAGGTGTTTCGTTTGCATTATTTGCATTATTAAATAATATATGAGTGGGCATATCGAAATTATCAAGCTTACCAAGTTCATAGTAATTGATATTTCTGACACTTGTTGCCTCTGTTATATTAATCAGTTTTAGTTTCAGAGTTTCAATTCGGTCACATATGGCGTTACAGTTTTTTGCCAGGTCGTTAGGTTCTGTGATTGGTGTAGTTGTGTATGCTGTAAATGACAGGCTCCTCACTTGCGCACTGATGGAAATATAGCTTTCCTGTAAGGCCTGATTAGAAATCACATTACTATCTTCCTGGAGATATGGCCTTGTATTTACAAGGGTTAGGAATAAACCACAGCCCATGATCATAATAATGGTACTAACGATGGTGTTCACTTTCGATTCAGGGTTTTTGATCCCGGTAAAGAAATACACGGGAATGTAAACCAGTACCATAAGCCCTACAAAAGAAACTCCCATAAGGTTCGCACCTGGCCAATGCATAACTTTAAATAAAATAGCAAGACTTATAAGCACGCCCGCCAGAATTCCTATGCCAAGAATCAGTTTGTCTTTTACGTTTTGTTTTTCTTTTGATTTAAGCGTAAATAAAAGTGGAAGAAATACAAGACTCGATATAGCAATGCCAAGTATAATTAACAGGGAAGCTCCGGGCCAGTGCATGAATTTAAAGAAGATGCCAATACTCATTACTGCAGCAGAAAATGTTCCACTAGCGATCATTATCTTTTTCATAGTGTAATAGTTTTTAAAAATTAATAATTGAAGAGTTTCTTCTTCTATTTCCCACAAAGCATCTTTATAAAATGTTTTAACGGTTTTTTGATAGAAGCTCTCGAAGTCTCCATTCTCTTCGAGATCATGCTCAATGATACAACAGATATGATCTAACAGGTTTTGCTGCAGGCTCTCCATCTCAACGCCACGTGCACTTATGTCGTTGAGTATAAAATCTATTTGTTGGTCACTGATACGGTACATGTTATTTTATATTTCTGGTTTAGCGTTTCTGGTTTATGAATTGTTCTGTGTTTTAAATTAACCAGCAACAAGGAACCAGCAATACGAAACTTTTTAAACTGTTTTTGTTTTAATATCCAGTAAAAATTTCATTGTGTCCATGAAGTCCGCTAACTCGCTCACTTTTTCCTTTGTCTTGTTTTTACCGCTTGGACTCAAACTATAATATTTTCTGACGCGCTTGCCTATATATTCTGTTTCGGTAGTTACCAGGCCATCGCTTTCTAAGGCATGCAATGTTGGGTACAATGCTCCTTCTGTTATTTGAATTTTATCGAAGGTTAATTCTTTTACCTTTTGAGTAATTTCGTAACCGTACATTTTTTTATTGTCGGCCAATAATTTTAAAACAATGGTTTTAAGCGTGCCTTTTATGAGTTCTGAAGAGTAAATCATGAGTATATAATTAATTACATAAGACAAAGATACATCGGATTCTTATGTATATGAGTGTTAGGCTTAAAATATTTTTTAAAGTGTTGAAATTCAGAACTATAAAATTCATATTCGATGCTGACCCAAGTCGGTTAAAAACTAAAAAGGTTATTACTTGATATTAACGATGATCCTTTTTAACCCTGAAAATCTTTAACTTTATAGGATGACAGAGGAAATAACATTAAACGAGGCAAGCTTTAATCCAAAGGTAAAAACGTACATTTTTTTTGTAGTGCTGTTCTTTTTAATCACAAGCATCATTGGCATTTTAGTGGTTCCATTTTGGGTATTTGGCCTTGGGCAATGGCTCAGCGGTAAATTCTTCAAAACATTATCCTGCAGGATCACTAATAAGAATTTAAGATTTTCGAAAGGTTTAATTATTCACATCGAAAAAACAATTCCTTTGGAGAATATACAGGATTTGTCGTTTGTGGGTGGCCCCATTTTAAGGTACTTTGGATTAACCCTCATTAAGATTGAAACTGCCGGCGGTGGTGGCGGACACCATAATCAGAATATGATGAGTATGCTGGGCATTAATGGTGCAGAGACCTTTAAAACAGAGATCCTTGAACAACGCGAAAAAGTAATTCGCGAAAAACATGGTTACGGAAACACGGTAAGTGTTGCTCCCGCTCCAAACGTAAACGATGCCCAGCTTTTGACCGACATTAAAAATGAACTAATTGAAATCAAAAATGTTTTAAAGAAGAATGCACTACAATAATAATTTGGCCGTTTAGACAATCAAAAATCTATTCTCTCATAACTTTTAACTCACAACTTATAACTACTTAAGAATGTTCTTAATATTTGATACAGAAACAACCGGCTTACCACGTAACTACAACGCGCCTTTAACCGATTTCGATAACTGGCCGCGTATGGTACAGATTGCCTGGCAATTGCACGATACTCATGGTAATTTGATCAGCAGTGATTCTATTATCATAAAACCCGAAGGTTATACTATTCCTTTTAACGCTGTTCAAATTCATGGTATCACTAACGAACGTGCCATTGAAGAAGGGCAGGATTTAAACGCGGTCTTACAGAAATTTGCAGAGGTTGTAAACCAGGCAAAATACTTATGCGGACATAATATCGAATTTGATAATAACATTGTTGGCTCAGAATTATTGCGTTGCGGCCTGGAGAATATATTAGCTGCAAAACCTTTCATAGACACAAAGAACGATCAAACAACCGAATATTGCGCAATTCCGGGTGGAAGAGGAGGGAAATTTAAATGGCCCACACTTACCGAGTTATATACAAAATTATTTAATGACTCGTTTGCTGAAGCACATAATGCGGCCTTTGACGTAACAGCTACCGGAAAAGTATTTTTCGAGATCATTAAACGTGGTATTACCAGAGTGGCTGAAATTCCGGATTCTGAACTGCAAACCATAAATTATGTAGCTCCCGATCTCAGCGAATTATACAAACACGAACAAGCCTGGAAAGAACGTAAGAACCAGAAGGCAGGAAGTAGTGGACAGAAAACAGAAACACTTGTCAGTTCAAGCACGGTCGAGAACCTGCAATTCTCTCATTTGCATAATCATACCCAATTCTCTGTACTCCAATCTACCAGCGATGTTGGTGACCTCGTTAAAAAAGCCATAGAATACAATATGCCGGCTGTTGCTTTAACAGATCACGGAAATATGTATGGTGCGTTTTTATTCTGGCAATCCATTGATAAGCATAACAAAGGCGTTAAATCGCATAATGAAGCCATTGATAAAGGAGAGAAACAGGGCGAAAAGAAAATCGAATTAAAATGCATCATTGGTTGTGAATTGTTTATTTGCAAAGATCATAAAGACAAAACCAAGCAGGATAATGGTTACACGCAGGTATTGGTTGCTAAAAACAGAGCAGGCTACCAAAATTTGTCCAAATTAAGTTCTTTGGGTTTAATTGATGGAGCTTATTATGTACCACGGATTGATAAAAAACTATTATTACAATACAAAGAAGGTTTAATTGCAACAACAGGTTCTTTAACTGCCGAAATTCCTTCGCTTATATTAAATGTGGGTGAAGAACAGGCAGAAGAAGCTTTTTTATGGTATAAGGATTTATTTGGAGAGGATTTTTATGTGGAATTAAACCGCCACGATCTGCCTGAAGAAAATCACGTGAATACGGTATTACTAAATTTTGCGGCCAAGCATAACGTAAAATATTTTGCGGCTAACAGCAATTATTATTTAAATAAAACAGGTTTCGATGCACATGATATTTTATTATGTGTAAAGGATGGGGAGAAAAAAGCAACTCCTGTGGGTCGTGGACGAGGCTTCCGTTATGGCTTACAGAACAAGGAGTTTTATTTTAAATCGCAAAAAGAAATGATAGAATTGTTTGCTGATATGCCTGAGGCTATAGAAGCAACCAATGAAATCATTTCGAAAATAGAACAGTTTAAATTAGGTCGCGACATTTTATTGCCTAAGTTCGAAATTGCCGTTTCTTTTATTGAATCTAATATTGAGGAAATCAATGCTTCGCACCAACGCATTGTGGCTTTAAAAGAAAGTAGCTGGGCTGATAAAAAATTATCGGAAGAAGCCATTGAAGTGCAAAAAGCAGAGATGCGCATTATTGCCGAACAGTTTATTTACATGTCGCATTTAACATGGCAGGGAGCTCACAAGCGCTATCCTGATATGCCTCCCGAAACAAAAGAGCGTATTGAGTTTGAGTTGGCAACCATTGAAAGAATGGGATATCCCGGGTACTTTTTAATTGTAGCTGACTTTATTTCCAAAGCTCGTGAAATGGGCGTGTCTGTGGGGCCGGGTCGTGGATCGGCTGCAGGTTCAGCAATTGCGTATTGTTTATGGATTACCAATGTAGATCCTATTAAGTTCGATCTCCTCTTTGAGCGCTTCTTAAATCCGGATCGTATTAGTATGCCCGATATAGATATTGATTTTGATGATGAGGGTCGTGATGATGTGATTAAATACGTAATTGATAAATACGGTGCCAACCAGGTAGCACAAATCATTACTTATGGTACCATGGGTGGAAAATCCGCTATCCGTGATACAGCGAGGGTTTTAGATCTTCCGTTGCAGGATGCCGATCGTTTGGCAAAATCATTTCCGGATAGTTTGGAAGCAGAATTAAAGTCTTTATTAAAACCCGGAGGAATTGATGAAAAGTATTTAGATAAAATAAAAGATAAGCGTGAGGTTGTAGAACAATCCTACAATTTCAGAAAACTGGCCGAAGAAAAAACACCGGAAGCTGATGTATTAAAACAAGCATACGAATTAGAAGGCTGTTTGCGTAATACCGGAATCCATGCCTGTGGGGTAATTATTACTCCCGACGATATGGTAAAGTTTGTACCGGTTACCAAGGCAAAAGACAGTGATATGTTAGTTACCCAGTTTGATAACTCTGTGGCAGAAAATGCAGGCTTATTAAAAATGGACTTTTTGGGGTTAAGAACATTAACCATTATTAAAGATGCCTTACGTTTTGTAAAACAAAATCACGGCATTGATATCGATATTGACGCTATTCCCCTGGACGATAAAAAGACTTACGAATTATTCCAACGCGGAGAAACCAACGGTGTGTTCCAGTACGAAAGTGCCGGAATGCAAAAATCATTAAAAGAATTGAAACCCGATTCCTTTAACGACCTCATTGCCATGAACGCCTTGTACCGTCCGGGGCCGTTGGCATATATTCCCAACTATATTAACCGTAAGCATGGCCGCGAACCGGTAACATTCGATTTGGAGGGAATGGATGAGTACCTGGGCGAAACGTATGGAATTACAGTGTATCAGGAACAGGTAATGCGTTTGTCGCAAAAACTTGCCAATTTTACCAAAGGTGATGCCGATACCCTGCGTAAGGCTATGGGTAAGAAAGACAGGGCTACGCTGGATAAAATGAAAGGCAAGTTCATTGATAATTGTAAAACTAACGGTCATGATACTGCTGTTGCTGAAAAAGTGTGGAAAGATTGGGAAGCCTTCGCCAGCTATGCCTTTAATAAATCGCACTCTACCTGTTATGCTTATGTAGCCTTTCAAACGGCTTATATCAAAGCGCATTATCCTTCTGAGTTTATGGCTTCTGTACTGAACCACTCCGGAAGTATCGAGAAAATTTCTTTCTTCATGGAAGAATGTAAACGAATGGGTGTAAAAGTACTGGGGCCGGATATTAATGAGGGTTTTGCTAAGTTTGCTGTAATACCGGGTGGTACAGACATTCGTTTTGGAATGGGCTCTATTAAAGGAGTAGGGGAGAACACAGTAAATAATATTATTGAAGAAAGAAATGCCAACGGTAAATTTACTTCCGTGTTTGATTTGGCAAAACGTCTCGACAGTAAAAGCGTCAACAAAAAATCACTCGAAGGATTGGCTCTGGCCGGTGGCTTTGATAGTTTTGAAGGATTGCACCGTGCCATGTTCTTTACGCCTGATATCATGGATGGTTCTACCTTAACAGACAGGATGATCAAATACAGTAACCAGATGAGCCTTGGCAACGATACGTCACAGGCAAGCTTATTTGGTGGCGATGATGAAGTAGAAATTACAGAACCGCAATTGCCATCAAAAGTAGAGCAATGGGGTAAACTGGAAGAACTGGCACGCGAGAAAGAAGTGGTGGGATTCTTTATTTCGGGACATCCTTTAGATCCTTATAAACTGATTATAGAACATAAATGCAATGCCAATTGTGCACAGTTAAAAGCGGGTCTGGAACCATTTAAAGGGAAGGATGTTACTTTTGGAGGTGTTATTACAGGCTCCGAACAACGTACCAGTAAAACAGGAAATGCTTTTGGTAAATTAATTCTGGAAGATTACCACGGCGCATTAGAATTAATGCTGTTTGGAAAAGATTTTGTGGAATATAATAAATTCATGGTAAACTCTTTGTTTGTATACGTAAAAGCCAAAATACAGGAACGCTACGGCCAACCAGGCAGTTTGGAAATTAAAGTTCAGAAAATAGAATTGCTGGAAAATGTAAAAGAAAATATTTTCTCTACCATGAAACTAAAACTCGATGTAAATGCAATCAACGATGAATTGATCGCCAATATCGAATCGATCTTTAGTACCTCACAAGGCAAATGCAGTGTAGAGTTTTTTGTAGAAGATCCTATGGAGAATATGAGTGTAAAATTGTTCTCTAAATCACAGAAGATCGCAGTGAGTACGGAGTTGATGAACGAACTGGATAAAATGGGAAGTTTGACTTATGAGTTGACTTAAATTTTAGCTACGTTTCTTTCTACTAACATATTCCTAGCGTAGGGAAAAAGTATTTATGAAAAATGCTACATTTTGTGGCAACGACTAGCTATTATAATAATCTAAATTTGCTTCTTTATTGTAGTTAGCTAAATATGACAAAGGTAGAGAATTCAATTATTATTGTAGATGAAGTGGTGATGAACAAAATTTATATTGTTCGCGGACAAAAAGTAATGTTAGACAGAGATTTGGCAGAGTTATACCAAATTGAGACCAAGCACTTAAAAAGGCAGGTTAAACGAAATATTGAACGTTTTCCGGATGATTTTATGATAGAATTAACTCAAGAAGAAGTAAAAGCTTCAAGGTACCAATTTGGCACCTTGAAACAAGGTGAAAATATTAAATATTTGCCTTATGCTTTTACAGAACAAGGTGTAGCAATGCTTTCCAGTGTTTTAAACAGCACTAAAGCTATACAGGTTAATATACAGATTATCAGAATATTTACGCGTATCAGGCAGATGCTCATTGATAATACGGAGATACGTTTGGCTATCGAAAAATTAGAAAAGAAAACAGATAATAACACAAAAAACATTGAAGTAGTTTTTCAATATATGGACGAATTAACCGATAAAAAAGAATTGGTTAAACCTCGTAAACAAATTGGATATAAATTGCCTAAAAATAAATAATGGCGGCTATAAGCCTGAATTATATTTATCATTTTCCTACTTTTATAAATGCCTGGACGATACTAAACTAAAAATGACTGCCTATTATAAATAATGGGCAGGCATTTTTTGAATATATATCCGTTAAGCAATAAACTTCGCTTCCGATGTAATAGGAACGTTTAATACTTTTGAAATGATACAATTTTTTTCAGCGTCTTTTGTAATAGCTTCAAATTCTGCTGCGGTTAGTCCTTCAACGCTTCCTGAGATAATTAAATGTACAGCAGTCACTGCCAATCCTTCCATATTTACTACTGCTTCCGTATCCAATGCTTTAGGATTTAACCCTTTTTGTGTAAGCATGGCGCCAACTGCCATGGTAAAGCAACCGGCGTGTGCGGCAGCTAGTAATTCCTCGGGATTAGTTCCTTTTTCGCCTTCTTCAAAACGGGTTTTAAAACTGTAATTTGTTTTGTCTAAAACTCCGCTTGGTGTACTAATAGTTCCTTTTCCCTCTTTAAGAGTTCCTTCCCAATGTGCTTTTGCTGTTCTTTTCATAATGACGTGTTTAGTGGTTAATTTTTTTAGTTTATTCTGAATCCAATAATGAGTACACTGTTTCAGGTTCTCTAAATATACTTAATTGCTCAATAACCCGATGTATATAATATATTACAAATGAGTTATTAATGCTTCATCATGGCATCATCAACAGTTATGCCAAGGCCTTTGGCAATGGCCATACCCAAACCGATATCAGCCCTGAACCAATGGCATAACTGACGGTTAATGATATCAGCTTTTTTATCGCCGCTAATGCCACTCATAGCACCAACGATATTAGCAACTGTATTTCTTTTTTGTTCATCATTCATCACCTTTCTGTATAGAATGCCCGGTTGTGTATAATGATCATTGTCGCCCGCACTATTTCTGTCGTACCAGTCTGCACTATTACTTTCTAAAGTCATAGCAGGTGCTTTGTAGCTCGGATCTGCTTCTATGTTATCAAAACTATTGGGGAAATAATTTGGGGAATCTTCTCCGTTTCCGTCTACACGCATTAAACCGTCACGCTCATAATTATTGGTCATATATGGGCATTTATTTACAGGTATCTGTTCATAGTTGGCACCTAAACGGTAACGATGCGCATCAGGATAAGAGAGCAAACGGCCCTGTAACATTTTGTCAGGAGAATAACTAATGCCATCCACCACATGCGCAGGAGCAAAAGCGGCCTGTTCTACTTCCGCAAAATAATTTTTCGGAATCTGGTTCAATTCAAAAGTACCCACATCAATTAACGGAAAATCTCCATGTGGCCAGGTTTTGGTCAAATCAAAAGGATTAAACGGAAATGCCTTCGCCTGTTCATTCGTCATTACCTGTATCTTCATATCCCATTTTGGGAACTCTTTACGTTCAATGGCTTCTACCAAATCACGCTGTGCATGATCGGGATCAATACCGCGCATTTCATTGGCTTCAGGACCTGTAAAATTTTTAACCCCTGTTTGAGTAACGAAATGGAACTTTACCCATACCGATTCGTTATCTTTATTGATCATCGAAAATGTATGGCTTCCAAAACCATGCATGTGCCTGTAAGAGTATGGCGTTCCGCGATCACTCATTAAAATGAGCACCTGGTGTAGGCTCTCAGGATTCAGGCTCCAGAAATCCCACATCATCGTAGGACTTTTTAAATTGGTTTTAGGATCGCGTTTTTGTGTATGAATAAAATCGCTGAATTTTTTAGGATCTTTTACAAAAAATACCGGTGTATTATTACCCACTAAATCCCAGTTACCATCTTCCGTATAAAATTTTATGGCAAAACCTCTTGGGTCTCTTTCTGTATCGGCACTTCCTTTTTCGCCACCAACGGTAGAAAAACGGATCAGCATTTTACAGGCATTATCCACTTTACCAAACAGTTTTGCTTTGGTATATTTGGTAATATCATGCGTTACGGTAAATGTCCCAAAAGCTCCTGTTCCCTTAGCGTGTACAACCCTTTCAGGAATACGCTCGCGGTTAAAATGAGCCATTTTTTCATGTAAAATAAAATCCTGCAATAGTAAAGGGCCTCTGGCACCAATACTCATGCTGTTTTCATTTTCGTAATAGGGAATCCCCGATGCTGTTGTCAGTTTTTTCTTTTCCATGGTAATAAATTTTTAGTTAATAGTAAAAAAGCATGTCCTCAAATATACCAAACACATTTTTAGACGTATCTGTCTTGGGTTCTTTTTGCTGGAATGATTTTATAGTTTGTACCGCCTGAGCTTCTTCGGCATTGCGGCAGGTTTTAAAACAGCATTGTGGCGGTGTTTGTGGTGTTTCCGTGTTTTCCATAAGTAGTAGTTTTTAATTAGTTAAGTAAGAAGAATACATCCAGGTTAACTTTTCCTGTTCCCTTATATAGTCACTCATTAAGGCATTTGTGCCTTCATCATTTGCATCGGCCGATAGAGAAAGTATTTCGCGCTGAATAGAAATAATGATTTCCAGGGCATGCAACACTTCAGCTAATGATTTTTTACCATCGGTTGAATTTGTTTTTTCTTTAATGTCAGATTTTTTTAAATAATCTGTATAGCTGTGTAAAGGTGTGTGACCAAGCGTTAAAATACGTTCTGCTATTTCATCAATTTTTAATTGAAGATTATTATAGATCTCTTCAAATTTTAAATGCAATTCAAAAAAATTATTTCCTTTAATATTCCAGTGGAAGCCGCGGGTATTCATATAAAATACCTGGTAATTGGCCAGTAATACATTGAGTTGTTTTGCAAGAATTTCGCTTTTATTCTTATTTAAGCCAATATGATTGTTTGTTGTTTTCATAATCAAGGGTCATTGTAAATTGGTATACAAGTTATACTACAATTTAAGAAGCTTTATGTTTAAAATCACTAACGCTATTTAAAATTTATGTTAAAGGTATTCTATTTTTGTATTCGATAAAATTGATATTTTTTATATTTGTATAGATTTTATCTATAATGTATATTTAAAAACACGTAATTTTACGTATGAATTTACAGCAACTCGAATACATCATAGCCGTTGATAAGCTTAAGAACTTTGTAAAAGCCTCGGAAGCCTGCTTTGTGACGCAGGCTACTTTAAGTATGATGATTAAGAAACTGGAAGAAGAACTGGACGTCAAAATCTTTGACAGAAGTAAGCAACCTGTAAAAACCACTGAAATAGGTAGAAAGATTATTTCGCAGGCGGCGCAGATTATTCTGGAATCAAAAAAATTGAAAGAGATCATTGATGATGAAAAGGATATTATAAGCGGAGAGTTGAGGGTAGGAATTATCCCAACCCTGGCTCCCTATTTATTACCATTGTTCTTAAGACAGTTTATGCATGCTTTTCCTTTAGTGAAATTAATTATTAATGAATTTACAACGGATGTTATCACGCAAAAATTGAAAAACGGAGATTTGGATACCGCCATTCTGGCCACACCATTAAACGATGGTTCTATTAACGAAGAAGTCTTGTTTTATGAAAGCTATTACCTGTATGTGAATAATAAAGAAAAAGGTTTTAGTAAGAAGATTGTTTTGCCCAAAGATATTGACGTGAATCGCCTCTGGCTATTGGAAGAGGGACATTGTATGCGCTCTCAGATCCTGAATTTTTGTGCATTAAAAAAACAGAAAGAAGATGGAGAAAACTTTCATTATAATGCGGGTAGCATAGAAACATTAAAAAATATGGTGGATACAAATTTTGGTATGACCATCATTCCTGAGTTGGCAACCCATAACATGACCGGTGCACAGAAAAAACGGTTGCGTTCTTTTAAAGCACCCACGCCGGTGCGGGAAATCAGTATCATCACACACCGCGAATTTTTAAAGGCGAAATTAATTCAATCCTTAAAAGAGATCGTTTGTTCGGTTATTCCTCCGCATATGATGCAACACAAAACGGTTAATATCCTGGAGATATAATTCATTGGTCAAAAAAAAGAGAGACTGCATATTCCGATATGCAGTCTCTCTTTTTTAATGTATAGTATATTATTTATTACCTTTTACGATGAACCACCATAACGCTACATAAACAGCTTCCGGTTTAGCACCTTGTATATCATGCGTAACATCGCTCATTTTTGCGATAGTACTATTGCTTGAGTTACGGATATCGTTACCATCTACTTTTAATACAGAAGAGTTGCTTGAGTTACGGATTGTTTTTCCATCGCTATCAACAGAACCAATTGAACTATTGCTTGAGTTACGGATCGTTTTTCCATCACTGTCAATACTTCCTACTGAAGAGTTACTTGAATTTCTTAAAGTTTTACCATCGCTATCCATTTTGTATTGCGCGGAAGCAATACCCGAAATCATTGTGAAAGCTAAAACTGCTAATGTTGTTTTAAAAGATGTTTTCATTTATGTTAATTTTTTAGGTTTATCTAATATAATATAATTTCGGTAATAACAGTGTTTATAAATTGTTAATCTTCAGCTCAAATTCTGTTTGGGCTGCATTGCATACAAAACTGATATAAGATGCCTTATCTATAAAGTAAATGGCCACATTCTGGCCCTTTTCCGTGCTTAGCAATACCTTGTTTTCGAGGCCTTTCTTTCCTGAAAACACATAATTAAATACTTTTTTACCATTCAGTATGTTGGTTTTTTTAAGTACATAAAACAAATTCCCTGTATTGTCTGTTGCCGTTTTTACGACAACCGGATTTAAAGGATTGGTGTATTTAAATTTGTCGTAATCGCCCATATCCTTTAAGTAAATTTTACCATAAGTATCGCCTTTGGTAAAGCTTATAAAATCGGGAATAACTTTTGTTGCACTATTTATGGGTGCAGCTTTTATCATATAATCTTCTTCCTTTGGTATAACACTGAGATTCCATGAAGTAGAGTAACACATAATATTAGGCTGTGTTTGCTCATAAAGATCCGCAATAACGTTGTAGCTCTTATCGGCTTGTTTTGTAAATTCCCTTACTTTAAAATG
The DNA here is from genome assembly GCA_040389965.1 of Bacteroidota bacterium. Classification (GTDB taxonomy): domain Bacteria; phylum Bacteroidota; class Bacteroidia; order B-17B0; family Aurantibacillaceae; genus UBA4416. Next base: position 60,896 of record JAZJZF010000018.1, read on the forward strand.
CAAGGGTAAAGTGGCTACACCGGGCTTTGCAGGTAAAATAATGGGAAGCGGCTTTTCTATTCTCAATACCGCCTCGCCCGCGCTGTCTATTTGCAGGATAAATAACTGATGCGCAGCAGATAGCGTTTTAAAATCAGCGGTATGATTTTTAAAATCGATCATGCCGGCCGGATAAATGCTTCCAATAACATCTATACTTTTATCTGTAGGATTGTATAAAGATTTAGAATACATGAAATTCCGGGTATCGCCTTTAGCGCTTAGTTTCGTGCCTTTTTTAATCGTTCCAGTTTTAGCATTTATTCTTAGAATCCATTGCCCTTTTTTAATCCCGTCATTAACGTGTGCATACAGTATGACGTCATTAGAGTCGGCATAAACAACCGTTGCCCTGTGAATGTATTGCCTTTCAAAAGCATATTGCCATTTAAAATCATATTCAAAAGGCTTATCCATGGCCTTTACAGAATATTTAGATAAATAAAATTGTTTAGTGGCCGAATCCGAATTTGTTTTAATCAAATACAGATCTTTTCCTGAACTGTAGGATTCATCGTCAAAAGCAGTGAGGGAATTAATATGATTGGCATCATAATCGCTCACGGCGCAAATGGTTTTAAGCGTTGTATCGAGTCTTAAAAGCGTAACCCTGTTTTTTTGATTGGCCAGTTGAAAATAAAAATTCAATACATTATGTATTGTATCTGAGCTTATTTCGAGGTAATCAGTCGAAGTATGCTTTCCTAAGCTGAACTCTGTACTGTCTTTTAATTGCAGGTTGGCAGAGTAGGAGAAGCATTTAAATACTAAAGATTCTTTGCGCTGCTCGTAGCCAAAAGCATAAATATGTTGCTTATAAAAACAAGAGCCGGCAGATAAAAGGTTACGTTTAACACTTTGGCTGTATAGCTGTGCCGAAACAAACCATAATCCTATTAATATGCCAATTCTAATACCCATTATAGGCAAATATAACCAATAATCAAACACTTCAAAAATGGCTTGGAAAACACTATTTTTAATGTTATTCTTGTGCTGCTAAATTAAACACATGAACTCAACTAAACTACTTATTTTACCTATTGCAGCGGTGCTTGCATTAAGTGCCTGTAAATCTAATCAGACAGAATTGGACGGCGATATTGCCGTTGTAAAAAAAGACTCTATCATGCAAGATACATCTAAACCATTCGAGTACATCAGCGAACAATTTGCTGATCTCAGGATCCTACGTTACGAAATTCCGGGCTTTGATCAGTTAAGTCTGCAACAAAAAGAATTATTATATTATTTATCCGAAGCGGCATTGTGCGGACGTGATATTGCATGGGATCAGAATTATAAATACAATTTAACGATCCGTAAAACGATTGATGCTATTGTTGAAAATTACAAAGGCGACGTTAACTCTGCGGATTATAAAAACTTTTTAGTGTATGCTAAACGTGTATGGTTCAGTAGAGGAATCCACCATCATTATAGCAGCGATAAATTCATTCCTGAATGTTCCCAGGAATTTTTTGGACAGTTGATTAAAACAGCGGATCACAGCTTGTTGCCATTGAATAAAGGTGAAACTGCCATGGATTTAGTAGCTCGTTTATTACCTATTATTTACGATCCGAATATTGCACCTAAAAAAGTGAGCTTGGATGCAAGTAAAGACCTTATTACCAATTCGGCTGTTAATTTTTATGAAGGTGTTAACCAGGAAGAGGCGATTGCTTTTTATGAAAAAATGACCGATAAAAAAAGCAAAACTCCTGTGATGTTGGGCTTAAACAGTAAGTTGGTGAAAGAAAACGGCGTACTGGTAGAGAAAACCTGGAAAGTAGGAGGAATGTATACGCAGGCCATCGAAAAAATTGTGTTTTGGTTAGAGAAGGCAATTCCCGTTGCCGAAAACCCTGAGCAGAGAGCGGCTTTAGAAAAACTGGTGGTATTTTATAAATCGGGTTCTTTAAAAGATTTTGACGAGTATAATATTGCATGGGTTAAAGATGCAAACAGTGCTATTGATGTTGTGAACGGTTTTATTGAAGTATATGAAGATCCCTTAGGAAAAAAAGGCTCTTTCGAATCAGTGGTATCCGTAAAAGATTTCGAAGCTTCTAAACGTATTGCTACCATTGGTGCTAATGCACAATGGTTCGAAGACAATTCTACGTTATTTCCTGAACATAAAAAGAAAAATGTAAAAGGTATTTCGGCTAAAGTAATTAATGCGGTAATGGAAAGCGGCGATGCGGCACCATCGACACCAATAGGCATCAATCTGCCAAACAATGAGTGGATCAGAGAAACACATGGCTCTAAATCTGTAAACCTTGGTAACATTGTAGAAGCATATGACAAAGCAGCTGGTGGAAGTGTGGTAAATGAATTTTACTACAATGATGCCATCAAAAAAAATGTATTGGATTATGCAGGATTAGCAGATAAATTACATACCGATATGCATGAGGTAATAGGTCACGCCAGTGGACAAATTGAACCGGGTGTAGGTCAGCCACACGAAACCCTGAAAAACTATGCATCAGCTTTAGAAGAAGGAAGAGCGGATTTAGTAGCATTATATTATTTAATGGATCAAAAATTAGTGGATTTGGGTGTGATGCCATCTTTGGATTATGGTAAAGCAGCTTATGATGAATACATTACCAAAGGTTTAATGGTGCAGTTATCACGTCTTAAATTGGGTGATAATATTGAAGAAGCGCACATGCGTAACCGCCAAATGATTGCTGCATGGGCATTTGAAAAAGGCAAGACACAAAACGTTATTGAGAAAAAAACAGAAAACGGTAAAACGTATTTTGTTGTCAACGATTACCTGAAACTACGTGTCTTATTTGGAGATCTGTTAAGAGAAATTCAACGTATTAAATCGAAAGGCGATTACAAAGCAGGTAAAGACCTGATTGAAAACTATGGTGTAAAAGTAGACCAGGCTTTACATAAAGAAGTGTTGGAGCGTTATAAAAAACTGTCTATGGCACCGTATCAGGGCTTTATTCAGCCTAAATTAGTTCCTGTAATGGAAAACGGTAAAATAACAGACGTGAAAGTAGAATACCCAACAAACTTTATGAATCAAATGTTGGAGTATAGCAAAAATTACAGCTACTTACCGGTGATGAATTAATAGCGAATAAATAATTTCTTTTTAAATACAGGAGGGTAAATTTATTTATCCTTCTTTTTTTTGCTCCGAATTTTTGCAAAAATTATTCCACCACTATTTTTACGCTCTCTAATACCTGCTTTGTCTGCGTGTCTTTTAATTCAATAAAGTAAATGCCTCCGGACACCTCTTTTTTCCTAAGATCCAAAGAAATAATGCTTGTTTCTGGTTTTGAAAGTATGTTTTCTGTTGTGATTGTTTTTCCGTAAATGTCAATTAATTGTAATTGCAGTTCTTTATGCTCTCCTGCATTTACTTCAATTGTCAAATGTGTTTTAGCGGGATTTGGATATACGTGTAAAGACGAGGCAGACGAATTAGCCTCTGCCATACCGGTAGTTAAAGAACAGATCTTATATATTTTCCCGTTGGTAGTATAGCCTCCGTCCATAGCGTACACACATCCGTCGGAGCTTTGTTTTAAAGCAGTAAGTCCGCCTGTTGTAAAATCGCCTAAAACAGTCATGGTGGTAACCGTGCTATAAGCCGGAGGATTTCCTAACGTGCAGTCATAAATTTTGCCGTTGTTATTGTCTGCAACCAATAAATGATTGTTTAAACTGTTCCATACGGTACCTGAATAAAATAAAATCCCGGTTACAGAAGGAACAGGCGCGCCCCATGTGGTTATAGGCGCTACGGCTCCTGCAATGTTGCAGGTAGCGGTGGTTGAACTATTCAGGTAGTTTCCTTCGCATTCTGCCCAGCCATAATAAGCTCCTTTTCGTATCAAATTAGCTTCATCCCAGGTATTCAAGCCATTTTCGGAGCAATATAAGCTGTCGTTTAAAGGGCCGAAACAAAAGTCAAAAGGGTTTCTGTGGCCGTAACTCCAGATCCAGTCGCAATTTGTGGTAAGGGGATCTCCATTGTCGTAGAAAGGATTATCTGTAGGAATGGTTCCGTTTTTATTAATGCGCAATAGCTTACCGTAAGGATTATTCAACTTATTGGCAAAATTGAGTGTTGCATTGGTTTGGTTATATCCCAGATCACCAATAGTAAAATAAATTTGCCCCGGCTGGCTTGGTCTGAAATGTAAATTACCGCCAACGTGATTTCCGGGAATCGTATTCGCCACATCCAGGTCAAAAATTACTAATGGGTTTGTGCCCACATTCGACGATTCCGTAAAACGAACGATGCGGATTCTTTCATCGCCACTACGCAGATGATTATAATACACATAAACAAAATGGTTGGTGTTAAAATCGGGATCGAGCGCAATTCCCAGTACTCCGCGTTCTCCGTCCGAGTTTGTAGAATCACTTAACTCGTAGAATGTCCCTATCAGTGTGCCGCTGCCTGAATAGATGCGAACGCGTGATTTTTGCGAGGAAGTGTTAGAGCCATCGCCCTTCTCGGTAATAAAGAAGCGCCCGTCGGAAGTCACGTCAAATGCTACAGGATATTGCAGGCCTGACATAACGGTTGATGTGGAATAGGCTTGTGCATTTACCAATATACAGGAAAGTGCAAATAACATCATAAGGTAAATCTTTTTCATAGTTTTTTAATTTTAAAAAAGATCAATCAAAACCTGTGCTATGATACAATACCCCATTAAGCGCCGGTTGAAAAGGGTTTTAATAGCCAGGTACAGAAACCTGTTGAGAAATGTCCTCAGTTATTTCAGCAGATCTTTCACGAAGTGGTTGCTTTTGGAAAAGCTATGATGTCTGCCAAACTTTTGGCTTAGCGTGTGTTATAAGTTACCAGCCGCACACAGCTTTCAGTTCATGTCAATAGGTATTTTGGTATACTCCAAAATCTCATTAATTTCTTTGTCTGTTAAGGATTTGAATTTATGTTCATAGTCGGCGTCATTTTCAGCCTCTAATTTATTTGCGTATGCGTCATCACTTTTCTTTAAACTATCACTGTTTTGTATGAAAATTTTAAAATAGTTGACTGTCTTAGGAAGCCTGTCCGCAATACCCCTTAGACTATTGCCGAAACAAGGCTCTATGTCCATAGGCGCATGGCATTGTCTACAGTTAGCTATGAAAAGTTTTTGACCATTAGCTTCTGATTCAGTATGTGGAATAATCTTAGCAGTGTCTTTAAGTGCCGGGTCTTTAACACCACAAACAGCTTGGTCTGAATTGTCAATAGTTATACCTGATCTAGGTCCACACGAAACTAATGTAGAGAGTAATAAAATGAATATTGATACGTTCTTTTTCAAAAGATTCTTCTAATATCGATTCTGGTTGGTTGCTTATAACTACTTGCCTGCTGCTACTTATCTTGTTTTCTTAATTTAAACATACCACTATTTCCCCAACATATCTCTGAAATGTTCTTTCCCTAAGGGAAGGGTCTTTAAATTGCTGATCAGTAAAAAGGCCCTGTCTATGCGTAGCTGTGGACTTTTTACGGTTGCCACGTAATTTAAAATGTAACGCTGTTTGCCGGGCGTCAATAAGTCAAAACGTTTTTTACCCTCCGGATCCTGCCTGAACAATTCCGCTAACTCTTCCGGGATCTCAACACCATACTCGCTGTTATCTTCACTCAGTGTCACATTAACTATATCTCCAAAACCAACACCAACTTCTTTCATACGTTTGCTGTTAATACTTACGTAGGCTTTTCCTTCGCCTAAAGCAATTAAGCCGCATTGGAATTTTATAGTTTTATTGACCTCGCAAAACAAACGCTGCTTACCTATGCCACCAATTTTTTTAACAACACTTTCCGGAATCTCAAGATAAAATGTCTTCAGATAGCTTAGTTTATCAATATGTGTCTTAAACGAAACAGGTTTCATAAAAACGATTTAATGTAATAATACGCACCAGGCATCCTTTACCTTACCTGTTTCCAGAAGGGTTTTGGCATATTGGTGTTTTTCATGCTCCGTAGCAAATGTTGTGTGTAAGGTTTTGTTATACTGCTCTATTTCTTCAGGAGTAGGCATTACTTCTATGTTTCCCAGCTGTCCTAAATTATTTCCGCTAAGTACATGGCTGTTTCTGATGCCGGCAGGAATAGAATCTACACCAACACCAATGGTTGTAATGGGTTTTTCAATTTCAAATAATGCATCGCCATGCGCTCTGCAATACCAGTTCCCACCCATTCTTGCTACCAGGTCAATTTTTTTCTGATCAATTTTTTTGTTGGCGTCCAATACGGCTTCATCAATATGTATTTTTACGATTTCGCAAAACACTAAATTGCAGTTTTCAATTTCTTTTACTTCAAACACTTTGCACTCGAGTTGTACCGGACTTTCTTTAACCCTCATGGGTTTTACAAGATCCGATGCAATAGCCGTAAAACCAGCCTTGGTAAACTCATTTACGCCTTTTGGATAGGGGCTACTGGTCAGACTCATTTGATGTACCATCGTGTAATTCACAATATTGATTACACATTCAGGCACTTCCTTAATATTTAAATGCGTGTCTTTTGCTTTCCCTGTTTTTCCACTCAGGTTCGGCGAAAAAATAGCAATAGGTGGCTTTGCGGAAAATACATTAAAAAAACTAAAAGGCGCAAGGTTATGGTTTCCGTCTTTATCGATAGTGCTTGCAAAGCAGATAGGACGAGGCCCTACAGCACCTAATAAATATTGATGAAGATCAGGAAGCGGTAATTCTTTTGGGTTTAGACTTAACATGATTTTGGAAGTTATAAGTTATGAGAGATAAGTTATAAGTTGTTTTTCTTTGTAGTAATAATGGCACTTCGAATCATTTTTAATAATTCAACCGCACTTAAATGAATGCTTTCAAATTCGGGGTCATTGATATATTGGGTTTCTTTTAGTAGTTCTAACCAATAAATAGTTTCATCACATTCTTTTTGTGCAATTGCTAATTTATGGATAAAATCTTTTGTACTTTCTGCGTTTTGGGCTTCACGAACTAGTGCGCCTATAGCCGTACCACTTCTTAATAGTTGTTTACTCAGAATATACTCTTTTTTTATTTCAGTTAGATATTTACAAAGATTTACAATACGAACGGAAAAAGAAAAACTTTTTTCTTTAATAATACTTTTTCGTTCACTCATATCTTATCACTTATAATTCTTAAATATTCCTAATCTTATTGATCACATAAGGGTGTCCGAAAATTTCACTACAGGTAACGGCGGCACTTACCGTAACCCCCATCACACCATGCAAATTAAGGCTTTGGCCGGTTAAAAATAAATTACTGATTTTGGTACGCGGCGTTATAAACGATTTTAAAGGCTCCCTGTAATCTTTAATCACACCATAGAGTGTTCCATCCCTTGAACCGATATAATCGCGGTAGGTGATAGGTGTTGCGCAGGTATAGGATTGTATATTAGACCTGAGTCCGGGTAATCGTTCTTCTAAAACATCCAGTATTTTTTCTGCTTTCTCAAATTTAAATAATTCGTAGTCGTCGCCCCTGTATGAAACATTATTAGGAATAATATTTTTAGTATCCATCCATTTGGCACATTCATCATAACGCATATAGGCCATCGCCGTATAATTTTCGGTATAGTCCGGATGTTTCGAAGATGTAGTGCCAAATAAACCAACCGTTTCGGGCCATGTCAATTCCGTGTAATCTGCTCCCGACCATATATCGGGCTGAGTACAATGGTAAATATTATGGTTAAGATGCGGCATGCTTTTAGGTTTGGTAACCACATTAATTAAAAACGAGGATATGGTATTTTCCATAGCGTGTATCCTGTTTTTATACGCCGGCCGCAATTGTGGCCCATCTACCATATCAATGGTTTTAGAAAGATCAATACCCGAAATAAATAATTTGGCCTCTACAAACTCCCCATTGCTTAATTCCACAGCCTTTATTTCGTTTCCTTTAAAATGAAAACGAATCGCCTCGCTGTAATTAAACACATCGCCACCCATTTGCTTAATGTTGTTGGTCATTATTTTAGCAATTTGTGAGCTCCCGTCAACACAGCGGTAAGAACTTTCGATGTAAGAATTTACTACCAGTGCGTGAACATAAAAGGGTGTGCGGCCTTCCATGCCGGCATACAGCATATTACTGCCGCTAATAACCTGTTGCAGTTTGCGATCAGAAAATATAGAATTAATCACCGTTTTTGAATCGATCTCTAAAAACCATGCACTGGTCAGGTCTTTCTTTTCGTCCGATAAATTAAATAAGGGAAACGCGGCACAAACTTCTTTTACCTTAGCAATATAGGTTTTAAGCGCTTCCCGCTCGTGAGGAAAAATCTCAGCAAGCTTTTCAATAAAATTATCGTAGCCCTGTGCATGAGGATAATGCTTTTCATCCCCTTTAAAAGAAATAATATCGTATCCGTTTTCGTCGAGCTTTTGTAATTTAAGGTCTTTCATTAAGCCAAAATACTTAAAGTACATATTAAGATTTTGCCCTTCGTCAAGCCCACCAATATAATGCACTCCTGTATCAAAAATAGCTTTATCTCTGCTGTAAATCTGTAATGATCCACCAACCTGCCTGTTTTTTTCAAGTACACACACTTTCATGCCTTCCTTTGCAAGAATAAAAGCTGAACATAGTCCACCAAGGCCACTACCTATAACAACTGCATCGTATTTCTCCATAGTTTAATGATGTAAGTATAATAAAAATCCTGCAAATATGTGTCAAAATTCAAGCCCACTTCTCATAAGTTTCAGTAAAAATTAATGGTTAAATTTCTGAATAAGAGTGCGGAATTCTAAGCTTATTATTATATTTAGAATTATTTAGTTTTAATGAGCAAAAAACGTTACTTATTTTATAGTTTACTACTTTTTCTGTTCGCCTTTGCTGGTTTTGCGCAGTCTTATACCATTAGTGGAAAGGTTTTCGATTCCGAATCAAAGGAACCATTACCCTTTGTACCCGTTATTATTAAAGGAACAACCATAGGAGCCACTACCGATTTCGATGGCAATTACTCTATTACAACTGCTGTTCAGGGCGATTCTATCGTTGCGAGCTACGTTAGCTACCAAAAAATTTCCAGGGCTATTAAAAAAGGCGAAAATCAGTCTGTTAACCTTCCCATGGTTTTGCAGGGCGTTAATCTACTCGAGGTAGTTGTAAAAGCCGGCGAAAATCCTGCGCATCGCATCATCAGAAATGTTATTGCCAATAAAAAATTTAATAATAAACGTCGTCTGGATGCCTACCAGTACGAAACCTACAATAAAGTGGAGTTTGACCTGAACCGTATTCCCAAAGAAATGCGCGAACGTAAATTGTTCAAACCCATCAAATTTGTGTTTGATAATGTGGATAGTATTAACTCAGGTGAAAAACCTTCTCTGCCCATATTTATCACCGAATCCTTATCCGATTTTTATTTCAGGAGTAATCCTAACCTTAAAAAAGAAGTGATCAAAGCCAGTAAAATTACAGGAATCGAAAATACGAGTATTGCTTCGGTAATGGGCGATATGTACCAGAATATTAATGTTTACGAAAACAATATATTAGTATTTAATAAAGAGTTCGCCAGCCCTATCTCCGATAACGGATTTTTTTATTATAAATATTACCTCGAGGATAGTTTATTTATTGGCAATAGCTGGTGTTATCAAATCCGTTTTAAAGCAAAACGTCCGCAGGAACTATGTTTCAGTGGTAACATGTGGATAGCTGATTCTACCTGGGCTGTAAAGCGTTTAGAAATGAGTATTCCAAAAGATGCCAATATTAATTTTATCAATGCAGCAAACATTGTTCAGGAATTTAAACGCATCGATAGCACCTGGATGCTTAGTAAAGACAGACTAGTCATAGATTTTTCGGTAAACCAAAAACAAGTGGGGGTGTATGGCCGCAAAACAACATCCTATATGGATTTTGTGATTAACCAGCCTAAAGAGACAAAGTTTTATGAGTTCGGAGATAAGATCATTATGGAAGATTCTGCTTCCTTACACACAGATGAATTCTGGGATAAGAACAGACATGATAGTTTATCGACCCGCGAAAAAAGAATCTATCATATGATCGATACGATCAAAACATTACCGATCTACAAAACCTGGGTCGATATATTTACCATTTTTGTATCGGGCTACAAAGTGGTTAATAATTTTGAAATAGGCCCTTATTTTAATTTAATTAGCTACAATAGGGTAGAAGGCCCCCGTGTTAGGTTTGGAGGCCGCACAAGCAGCAAATTTAGTCGCTGGTATGAGTTGGATGGTTATGTAGCTTATGGGTTTAAAGACGAAAAATTTAAATACAGTGTAGGTTTTAAGACATTTATTTCCAAAAAGCCACACAGGCAATTGGTGGGCATGACCTATAAAAGCGATTACGAAATTTTAGGGCAAAGCCAAAACGGATTTTCGCAGGATAATATTTTTGCCTCGCTCCTCCGTATCAGTCCATTAACCAATCTAACCCGCGTTGATCAAACCTTTGTATGGTATGAAAGAGAATGGGCAGAAGGGCTATCGTCGAAAATCACCTTGATTGGCCGCACCATTACACCTTTAATTTTGAATAGCTATAAGTATTATAAACCTGATGGAAGTGTTCACACAAAAGAGAACATCCGTAATACGGAAGTAAGGGTAAATATCCGTTTTGCACATAAAGAAAAATTTATCAGTGGCGATTTTACACGAATCAGTCTGGGCACGAGATGGCCGGTGTTTCAGGTCAATTACTCAAAGTCATTGCAAAATGCATTTCGTGGCGAATATAATTATCAGAAAGTGGCATTTAACCTGAGCGATAGGGTGCGATTGAGTTCCCTGTTAGGGTATACAGATTATATGGCGGAAGTAGGTAAGATCTATGGTGCCGTGCCTTATCCATTAATGGAGCTGCATGGTGGTAACGAAACGTATGTCTACGATTACATGGCCTACAATATGATGAAATACTATGAATTTGCAAGTGATAAGTATGCTTCTATTGGTGTGTTTCATCACTTTGAAGGTTTGCTGTTCAATAAAATTCCTCTAATAAGAAAATTAAAATGGAGAGAAGTGGTTACCTGTAAAGCCCTTTGGGGAAGTGTGAACGATCGTAACAGGAATACCCTTATTTTCCCTACAACCCTTCATGCTTTGGGTAACGAGCCTTATGTGGAAATGAGTGCAGGTATCGAGAACATTTTTAAAATTTTCAGGGTGGATGCCTTATGGCGTACTACTTACAAAAGGCCTAAAGCCATTGATAATTTTGGAGTAAAATTCGGATTTCAACTCACCTTCTAGTAATTACATAAGTTCACAAATTTTATCATTTCCATTGGAGTTTCTTTAACTATATTTGATGTCACAAACAGAGTATGATTCTTCGTTCAGAAAACTTAGTCAAAAAATATAAAAACCGTACAGTAGCCAATAACGTTAGTGTGCAGGTGCAGCAAGGCGAAATTGTTGGTTTGCTTGGTCCCAATGGTGCCGGTAAAACCACCTCTTTCTATATGATTGTAGGAATGGTAAAGCCTAATTCGGGCAAGATATTTTTAGATGATAAGGATATAACCAGCGAACCTATGTACAAGCGTGCACAGCTTGGCGTTGGGTATTTGCCACAGGAAGCCTCCGTATTTCGTAAATTAAGCATCGAAGATAATTTAAGAGCAGTGTTAGAAATGACAAAGCTTACCAAAGCAGAACAGGCACATAAAGTAGAAAGTCTGTTGGATGAATTTGCCTTGCATCATGTTCGCAAAAATTTAGGCGATCAGTTATCAGGTGGGGAAAGAAGACGTACAGAGATTGCACGTGCTCTGGCTACCGATCCCAAATTTATTCTATTGGATGAACCTTTCGCAGGGGTTGATCCCATTGCCGTAGAGGACATCCAAAGTGTAGTGCGTAAACTAAAAGATAAAAATATTGGCATTTTGATTACCGATCATAACGTGCACGAAACGTTAAACATTACAGACAGAACCTATTTGCTGTATGCCGGAGAAGTTATTAAATCGGGTAGTGCAGAGGATCTAGCTAATGATGAGATGGTAAGAAAAGTTTACCTCGGTAATAATTTCGAACTCAGGAAATAAAATAAACCCTTTTGAATAGCCGCTATAAGCGGCTTTTTTAGGAGTCTTTTTAATTTTAGATTCATCTAAAAATTTGTTTCGATTAATAAAATTATTACATTTGTGCCGTGGAAAATTCAGGATTTACACATACAGAACAGAATTACATTAAGGCTATTTTCAAAATCCAGGAAATAACCAGTAAAAAAACGGTGTCTACCAACGATATTGCAGATCGCTTATTTACACAGCCGGCTACCGTTACAGATATGATCAAGCGCCTGGCCGAGAAAAAAATCGTTACCTATAAAAAATACTATGGTGTGCACCTTACGGCAAAAGGCGAAAAAATTGCGCTCGATATTATCCGTAAGCACCGTCTTTGGGAAGTATTTCTGGTAAATAAACTCAATTTTAAATGGGACGAAGTACACGACATTGCCGAGCAACTGGAGCATATTAACAGTGATGAACTTATTGTAAAGCTCGACGATTTTTTAGGTAATCCTAAATTTGATCCGCACGGCGATGCCATTCCCGATAAACATGGCAAAATGAGCTCTGCCGATTCTGTGCCTTTAAGCTCCATAACCAAAAAGCAAAGCTGTGTGTTTTGCGGAGTTGCAAATCATGAAGCGCGTTTTTTGCAATACCTCGATTCTTTAAAATTAAATATAGGAACTACCATTCATGTAGAGTCTATTAATAGTTTTGATTCCTCTTATAAAGTAAAAATTAATAAAAAGCAATCTGAGTTTTTCAGTGCTCAGATAGCGTCTTATATTTTAGTGCAACCTGTTAATGGAAAATAATTCTCACAGATCTCTGGGCGAAGTCAATGGCTCCGTGAATACCTCTTCCAAAGGCGGTTACAGGAAGCTGTTTGCCTTTTTGGGTCCGGCCTATATGATCAGTGTAGGTTATATGGATCCGGGCAATTGGGCTACAGATATTGAGGGTGGAAGCAAATTCGGCTATAGTCTCATCTGGGTTTTGGTAATGAGCAACCTTATTGCTTTGTTATTGCAAAGCCATTGCGTGCGCCTTGGTATCGTATCCGGAAGAGATTTGGCCCAGGCATCAAAAGACCATTACTCCAAATTCATCAACTTTTTCTTATACATCCTTGCCGAGGTAGCCATAGCTGCCTGTGATCTTGCCGAAGTAGTGGGGATGGCTATTGGGATCCATTTATTATTTCCATCGGTATCTATTCTCACCGGTGTATGTATTACCGTATTAGACAGTTTCATTTTATTGTTTTTATTAAATGCGGGTATCCGGAAACTGGAAGCGTTTATTATTTCACTGGTAGGTATTATTGGCGTTTCATTTTTAATTCAACTCATCATTGCCAAACCCGATATCGTAGAGATTTCCAAAGGTTTAATTCCGGGTCTTGCCAATGAAGATGCCTTGTATGTTGCTATTGGTATTATAGGAGCAACCGTTATGCCTCATAACCTATACCTGCATTCATCGCTGGTGCAAACCCGGCAATTTGAACGAACACCTGTCGAAATTAAAAAAGCTATCCGGTTCAATATTATTGATAGCGCGGTGGCCCTGAACCTTGCCTTGTTTGTAAATGCTGCCATTTTAATTATTGCAGCCAGTACTTTTTTTAATACCGGTGTCGAAGTTACAGAAATTCAGGATGCTCATAAAATGCTGGCGCCCATGCTGGGAAGTACCTTAGCGCCTTTATTATTTGCGATTGCTTTGATTGCCGCAGGTCAAAGCTCTACTGTAACCGGAACCCTGGCAGGACAAATTATAATGGAAGGTTACCTGAACCTCCGCTTACAGCCGTGGATCAGGCGTTTACTGACGCGATTGATTGCCATTGTTCCTGCGTTTTTAACGATCTATTATTTAGGGGAAGAAAAAACAGGAGACCTTTTAGTGCTTAGCCAGGTAATACTTAGTCTGCAATTAGGTTTTGCTATCATACCTCTGATCCATTTTGTAAGTAACAAAAAACGCATGGGAGAATTTACCATTCCTATGTGGCAAAAAATAGCCTCCTGGCTCGCTGTATCAGTGATCGTATTTTTAAACTGCCAGTTAATTTTCTTTAAAGTTCGCGATTGGCTGTTAACTTCAGAACATCCTTTTTGGATTGGTTTACTTGTGATTCCATTTATGGCTTTGTGCTTTGGGATCCTGTTATTTATCATGTTTGAACCTCTGTTCAAAAAATCAAAACAGAACGGACGCTCTCATTTTCATGGTGATTTTACAAAAATAGTTTTCGAAGATCCCAAACCCTATAATACCATTGCGGTTACAGTTGATTTTAGCCACAGCGATCATAAGGCCATAAACAGGGCTATGCAGCTTGGCGGTAAAAATGCAAACTACCTCTTAATTCATATTCTGGAAAGTACAACTGCTGTTATGTATGGTGAGCAAACCAATGATAATGAGCGTAACGAAGACACTGAAAATTTGCTGGCATACGAAAATCAATTATTGGCAAGAGGTTATAAATGCACCACACAATTAGGATTCGGAAATCCTAAAAATGTTATTCCTGAACTTGTAAAAGAAGCCGATTTACTGGTTATGGGAACACATGGGCATAAAACCTTCAAAGACCTTTTATTTGGTACAACCGTTGAAAGTGTAAGGCATAAAATAACCGTGCCTTTAGTGCTGGTATAAAGCCCGGTTATTTTTTCGAACGCTCCAGGATATTCTTTTCATAAATAGACATCCAGTCTTTCGGAGTCATTTTTTGAACCAGTTCAGCGATTAATTCGTAAGGAATCTGATCCATCTTCTTAAAGCGGATGCAGCCTTTCCCCATATCAAGCTTTGTTTTGGAATGTTTAGAGTATTCTGCAACAAACCACTCCAATAACTTGGGGTTTGCGTAAATTCCCATATGATGCAGGGCAATATAGTTTTTTTGAGAGGCAATACTTATAAAAGGCAATGCTATTTTAGGATCGCAATGATACCCTGCCGGATAGAGTTTATGTGGAACTACATAACCGATCATGCCATAGCCCATGCCTTCTTCAAAACCTTTAGGAATATTTTTAAGAATGGTATCCCTTAGTTTGGTAAAAGGAGCCACTCTTTCGGCCGGTAATTCACTCATGTATTCTTTTGGAGTTTTGCTGTGTGATTGCATGTGTCTTAATTTAACTGGGTTATAATAAAATATTATTAACGGGAGTAATTGCAGGCGGAATGTCACTTTCATCCAACATTTCTCTCAGGTCAATTTCTATAGTGCGGCTAATGTTA
Source organism: Bacteroidota bacterium (assembly GCA_040389965.1). Taxonomy (GTDB): domain Bacteria; phylum Bacteroidota; class Bacteroidia; order B-17B0; family Aurantibacillaceae; genus UBA4416. The sequence continues at coordinate 76,296 of JAZJZF010000018.1, forward strand.
GAAATAGGAACATCATTTGCACTGCCTTCAAAAGGATTTTCGGTAGATTCCCCAATACGTTCCATCACATAAAATACCCAGCCAACAATTAAAGAGCAAGGTACTGTGACCCATATAAATTCTTCGCCAAGATCTTTGGTGAGTTTTGCAAATTCCTGCAAAATACCAAATGGCAGCATACTGATAAATAAACGGATAAACATTTGGTTGATGGTAGCAAACTGTCTTGGATAAGGAAAATTTTTAATCCGTTCAGATTTCCCTTGCAGATCATACAGGCTGGTGAGGGTACGTTCGAGCTCAATAAAATCAAATTCTGATAATTTCCCTGCTTCTTTTAATAGTCTTAAATGTTTCGATTGCAGACTAATAATTTGTGTGGCTCTGTTTTTTTTCCCGAGTACATAATGGCGTTCTTCATCCGTCATATATTTTTTTAATTCTTCCTCCAAAGGTGTTTCTCTTTCCGGAACTTTATAATGTTTGGCATATTCTGCATTGCTTTTTAATTCCATGTTTTCCCATACGCGTTTTTCACGCATTTGGTATCTCAGAGCCGTAAGCCATGCCAGATGTCGGTATACCAAATCTGTAATATCTTCTTTACTTCCGTTAATGGTATCTTTTGTTAAAATACCCCATGATCTGCTCACATTAATAATGCCTCCCCATATCTGGCGTGCTTCCCAAAGGCGGTTATAAGTTTGGGTATTTTTAAAACCTATCAAAAAGGCTGCAGCTGTACCAACCAGGGCAATGGCAACCCATGGAATAACAAGCCACTTTACGTCCAAAAAATAATATAAGGCTGTTGGAATGGCAGCAACTATTGTAAAAAGGCATATGTCTCTGCGCGTCCAGTAAATAACTTCGCCAAGTGTGAATCGTCTTCCTGCGTGCATAAATGAGTTCTTTAGAAAATTAAATAAGTGATTTGTTTAAAAGAGGCGGTACAGTATAAACGTAAAAGTATTAAATATTTTTAGATCCCAAATATGGATTATATAAGCAGCCTGTTATTTGGAAATGTTAAATAATGAGACCGGAATTTAAGGCAGTTTCTGAGAGGTATAAAATTAGATAAAACCAATTTTTTAATCTTAAAATTTCCCTTACTTTGCAGTAAAATTGAAGCATTGCAAATAGTAGTCAATACGCGGTTATTAATCGAAAATAAGTTAGACGGAATCGGTTGGTTCAGCTATCAAACCTTAAAGAGAATCACTCAAAAAAATCCTGATGTGCATTTTGTTTTTTTGTTTGACAGAGATTTCAGCGATGAGTTTATTTTTTCAGATAATATAACTCCTTTGGTAATTGGCCCACAGGCGCGGCACCCCTTTTTGTATTATGCATGGTTTCATATGTCTGTTAAAAATTTATTAAACAGAATGAACCCTGATCTGTTTTTATCACCCGATGGATTTTTATCGCTGGGCGCAAATTGTAAGCAGCTACCGGTTATGCACGATATTAATTTCCTGCATAATCCTAAAGATCTTAAATCGTTGACCAGTAAATATTACAATTATTTTTTTCCGAAGTATGCTCAGGCTGCTACGCGTATAGCAACAGTTTCAGAATACAGTAAAGGCGATATTTCAAAGAACTATCACATTGATCCCGCTAAAATTGACATAGTATATAACGGCATTAATGAGGGGTTTAAACCAGTGCCTGAAAACGAAAAACAACGTATCCGCGATAACTATTCGCAGGGAAAAAATTACTTTTTATTTGTAGGCTCACAAAGTCCACGGAAAAATTTAAATCGCCTGGTGGCTGCATTTGATCAGTTCAAAGAGCAATCGGGTTCTGATTTTAAACTGCTTTTAGTGGGTGCAGTTTATACCAGCGAAGGAGACGTAAAACAGGTCATTGATAAATCAAAATTTAAAACAGATATTATTTTTGCGGGGCGGCAAGTACAACCCGAACTGGAGAAAATAATGGCAGCAGCTTTTGCTCTGACATTTGTTCCTTATTTCGAAGGCTTTGGTATTCCTATTGTAGAAGCCTTTCAGTGTGAAGTACCTGTTATTTGCAGTAATACAACCAGTATGCCCGAAATTGCCGGCAATGCAGCACTACAGGTAGATCCTTTTGAAGTAAACAGTATAGCAAAGGGTATGATCGAACTATATCACAATGCTGCTGTTCGACAGCAATATATTGACAACGGGAAAGCAAGAAAAGAACTTTTTTCATGGGATAAATCGGCAGACCTGCTTTGGAACAGCATTACCAAGTGCCTATGAGTTCGCCCATCAGCAAATCAGCCTTTATAAAAGCAGAACAATGCCTCAAGCATTTTTATTTATATAAAAATCATCCCTATTTGCGGGATTCCTTATCAAGAGAAAAACAATTTATTTTTAAACGGGGGACAGACGTTGGCATTTTTGCACAACAGTTATTTCCCGGAGGCATTGATGTAACTGCCGGCGAAAAAAGAGATCAACAGCTATTTGCAAAAAAGACGCAGGACTTGATCGCTCAGGGAGTACACACTATTTATGAAGCAACGTTTATTTACGATAATCTGCTGGTAATGGTAGATATTCTGCACAAGCAGGAGGATAAATGGATCGCCTATGAAGTAAAAAGTTCTTTAAAAATTACAGAAACATATGTCAAGGATGCCTGCTTTCAGTATTATGTTATAAAAAACTGTGTACCCGATCTGGTAGATTTTAATTTACTAACGCTCAATCCAAAATATATTTTAAACGGCGAACTTGCCATCGGTGAGCTGTTTAAAACCACATCTGTTTTAAAGGATGCTGTCAAAAATACGGAGTACTTTGCCCATAAAGCACAACTGGCAAAACTCACCTTAGAACAGGGGAAAATTCCGGATATAAAAATAGGAGCACATTGCTTTCAACCCTACGAATGCGATTTTTTAAGTACCTGCTGGAAAAATACCAATGATCCTTCATCCGTCTTAACACTTGGGAAACTCACTAAACAAGCCATGTTTGAGTTGTACGATAATAATATAAGGCGTATTGATGAAATAGATATTAATACCATCGAGCACCAGGAAATAAAGATTCAGGTGCAGGCGGCCATTGAACAAAAAGAGCAGGTCGTAAAAAAAGAAATAGAAAACTTTATTGACGGTATTAAATTACCGTTGTGCAGTCTTGATATTGAAGTGTGGATGCCTGCTATTCCTTATTATCAGGGCACAAAGCCATTTCAGCAAATTCCGTTTTTGTTTTCTATGATAAGCGAAGAAGAGGGGAAAATAAAACAATACAGCTATTTTAAACCAATTGAGGATGATTTAAGAAAAGCATTTTTAGAACAGATCCTGCAATCTACAAAAGCATTTAAAACAGTTTTAATGTTCGATAAATCGCTGGAAGAAATGGTATTGAACCAGTTGATGGATTTGTTTCCGGAATATAAAAATGACATTCTGGAACTTAAATCTAAAATTATTGATATTGCAGAACCTATTCGTAAGGGCAACTATTATCATCCCGACATGAAAGGTAATTTCAGCCTTAAAAGCCTGGCACCCTTGGTAAATAAAGAGTCTGTATTTGAAAATCTGGATGTACAGTCGGGGATTAGTGCTATGTATATATACGAAAGTCTGCTGGAGCAAAATCCTACTGAAGCTGAAACCATAAAGCAGCAATTGATCGATTATTGCGAGCTCGATGCTTTGATAACCTATCAGTTACTGGATTTTTTCAAACAAAAACTTTAATTGCAGATAATAATTTTAAGTGCAAAAGGCTTGAACACGAAGAAAAACAACTCTAAACCATGCAAGCCTGAAGAGCTTGAACACGAATAAAGAAAAACAACTCTAAACCAAGCAAGCCTGAAGGGCTTGAACACGAAGAAA
>JAZJZF010000019.1:0-25843 GCA_040389965.1 Bacteroidota bacterium
TAGGAATAATGATTTTTGAATTTGTTTTGTGTTTAATGGTAGCGCCTTGTTCTGCCTTTACTTTATAAGACGTATACGGAATGTTTAGTTTGGCTACGGGTGGCACAATAAAAGCCTTGGAAGGCTTAGCATTTGAGGTATTTGTTTTGGAATTGTTTATAGTAATTATTTTATCATCGGCTTTTTGTTTAGGTGGATCTTTTTTAAATACGGAAAAATAGGTGACTGTGCAAATAACGGCTACGCCTGCTATAACTGCCGAGTAGGTGGCCTTTTTATTTTTTAAAAAGCTGGCATCGCTTTTGGCATTTTCGATACTTTGCTTTTTAAATTTATTGACCAGCTCTCCAAAATCTTTGTTTGAATTTATTTCTTCGTCACTAACCGGCGGCCTGTTTAGGTTTAAATTTGGTTCCATTATATCTTATTTAGATTTTTTTGTCAGCGTTTTTTTCACCCTTTCCAATACTCTGTAAAGCTTAACCTTTGCATTGGTTTCTGTAATATTTAATATTTCTGCAATTTCTTTAAACGGACGTTTCTCAAAGAAACGCATTTCTACTAATTGTAAATCATCTTCTGGTAGTTCTTTTATAACCGTCATTAAAATACCTTTGTATTGCTCCATGTATTCTTCTTCCACTTCTTCGCAGATATTTCTCAGGTCACTGATATCGGCGTTAATGGTTTTCAGATTTTTTTTGGTTCTGAATAATTGCATCACTTCGCTGTGTGCAATGCGGTATAACCAACTTGCAAAGGGAACACCTTTATACTCGTATTTTTCGATGTTGGTAAGCGCTTTTAAAAACACCTGTGCCGTTAAATCAAAGGCGGTGTCTTTATCGTCCATACGCTGATACACGTATCCGAAAATTTGTTTGTAGTATTTATCATACAATGGCCCAAAATGTTCTGGGTTCTGTTTCGCAGCCTCAATGATCAATTGTTCGGAGTGCAATTGTTCGGCGGTATGATGGTATCGCGGTGAAAATTCCATATGATAAGCTGCGTTTAAAAGCATTATGAGTTTATAATACAAAACCCATGAAATAGTTACAGCCAATTGTGGAATAAATTACCTCTTAAAGATAAGAGATTGATACTCAGACCTAAAATTTTTCATCTCACTGAGTGAAATATTGTTTTTAAAATGTGAAATGTGGTTTTGAGTGAGTGAATTGATTTTGAGTCGGGTGAACTAAAACAGGTTTTAACCTTAAAAATGCGTTTTTGAATGATCTCAACACTAAAAAGAGTGCTTTATTATTGTTTATCTGACCAGATTAATGGTCTTTATAGCCAGTTATTATTTACAAGAAGATAAAGGCTATTACTGAGTTATATGATAATAATCATGCCATAAAATAAGAGAGTATTTCAATAAAAAGTACCCGATATTTTAGTGTAATTAATGACGTTGTTGGTTCGCGGGAAGCAATTATTTCGAATCCTTTTCTGGAAGTCGAAAGTGAAAAATTCTGTAAAATGTCTGAAAATTTCAATAAATGAGCATTTTTTATAGATGAATCGCCTCATTTTTTTAAAAATCCAATAATACTACAAATTAGATTTGTTTGGATTATGTAATGTTGCTATTTGAAAAAAGTCCCTCGTTTTATTAAGAATATCATTTAATTATTTGTCATGAAAAAAAAATTACGTTTAGTCATTTCTTTACTTACTTTTTTTCTTTTATCGAATGCCTTGTTTTCACAAGGTGGCGATAATGCCGCAGCGGCAGCGGCAAGTCCAATATCATTACCATTCTCAGCGGCAGGCACTACTTGCGGTCATGTGGATAATTATAATCCTTTGGGGCCATATGGTATTACACCGGATGGAAAAGACTGGCTATATTATTTTTGCGCGCCAACATCCGGTGTTATTGATGTGTTTATGTCAACTCCCTATGGATCTCCGCCGGCCATTATGGTGTATAGTACTACGCCTAATGCATCGGGCCAAAACTGGGATTATACTTCTTTTACCGGTGCTAATTACATGAACAGCCTTGTTTCATTTACTGCTACAGCAGGGACTTGCTACTATGTTATGATTGATAATTATCCTACAGCCACATTTACGGAAACATGTATAAATTATAGTTTAACTGTTCAATACCACCAAAACCAACCGGCAGCTCCATTACAACCGGCCTGTTCAAACATTGGTTACGATGCAGGTAATTTAACGGGTTGGATTGGAACAACAGGTGTTGTAAATGTTGGGGCGGCAGGTGCACCCACACCTCAGTATACGCCCTTGTATTATACTACCACTGTGCAGCAGCAATCCGTAACGAGTGGGGCAGGTGTTGATCCTTACGGAGGATTTCCGGTCGTTAATCCTGCCGGAGGAACCAACTCTCTTCGCTTAGGGGACTTTGGAACGTTTGGTGCTACAAACCAGTTCAATGGCGGAGTGCCCGGAGCATGCGGAGCAACCCTCGAGCAAAAATTTACAGTTACTGCTTCCAATGCATTGTTTGTTTATTATTATGCGGTCGTAATTCAGGATGCCGGTTCAGATCATACTAATCAGGAACAACCTTTTTTTAAAACAGATGTCTTTGATTGTACTGGAAATGCAGTTGCCTGCGGACAATATTTAGTTACGGGAGGACCAGGTATTCCGGGCTTTACCTTGGCCGGACTTGGAAGTAATGTGTATTATAAAAACTGGTCGCCGGTGGCAGTGGATCTTACACCGTACATTGGAACCTGTGTTACGGTAAGGTATACTGTGGGCGATTGTACAAGAGGGGCGCATTTTGCATATGCCTATATTGATGCCAATTGTTCGCCATTGGCTATTACGGGAATCAACCAAGTTTGTCCTACTAAATCAACGACGTTAACAGCGCCTACGGGTTTATTTTCCTATTCATGGACTCCCGGCGGACAAACCACTCAATCGGTAACTGTTTCTCCTACCGCTACAACTACCTATTCGTGTGAATTGACTTCTTATACTAATTGCAAAACGTATTTAACGTATTCTGTTTCGTTATATCCTGTGGTTGTTGCATCTGCTAATTCGCAAACGGTATGCAACGGTACGGCAGCTTCTATTACATCCACTGTAAATAATACAGGTGGTACTTATGCGTGGAACCCCGGAGGAGCTTCGACTTCCGGTCTTTCCGTTTCTCCTGCAGTTACAACTTCTTATACCTGTACTTATACCGATCTTAACGGGTGCCAGGATACTGCGATGAGCAGGGTTACAGTTAATCCTTTACCGGCCATGTCTGTTCCACCTAATGTCACGGTTTGTAATAGTGCAATCATAGCAGCGTCTTCGTTTACAAGTTCTGTTGCTACAGCAACGTATAGCTGGACCAATTCGAATACTTCTATAGGCCTTGCTGCCAGCGGATCGGGGAATACCCCTGTGTTTACAGGAACCAATTCAGGTACATCGCCTGTTACTGCTATTATCTCGGTAACGCCAACGGCTAATTCCTGTACAGGGCTACCGGTCACTTATACCATTATTGTTAATCCAATTCCTAATGTAAATGCCATAACCAGTAATACCTATTGTAGTGGCGCAACTGTACCAGCCATACCATTTACAGGAAATGTTACGGGTACTGCATTTAGCTGGAATAATACAAATACTAGCATAGGATTGGGAGCTTCGGGATCGGGGAATATATCTTCCTTTACATCGACTAATGCTACTGCGGGTTTACAGGCAGGTGTGGTAACCGTAACACCAACCGCTAATACCTGTATTGGTACGCCAACTAATTTTACGATTTCGGTTAACCCGAATCCTAATGTGAATGCGGTAACCAGTGTTACGTATTGCAGCGGAGCAACTGTGCCTGTAACAACTTTTACCGGAAATGTTACAGGTACTACATTTAACTGGAGCAATACAAATACGACAATTGGTCTGGGAGCTTCAGGAACAGGCAATACTCCTTCGTTTACATCTACTAATACTACGGCAAGTTCACAAACAGGCGTTGTAACCGTAACGCCATCAGCGCTTACCTGTACGGGAACGCCAACCAGCTTTACCATTTTGGTTAATCCAATTCCTAATGTAAATGCTGTAACAAGCGCTACTTATTGTAATGGTGTAACTGTACCGGCAACGGCATTTACAGGAAATGTAACAGGTACAGTTTTCAGCTGGAATAATACAAATACAACAATAGGTTTGGGAGCAGCAGGAACAGGCAATGCTCCTTCTTTTACAGCGACTAATACTACAACGGGTTCGCAAACAGCGGTTGTAACGGTAACACCATCAGCACTAACCTGTACGGGAACACCAACCAGTTATACTATTTTGGTTAATCCGAGTCCAACGGTAAATGCTGTAACCAGTAATACGTATTGCAGTGGTATTTCAGTACCTACAACAACCTTTACCGGAAATATAACTGGTACCAGTTTTAACTGGAGCAATACAAATACAACTATTGGTTTGGGAGCTTCAGGTATAGGAAATACTCCCTCATTTACATCCACTAATACTACTGCAGGTTTGCAGGCAGGTGTGGTAACTGTGACACCAACAGCTAATTCGTGCATTGGTACCCCCATTAATTTTACGATTTCAGTTAACCCTGTGCCGGCTGCGCCAAGTGTGGCCAGTGTTACTATTTGTCCGGGATCATCTGCAACCTTAACCGCTACTGCTCCGGGTGGAACTTATACCTGGTATGATGCTTTGGTAGCAGGAAATTTATTAGCAACAGGAGCTACTTATACGGTAGCAGGACAAACCACTACAACTACTTATTATGTAAAAACAACCAATGCATTTGGCTGCATTAGCCCGTTAACACCTGCTACGGTAACTGTCCTTAACTTTTTACCGGTAAGTGCTTCGGCAAATCAAACTATTTGTATAGGTGCAAATGCCACGCTGAGTGTAACGCCAAATGGCGTCGGTTATGTGTATTCATGGGATGCCCCGGGAACCCCTACATTTTCTACAGTATATAACCCTACGGTAACTCCTGCTGCCACTACCAATTACAGTGTAACAGTTACAAGCCCTAACGGCTGCACAGGAACAGCACAGACAAAAGTTTTTGTAAATCCTTTGCCTGTAGCTAACACAGGCACTGCTATTGCATTTTGCAGCGGGCAGTCAGGTTCGATAGGTGCTGCAAGCATGGCAGGATATACTTACTCCTGGTTACCTGCTACAGGATTAAACAATACTACTATTTCTAATCCAACGGTTGTTTTGCAAAATGCGGGAACAACGGCTGCTATCAGTAATTATACTTTAAACGTGACGCTTAATGGATGTAATGCGAGTAATACCGTTCAGGTAACGGTAAATCCTTTACCTGTTTCTAATCCGGGAAGCTCTATCATTCTTTGTGCGGGACAAACAGGCTTAATAGGTGCTGCAAGTACAACAGGTTATACGTATGTATGGTCGCCTATTACTAATTTGAGCAGTTCAACAGTATCCAATCCAACGGTAACTGGAGCTAATAATGGGTCAACGCCTTTAAGTGTCATATATACGGTTACTACGGGAATTACTTCAACCGGTTGTTCTTCTACAGGGCAGGTAACGGTTGGCGTACTTCCTTTACCAACTGTAAATGCAGGATCAGTAGCCCCTTTGTGTGAGGGTACAGGTAACGTTATATTAAACGGAACTGTGGGAGGTTCTTCTAATGCGGGTAACTGGAGTGGTGGAGCGGGAAGTTTTAGCCCGTCCCGTTCATCTTTAAATGCATCGTATAACCCTACAGCATCAGAATATACCAATGGTTCTGTAACCTTAACCTTAACGGCTATTGCAACCGCTCCGTGCCTGAATGTCAATTCAGCGGTAACAATCAGTTTCTATAAAAACCCTGTTATTGCCTATATAGTGGATAATCCTAAAGGATGCCCTGAACATTGCGTTACGTTTACAGATAAATCAACCATTACTAATCCGGATGTGATCCAAAACTGGACATGGAATTTTGGTGACGGTGGTTCAAGCAATTTGCAAAATCCTTCGCATTGCTATGAGAATACAGGTTTATATACCGTAACATTAACGGCAACATCTAATCACGGTTGTACTTCACAATCGGTAACACCGCAAATGATAGAGGTGTATCCTATGCCTGTTGCTTCCTTTATTCCAACCCCTATGAAAGCAGGAATCCTGGACCCTAACATTACTTTTCAAAATACTTCGCAAGGAGGAGCAACGTATTTCTGGAATTTTGGAGATCAATATTCATCAGGTGTTAATAATACCTCTACTCTTGTAAACCCTTCGCATGCTTATACCAATTCAGGAACGTATGCTGTTAATTTAATTGTAACCTCTATTCACGGTTGCGTTGCACAGGCAATTGTAAATGTTGAAATAGAGCCAGAGTTTACTTTTTATATTCCTAATGCCTTTACTCCCGGAAACGATAATGTGAACGATTTCTTTACAGGAATGGGTATTGGTATTCAAAAATATGAGATGTGGATATTTGACAGATGGGGTGCCAATATTTATTATTCGGATGATATTACCAAAGGATGGAACGGTACAATGAATGGTAAAACAAAAGAGGTGCAGCAGGACGTGTATGTGTGGAAAGTTAAGATCAAGGATGTTTTTGATAAAACCCATGATTATGTAGGGCATGTAACCTTATTGAGGTAAATAAAAAAGAGGCTTTATTTTAAAGCCTCTTTTTAGTTTTAATAATTTAATGTTTTATTTTATTTCTGCAGTAGCTGTAATTTCAATAGCTGCATTAAATGGTAAGCCAACTACTGAAATACAGGTACGGGTTGGCAATCTGTTTGTGAAATAAGTAACGTATTCTTCGTTAACAGCTTTATAATCGTCCATTGTTTTCAGGTAAATGGTAATGCTTACCAAATCATCATAACCGCAATTATGCTGCTTTAATAATACTAATAAGTTTTGCATGATCTGTTTTAATTCCGTGATAACGCCACCGCTTACCAACTCTCCGTTAGCAGGGTTTAAGCCTATTTGTCCTGAAACATATAATGTTCCGTTTGATGCGATAGCGGGTGTATATGGTTTTTTGTTCATTGTCTGTTAAGTTTAGAAGGTTAAGAAAGTTAAAAAGTTCGATAACCTGTGCTATGTATATTTTAAAAATAAAGTTCTGTCAGTTCGAGCGGAGTCGAGAACCAGGAAAGCATTTTAGAACGCTTCTCGACTTCGCTCGAACTGACAATTATATTGTTTTTGTTAGAATAAAGTTTTAGCTTTTTCCATAGCAGTATTTAAGCCTTCCAGTTTGCTTCCTCCGGCTTGCGCGTAGAAAGGCTGTCCACCGCCACCGCCATTAATTTCTTTAGCGAGGTCTTTAATGATATTTCCGGCATTCAGGTTTTTGTCTTTTACCAAATTATCATCAATGATAACCGAAATACTTGGTTTACCTTTTACTTCGGCGCCAATAATGCAGATGCAGTTTTCAACCTGGTTGCGGATCTCGAACAATATATTTTTTATTTCCTCAGCACTATCGAAACTGATTTTTTCGATGATCACATTCAAGCCATTTTTATTTTGAACCTTGCTTAATAATTCCTGTTTAATGCCCTGTGCTTTTTCTCTTAATAAAGATTGCAATTGTTTTTGCAGATCGTTATTTTCTTCTAATAAGTTACTTAAGCTTTTTACAACATCTTTGTTGTTTTTTAATAAGGCTTTTACTTCGTTTAAAATAGCTGTTTGGTTATCAAAAAACTCTTCCGCTTTAGCAGAGGTTACGGCTTCAATACGGCGAATACCGGCAGCTACAGCACTTTCGGAAAGAATCTTGAAGTAACCGATTTGCCCTGTTGCTTTTACGTGTGTGCCACCACAAAGTTCGATAGAATAGTTTTTATCAAATTCAACCACACGAACCACATCACCGTATTTTTCTCCAAACAGAGCCATCGCGCCTGTTTTTTTAGCGTCATCGATAGTCATTTGTTGAATGTTACTGAGAATGTTTTCACGGATTTTTGTATTCACTATTTTTTCAATCTCACGTAATTCTTCATCCGTAATTTTAGAGAAATGAGAGAAATCGAAACGTAAATGTTCGTCGTTTACTAAACTTCCTTTTTGCTCTACATGTGTCCCTAAAACCTGGCGTAATGCAGCGTGTAAAAGATGCGTCGCACTATGGTTGTTTTCTGTAAATGAACGTTTTGCTTTATTAACCTTTGCTGTAAAAGTAGCTTCAATGTTTTCGGGAAGCTTATCGCAAAAATGAATAATAACGCCGTTCTCTTTTTTGGTATCGGTAATATTTATTTTTTCATTAATGTTCTCTATAGTTCCGCTGTCACCTACCTGTCCGCCACTTTCTGCATAGAAAGGAGTTTTATCCAATACGATCTGAAACTGTTCTTTGTTTTTAGCTTTTACTTTTCGGTAACGTACAATATTACTTTCGCATTCCAATTCATTGTAACCAATAAAATCGGTTTCAGGAATAGTGCTATCAGATAATTTTCTGTTTTTTTCTACGTAGATCCAATCATCCGTATCTACTGATGTCGCAGCACGGGAGCGGTTTTTTTGTTCGGTCAGTAATTTATTAAACTCCGTTTCATCAATGCTCAGGTCGTAACCACGTGCAATTAAAGAGGTCAAATCCAAAGGAAAACCGAATGTGTCGTATAATTCAAACACGATTTTTCCGTCAATCACTTTTCCGGAGTGAGAAGAGGTAAGATCAATACACACCTGATCGATCCGTTTTAAGCCGATTTCGAGGGTTTTATAGAAGGATTGTTCTTCTTCTTTAATTACTTTTTCAATTAAAATTTTTTGTGTGTTCAATTCCGGAAACTGATGTCCTAACTGGTGCGCCAGTGTTGGCACCAAACGGTACATGAACGGTTCTTTAATATTTAGCGATTGGTAACCATAACGAATGGCACGACGTAAAATCCTGCGGATCACATAGCCTGCGCCTGTGTTTCCGGGTAACTGACCATCGGCAATAGAAAACGAAATGGTACGGATATGATCAGCAATCACACGCATGGCAATGTTAATCATCAATTGTTTTTTATGATGCTGCTCGTCTTCCGGTTTATAACGGTGCCCGCTTAGTTCTTCAATTTTATTTAATAAAGGCGTAAATACATCCGTATCGTAATTCGATTGTTTCCCTTGTAATACACGTACCAAGCGTTCGAAGCCCATTCCGGTATCGACGTGCTGTTTAGGTAATTTTTCAAGACTTTTATCGGCCTTGCGCATAAACTCCATAAATACATTATTCCAAATCTCAATAACCTGAGGATCATCGTTATTTACCAATGATGCGCCGGGAACTTTTTTTCTTTCTTCATCGCTTCTTCCGTCGTAATGAATTTCAGAGCAAGGTCCACAAGGCCCTGTATCTCCCATTTCCCAGAAGTTGTCTTTTTTATTTCCTTTTAAAATGCGGTCTTCTTCAACATATTGTTTCCAGGTATCATACGCTTCCTGGTCGAAGGGCACATTTTCTTCGGGGCTACCTTCAAATACGGTAACATATAAACGTGATTTATCAATTTTATAAACATCCGTTAATAATTCCCATGCCCATGCAATGGCTTCTTTCTTAAAATAGTCGCCAAAGCTCCAGTTACCAAGCATTTCAAACATGGTATGGTGGTAAGTATCCACACCAACTTCTTCCAAATCGTTGTGCTTACCGCTTACACGCAGGCATTTTTGGGTATCGGCCACGCGTGGGAATTTGATAGGGGCGTTCCCTAAAAAAATATCTTTAAAAGGTGCCATCCCACTGTTATTGAACATGAGGGTTGGGTCGCCTTTAACCACCATTGGCGCAGAAGGCACAATTTCGTGACCTTTTGACCTGAAAAATTCTAAAAATGTTTCGCGTACTTTATTTGATTCCATAATGCTTTAAAAAGAAGTAGCGAATATACTAAAAATAGCCGTCATCAAAAGACACAAATTATTCACTTTTTATGAGATTCCAAAAACGGTGGTTTTTGATGCAAAGGCTTTAAAATGAGGGAAAATACAATCAATGATTTTACTATATTTGTTTGATTTTTAAACAGGAATGTCTAAAGTAAAATACAGATTTAATACCAAGTCCCTTACTTACGAAAAAGTTAAAGTAACATTTAAGCAGCGTTTTGTGCAGGTGCTTATTTATTTGGCTATTGGCAGTGTATTTGCCGTTGGTATTATTACGCTGGCTTACCGGTTTTTGGATTCTCCTAAAGAGAAGCAATTACGCAGGGAAGCTGAGGTAATGCGCCTGCAATACGATCTGTTAAATAAAAAGATGAACCAGGTGCAAACGGTTTTAAACGATTTGCAGGACAGGGATGATAATATTTATCGTGTTATTTTTGAAGCAGAGCCGATCTCTAATTCTATCAGGCAAGCCGGTTTTGGCGGAAGCGACCGTTACAAAGACCTTGAAGGATATGATAATACCGTTTTAATGAAACAGGCCACTGAAAGGCTTGACAGGATTACAAAACAATTATATATTCAATCGAAATCATTTGATGAGGTGGTGAAAATGGCTAAGGGAAAAGAAAAACTCATTGCTTCTATTCCTGCTATTATGCCTTTGAATAATAAGGATTTGAAACATTTACCAAGTGGCTACGGATGGCGTACGCACCCTATTTATAAAACGCAGGAGTTTCACCCCGGAATGGATTTTACGGCAGAGCAGGGGACACCTATTTATGCTACAGGCGATGGTATTGTGGAAGTTGCTGATGCAGCCGCACAGGGCTATGGAAATCATGTGGTGATTGATCATGGATTTGGTTATAAAACATTATACGGGCATATGAGTAAGATTGCAGCCAAGGTAAATGCCAGGGTAAAGCGTGGAGAACTGATAGGCTATGTGGGTAGTACGGGCTTAAGTACCGGGCCGCATGTGCATTACGAGGTTATTAAAAATGGCGAAAAAGTGAACCCGATCAATTTTTACTATAATGATCTTTCTCCTGAACAATACCAGATCATGTTAGAGTTATCATCAAAATCTACTCAATCTTACGATTAATGAACTCCACGTATAAAATTGGATTTTTCACGGCTATTTCGTTAGTAATAGCAAATATGATCGGCACCGGGGTGTTTACGAGCCTTGGTTTTCAGCTGTTTGATATTCATTCGGTTTTCAGCATTTTAATGCTTTGGCTTTTAGGTGGCATCATCTCTTTTTGTGGCGCATTGGTATATTGTGAATTGGGAGTAGCCATTCCACGTAGCGGGGGCGAATATGCTTACCTGTCAAAATTAATGCATCCTGCGGTTGGGTTTTTATCGGGCTGGGTGTCTTCCACGGTTGGTTTTGCAGCTCCGGTAGCATTGGCCTCTATGGCTTTGGGGTCGTATGTCCATACCATTATTCCATCGGTTAATATAACGGTTTGTGCCTTATCTGTGGTAGCAGTTATTACAGTGATACATTCTACGAACTTAAAAACAGGAAGTAATTTTCAGAAAGTATTAACCTTTTTAAAGGTGTTTGTTATTTTAGGATTTATCATTGCCGGTTTTTGTTATACTCCTGAACATCAAATTACAGTAGAACCACAGCCTGATTCGAAACGTGAAATTTTCAGTTCGGCTTTCTGGGTAAGTCTCATTTATGTGTCGTATGCCTACAGTGGCTGGAATGCAGCTTCTTATCTGGCAGGAGATATGGAAAATCCTAAAAAGAATTTGCCCAGAGCATTGCTGATAGGAACAGGGATTGTAACGGTTATTTATGTGACTTTAAATTATATTTTCTTATACAGCACGCCGGCTAATGAACTGGTAGGAGTTTTAGAGATAGGTCATGTAAGCGCCATGCATATTTTTGGAGAATATATGGGCAAGTTTATGAGCCTGATCATTGCTTTTTTATTATTATCGTCTATTAGTGCCATGATTATGGCGGGCCCGCGTATTATTAAATCAATGGGGGAAGACCTTTCAATACTTGGATTTCTTTCTAAAACCAATAAAAATAATGTGCCTTATATAGCTGTTATTACGCAATCTGCCATTACCGTTGTTTTAATTATAAGTGCCAAATTTGAACAGGTATTAACATTTGTGGGATTCAGCTTAAGTATCTTTACATTTTTAACGGTGCTGAGTGTATTTATTTTAAGAGCAAAAAAACTATCTTCTCCGGCATATAAAACCTGGGGCTATCCTGTAACTCCTTTAATATTTCTGGCACTTAACGGATATATTTTATTTAAAGTTTTTCAGGATAAACCTACAGAGTCGCTATTAGGCTTGCTTAATGTAGGTATTGGTGGAATTATTTATGTGACCGGAAAATTAGTATTAGAAAAAAAACAAAACAAACCATGTCAGGAAGTGTAAAATTAATGATAGTGGTGTCGGCCATATTAATGGCTTGCTCACCTACTAAAAATGAAAAAACAGGAGAATTGAAAATTGACTCTGCTAAGGTAGAGAAGATCGTGACGGAGATGAGCCAGGATACAGCTGCTAAAGAAGTTCCTTTGGTTGCCTGTAATAATGATTCGTTAAATGCTCTGGCAGACCTGATGTCGGGTATGGCAGACAGTAACTCCGTATATAGCGATATACAGGGTTCGAAAGATTTTAAAGCATTTAGCCAGAATTTTGATAAACGCTGGATGAATTTTGACTCGTCGCGTTTAACCAGTTTAAGAACATTCAGAGATAATGAATTATCACAAACTGTAAAGGCACCTACTACTTTATTTTATCCGTTTTCGGGCCCTGATATTTTATATGCTCAAACATTTTTTCCGGATGCAGATAAGTACGTGATGATTGGATTAGAGCCTGTAGGAAGCCTTCCAAGGTTTAAAGCGGAAAATAAAGATTCCTTGGATATGTATTATTCTAAAGTAAACACTTCTTTAAATGCTATTTTAAAATTCAGTTTTTTCAGAACTCAAAGTATGAAAAACGATTTGAAGAATACGGAAGTGGATGGAACCTTGCATTTGCTGATCCTGTTTTTAAAGCGTAACGGAAATCAACTATGCTCTGCAAAACCTGTTACGGTGGATAGTACGGGAGCAGTTGTGTACGAAGAATCATTTGCGTCTTTAAAGAAATTAAAAACAAATACAAGAGGTTTGGAGATAAAGTTTACGGACATTCATATGAAGCCAAAAACTTTATACTACTTCTCGTTAAATGCAGCAGATGGTGGTTTAAAAAGCAACAGTAACTTTGTAAACTATTTAAAAAGTATGGGAACCGTTAGCACCTATTTAAAAGGGGCGTCATATTTAATGCATAAAAGTTATTTCTCTATTATCAGAAATGTGATCCTTGAACAAAGCGAGCAGGTAGTACAGGATGACAGTGGAATTTCTTTTCATTATTTTACGGATAGTAACAATAAGTGGGGCTACACACTATATGGCCAGTATATTAAACCAATTCCGATGTTTAAAGAATTTTACCAAAAAGACCTCGACTCTTTGTATAAAAAACAAGGAGCTAAAGAGATAGGTTTTGGTATTGGTTACAATTTTAAAGATAAGAACAGTAATTTACTGATTGCTACCAAACAGCATTAATAGGTATGGTGCAGCTTTAATGCTGCACCATAAATTTACTACACTCATTATTTATTTTCATAAAATAAATTCCATTTGATAAATGGGACAATTCTACTTTGTTTTCTCCTTTTATCAGGTTAAGTGATTCAACTTGTTTTCCCATATTGTCATAAATAACAGCAGTTGAACTATTGTCTGTTTTTACATTTATTTTTCCGTCTGATGGATTAGGGTAGAGCATAAAAGAGGTTTCGGATCCTTTAAAATCAGGCATTCCTGTAGGAGTGGTGGTGGTTGTAGTTGTTGTACCCATTTTCATTCCGTTTCCGAAACTGGTAACCCACATTTGACTTTTGTTGTAAGGATTAAAAAATACGCGTTCAGGTTGTTGAAACGGATAATTTGGTACCATTGAAAAAGTTGGAGTAGTTGCATTAATATTATGAGAGATCCATAGGCCTTGGGTTTCAGTAGTTAAGTAAATTTCATCCGCATTTAAAGGATTAAACGTCATGGAGGTTGCACGGTCGATGGTAGTGCCTGTTAGCTTTGTCCATGAAGTTCCTCTGTTAGTTGTTTTATATAGTCCGCCAAGGCCGTTGGCTGCTCCGCCCCAGCCGCTGAATACGCAGGTGTACCAGGTGTTTTGAGTGAGGTCGTTAGGATCTATTACAATATCTTTTGTCCAGTACTGCATTCCCGGATCAGAAATATCGGTCCATGTGCCACCGGTGGGATTGTAAATAAATACACCTGAACTTGCTGTAAAATTGGTGGTTCTGCGTCCCGAATAGGTGCATACCATTTTACCGTCGTTCAACACCACAATACTTGCCGGATGCTTTTCTGTGCGGGGTGGATTAGGAAGCAATGTCCATGTTGAAGATGCCAGGAGATTTAAATTGTTGGTCATATAAATGCCGCCAACGCCTGATCCGCCGCTATAATGAATCACACTGGCATAGGCAATGTTAGGATTGTTTGGATCGAGTGCCAGCCAAAAAACGGGATGGTTAAACGTATGCAGATTTTGCCAGCTTGAACCATTATTAGTTGAGTATATTATTTTTCCGTTAGCATCTGCGGCGTCTAATTGTGCATCAGCTAAGCGGGTACTCTGGTACATATCATGAATATTTGATGTAGCCGCAAATAGCGTTCCTGTACTGGGATGTTTTGCCACGCGATAGGTAGAATTAGCAGTGTTTCCGGTGTAATTAAACGACCATGAATTTCCGGCATCTGTACTTCTAATGCCTCTTATATCCGAAAAGCAAGACCAGATATTATTTGTATCGATCCATTGGATCTGCCAGCAGGTAGTATTTTCCAGTCCTATACTCTGATAGCTGGCATTAGGAGGTGTTACAGCGTTAGCAGCATGCTGTCCGCCGGTATTTACATAAGCCTGTTGCCATAACGTGCCGCCGTTGGATGTTTTATGTACAAAGCCAAGATCTCCAAAAATGACTGAGTTCGCATTGTTTGGTGCAACAGAAATAGCAAAAGGACATTCTCCATAACTCCAACCTCTGTCACCACCTTGCCCGCTCCAGCCTGTATTAATATTTGCATTACTTGTTTTATTAAAGGTATGATTCCAACCTGCTCCCGCATTGATTGTTTTCAAGATAATAGGTTCGGAGTTTGAATTACTGCCGGCAAGGTAAGCTGTACTGATATCGTTATTAGCCATTCCTACAAACATAGGATAGTCGGTACCTACAGTAATACCACTCATTTTAGAAACCCAGTTTCCTGAACCGTAATCAACGGCATAAACCCCTTTCATAAAACCATAATAATCCGATCCTACTAATCCCGGATAAATATCGGCAGGATCGGCTGTGAGGCAAAAGAAACGCGTTACTCCACCTGCTTTTGCGCTGGCAAAAGACCAGATTTTTTCGGCCACGGGAATCCCTGTGATAGTTGCGGTTGACCAGGTAGAACCCCCATTGACAGATACTAAAACGCCATCGTTGGTGCCTATGTAAATGGTATTTCCATCAAAGAATACGCCGCCAACAGTGTTTCCAGAACCTGTAGAAGCGGTATGAATATTAGTGAAGGTCGTACCACCATTGCCCGAAAAATAAATCTCTCCATAATAAGAAATGATGACACGGTTTGGGTTGTTATAATCTGCATCAATACTAAATGTTTCTTCGGAGTTATCTGGATTACCTGCTAATGCAGTCCATGTAAGACCATTGTCGGTACTTTTCATTGGTACAATCATATCATTAGCGTAGCTAATTGTATATAACAAACCTGTAGTGGCAGTGTAACATACTTTAGAATTATGTCCTGCAATAATCTGTTTGAAATGAACCTGCGAATAGGTTAATCCAAAATCAGTTGTGTGAAACAATTCTCCCATATCGCAGGCAACATAGTATTCATTATTATTTGCAGGATTTATAGATAATGCAAATAAAGCGCCACCCCCGCCAATGCCCTTTGATGTAAAAGAAGCCGGTTGTGCAGTTAATAAAATGGAGTTAAAAATGATGGCTAGTGTAAGTAGTCTTTTTTTCATAGCGAAGTGTTTTAGTGGTAAGACTTAAGGCGATGGAGTGTACTATAACTATTTATAAAGATAATTAAATCTTTACTATAAAAACTTATATTCCCTATATTTGTAAGGCTTTATGACACCTTTCTATAAAATAAATTTAAATCAATTTAAATGGAAAACAGTTTTTCTGTTGGCCATGATTTTGATATGTAAAAGTGTTATTTCACAAACTGTTTTTTCTTTTGATTCTATTTTAAATTCGAAACCATTGCTAAAGCAAGTGGCTGAAAATTATAAAAAATACAGGTTGCAAATTATTTATACACAGATAAAAAGAGATGCAGCCGGCAAGCCAACTTTTAAAAATTATGTATTTCATGTAGATTCTACCAATTACTTTTATTGCGCCAGCCTTGTAAAATTGCCTTGTTCGATTGTAGCCTTAGAAAAAATAAATGAATTAAAGTTAAACAAGGATGATATCATGTTTACCGATAGTGCCAATGCCTGCCAGCATTCTGTAAAAACAGATACGAGCTCTGTAAACGGTTATCCAAGTGTTGCACAATATATTAAACGTATGTTTTTGGTAAGTGATAATTTTGCTTACGGACGTGTTTACGAGTTTTTAGGTGTAGATTATTTGCATGACCGTTTGAGTGAATTAGGATATAAAAATATGCGTATTGTTCATAGGTTTGATGGCGGTTGTAAAGGAGATGGGAATTTAATAACCAACCCCGTATCCTTTTATAATAAAGAGATGAAACTTCTGTATCAGCAGAAACAGGGCTTGCCAATGCGTTCTTATGCAAATGCGATAGGCACATTTAAAGTGGGAAGAGCCTATTACAATGCGCAGAATAAAAAAGTAAATGAGCCTAAAGATTTTACACACATGAATTATATTTCATTGCAAAATATTCATGGATTGTTACAGCGATTAGTATTTAATGATTTTTATCCGGCTGTTCAGCAATATCATCTTACTAAGAACGATCGCGATTTTCTGATACAGTATTTAACCTTATTGCCAAGAGAAAGCAGCCATCCGTCTTATAATAAATCTTTTTATGATAGCTATAAAAAATATTTTATGTATGGCGACAGTAAACAACCTATTACGGATAAAGACCTTAAAATAACCAATATTGTTGGTCAGTCTTATGGCTTTATGGTAGACTGCGCTTATATCCATAATGATAAACTAAAAGTAGAATTTATGCTAAGTGCCGCGATCTACGCTAACGAAGACGAAATTATAAATGATGGGAAGTATGAATATAACGCTCTTGCTTTGCCTTTTTTAGCAGAGCTGGGGCGGCAGATTTATAAATATGAATTGAATAAAAAATAACACTTGTTCTGTCAGTTCGAGCGGAGTCGAGAACCGGTACGTGTCTCAACTCTGCTCAACGAGATGAACGTTAGGGAAAATTTTATGAGTAAAAGTATTGATAGACTAAAACACCTTAAAGAATTATTGATCATTGAGCGGGAAGAAGATTTCTATCAATACAAAGAACAATTTTTAAGAGCAACCATCGAACAGCGCAAAAAGAATGGTGCCACCTGGTATCCTATTCAGATCTTATCTAACGAAATAGGTTATGCCGATTATGTGCACCTGGAAGTAGAGCGTACCAATAACATGGATGCACCGCACCAGTTTAGCGCAGGAAAAAATATTAGCCTGTTCTCTAATAAAAATCCTGACGAAGTGCAGGAAATAACCGGAACGATTAAGCAATCGGGTAAGAATAAATTAAAAATCATTATGCATACCGATGAGCTTCCTGATTGGGCTTACGACGGTAAATTGGGAGTTAATATTCAGTTTGATGATAACAGTTACACTGAAATGCAAAAAGCATTGGATGAAGTCATTGGTGCAAGAAATAATAGGGTAGCAGAGCTCAGGGAGATCATTGAAGGAAATGAGGTTCCCACTTTTGAAAAAATTGATGACTCTATATTGATCCCGCAATTAAATTTATCGCAGAACAGGGCAGTAAGGCATATTTTATCGGCTAACGATATTGCTGTTGTTCATGGCCCTCCCGGGACAGGAAAAACCACTACCATTGTGCAGGCTATCCGTTTGGTTTTACAAAGTGAAAAACAAATTTTAGTGAGCGCTCCTACTAATACGGCTGTTGACCTGATCACTGAAAAGTTAATAGAGCAGGGGATTAATGTGTTGCGGGTTGGCCATCCGGCAAGGGTTTCGGAAGATCTTTTAAAAACCACCATCGACGGACAGGTACAAAACCACGAAAATTATAAGGATATTAAAAACCTGCGACGCAACGCAGAAGAATACTTTAGAATGGCAGGAAAATATAAACGTGCTTTTGGGAAAGAAGATGCGAAGCAACGTGCGTTATATTATACAGAGGCTAAAAATTGCATAAAAGAATCTCGTTTACTGGAAGATTATATTGTTAATTCATTGTTTGATAATGCGCAGGTTATTTGCTGTACGCCTGTTGCATCTACACACCGCTCGCTCGCCCGAAAAATATTTAATACCTTGTTTTTTGATGAAGCTTCACAGGCATTGGAAGCCATTTCCTGGTTGCCTTTATTAAAATGCAGAAGAGCTATTTTTAGTGGAGATCATTTTCAGTTGCCTCCGGTAGTTAAAAGTATTCAGGCCAAGAAAGAAGGTTTGGATAAAACCATGTTGGACAGGCTTACAAAATATGAAAATGTATCGTCTTTGCTAACGCGCCAATACCGCATGCACCAGCGGATCATGGAGTTTAGCAATACTTATTTTTATAATAATGAACTGGAAGCTGATGCCACGGTAAAAGATGCTTTATTAAGTTCAAACGAAGACAGTGATCTTTTATTTAAGCCTATTGAGTTGATAGATACAGCGGGCTGTGGCTTCGAAGAATTGCAAAATCCTGAAACGCTTAGTTTGTCAAATACGGGAGAAGCAGATCTGTTGTTTAAGCACCTTGAACTTTTATTACAGCAGTATAGTTATTCTGAACCTTCGCCCTTGATCAGTGTTGGGATCATATCGCCCTATAAAGAACAAATAGAATTACTAAAAGAAAAACTTTCTGCCTTTGATTATTCGGCTTATCCGGTAAATGAACTGGCCGTTAAAACCATTGATGGTTTCCAGGGCGAAGAACGTGATGTCATTTATATTTCTTTGGTACGAAGCAATCCTAACTCTGAAATTGGATTTTTATCAGATATACGCCGTATGAATGTGGCTTTAACAAGAGCAAAGAAAAAGCTGGTGGTTATTATGGATACGGCTACTGTAGGAAATCATCCATTCTATAAAGCGTTTATAGAATACTGCGAGTCGTATCATTTTTATAACTCAGCCTGGGAATATAGTTACGAAGTATAATTTATTTTTGATATTGAAAGCTGCGCAACATATCGTAAAGCTTATAGCTACAGAAGATGGCTCACATACATTTAGGAGTGATCAGTTTCAGACAACGTTTCATTCGGTACATGGCGCTATCGAAGAAAGTAAACATGTATTTATTCAAAATGGTTTACTTAATTTTTTAAACACGCATCCTAAAAAGGAAGTACATATCCTGGAAATAGGCTTTGGTACAGGACTTAATGCTTACCTCACGTTTTTAGAGTCACAGAAACAATCTGTTGTTGTTCATTATCACGCGGTTGAATTGTATCCAATTAGCACGGAAGATGCGAAGCGTTTAAATTATGCTCAGGTAAATGATAGCTTGTATCATGCAAGTTTTTTACAAATGCATCTGCAGGAATGGAATATACAGTCTGTTATATCTTCTGAGTTTAACCTGACTAAGCATTTGATAAAAGCGGAAGATTATCATACGACTCAAACTTTTGATCTTATTTATTTTGATGCCTTCTCTCCGAAGGAGCAGCCGGAACTGTGGACTGAAGAGGTGTTTCGAAGGATGCATGGTTTGTTAAATGAAAAAGGCTCGTTAGTTACTTATTGCGCCCAGGGGCAAATGAAACGAAACCTGAAAGCTGCAGGCTTTGTGGTAAAAGCATTGCAAGGTTTTGGAAACAAAAGAGAAATGACAAGGGCGGAGAAAATCTAAAGGGATGTCCGCGCACTCTCGAAGCCTCGCTTATCTTACAATCTTACTGAACTCTTTACAATTCCTTTCTTTTCAGACAAAGAAACATGAAGCTCATTCCATAGTTCAATAGAATGGTAATAACGATAAGCTAATTGATTAAATTCGGGATAACGTTCGCTTAAACCTTTTCTGAACGACTTATAAATAGTCACTTTATTATTTTTGGAAGGTACGATTCCGAACTCTTTATGCGGTATTTCCACATCGCCGAATTTCTCGAACAAGAGCGCTAAAATGCGTTTTGGTCCGTTAATATAATACTTACCAGATTTTAAGCCACGGATCAAAATGCCACCGTAGCTTACAAAATTATCTTCTTCTGTAATATATCCTAATGAAATATCTAAGCCTTGTAAATGAAAACGCCATTTACCACTGTTGTAACTATGTTTGTGGGTATACTTATCGGGATGGGTTGCCTTATCGAAATAGTAAAATTCTATTTCCGTAAAGGTATATAAGATGCCCTGAAGATTTAATTGGGAATGGTTTATAAGTTCCTCTGCGATCCTGTCAAAAGAGGCACCGACCGTTTTTGCATTTTTTTGGTTAATGGTTAAATCTAATGGCATAGATTAATTTACTCATTAATATCCAAAGTGTTTTAAGTTGGCATCGTTGTTTCGCCAGTCTTTTGCCACTTTTACAAATAATTCTAAAAATATTTTTTTGCCGAAAAATGTTTCTGCATCTAATCGTGCCTTGGTACCAACCTTTTTAAGCGCTTCGCCCTGGTGGCCAATAATAATTCCTTTCTGGCTATCGCGTTCTACTAAAATATCCGCCTGAATCCTGATGATTTTTTCCTCGTCTTTAAACGAATTCACAATCACTTCTACACTGTAAGGAATTTCTTTTTTGTACTGTAATAATATTTTTTCACGAATAATTTCTGACACGAAAAATTTTTCGGGTTTATCCGTTAAGGTGTCTTTATCATAAAAGGCTTCTCCTACAGGCAATAGCTGAGTAATGCGGTACATCACGTTTTCGAGGTTAAACTTCTTTAAAGCGGAAATAGGAATGATCTCAGCATTAGGTAGTTTTTCTTTCCACTCTGCCAATTTGGTATCCAATACTTCCTGAGTAGCCATATCAATCTTATTTAACAAAAGCAATACAGGTGTAGACGTCGCTTTTAATTTTTCGAGATAGCTTTCTTCTAAAACAATATCATCGTAAATATCTGTGATCAATAAAAACACATCGGCATCGCTGAACGCGGAAATCACAAACTCCATCATTTTTTCCTGGAGCTTATAATTAGGTTTTAAAATACCCGGAGTGTCCGAAAAAACCATTTGGTAATCATCTCCACTCACAATCCCCATAATACGATGACGGGTAGTTTGGGCTTTGGAAGTAATAATGCTAAGCTTTTCGCCAACCAACGCATTTAATAAGGTTGATTTACCAACGTTAGGGCAGCCTATGATGCTAACAAAACCGGATTTATGTGGGGTAACAGACATACAATTATTTTATTGCAAAAATACGAATAATAAAATAAATGCCCGGAGAGGCTGTTTTTAGGAGGATACAGGCCTTACCTGGAGCTTAATATTCCACTCGTTTACCATCCAGTAGGGGTCTTCCTTAAATTTTTTCCAGTCTTCCAATAAAGAAGCATGTAGCGTCATTAATTCTTTTTTTAGCTCATCGCTGTAACTGTCGTAATCACTTTTGTATTGCTTGTTGGTAATATATTTCTCGAAATATTCCAATAAATTGAAGCAAACAGTAAACTGGCCGCAGGCAATGATCGTATCAGGGAGTGTTTTTTCTCCTCCCAATTGTTCAGGTGAGAACCATAGAGTAGTTCCCATTTTTAAAGAACGGGCAGCCACTTCCATAATATGTGGCCCCGGCTCTGTAAGTTCTTTTGTGAAATATGGATATTTATTCCTTCTTTTTTCCACTTCAATTTCTGTCAGCTCAAAAACGGCATTCATGATCAGTCTTGGCCTCCACACAGGGTCGCCATAAACGCGCTCAAAACTAAACCACCTCATGTGTTTGATAAATACTTTTGTTACCATTTTCATGGCAGACTTACGCCTGTTTAAAAGCATATTGTTTATGACACCAAACTTTAATTTATCGACGTAATGCAAGCGTTTTGCAAAAAAATCAGGAACTCCTACACGCTTTGTCAATCCTACAAAGCCCATAGATGTGATAAGGAGAAAAAAGGCAACCAGCATACCGATGGTTCCAAAAATAGAGCATAATATAATAACGGGTTTAACGTTTGAAGAACAGGCATATAATACAACAATAAGCCCTATCATGGCACTCATGATCCCAAAATACCTCAATGATTTGAAATTCCATTTTCCTATCCAGGGCATGGTTTCCGTATTGCTGCGGATGTAGCTTTCCATGGTTGGATTGGTACCATCCGATAAAATATAAAGATCAACTGATTTTTTATCATCTGAGCGAAATTCTTTAAGACTGTCAGGATAGTGTCTCATATGCTCTTCACCTGCCAATATTGCATCAACACCCTGGTTGTCGTCTACGCCGCCATCCATAAGGCCTATAGGGTATTCAATTTTATCACCATCAAATACATTATGTGGTAGTAGAAATTTATCTTTTAATTTTTGTGCAGATTCATAAATAAAATCATCCGGAAAATTAATGGGTTCAAAACCAAAAGGGAAACAGGATGAAGCAGCTATGATATCGGAGAAACGGATTTCTTTGGCAACATCTATCGGAATGTGGATTTTTTTATTTCCAATGTACTCACCCGTACTTTTGGTATCCCATGTTTCCGTTTTATTGAAATGAAAAGGTAAGGCAAAATTAAACTCCGTAGCATTAAAGCTTATTTCTTTTACATGAATAGCAGGTGTTTCCTTCCAAAGTAAACCAAAGGTTTCGCTCTCAAATTCGCGAAAATAGATAGATGAAAACGCTGTAATTAAACTTCTTTGGCGCCCTTCGTGCCAGTTTTTATCATCCGCAAGGTATTCGAGGGCATGCTCCACAAGATCTTCCTGCGTCATGAACATATAGAGGCTTTTATAACAATCTTCAATAGTGCCGCCTTTCTTGATGGTGGTAACATATTTAACGCCCGTAAATGTTCCTGCGGATACAGTTGACAGGATTCTTACGCGTTCCAGCAGGGTAGTATCGTAGAGTTTTTTTGTGGAAAGATATGAGAGTACTCCTAAATGTATGGAGGTAGCCCTGAAACCTCCGCCGGATAAAGAAATGGCAATATTGTGAAATGGCAGTTTAGGTAGAGCCGCACTTTTTTCCTGGTTCGGGTTGGTCGTTTTGTTTGTAGTACTCTCCATAAACTTAACTAAATATATCTATAAATATTCACATCCACGATATACTCGAATTTTTTTCTGAATTTAAATATAGGAACCCGAGGAATTTTTAAGCCATAGTTCTTTTGTATGGCTTTAATGAATTCGTTTGCCAGCAATGATTGCCCTAAAGAATTGATATGAATACCGTCTAAAGAAAAGGCTCCTGTTTGCTTATAATAAATGTTTCTTGTTTTATCGTCGAAGTACCTGTCGCTCTTAGTGTTTCTAAGCAAACGGTTCAGGTTAACAAGGCCCAATTGCTTTTCTTCAGCAATTGTTTTTATTGAATTATTATATTGGTTAACGGTATGTTCAATAAATGTTACCTGTTGGGTGGTTAACGTATATTTTTTAGGAATAGGAGCAGAGCCACTGAGATAGGTATCTTTTAAAGGATCAAGTAGTATTTCAGATAATATTAATTCTCCTTTTTTGAGTTGTCGTATAACAGGTTTATCATTTATGAACTCTTCTACAATATACGCATTATTGCCCGGATGAAAGACCATACCTTTATACTGAACTGATAAACGATTGACTTCCTCCTGATTTAATAATAGACCATTATACGGAATAGTGTTGAAAAAAGGAATGGAAATAAGATTGGGAATGGTTGCTAATATTCCTTTTGCTCCCGACTGTGTAAGTGTGTCTGTAATGTATTTCAGGGTTTCATGAAATCCCACACCGGGCGGGCCTTCCAAAGGGGTTATCGAATCAAGTGTTCCGCCGCTCATAGCAAATGCAAGAACATCGTTATTGCCAATGAACAACGTAAAAAAATTGGGTTGCATGGTCATGGCATCAGACAGGATAGATGCCTGTTGAGGATTGGAAGCCATGCGTGTAAAAAACAAATTGTAATTTCCTTCTCCTGCTTCCGGATTGCCATATCCCGGATAAATGAGGTGTATGGCTTTAGCACCCGGAATAGCCATGTTATTAAAAGGGCCACTGCTTATATAACTGTTATTTTTAAAGATATTACTATCACAGGTTTCAGACAAATAACCCAATACCATCAATTTTGAATGAGGATGATTTGGATCAGGTTTTAAGATCAATCGTGAACGGCCCGAAAACCCAACACCTACAGAGTGTTTATCTACTAAGGCTTGTTTAAATGAAATGGGACTGATCAAACTGTATTGCTGGGCAATTAAATTGGGGTAGGTATTTAACTGGCCTTCATAATACAAAGCACCATCGGCGTAGCCTGCAGTAATAGAGTCCCCTATCGAAACAAATCGCGTCAGATCTATGGTACTCTTTTGATTCGTCATAAAAAGGTGTCGAAAAAAATGATTGAATCTTTACATTTAGTAGTACGTAAATATACGTGAGATGTTTCATTTTTTGGTGAATTATTGCCAAAGCAAAAAACGGATACAAGTCTGGCCTGTATCCGTTTTTTACAAAAAACTTTTAACCCCTTTTTAGCTAAGGGAAAGCTACACCATTATATTTAGTGGCATCTACCTGCGGGATGGTGGATCCATAGGTCGAGTTAATGGCTTTAATAAATTCGTTAGCTAACATGGCGTTAGCTCTTGGCGTTAAATGCACACCATCCAATGAAAAAGCTCCTCCGCTTACAAATGTAGAAGAGGTATTAATACCGTTATATACAATACCGGATTTAGCTTTTGCCATAAAACCATTTACATCTACATAAGCTAAGCCTTTTGAACTGGCAACAGCGTTTAATTTAGCATTATAACCGGCAACAGCAACTTGTATACTTGATACTTCAGCTTCCGTTAAAACATACTTATTGCTAAGTGGATTTTGAGAACCGTATCCAAAGCATTTTAAAGAATCCTGTGGTGTAGATAATAAAACATACTCCGTTGATTTTATTTGTCTCATTCCGCCAGTAGCTGCAGGGTCTTTTATCATGAAAGGATTACTACCGGCTTTAAATGTTATGCCCAATGGCGCATAAGCCGCACTTAACTGTGCTGCCTGAGTTGCATCTAAGGTTAAGCCATTGTATGGTATTGTTGTAAAATAAGGAAGACTGGTTACATCCGGAATATTCCCAATAACACCTTTCGCGCCATTGGCCGTCATGGTATTAACAATAGCATCAATGCTTGGATCGAACGCAGATGATGGTGTAATAGCATCCGAAGCCCCGCCTGCCAGTGCATAGGCCAGTACATCATTATTTCCAATGAACATAGAAAAGAATGTAGGATTTTGTGCTGATGCTTTGCTTAAGATAGATGCTGTAGTCACTTCAGAAGGATCGACCATACGTTTGAAGAATGGATTTAAAAAACCATACCCCTGAATAGCAATGTGAGTTGCTTTAGCACCCGGTACACCCATATTATT
>JAZJZF010000019.1:25853-35899 GCA_040389965.1 Bacteroidota bacterium
TGACCTATCACCGAGTGCATCTCCAACCCTCGAACCAAGCCCTACAGCATCACCTGTTGGAGCATAAAATACAGGTGATAAAGAGGTTACACCTTTGCAATCTGTAGCGTAACCCAGTACACGTTTCGATACAACTACAGTGCCTGTTACACCTGCACCAACAGAGCCTACCGGCATAAGTGGCTGAGTAAAGTTGCCACCACCAACTTGTTTAAACTGCTCTGCCAAAAGGTTTGGGTAAGAAACCATTTGCCCGTCGTAATATAAGGCACCGTCGGCATAACCGGATGTAATAGAGTTTCCGATGGCTACATATTTAGAAACATCCAGGCTTCCTTTACCAGGATCAGGAGCATCTAATTTAGGTTTACAGCTGCTCATAAAGGCGCTAACCGTTAAAGCTGCTATGATTGATTTATAAGTTATATTTTGCATAGTCGTGAATATTAAAATTTATAAAATAAAGAAACACCCGGAATACAAACATTTGTTTTGTATGTTCCGCTTAAACCTGTTTCTAGGTTAGTGTCTTCTCTTTTAAATGAAGAGAAATAGAAAGAGGCATTGATACCAAATTTTTTCTTGATGGTATAACCTATACCTGCTGTGTAGATAACACGGTTAGCATCCGGTGTTTCAGGCGTTACGTACCCATTTTGCACGGGAGAAATTCCATAAGCAGCACCCAATCTAACAGCTAATCCTTCTATGACTTTATATTCTCCACCCAATCTGAAAGCGAATGTGTTTTTATACATACGTGCCGATTTGGTATCAACTAAGGAAGTAGTATTATTTTCATAATCAAAAGCTAAAGTATCATAGGTTTTCCAGCCTACATAATTCACATCTAATGCCAAGGTTAATTTGTCTGTGGCTTTATAGGCAAATCCTATCGTTGCTACCTGAGGCAAAGGAAGTGTGGCTTTAAATTTTCCGTTAGGGAAATTAGAGGAAAGAGAGGACGGTACTGTAAAAGTAGCATCTCCGCTTTTCACTTCCATATTCACTTGCGAACGGTAAGTTAAACCAATGGATAATTTTTCGATGGGTTGGTAATAAATACCGGCGTTAAAACCAAAACCACTGGCTTTACCCGATAATTCCGCATGACCGTATGTTCCGGAAGCATCAGCTACAGGAATATCTTTTTGCAAAGCCTGCACCAATACCTAATTTTTTAGTGATTTTATAACTTACTGTCGGCTGAAAAAATATAGCCTGTAGTTTTAGGCGGGTTAAAGCAAAACGACCCATCCAGCCTTCTTTCCATTCGATCGTACTTCCAAACGGTGTATAAATACCTAATCCGAGTTTTAATTTACTACTGTCTTTTAGTTCAAAAACACCATAAGCTGCAAAAGGCGTCCCTACGGGCGATTTTGTTTCTGCAGATAAATTGGTGTTCTTATCCAAAAATTTAACGTGAGAAATTGTAGGACTTATACCTACATTGATGTCGTTTCCCTTCATAAAAGACATTCCGCCCGGGTTATAAAATAAAGAGGCTCCATCCTGAATGTAGGCTGTACCTGCATTTCCCATGCCTTGCTGTGCCTGCCCCTGTAAATTTACCTGGTATCCCTGCGCATTTATTGTAAATGGCGCCGAAAGGATTAAGGTTGCTGCTAGTTTTTGTAGATTTGTCATATTGATATTTAGTTGTTGAGAGTTAATTATTTTGGATCAGAAACTTTGAACCAGGTTTGTGTACGGCCAATTAATGAAATGCCGATGTACCCACGCAGGTCTAATTTTCCATCTCTGTATTTGATAGTGCAACTGTAGGTCTTTCCATTTTCGGGGTCATAGATGGTTCCGTCTTCCCATTCATCCTCATCGAATACGAAATTTTTAAGCATATTTAAGCCCATTAAAGGAACAGATTGTTTTGTTTTATCAGAATTGTTTTTATCTGTTTTGGGGCTACCATCTTCATACGTTGGAATTTTGAGCCATACGATTTTTCCATTGTATTTGTTACCTTCTTTGTAGATCTGAACTTTGGCTTTTCCACTTGCTGTAAGCCATGTTCCAAGAACAGCATCAGCATTAATGGTTTGAGAAAAACCTGCCATGGAAATCAATAGTAATAAAGCAAATAATGATCTTTTCATAACAGGGTCTTTAATTAATAATGACTCATTTATTCAAATATAGTGAATATACCCTGGAATGCTCTTGATGCAGAATAGGAAAAGACTTGATATATATCAAGATAATTATGCGTGCATAGTATTTGATAGAATGGAATACTGTAGAAAATATTCCCATGTTTGTTTAGCACAGGATATAATTGGTAAAATGCAGAGCGGAAGCTAAGCTGATTATTTTTTTATAAAATTGAGGTTACGAATATATACTTCGTTTATAGCAGTGGCACATAACTCACCGGAAGTATCATAAATATCGATAGGGTAGGCTTTTACAAATTTGCCTTCCTGAGATAATACTTTTTCAGCTTCGGCTACCATCTCATCTGTAATGGTAATGGTATAATGCAGGTCGGTTCTTCCCGGTTTAATGTATTCGATTTCCGCACTTTTTAGCCATACGGTTATTTTATAGCCTTTATGCTGCATAATCTGTCCAAACAATAAAGCATAAAACGGATCGGTAGCTGAAAAGATAGTGCCGCCAAAAATAGAATTACCAAGGTTGGAAGTAAACAGGCTCCTGTTGATCTTTATATCAATTCCTCTAAAATCTTTATAAATCTTTTTTACCCAAATACGTTGGAAAAGCATAGGCGGATAGAGCCGCATCAGCCATTTAAGGGAGTTTTCGGAGATCTTCATGTTAACACTATAAACCCTGTTTTACCGTTTGGCTGCGCAAGCGGCTTAATGTTTCGGGTGTAATACCTAAATAGGAAGATAAATAAATAGCAGGTACGCGGTTGTCGAGCTTAGGATGAAATTTTAAAAATTCGAGGTAGCGTTCCTGCGCTGAATACCCTGCACGGTTCACTTTTTTGCCACGTCGTAATGCTTTTACAAAATAGCGTTCAATTATTTTTCTAACGGCTCTTTCAAACATAGGTATCTCATCGTAAAAACGGTGCAGGTCTTCGTAGCTCAGCACAAATACCTGGCTGTCTTCGAGTGCTTCAATGTTTATTCCTGCCGGTTGTTGTGATAAAAATGCTTCAGCATCGCCAAACCAGTTATTTTGAGCAATAAGATCAATGGTATGTTCTATGCCCTGTTCATCAAAAGTGTAATAGCGAAACAAGCCTTCGTTCACGTAAAACATCATATTAGCGTTATCGCCTTCGTTAAGCAGGTTCTTCTTTTTTTTGACGTACTTCACTTTTAAGGACGCAATAAATTTCTCAATACCTTCTTTTGATATTTCCGCGTGTTGTTGTATGCCATTAATCAGTTTATCAAACATATTCAGGAACTTTTAAATTGATTAAACATCACATTTTCATTTTCACATTCTTCCAGGCTTTGATCTGCCAATTGATAAGTCCTGTACAGATATGATTGTTTTCGGTATCATATACTTCTACGGGAAATTCTTTAAAGATGGCATCCTGTGTTTTTAAAGGATTGAGAATTTCCTCTTCAATTTGCTGTTTGCTTATTTTAAATTTTACCTGCACCGCCGTTTTGGCCTGATAGTGGTAAGTCATATGAATTGTTTTTAAAATAATGCGGTATTCTTTCGGGGAAAAATTGATGAGTAAACTCAGGCCTGAAACATACTCGCACAGTGTTGCCAATAAGCAGGCATGTATGCCATTAATGTGATTGCGATTAGGTCTGATGTTTTGAACCATCATGGTTAGCACGTCTTCGCCAATATGTATGACTTTAATACGGTGTGGTTTATTGAATGGAACTGTTCTGAGCAATACAAAGTTAAGCATCCACAGATAAAATGCGGAGTGCTTTGCTTTGTTTACCAATGTTTGCAGTTTGTCCATCTTATTTAAATAAACCGGCTACGTAATCGATGTATTTTTGTTGAGCGTCTTCTTTAGAGATACCTTTTTTTGCATTCCATGCGTTGTATTTTGCAGCAGCCACAAAATCAAACATAGCGGGCTTATCGATATTTAAGTCACCAATGGTGGCTTGTTTGTTAAGTGCATACAATTCAAGCATGACGTCGTTGCCCGGTTTTTCCGGTAATTCCATCACGCGTTTTTTTGCGTCTTCAAATTTTTGTTCTAATTCAGTCATGATATTTTTGTCTTTAATTATTTCTAGTTTTTTTTCAGGAACTTCTTCCAGTACAAAATTTTCGCTTTTGGGAATTTCTAAAAATTTAATAGCCCATTCTTCGGGTAAAGAAGCCAATTTGCGTTTTACCATATCTACCCATGCCCCCTGTACATTTATTTGTGCAGCTTGTACGCCATCGCCTCTGTACAGCCCCTGTGTAAAAGACCAGCGGCTTCCATCTCTGCGGCAATGCGTTAATTCGCAGGTTACTTTAACGGTGTCGCTCGGGCGAACCTCACGCATGTAGATTAATTCTTCACGAAATAAGATCGGGCCTATTTTTAATTTCTCTAACAGGTTAGCATCAAAGCCAAGGCTTTCAAGAATCTGAAGACGTGCTTGTGCTGCAAAATCAGCATATGCCGAATGCCTTAGATGCATATTAGCATCTATCTGTGACCACATCACTTTACCTTCAAAAAATACGTTTTTCATTTTTGGTACGGTTGGTTATTTATAGACCTCACCCCCGGCCCCTCTCCTTTGGAGAGGGGAGAGTGATCGCTATTAAAAACAATATTTATTTTCTTCAATTAATTTTTGTGCTACGATTTGTCTTGCTGCTTTAGCATTAAACGGCTCCTGTTTAGTGAAACGTTTTAAACCCATTAGCATCATACGTAACTCATCGCCTTCGCCATAGCTGTTTAAGGCTTCTTTACCTTCTACCCATATTTTATCGCAGGCAGAATTGATATAAGAGCGCATGATCGCTAATTGCTCTTTACAAGCCTCTTCGCCACGCATGCCTACTAATTTTTCAACACGTAATAAAGTAGATTCAGCCACGTAAGTTTCAATAGCCATATCGGCGATGTTCATAATAATTTCCTGCTCTTTGCTTAGAGTGGTCATTAATTTTTGAACAGCACCGCCTGCTACCAAAAGAATTGCTTTTTTGAAATTAGCGATCAGTTTTTTCTCGTAAGCAAATAATGTATCGTCGGTTTCTCCAAACTCAGGAATACCAACTAGTTCGGAAGCTACTTTCTGAGCAGGACCCATCAGATCCAATTCGCCTTTCATAGCACGTTTCAGGATCATGTCTACAATTAACAAACGGTTGATCTCATTAGTCCCTTCAAAAATACGGTTGATACGGGAGTCACGGTAGATACGATCCATTGGCGCTTCGGCACTGTAACCCATACCGCCATAGATTTGAACACCTTCATCAGCCACATAATCCAATGTTTCAGATCCATGTACTTTTAAGATAGCTGCTTCTACTGCAAATTGTTCAATGCCTTTTAATTTTGCTTTTGCTTCGTCCATACCACCTGCAATTAATTCGTGGATAGCATCTTCGATGTTTTGAGAAGCTCTGTAAGTAGCACTTTCAGAAGCAAAGATACGGATGGCCTGTTCTGCAATTTTATAACGGATAGCACCATATTTTGAAATTGGTCTTTCAAACTGAATGCGTTCGTTCGCATACTGAATGGCTTGAGTGGTAGCACGTTTGCTTCCGCCAATAGCAGCACCGGCTAATTTAATACGACCAATGTTTAAAATGTTTACGGCGATTTTAAAACCGTTTTGTCTTTCTGATAATAAATTCTCTACAGGTACTTTGCAATCATTAAAGAATACCTGGCGTGTAGAGCTTCCTTTAATTCCCATTTTATGCTCTTCCGGATTTAAAGAAATACCACCAAATGCTTTTTCAACGATAAATGCCGATAGATTTTTATCGTCGTCGATTTTAGCAAACACCGTGAAGATATCTGCAAAACCACCGTTAGTGATCCACATTTTTTGCCCGTTCAAAATATAATGTTTTCCGTCGGCAGTTAATTTGGCTGTTGTTTTTCCGCTGTTGGCATCAGATCCCGAACTAGGTTCTGTTAAGCAATAGCAGGCTTTCCATTCGCCGGTTGCCAGTTTCGGAATGTATTTCTTTTTTTGTTCTTCGTTACCATAATATAAAATAGGCAATGTTCCAATTCCGGTATGAGCGGATAAGGCAACTGCTGTAGAATAACCGGCTCCTAAGGCCTCTGTGGTTAGCATCGACGTTACGAAATCAAAACCTAAACCTCCTAGATTTTCAGGAACGGACACACCTAATAGACCAAGGGCGCCGGCTTTTTCCATAATAGATGGCATTAAGCCCTCTTCCTGGCTATCGATCCGGTCAAGGATCGGTAATACCTCCTGGTCGATAAAATCGTCACAGGTTTTTTTCATCATGATTTGTTCTTCATTCCATTGCTCCGGAATAAAAATGTCGTTTGCGGCAGTTTCTTTTATGATAAATTCACCGCCTTTTGTTTTGGATGTTGCTGCTGTTGTTGCCATAATGTTTGGTTTGTAAATGTTAGATAATTTTGTGTATAGTTTATTTATTTTAATAATTCCAGAGCTCCTTCTGCCAATAGCTTGGACCCATAAGGAATGCAGGCTTCATTGAATACTACTTTTGAATCGTGAAGAAAATAGGTTTTTTCTGCTGTATCCTGTGCTCCTAAAAAATAGAACATAGAAGGTACTTTTCGTGAATAAAATGCAAAATCTTCGGAGCCTAAAATGGCATCCACAGGAATAATGTTTTCTTTACCAAATACCTGTTGTAAAGGCGAAGAAACTACTTCGTGAATTTTTTTATCATTCAACAGGCTCGGATAATTAAGGTTGTAAGTGATCTTAATATCTGCATCAAAAGCGATCATTGCCGCCTTGATGATCTTTTCTATTCTTTCGAGTATTGTATTAAATGTTGAAAGATCTAAAGCACGCACAGTCCCTTCCAGCATTACTTTATCGGCAATCACATTTGGTGCAATGCCCCCGTTTATTTTTGTAAAAGAAATAACAGTGGCTTCATGCGGCGCTATATATTTGTGGGCGATGGAAGAAACAGCCTGTATCAGGTGACTTGAAATCAAAATGGCATCTATCCCTAAATGAGGTGCTACGGCGGCATGTGCCATTCGGCCGGTAATTTCTATTTTAAAGAAATTGGCGCAGGCCAGTGCCTGTCCTAATTTGTAAGCTACTTTTCCAACGGGTAATAAAGGATGCACATGCAATGCTAAAGCTGCTTTTACATTATCCAATTCTCCGGCTTCTACCATGCGTTGTCCGCCCGATTTTTTTTCGGGATCATCGTACACATCTTCTTCCGAAGGCTGGAAAATAAATTTAATACTGCCTTTAAAATCGGCATCCTTCAGTAACGATGCTGCGCCCAGGAGCATGGTTACGTGCATGTCGTGTCCGCAGGCATGCATTAAAGGAATCTCATTTGTACCAATTTTGGTTTGCTTGGTACTTTTAAAAGACAGGTCATTGTTTTCTTTAATAGGGAGCGCGTCCATGTCTGCCCTTAAAACAATACTGGCGCCTTCTCCCTTTTTTAAAGTTGCGACAACACCTGTCTTTGCAATATTCTTTTTATAAGGAATATTCAACGCGTCCAATTCTTTGCAGATCAGATCGGCTGTTTCATATTCCTGGTAGCCCAATTCAGGATTAGCATGGATCTGTCTTCTAACGCTAATTAATTTATCTAATAAGTCCTTTTCCATTTTTTGAATGTTTAATTATAAGGATCGTTTTATAGTATAATTATAATAATTCGAAAACCCCGGCTGCACCGTGTCCTGTACCAATACACATGGTTACGACACCATATTTTTTCTTTTGGCGACGTAATTCACTGAACATTTGTACTGAAAGCTTGGCACCACTACAGCCCAATGGATGGCCTAATGAAATGGCACCTCCATTTACGTTTACTTTATCCGGATTTAATTTTAATTCTCTTACTACTGCCAGTGATTGTGAAGCGAAGGCTTCATTTAATTCAAACAAATCGATATCATCTATTTTTAAGCCGGCTTGTTCTACTGCTTTTGGAATAGCATATACAGGACCAATACCCATAATACGAGGAGGAACACCTGCTACTGCATGTGATACTAAACGCGCAATAGGAGTAAGGTTATGTTCTTTCATGAATTTTTCACTCACTACCATAACGAATGCAGCTCCATCGCTTGTTTGTGAAGAGTTACCCGCAGTTACGCTACCGCCATTGGCAAATACCGGTTTTAATTTTGCCAGTGCTTCTATAGATGTATCTGCTCTTGGTCCTTCGTCTGTATCAACAATAAAATCTTTCGATTTCTTTTTGCCGTTTTCATCTATAAATGTTTCCGTTACTTTAACCGGAACGATCTCATCTTTAAACTTACCTGCCTTAATAGCGGCAATGGCTTTTTGATGAGAGTTATAAGAGAACACATCCTGGTCTTCCCGTGATACATTAAATTCTTTGGCCACTGCTTCGGCTGTTAAACCCATATTCCAGTACCAATCGGCATGTTCTTTAGCCACTCTTGGGTTAGGAACAATTCTCCAGCCACCCATAGGAATTAAGCTCATGCTCTCTACACCCCCGGCAATGATACAATTGGCATAACCTGCCGCAATTTTTGCAGAGGCAATAGCAATGGTTTCTAAACCTGATGCACAATAACGGTTTACGGTCATTCCCGAAACTTTATCATTGTTCAATGCCATTAATGAAATAAAACGGGCAATGTTTAATCCTTGTTCTGCTTCCGGCATTGCATTTCCAACCATCACGTCATCAATGCGTGTCTGGTCAATTTGCGGAAGAGAATTTACTAAATGCTTGATCACGTCGGAAGCTAAATCATCAGGACGTGTAAAACGAAAACCGCCTTTGTTTGCTTTGCCTACGGCACTTCTATAACCTGCTACAATATATGCGTTCATATTTATTAGATTTTAGATGTGAGTATTGAGATTTGAGACTCGATAGCACATCGGATTAATTATTTTATTGATTTTTGAAAACTATAATTCATTTTTTGGATTTCATCTATCTTGTTCAACAAGGTTTCTGTAGTGCCATCATTAAGAAGAGCAAGTTTATTAGAGATTGTTAGTTGAGTTTGTAATTCATAAGAAGAACCATTTGCTATAGATAAAAAGTGACGAAATTCGTTATTAGAATTTCTTCCTGCACCTTCCGAAATATTTGATGGAATTGACACTGCAGCTCTTCTTATTTGAGAAGTCAAGCCATATGTTTCTTCTTTCGGAAATTTTTCAGTGGCTTTATATATTTCCACTGTAAGCTCTATCGCTTTATTCCATATTTTCAGTTCTTTGATATTATGCATTTTATTTAAATTTTTATCTTAGCTCTCAATACTTATATCTCACTACTCACATCTAACTTAATTCCTCAACACTTTCCCACCATTGATGATACTATGTAAACGTTCCATGGTTTTTTTCTCGGTACATAGTTGAACAAAAGCTTCCCTTTCCAGATCCAGTAAATATTGTTCGGTTACCATCGTTGGTTGAGAAAGATCTCCACCGGCAATTACGTAACCTAATTTGTTTGAGATTTTTAAATCATGTTCGCTCATATAATTTCCGCTATACATAGAGTTAGCACCAACATATACCAAGCCTAAAGCCTGATCGCCTAACACTTTAATATCTTTACGCGGTATAGGTTTTGTATAGCCTGCTTCAGCCATACGTAAGCATTCTGCTTTTGCTTCAGTCAGTTGTCTTGCTCTTGAGATTACTACTTTGTCAATTCCTTTTCTTAAAATTCCAAGATCAAAGGCCTCATGTGCAGAGGTAGAAACTTTAGCTTGTCCTATGGTTAAGAATTTTTCGCGGAAGGTATTTAGCTCCACATCGCCTTCGTGTAAAGAATCAGATAAACGTACAGCAAATTCTTTTGTTCCGCCACCTCCGGGAATTACACCAACACCAAACTCAACTAAGCCAATATACGATTCGGCGTGTGCCACTACT
>JAZJZF010000019.1:35909-70119 GCA_040389965.1 Bacteroidota bacterium
AGGCATATTTCGCAACCGCCGCCCAGGGTTAAATTATGAGGTGCCACTACTACCGGAATAGAGGAGTAACGGATGCGCATGGTTGTATTTTGAAATGTTTTTACTGCCATATTCAGCTCATCCCAATCCTGCTCAGCTGCCATCATAAAGATCATTCCCACATTTGCACCTGCCGAAAAATTAGCTCCTTCGTTGCTGATCACTAATCCTTTATAATCTTTTTCAGCAATGTCAATGGCTTTGTTAATGCCCGCTAATACTTCGCCTCCAATGGTATTCATTTTTGTATGGAATTCTACATTTAAAATACCATCCCCTAAATCAATAACGGTTACTCCACTGTTTTTCCAAACAGTTTTAGTTGGGCGAAGTGCTTCCAGTGAAATGAATTGTTCTGTACCCGGAATAATTTTGTAAGATTTAGAGGCAATGTCATAAAACATGCGTTTACCATCTTCAATTTTATAGAAAGACGTATTGCCTGCTTTTAAAAATTCGTAAACCCATGCATTTGGTTTCATATCGGCTGCTTCCATTAAAGCAACAGATTCTTTTACACCAATAGCGTCCCAGTATTCATATGGACCCAAGTCCCAGCCAAATCCGGCTTTCAGGGCATCATCAATTTTATATAATTCGTCTGCAATTTCAGGAATGCGGTTCGATACGTACTGAAATAAACCTGCAAAGGTAGCGCGGTAAAACTCACCTGCTTTATCTTTTCCGCTTACTAATACTTTAACGCGGTCTTTTAAATTTTCAATTGGTTTGGTTAGTTCTAGGGTTGCAAATTTTACTTTTTGCTGTGGCTTGTATTCCAGTGTTTTTAAATCCAATACCAGAATTTCCGATTTACCGTCTTTCCCTTTTACTTTTTTGTAGAACCCTTGTCCTGTTTTATCTCCAAGCCATTTGTTCTCTACCATTTTTTTAAGGTACTCCGGTAAAACAAATAAAGCATTTGCTTCATCGTTAGGGACACCTTGTTTCAAGCCATTGGCCACATTTACCAGGGTATCCAAACCTACTACATCTCCGGTACGGAATGTTGCCGATTTAGGACGACCTAATACAGGACCTGTCAATTTATCAACTTCTTCAATGGTTAAACCCATTTTTTCTACAATGTGCAATAAGGCCATAATACCAAATACACCTACACGGTTAGCAATAAATGCCGGTGTGTCTTTTGCCAATACGGTTGTTTTTCCTAAAAACTTTTCACCGTATTCCATTAAAAAAGAAATGATCTCCGGTTTTGTATGTGGAGTAGGGATGATCTCCAGTAATCTTAAGTAGCGGGGAGGATTAAAGAAGTGCGTGCCGCAGAAATAATCTTTAAAATCTTCGCTTCTTCCTTCCGTTAATAAATGGATAGGAATGCCCGATGTATTAGAAGTAATAAGGGTTCCCGGCTTACGAAATTTTTCTATCTGTTCGTATACTTTTTTCTTAATGTCCAGATTTTCGATTACTACTTCAATGGTCCAGTCGTAGTTAGCTATTTTAGACATATCATCTTCAAAGTTACCTGTGGTAATTCTTGAAGCGAATTCTTTTTTATAAATAGGAGAGGGATTCGATTTTAAAGCGAAGGTTAAAGCATCGTTTACAATACGATTTCTTACGACTTTCTTTTCGAGGGTAAGTCCTTTTGCTTTTTCAGCATCATTGGGTTCTTTTGGTAAAATGTCTAACAATAGCACTTCGCAGCCAATATTTGCAAAGTGGCATGCAATACGGCTCCCCATAACACCTGAGCCTAACACGGCAACTTTTTGAATGGATCGTTTCATATGAATCTGGTTAATTGGTTTTTATTGTTTAATTAATTTATTTCTTTGCTCTGCAAGCTGTATGATCTCATCAATGGTTTTAAAAAAATCAGTAATTTTTTCTTTACCTATTTTTATTTCCACCATGTGGTTAAAATTCCGCACTGTATTTTTGGCGAGTTCTTTTTGATTGATGCCCTTTTTAGTTAAGACGATCTTTATTTTTCTTTTGTCAACTTTATCAGGAACACGCTGAATCATTTTT
The DNA here is from genome assembly GCA_040389965.1 of Bacteroidota bacterium. GTDB lineage: Bacteria > Bacteroidota > Bacteroidia > B-17B0 > Aurantibacillaceae > UBA4416. The sequence goes on from JAZJZF010000019.1 coordinate 37,950, forward strand.
TTTTCTTCCAGCGATTGAATAATACGCGACAATGAAGTACTTTCCATACCTAATGCCGGAGCAATGTCTGAGGCGTAAGATCCTTCATGACTATCTACGTTTAATAAAAAATGTGCCATGGCAATAGTTGCATCATGTAAAATCGCTTCCGCATTATACATACGGCTTACAGTTTGCCAGGCTGTCTTTAATTTTGAATCTATTGTTTCGGTATGCTTTCTGCTCATTCGTATAACAAATATATTAATTATTTATTATGCATGCATAATAAATATCATTTTAAATTATGTTAATTCTCTTTATAGATTCGGGCATATGCTTCTTTATTGGCTTCCATGATCACTTTTCGCTTAAGAGAGAGCTTAGGTGTCATTTCGCCATGTTCGATGCTCCATTCTTTAGGCAGTAATTCTATTTTTTTGATCTTTTCGTACTGCGCAAGGTTAGCGTTGGCAAGTTCCACTTCGCGCATAATTCTGTCATGTACCTCTTTGTTCTTAACGATCTCTTCGTTAGAGGTATAGGTTATTTTATGCCTTGCACACCAATCTTTAAGGTAAGAGAAGCTTGGAACAACAAAGGCGGCAGGGAATTTTTCGTTTTCGCCAATGACCATTACCTGCTCAATAAAATGACTTTCTTTTAATTTATTTTCAGTGATTTGTGGTGTAATGTATTTACCGCCCGATGTTTTGAACATCTCTTTTTTACGGTCAGTGATCTTTAAAAATCTACCGTCTTCTAAAACACCAATATCACCGGTATGGAACCAACCATCTTTATCAATAGCTTCTGCTGTTAACTCCGGTTGCTTGTAATAGCCCAGCATGATATTTGGTCCTTTAACAAGGATTTCTCCGTCTTCCCCAAATTTTACTTTTACATTATAAATAACGGGGCCAACGGTACCAATCTTAATATTTTTATCATCGTAATTATTTACGGCAACCACGGGCGAAGTTTCCGTTAAACCGTATCCTTCGAGCACTTTAATTTTTGCCGCGTGAAAAACCCTTGCCAGTCTTGGTTGTAAGGCCGATCCTCCTGAAACGATTCCTACAATATTACCACCCAATGCTTCGCGCCATTTTACAAATACCAGTTTATTAGCAAGCGCTAATTGTTTTTCGTAGAACCAGCCGTTTTCGCCATGTTGTTTATATTTTAAGCCCAGGTTAAGTGCCCAAAAGAACATCATTTTTTTAATACCGGTTAAATTAGAACCAGTGCTTACAATTTTATCATATACTTTTTCGAGTAAACGTGGCACTGTTACAAACATATGCGGTTTTACATCTTTCAAATCTGCTGCAATCGTATCAAGGCTTTCGGCATAATATACCGACATACCACGACTGATATATAAATAAGACAACATACGCTCATATACGTGATTTAAGGGCAGGAAGCTCAGTGCCCGCCAATCTTGCTGAAACGGACACAAATCTTTAGTGCCTTCCACGTTGCTGATAAAATTATAATGTGAAAGCATGACACCTTTTGGGTTTCCGGTAGTACCGGAAGTATAAATAAGTGTAGCGAGGTCTTTTGGTTTGATGCCAGCCTTGATCTCTTCCAATTGTTTTTCCTGTGGTTTTGCTTTTCCTATTTCTATCAGGTCTTTTACAGAGCGAATGCCATTTACAGGATCAATGCAGAAAATTTCTTTAATAGAAGAACCGGTTGAACAGGCTTTTACTTTTTTATAAACGTCTTCGTTGGATACAAAGAAATATTGTATGTCGGCATCAGCAATAATGTGTGTTAAATCATGCTCGCTAATGGTTGGATACAAAGGCGTATTAATACTACCGGTTTGCAGACAGGCATAATCAATAAAATTCCATTCGGGTCGGTTGTTTGCAATAAGGCCTATTTTATCTCCCGGTTTAATGCCAATATCCAGGAATGCATAACTTAAGTTGTTAACGATTTCAATATATTCTTTAGTGCCGTATTTTCTCCATTTACCATGTTCCTTTGCTGCGAGGGCATCTTCTTTTAAAGGCATTGTCTGAAGATTGTGTAAAAGGTCGAACAATCTTAAATTTTCCATTGATTCCATGATCTTATTTTTTTTATGAAACAATTAATTAAAAACTCTTATGCATGCATAAAAATAACATATATTTGTATTAAAGCAAAGAAAAGTGCATTAATTTTCATTTTATTATAAAATAAATTTAAAGGTTATGACAACAGCTAATTCATTACTTCCCTTATTAAATATCGAATTCCCTCTTATTATGGCACCCATGTTTCTGGTAAGTAATGCCGACATGATAAAAGCTGGTTTGGATTCAGGAATCATGGCAACCTTTCCAACGCTTAATTACCGTAAAGAAGGTGAACTGGCGGCAGTGCTGGATCAGATCAATAGGTTTAAAGCAGGATCCAAGGGAAGCTATGGTGTTAACCTGATTGTGCAGCAATCGAACCCGCTTTATAAAAAGCATTTAGCGATCTGTGTAGAAAAAAAAGTTCCTTTTTATATTACCTCTCTGGGGAACCCGAAAGAAGTGATTGAAGCTGCACATACTTATGGAGCAAAAGTGTTTTGTGATGTTACCAATGTTACCCACGCGCAAAAATGTTTCGATAGCGGTTGCGACGGTTTTATTGCCGTAGGGCAGGGAGCAGGCGGGCATGCGGGGCCACATCCTTTACATATATTGATTCCTGCACTCAGGAAACACTTTCCGGGTAAACCTGTTGTGGCGGCCGGCGGTATTGTGTCGGGAGAGGGATTATTATCGGTAAGGGTATTGGGTGCAGAAGGCGTATCGGTAGGAACCCGTTTTATTGTGAGTAAAGAGTGCAAGGTAAATGCCGAATACAAACAGGCTATTATAAACGCAGGGATGGATGATATTGTGATGACTACCAAATTATCGGGAACACCTTGCACGATCATTGATACGCCTGAAGCAAAAAAAATGGGCTATACCCAATCCTGGTTCGAACGCTTTATGAGCAATAATCCCCGTACCAAAAAATGGTTTAAAATGTTTGTACAAGTGCGCGGTATGAAAAAACTGGAGCAATCGGTACTTCCTAATAATTATAACCGGCTGTGGTGTGCCGGAAAATCTTCGGAGCTCATTACCAGCGAATTTAGTTGTAAAGACATTATTGACCATCTGAAAGCAGAGTACGTGCAAGCGCTGGCAGAGGTGAAATTGTTGGAGATATAACTCTCTCATCCAGATCAGCTCAAATCGTTTACATTAATAACCGCGGTCTCTTTCTAATCTGGCTTGTGTTTTTTTCGCTTCTTCCAGCCTTATTCTTTCTTCCTCCTCCTCCTGTTCTTCTTTTTCCCTTTCTTTTCTATTGCTACGTTGTATGCTTAATATAATTATACAGGCAATTACACAGAAAGCACAGAAGATGCCGTATACCATTCCGGGGATAATGCCCCGACCTTTTGTAGGAGTTTCCCAAAGTAATTGCCCCGACAGGAGATTATAAGCGCTTATTTTGCCACCCTGAAAAGCCAGGAAATGGTCGTTTATTTCTTCTACTAAATGACGTGAGTCCTCATCGTTAACGAATGTCGAACCCGGTTTCTCCCATACAATGCTGCCTGTTGAATCCACCAGAGCAAATGTATAATCACCTTTCAGTTTTTTACGGAAACTAATCAATGCTTTTGTCCCATCAGCGCTTGTGATGATTTGTCCGGATCCATCTCTCAAGCCAATATCTTCGTCATTATTTTCATTATTTAAAATGAATTCAAGATCGAGAAAATCGTCTTTACTTGCGTGGTTTTTATATAGGATATTACTTCTTGATCCTGAAGAAGCAGCTATATCCCAGCGTTTTGTAAAATTAGCTATTCGTTTTTGTGGTACCGATTGTTTGATCTGTTCGATCTTGTTTTCATCGAAATGTTCCTCGCGCCCGTCATCATAAGTTATGGTAATGGTAGAGTGGTTATAACTATAAGTACTTCCTTTACCTTTAATATTTGGAAATAGATCTGTAAGATTTTCCTCCGTTAAAATAACCTTTCCTGTATTAAGGTCGTATAGAGTCAGCCCTTTCTCCTCATTTTTGGTCCATACATAACCATGAGTGACTTTAAATAAAGTGCCGGCTATGTCTATGTTATAGTGTTTGCCGTTTTCCGGATCCACTATATGAACGGGGCCGTAATAATAGTAACTCCTTGTTCTACGACGGTGAACAGTCATTTCAATAACAGCATATTTATTTTTGCCGTCTGCCTGAAAGGCAGCAACAGAAAGACTTGTGGGTAGTTCCTCTGTAATAAAAGGGGTAAGGTCAAAAATATAAAGTAGTGTTGGTATGAGCGCAATAAGAATTAATCCTAATTTTTTCATAGAGTTTACTGTTTAGTGTTATTGACGATCATAAAGAAAACAACTGTTTTCATGGGGTTATAATTGTTGGACATTAATTTAAACCGGAAGAGAGTGCGAAGGGCTTATATAAATGTAATCTTAATATTGTAAAATGGCTTCATTTTCATAATTTAATTTCGGCACTTAAAACAGCATTTTCTCAAAAGGATTTGTAATTTAGTAACGCAATAGACCATCCTGTTGCATAATGACTATGACTCCAAAACGTATCCGCTTAATTACTTTATTGACAAGCATTCTGCTATTTATTATTTCCTTAACTCAAAAATGTTATTGCACCTCGGCTGGTGGCTGCGGCGATTCGCTGGCGGTTTTTTTAACGGGAATTCTTGGTATGCTGTATGGAGGTGCTGCGCTTACCTGGCTGGCAAATCCTGTATTGTTTACTTCGTGGATTGCTGTAAAAATAGGACCGAAGGTTTCTTTGATCGCGAGCTTATGCTCTCTTTTAATCTCTTTATCTTTTCTGCTGTTTAGAAGCATCATCGATAATGAAGCAGGACATTATAGTGCCATTGTTGGTTACCAGGCGGGGTATTGGTTGTGGACAGCGAGTTCCTTGGTAATGTTTGCAGGAAATATGGCCTTAAGAACTCTTGATAAAAAGAAAGCCTCTGTTTAAACCCTTATCAGTTCATGCTTAATAGCATATTTAACAAGGCTTGCAATGTTGTGGCATTTGGTTTTGCTATAAATATTGCTGCGATGAAAATCAACAGTATTCACAGAAATGTGTAGGTCATCGGCAATATGCTTATTTGTTTTTCCCTCACAAATTTCCTTGAGTACTACCAGTTCTTTTGTAGTCAGAGATTGCTCGTTAAAAAATGACGGACCCATTCTCACACTGGCCAATAATGCCATCGACAGTTCTTTATTAAAATAGGTGCCGTCTTTATACACTGTGCGTATGGCTTCAAATAAAGTTTCAATTTCTACATTTTTATTTAAGTAGCCATTGGCACCGTTTGCCATGTATTCGTTCATTAAGCCGGGTTCCTGGTGCAGGCTTAGCATAATAACTTTGATATGCGGAAAGCGTTTTTTAATAATTTCCAGAGTTTGCTTACCATTCATAAGTGGCATATCGATGTCGAGTAATACTAACTGCGGTTCATCGGCTTTTATGAGGTCAAGCAATTCGCGGCCGTTAGAGGCGTGCCCGATTACTGTAAAGTCAGTTTCAGAGTCAATAGCAGAGGCAAAGGCTTCCCTTACCAGAGTATGGTCTTCGGCTAACATGATTTTAATTTGTTCCATTAGGTTTACTGTATTTTAAAAAATGGGCGACTGTATTTTTAGCTATATAAATATATTGTTTTTTAGAGAAATAAATAGTGCGGAATACCGCATTATCTTAAAAGAGCGCAGTTTTTGCGCCTGTGCAAATACCTAAAAATACCTATCTAAATACAGGGGTGTATTTTGAAAATAAAACATAGTCTGCTAATTATTAGCCTGTTATATTTTTGAATGGATTTTAACAAGCCTTAAGGAAAAATTAAGGGCAGGTTTATTGTGATAGCTTTAAAGAAAATTCTTACCCCCGGAATAATGAGGAAATATTATTATCATGATGGATCCGATCAGAAAGGTCCATTTACAATTGAAGAATTAAAAACTGAAAAATTAGTATTAGATACACCAATTTGGTATGAGGGTTTGTCTGAATGGACCAAAGCTTCAGTTGTAACAGAATTAGAATCTTTATTTAAAATTTCGTCGCCCCCACCGTTTAAATTAAATGAAGAAAAAAATACATCTTCACTCCCACCACCTTTTATAAATGAAGGCACTTCTGAGAACAATGAAGAACAGCCTTCAATAAGAAATGCAATAGAAATTGATTCCCCAGATTCTTCGGGATCTAAAAAATATGCTGGAGTAATATGGACATTGTCAATTATTGGAGTAATAATTATTGGTGTTGTGTTGTTTATAGCTGCAAATCCTAAAATAGGTTCATCAATAGGAAATACGAGTGTAGAATCTTATCAAGAAAAAGTAATGACAGTTGAAGAAATAGAAAAGGCAGATCCTGCAAAATTTCTAAATGCTTCAGGAACTTATAATGAAACTTTTTTCGGTGATAAAGTCAAAGTGCATGGAAAAATAGAGAATATGGCTACAGTTGCTAGTTATAAGGATGTGGTAGTAGAAATTGTTTTTTATTCAGCAACAGATACCGAATTAAAACGAGAGCAATATGTTATTTATGATTTTTTTCCTGCACATCAATCGAAACCATTCGAGCTAAAAATAGCCAAACCTAAAGCTTGTAAAAAGCTAGGTTGGGAGGCTGTTAGCGCAACACCTAATTAATACTTAATATGATTCTATTAGCAATTTTATTACCGTGGTTATCATTCTTATTTAGAGGTAAAATTTTATCGGGTATAATATGCCTGATTCTTCAATGCACATTAATAGGTTGACTTCCAGCAGCTTTGTGGGCTGCTTTTCATTAAATAACGCGAGAAATGAAAAGCGATTTAGAGAGATGAACAAATCTATAAATATTCACATTAATAATAAATAAACTAAACTATATGGATTTCAAAGACCTCATAAAACAACTAGGCGACAGAGTCGTAAAATTAAAAGATCAGGTTAATACGGAGGAAGCAACTAAAAATGCGTTTATTATGCCTTTCATTCGTGAACTGGGATATGATGTATTTAATCCTTTAGAAGTAACTCCTGAATTAGTTGCTGATATTGGTATGAAGCAAGGAGAGAAAATCGATTATGCCATTATGCAGAACGGGCTACCCATTATTTTAATTGAATGTAAGCATCACGCTTCGCCCCTAAATGTAAATAATGCTTCTCAACTATTTCGTTATTTTCATACTACTAAAGCAAAATTTTCTATTCTTACAAATGGGATTGAGTACCGTTTCTATACGGATCTGGTTGAGCCGAATAAAATGGATGAGAAGCCCTTCTTTTCTTTCAATATCACTGATATAAAAGACAATCAGATAGAAGAACTTAAAAAATTCCATAAGGCTTATTATGATTTTGATAATATAGTTAATACGGCCAGCGAGTTAAAATATACCAATGAACTAAGAGCCTTATTAAGCGCAGAGTTTGCAAATCCAAGCCCTGATTTTGTGAAGCATTTTGCAAAACAAGTTTATCCGGGAATGATCACGGCTAAAGTATTAGAGCAGTTTACCAATTTCACTAAAAAATCTATTCAGCAAAATATCAGTGATTTAATTACAGATCGTTTGAAAACAGCTTTAACAAAAGAAGACGAAGTCAGTAAAGAGCAGGAAGCATTGCAAGCAGCAATAGAAAAAACAAATGAGCCTAAAATTGTAACTACGGAAGAAGAGTTGGAAGGCTTTATGATCGTGAAAACTATTCTACGTCAAAAGATAGGGGTACAAAGAATCACTTATAGAGATGCACAATCCTATTTTGCTATTTTATTGGACGACAATAATCGCAAGCCTATTTGCCGTTTAATGTTGGATGGTGCTAAAAAATATATTGTCACTTTTGATGAAAACAAAAAAGAGGTTAAAAATGAAATTATAACCTTGGATGATATTTTCAAATATGAAGCTATATTGATGGCTACCGTTGATAATTACGATAAGGCGAAGGAAGTGGTTTAAGTATTTTAAATAAGGCTTATTGTTTGTTTATTAACATCTACTTTAAAATATATCAAAGTAGCACGTATCTTTACTTAATTATGTATAAGCAGATTATTAAAATATCGCTGATGCTATTATTTCCGATAGTAGCTTCATCACAAAATGATACTATTTTTAGAAATAATGGAAAGATTATCCCATGTACTATTACATTGATAAATGAAAGCGCTATTTTTTATAAGGATAAAAAAGATTTCGGATCTGATTTTAATTTATCTGATGTGAATTTTTATAGTGTTGCGGGAAAAAGAAGTAATGTTGATATTAAAATAGATACTACAATTAATGGGCTTTATATTAATAATGTAAATATTAATGCATTGGATATTATTTACTGTGAAATTGTGGGCTTTGATGTAGGATTGTTTTCATCCGATTTGCTGGTTTATATTGATTATGGGCAAACAATAACTGCTTCAAATAAAATGAGAATAAGGGATAATAAAGGGGCTGCCGTGCATTTTAATTCAATGATTGAAGCTTTAAATTTCATGGAACATCATGGTTGGAGTTATGTTAATCAATACGCATCGAGAGGCATGGCAGGTTTATTTAAAGTTGAAGGAGCAATGTATAGATATTTATTAAGGAGAAAGAATTGATATTTTGAGTTTCGTTAAACTCTAATTAATTTTAGAACCGGAGTTTGATTTTACTCATTAACTATTTTTCATCGCCATCAATTTTCCTAGTATAAACTTCTCAATCCCTGCTCTCGGTGGCAATGTCTTTGCCGGTTAATTCATTGTGGTTAATGCTTTTTTCTTTAACAAAAATGGGCACTAATGGAAACAAAAGAAGATTATATAAAAATAAAGGAGCAAATTAAACTGCTTGTTGATAGGGCTAAAGAAACTATTTCGAATGTTTAATTATAGAGAAATAAATTATAAATCTTCATATTGAGCAAATGCCCTACTTTAGTGAAAAAATATATGACAAAATCCGGCTTACACCGGATTTTTTATTTCTAATAATGTCTTACACCAACACATTCCCCCCATCTACAATCACGGTTTGTCCTGTGGCGTAGTTTTGGGTCATGAGGTACACATATGTTTTGGCAAGGTCTTCGGCTTGTCCTACAAATTTAACGGGCAGGGTAGAAGTCATATGAGTGTACAGGCCTTTACGGTCTTCTTCGGGTATATTGTTCCAGAGGTTGGTTTCTACTACACCCGGAGATACGATATTTACACGAATAGGAGCCAGTTCTACAGCTATTGCTTTGCAAAAGCCTTCCATGGCAGAGCAGATACTCGAGCCTAATGACCAGCCTTTATTGGGTCGTACGGCAGCGATGCCACTGGTTAGGATAATAGAACCTCCTGTATTAATATGCGGGCTGCCATATTTTACCGCAGCAAAAGCACCCCAGTAACGGATATTAAAAAAATCGCGGGCTTCCTGCAGGTCAATGCTGTCAATAGTTCCCAGTTTCAAATTTTCGCCGGCAGTATATACCAGGTGATCAAAATTTCCGATTTTCCCGAAAAATGCTTTAATGGCTTCTTCCTTACTAAGGTCAACGGTATGGCCTTCGGTGCCTTTTGGTAAATGGACTAGGGCAGCTTCTACCCGTTGTTTATTTCCTGAAACAATAACAACGTTTGCTTCCTGTTTTGCTAATGCCTGTGCGGTTGCCAGACCTATTCCTGATGTTCCGCCAAGAATAATAATTCTTTTTCCTTTGAGTTCCATAGTGTTTTTATTTTGTGTGAATATTTATAACGACACAAAATTGAAGAGAATAAAAACGGAAGTATTTACCAAATGGTAAAAAGCGATTAGCGGGTATTTTTTCGGATTCTGCTTAGCGATTGCTGTGTAATGCAAAGGTAAGAGGCCACATCGCTCAGGGAAACACGCAAGGCAATATCGGGTTGACGCAGAGAAAAGTTACGGTAACGGGTGCTGGCATCTTCTCCCAAATAAGAATTACGCAGCTCCATTTTATCGAGCAGGCTTTGTTGGGTAATAGAGTCGATGAGTTCTTTCAGATAGGAGATTTGTTTGTAAAGCTGGTAGAGTTTTTCTTTTGTAATGGAGAGTAACTCCGCATCGCAAGCCGCTTCGATACCTTCATTGGCAGGAATAGTGGAGGAAGAAAAACTTTTGAGAATGGTGCAGAATTGGTTTTCTTTTAAGAAAAAATAAATAACCGGTACGCCTTTGTCGTTAGCAGATACAATGCGTAACACACCTTTAATAATAAAAAAAAATTCTCTGGCCATTTTTCCCTGTTCCAATAAAACCTCACCTTCCGCAACAGTACGGTGTTTGCATGCGGCTGTAATCGTTGCGGCATCTTCTTTAGAGATGTTACGGAATAATTTTAAAAAATCGATCAAGGGTTCTGTCATGATATATTTTAAATCACAAATGTATACTTTCTGTTTTATCAAAATGCATAAACCGGGATTCCATTTAATTTCCTGATTTTAATCTAAGGTTTAAACTTCTCCATAACCTGTTCTCCGGTAGAAATATCTTTGCCTGTTAATTCAACATCCGACACGTCCGGGTTAAGACTTGAGCCACCTGTAATATTTACCAGCACCCGGTGCAGGATGCAGGGCTTACCTTTGAGTATCACATGAATGGCATAGCCGCCTAAGGCTTTGGGTTTTAAATACAGATCTACTTTTTTATAAGAGACCAGATTTATTTTGAAAAGCGGCTGAGTCCCTTCAATTTCAAATGCTTTGACGCCATAGGCAAATTTATTCTGTGCATAGGTCAACTCGCTGATCTTTTCTCCGTCCTCATAATCTATCCAGTAAATTTTTATGGGTTTTTTGCGATTAATGTTTCCATCAGTGCTATAGTTAGCTTCATAAATAAGCGTATTGCGGTTAATAGTGCGTTGCATGTAAAACAGGCTGTTTGTATTTGCCGGCGGTACGGGGAAAGGACCGTTAAAAGGCTTGATCGTTTGAGCAATCCCCCGGTTAGCCATAAAGAGCAGGCAACACATACAGGTTAAACAGGAAAGTAAGATAAATCGGGTTATACGCACAATAAGGAATTTCTTTAGAACACAATAAAAGTAAAGTTTTCTTTTGAGATTGTATTAAAAAGCATTAGGGTGCGATAGCAGTGAGGTTATCAGGGGAAAAAGATATCTGCTATAGGTTCATAAGTCAAAATTTATATATTTGTAATACAGATCTCTCTCCCCATGGCAACTAAAGAAACCGGAACTGATTTTTTAACCAACCAACAGAGGGTGGGTTTTATTTTTGTAACGCTTCCTTTTCTTAATATCGTTATCATAGGACTTACCGTTTACATGTCTACGCAGCCATGGCTCTCTTTGGGAATAGGATTATTGAGTCCGGTTTTTGGCGGAGGCCTTATCTCCCTTGGGAAGAAAATAAGAAAAGAACGTACTTTTGTAATCGTTACCCTCATCGTGAATGGCCTGGTAGCATGTACTTTTTGTGCAGTTTCAGGACATGAGGCTCCTTCTTTTATAATAGGCCTGACTTATATAACGGCTTGTACCGTTTTACTTAATAGAATAGGAGAGGTTCTTCTTTTTATTGCAGTTGGTTTTCTGGAAATACTGCTGGGTTCTGCGCTCTCCGGTAAGGGAGTTCTTGAATTGACAATTGCCTTTGCTATTTTGATCTGCTATACACTTGTACTGGTACGTTTTCTTCAGTTTACGTTGAAGCAGGGCGATTCTATTGTTCTTGCAATGGAAGAGATCAAAAAGCAAAAAGAGCTGATTGAAGAGAAAAATAAAAGCATTACCGATAGTATTAATTATGCGCTCAGGATACAACAGGCCAAATTACCTGAAAAGCAAACTATCTATAATGCTCTCCCGGAAAGTTTTGTAATGTTTAAACCCAAGGACATTGTAAGCGGGGACTTTTATTTTTTTTATCAAAAGCAGAATGATATGTACATAGCAGCTGCAGATTGCACGGGGCATGGCGTTCCGGGAGCACTTATGAGCATGATTGGTATGGAAAAACTGGAAGATACTTTGGTACAGGAAACTGATACCTCTTCTATTTTGCAGCAATTGAACCGAAAAGTAAAAGCTTCGCTTAAGCAAACCGATAGTGATGAATCCACGCGCGACGGCATGGACATTGCCCTTTGCAGGATTCATGCGGATAAGCGTTCCATAAGCTATGCCGGTGCTAATCGTCCTGTGTGGATCATTCGCAAAAACAGTTCCGCTATTGAAGAAACCAAAGCCACGAAGAAAGCCATCGGTGGCCTCACCGGAGATGATGAACAGTTTACCACGCACGAATTAAAAATACAGGAAGGCGATACGTTTTATATTTTTTCCGATGGCTTTGCGGATACCTTTGGAGGTAAAACCAATAAAAAACTCACTACCAAAAAATTCAAAGAATTGTTACTTAGTATTCAGCATCTGGACATGAAGCAACAGGAGCATTATCTGGATCAATTTATAGAAACCTGGAAAGGGGATACTGAGCAGGTAGATGATATTCTGGTAATTGGCGTAAGGTTGTGAGGAATTGCTCATACACTTTTTGAGAATACTATTCACTTTATCCTTTTAGATAAATTCGGCACTTTAGGTTGTATTATTTTTTCAATATATTTGATTAGCCTCCTCTTATTTCAGATAAATACCAACTCATAAAAAGATGAAAAAATTACTTTGTTGTTTTCTCTTATACTTTGCGCAACAAACGAACGCACAGGTTGTTTGTAATTTAACTTACGAACGTACCCTTCAAACGTTCAGCGTATACATTCACAATCCTTCCGGGGCAACGATGTATAAAGCAAAACTATATATTGATGCCGACGGAAGTCCCAGGGCATACGGGCCTAATAACAGCGGGCTGGATTATACCGCCAATGCGGGTTCTACCGGAAACTGGTACGGGGTAGTGTCCGATGCCAGCGGGCAAAATCCCATTATACAAACAGCCAGTAATCCTTATCCGGGCATGTATGTGTCTACCACTTCTCTGGTAAACTCTCACTATGCTATTGCCAATCCTTTGCGTTACGTTAATTCTGAAACAGTGCCTTATATAGCTATGCCTACCAATGTGCTGGCATCAGGGAACATTCATGTAGGCGATGTAGCCTATGTATATAATACTACCACCGGTCAATCATGTTTTGCTATTTATGCAGATGCCGGCAATACAACCAGTATAGGCGAAGGTTCTATTTATCTGGCCGGCCAGGTGGGTGTAGATCCTAATGTGCGCACAGGTGGAACTTCATTAGGTATTATCGACTTTGTGGTGTTTCCTCAATCCGGTTTTGGACAAGGCTATATTCCTACTATTGCACAAATTGACAGTATGGGTAATTCCCGTCTTAATGGCCCAAATGTTGGCGGTTCCTGCATTGTGTCCTGTTTAGGAAGCATGGTTGATAATACAGCGCCAACCACATTGGTAAGTACTCCGGCAGGTTGGGATACAACGGCTTTTAATACAAGCTTTACCGATGCCGATGCAGGTTGCCTTGGAGGGGTTTCAAAAAGTTTTGTGCAGGTAACGGATTATAATACCGGTAATGACTGGAGGGCAAATAATACACATGGCTTTTTTAACGACGATTTTAACGGGCCTTCCATAAACCCCGATTGGACAGTTAAAACAGGTATCTGGGGCAATACGGCCAATTATTTAATGCAGTCAGACGAAAGCAATGCTAACACAAATTTATATGCACCCTTAACGCAAGGCAGCTTCGATAGTTATTTATATAACTGGACAGGAACTATTGGAGGCTCTGGTACAAGCCGCCGTGCAGGCTTTCATTTCTTTGCCGATCAACCTGATTCAACAAATCGTGGAAACTCTTATTTTGTATGGTTCAGAGCCGACGATGATAAAATTCAGATCTATAAAGTGGTAAATAATAGTTGGGGCGCAAACCCGGTTAAAGACACTGCTTATAATTTTACGGCTAACCAGGCTTACGATTTTAAAGTGGTGTATAACCGCATCACAGGTTTAATAAGAGTATATGTCAATAATGTAAAATCGGCGGAGTGGATTGATGCTTCGCCTATTAACACTGGTTCTTACGTGTCTTTCAGAAATGCAAACTGTACCTATAAGGTCGATAATTTTAAAGTGTTTCATTCGCGAAATGCTACAATGCCTGTAAATGTTGGGGCTGGTAACAGTTATGATGTCCGTTATTCAAATCAAAGTCCTTCCACTCCGGCTGCTAAAATAAATTCTCTGGTAATGGATATAGCAGGAAATCTGAGCATTGTAGCTACGCAAACAGTTAATGTCGATTTTACGCATCCTTCGGTTGTTTTACCTGTTAAAGACGGAACAGCTATGGATATTGATACAACGTATAACGGTTCGCAGCTTAGTGCCAATTGGTCTGCCGCAATAGATGCCAATTCGGGGATCAGTAAGTATTATTATGCGATAGGCACAACGCCGGGCGCAACAAATATGAAAGCATGGACAAGCACGACAAATACTTCGGCAACGGTAAGCGGACTAAACTTAGTACATCTGCAAAAATATTATTTTAGTATAAAAGCAGAAGACGGTGCCATGATGCAATCTACAGTTGCCACATCCAACGGCCAGGTGTATATTGATCAAACAACAGGCATTGTTTCTATGAATGCTGAAGCAGTGGGTGTTTCTATATTTCCAAACCCTACAACAGGTTTGTTTACCATTAGTAGCAAGCAGTTTAAAGGAGAAATAGTTATTACCGTGTTTGATGTATTAGGAAAAATTATTATTACCCGCACTATAGGCGGCACAGAAGCCATCATAGATTTATCTCAGCAACAAACGGGCATCTATTATATTGTTGTTAATAATAACGGTAAGCAATATACTACCAAGGTGCAGGTAAGTAAATAGTTGTGGCTTGCAACTATTGGCTTTAAAAGTGAATGCAAAAATGCAGGGCGATTTTTTATTCCATGTTGCAACTCATTATAAATGATGGGTTTAATAGTAATTTAGGATAATTTCCTGTTTTTATTTGTTTAATTCATAATTCTCTGTATCTTTGCAACCGATTAAAAACGTTCTTTACCAAACTCAGAATTAATACCCTAAATGCATAGCATTTTGATACATATTGCGGGATAGAGCAGGGGTAGCTCGTTGGGCTCATAACCCAAAGGTCGGGTGTTCGAATCACTCTCCCGCTACTAAGAAACCCCATCAGTATTAACTGATGGGGTTTTTATTTTATATCTGAGCCAGGCTTACTTGAGCAAAGATGAAAAACAAAAAATATGATCCGCATAAGCGAGATCTGTTTTCAGAGTAAACTCTTCTTCTGTGATCAGCTTAGGCTAACCATTCTCCCGCTTTCTGCAATGATTTGTAGGTTCGGGTATAAAAAAACCTTTGCAGATAGCTGCAAAGGTTTAAGATACATAATAGAAAAAACGTTTACTTAATGATAACTAATTTATCTGTTTTTACAATTTTTTTATCCATTAGAACGCTATAATAATAAATGCCCTGCTGAAGTGATTCATGGTTAATTATCTGTGTGTTGCTTCCTGTTGTCAGCAATTGTTCAACCACAAGCCTGCCGGTTACATCGTACAAGGAGAATACCGCATTTGCATTTTCTTCCAGTTGATAATTTAATGTCATTGAACCATTGTTAGGATTTGGGTAAACTACAAATTCAAAAGTATCAGTTACGCCGGTTATATTTTCAGTATTATCCCGGTTAGCCAGTCTGTTCACTACAATTGTACTACAATCGATAGGTGAGCCGGAAGTAGCAGTAAGTAAGCCTGTAGTGTAATAAGTGCTGGCAAGACCTGAACCACCATTCAGTGTTGGGGTGGCGATATAACCTGGAGGCACACCGGTTGTATTTGTGTATAATATGGAATTGGTATTCGCACTGGTCGTATTATCCGTGTAGGTATGGTACGTAAATGTGCTGCCATTGCTCCACCATAAACCGCAGGGAAGAGAGGTACTACCTTGTGTTCCTGTTTCGCCGTTAGTACGCAGTACAAATCCACGGTTACCGCCGTTAAGCTTATTATTGCTGATGGTGCTCGAAGCAGATGAAGTAACAAATACCATGCTCTCTCCCATATTATTGATGGTGTTGCAGGTAATTTCGCTTGACGGACTCGAAATAACATAAATCCCTTTATAGATAATATTAGTACTTGTTACCGGAGAATAAGCAGGCACCAAACTAATGTCAGAATTGTTATATACCCTCGCAAATTTACAGTTCTGTAATCTTATACCTGTTCCTGCAGTAACTCCATCATTTCTTACATAAAGAGCTGGATTATTGTAGATCACAAGACTATTCTTAACGTTGAACGCAAAAACGCAGTTGGTAGCTCCCGTGATCGTGTTACTGCTGATTTTGATCTTGTCTGCAGGAGTAGTGCTTCCGGAGTTTGTTACATCACTAATATAAACACCATAGGTGCAATACCCTCCGGCATTGGCTTTTATTATATTATTACTAACCAGTGTCGACACCGAATTAATACCATTCGAAGAACGATTCATATAAATACCATTTGCACAGTTCGTTAGGTTATTACCTTCCACATCGATCGTATTAGCAGTTGCAGGCGAGATATAAAAGCCATATTTACCGTATCCTGTTGTACCACCGGATAGGGTATTGGTGTTCGTAACGGTATTACTGATGGCGCTGGTCAACAAATAATCTGTAATTTCAGCGCTACTGTATACATCACTAAAAATATTTGGCTGATTAGCAGAGCTGCCACCAATTGTTACTGAATAAGAAGCTGTAGGAGCTCCCGTTGCCACGATCCCTTTTCCTAGAATAGAAGTAGCATTTATCATGTTCTGGAAGCGGTTGTTATAAATGGTTGCATTAGTTCGTGTCAGGTTGATTCCACATCCTACATTGTCAAACACATTTGTGCTTCCTGTTGCTACTGCTCCAATGGTAATGCTGCTAACATCAGTGGTATTAATGGCATAAGGTGATTTCAACGATGAGTTTGGTGATTTCATATTTGCAGATGCAAAGCCGGTAATTGGCCCCAGCATTATAGAAGCTACATCATAGTTAGAAGAGTTGCCGGAGCTTACAAAGCTTGGAATAAAACGGGATGTAAAAATAGTGTTTGCTACAGTAAAGGTTGGAACTCCTGAATAAGATTGCACATCAATAGCTTTGTAATTCCTGTTGAAAATTACTTCTTTAAGGTTAAATGAACCACCACCCTGTGATACCACAGCATTCATGGCGTCTTCAATAAAAGTGCTTCCTGAGGCAATTAAACGGGCGTTTGCAGGTAAGTAAATACCATCCCACATATCATCACACGCATAAAGGTGTGTTTTATGATCAAAGGTCAAAAATTGGTTACCCTGTACATAGATCTTAGATCCTGGCTCCATGCTAAAGTTACAGCCGGAAAATGTAATGTTGTTATCGATCGTAAACGTCACGCTGCTTCCAACATAAATATTCAGATTGGAAACATGAGTTGATCCGGAAAATACGACGCTTGATGTCGTATTACTAAGTATCATGGTATTGGTGGTTAGTCCGCATTGTGTATAGGTAACCGTAACTACGGCAGTTGCAGAAGAAATACAACCATAGCTGTTAGTGCCTGTAACCGTATATGTAGTGGTTACAGAAGGTGAGGCTACGGGGTTGTAAATATTGGCATTAGTCAACGTACCGGCCGGCGACCACGTATATGTACTTGCCCCGCTTGCCGACATTGAGCTCGTACTGCCCATTAAAATAACTGCAGAAGAGGGAGATGTGGTTACTTGATTGGGATTTACTGTTATGGTAAAGCTCGCGGCTGTTCCGGCACAGGCGCCTGTGGGTGTTACAGTAATAACGGCAGTAGTAGGGCTGCTACCCGTGTTAGTGGCGGTAAAGGTAGGAAGACCTCCTGTTCCACTGGCAGCAAGACCTATAGATGTATTGGAGTTACTCCAGGCAAAAGAGGCAGCCGGTGTGCTTACAAAGGTATATGGAGCTACACTTGCACCATTGCAATAGGTAAAATTAGGGATACGGTTAAGCACCGGGACAGAACTGACAGTAACTGTAGTTGCGGCAGTATAGGTGCAACCGCCACAAAATGCCAGTGTAGCCGTATAGGAAGTGTTTGTGCTTAGCGATGGAGTGGTGGGTTGGCCGCAATTGTTACACGATAATCCTGTTGAAGGGCTCCAGGCCAGGGGCAAAGAAGGATCCAGATTATTGTGCAGTGTGGTACTCATACCCACACAGATGGGATTTGGAGAAGCAGAAACACTAAGGTTGTTAAGGGGCTGAACAGATACATCATCAATGTAATAATACGCTCTGCCAATCATGGGTGATCCTACAGGATAGGAAGATGTACCGAAATCACCGATCACAATATACTGCTCTGTACCATCCGATACAAATGAGCCCGTTATGTGTGTCCAGCTCCCCTGGGTGCTAACAGGCGATGCAAGCACTTGTGGCACCAAAGGAGATACACCCGTGAGATCCGTAAAGACCTGGGTATTACCCGTATTGGCTGATAAAATACCATTATCAATAAAAGCAGCGCCAAGGTGGTCCGTATAATAAGTACTGTTACCCGATAAACTTACCCAGAAGCTTACCTGGTAAGTTACTCCTTTTACCAAGGGGCAGGCAAATGTTTGGTAGATATACTCATGATAACCCGGCGATGAGCCATCATATGCATAAACACCGGCATAATCGTTTCCGGTATGTGCCGTTAGTGTGCCCTGATAATTATTGGGCACGTTTACGGAAAGAAAAGGAGTGGCAGACACAGGTGAAGCTGCCGTGAAATAATCGGGTGTGGACGACCCACCTGTTGGATTGTCCCAACCGCAAGCCATTTGAATGGTAGGGTAATAATAGGGGTAGGTACCGCTGGTATAAGCTGCATACGGTGGTGTCGCGCTACAATATTCGAAGCTGCCGTTAGCAATGAGTTCGCAGCCTGTAGCTGATACCGTACAGGTTCCGCAGCTCTGTGCTTTACCGCTTAGGGCCGTTGCAAACAGCAGGACCGCGGAAGCGATGTTTTTCAATTTTTGACGTGTTGTTTTTTTCATGTGTAGTGTTTTTAGATTAATAGACCCAATGACCATGAAGTCATTGTTGAATTTTATTAAATTTAAATACAGATGGGGCAGCAATCCTAACGCCAATTGGTAAATGGCTTGTTTTGGCAAGTCGCTGGTGAATTTGAGCAAGTGGATAGCTGTTGAACGTTTTTAGATCCGAACTAATTTATGAAATCACTTTTCAGTTTTAATACCCTGCAACGTTATTATCAGGAGTGCTTATTCAATAAATAACTCTACATCGTTTATATCTTTTACGATTACCCCGTTTTCCCAATCTTTTAAAACCGTTTCTTTGTAAACGATGTCGCTTTTTATTACCTCTTTAAATTCGGGCAGTAACGGTAACTGCTATTACGTGAGTAATGGTAATGATGCTGTATTGGTAGATGCCGGTATTTCCTGCAAGGAAACCGAAAAGAGAATGGAACGTCTTGGACTTAGCATGAAAAGTGTGAAAGCCTTATTTATTTCTCATGAACATTCTGATCATATCCGTGGAGTAGAGGTCATTTCAAAGAAATACCAATTGCCTGTATATATTACTCCTGCTACCTTAGAGCGCAGTAGGCTAAAAATTCAACAACAATTGGTGTGTTTGTTTCATAACCAAACGGCTATTAGCATTGGTAACCTAACAGTAAAACCCTTTGCTAAAAGGCATGATGCTGCCGATCCTTATAGTTTTGTAGTGAGTGGAAACAGCATTAACATTGGTGTTTTTACGGATATAGGTTTCTGTTGTGAAAATGTGATAGAACATTTTAAACAATGCCATGCTGTTTTTCTGGAAGCTAATTACGATTCGGAAATGCTGGAAACAGGAATGTATCCTTATTATCTTAAAAAAAGAATTACAAGCGGACATGGGCATTTGTCAAATGATCAATCGCTGGAACTGTTTAAAACATACCGTTCCAATACGTTAAGCCATTTAATTCTTTCTCATTTGTCGCGCGAAAATAACAGTCCTTCGCTTGTAAAAAAACTATTCGAAGAACACGCGGCCTCTACACAAATTATTGTTGCCTCAAGAGAGTATGAAACAGATGTTTATGAAATTAAAGATCCAATGCCGGCATCAGCAGCTTTAACTGAGGAAAGAGCCCGGGTGTATTTGAATCATGGGCAACAGGCTTTGTTTTAAATAAAAAATCCTGTTCTTTAAATCAATGAAGATCTAAAAAACAGGATCAAGTATAAATAATTCTAAACCTTTAATTTATACTTAGTTTGCTTGTTGTACTAATTGTATGTTTGCAGAAAGCTTAATGTCTTCGCCAACTACTACACCACCGGCTTCTGTTACAGAGTTCCAGGTTAAACCAAAATCTTTTCTGTGAATAACACCTGTTACTTCAAAGCCCATTTTTGTATTGCCATAACCGTCTTTTGCTGTTCCACCATATTCAGCATCCACTTCTACTTGCTTCGTTACGCCACGTACAGTAAGGTCGCCGGTTAATTTATAGTTGTCGCCTTTAATGTGTTTTAAAGAGTTTGATTTAAATGTAATTGCAGGATGATTTGCTACATCAAAGAAATCAGGAGATTTTAAATGGCCGTCGCGTTGTTCCTGATTAGTATCAATACTTGCAGGATCAATAGAGAAATTGATATTCGCATTTTCTAAATTGTCGTTATCAAAAGTAGCATTTCCCGAAAAGGCTTTGAACGAGCCCGTTACTGTAGAAATAACAAGATGTTTTACTTTGAAGTGAACTTCTGAATGTGTTGGGTCAATAGCCCATTTGGTTGTTGTTGATGTTGCGCTCATGATTATAATTTTTAAGGTTAGTATTTAATTTGACAGGACAAAGGTATGCCCATTTGAAACTAAGTTCCATTGATCTATGATAATAAAATGCCAGTCCCGAAAAAATTACCTAAAAATGCCTTAGATTTACAGAATCAAAAGCATCGTTATGGAAATTAAACAACACAATACAGAAAGGAACGGCAATTTTTATATTGAAGAAAATGGCAAAACCCTTGCCATTATGACCTACGTATACGCGGGGGATACTAAATTTATTATTGACCATACGCAGGTAAATGAAGGCGGAGAAGGCAAAGGCCTTGGAAAGAAACTGGTACATGCCGCCGTAGAATTTGCGAGGGCAAAAGGCTATACCATTTTACCCTTATGTCCGTTTGCTAAAAGCGTCTTCGATAAAACGCCTGAGTACGCTGACGTATTAGCGAAATAGTTTTTATAGAAATAGAGACCGATCATCTGTTCTAAATTATTTTTTGCACTATGTAACCCGAATAACGTTGAATAGTAGGCAGTAGCATATAATAAAAAATAAAATGTTATAGAATAAAGCGGGATTTTAAATTTTAATATTTATCTATCTTTTTTCCTTGACGAAAAAGAAACAAAAAAGTCAAGGTAATTCCCCAACTCCAATTGTTTTCTCGCTCGAAGTACCTGCCCATTGCCACCGAAAAAATTGCAGTTCGCACCGAATTACCAAAGCCCACCGCACCATTACTAACATATGCAGCAGGCAGGTATATGGTTAAACACTATTACAACAGAGAAATTCCATTAATATCGCTCGTTAATACCTCGCTCATGTAATCGAAGAATGGCCTCATATTTCTGAAGGTTGTTACCGCTTCTTTCAGGAATGAAGGATCAAGTACTTCTTCATCTGTAAAATGCCTTCTCACGATAAACTGTTTATAACGCAACAGATCGATCGCTTCGTTATCAGCATCAAAACCTTTAGGAGTAGTTTTTAATTGTTCTCCTTTCAAGTTTCCAAAGGTACTTACAAAGAGTTTTGATTTTAATATTTTTCGCAGTGGTGCAGCATCAAAAGCAAGTTCCTCTCTCACACGTTTAAGGTCTTCGGGGTTTGGCCCCCAGAAACCGCCCGATATAAAGCTGTTTCCCGGTTCCATATGAAAATAATAGCCACCTCTTCTTAATTTTGTGGCTCTGCTAAAACTCCCGCTCCAGTTGGTTTTAAAAGGTGTTTTTTCTTTCGAAAACCGGGTGTCGCGGTAAATACGGTGCAGACTTTTTTTGCCTGTAGGAGTTTCAATGCCATCATACTTACTAAGTTCTGCTAATAAGGCGTCGGCAAATAATTCTACATGTTTCAATTCGTTTAAATAAATGGCTTTGTGGTCGTTGAACCAATCCCGGTTATTATTCTTTTTGATGGATTTTAAAAAATCGAATGCCGATGACGGTATGGAGGCTATATCTGGTTTTGAAGTGTTTTTCATAATGAAATTAAAGTTACAATTTTATAACGAATTGATAGAATGATCCTGTTGAAATACTTTGTGCTATGCTTCTGTTTTCTACTGGCATTAAATCTGTTTAACTGCTGTTTAAAGAAGGTATTTTTTTAATGTCCGCACTCACTAAAACATATTCGCAAAATAGCTTAAGTCTTAAATTAGCTTTATTAAAAAGCAAATACAATCATTTAATGAAACAGCTCAACTTTTCTTATTTTCCTTTTATAAGTTTTTGTATAGCCATTAGCGCGTGCCTTGGTGGTGTTTCGGTTAAATTTAGTTTGCAATACGATACGGGCTTATGGCAATTTGTATTAGGAATGTGTCTTTCGCTGATAAATATTGTTGCCTGTGTGGCACAGTTTCCTGTAAAGTGGGTCTTCAATGTATTTATTGCATCTACTCTGCTAAATATAGCCCTCATCTTAACGTCTGTTTTCCTTTAATGGTAGGGAAAAAAATCCCCAAAACGGGTTATTCTTTTTCCAATAATTTAGAAAGGCTTAAATAGCCCAGATTCATGATATCTTCTTCGCCTGCGTTTTCAGAGATCTTTAATCGGAAGGGTTTAAACGATGGGAGCAATAGCTCGTTTATGTCATAAATGTTATCTACATCGAGGGTGTATTTGTCATCAATGTGCGATGCAGCTCCTGTAAATCCTGCTGTTTTATAAAAAACGGTTTGTTTGGCTATAGCGGTTGCTTTGCCGCTATCCGGTGCAATAGCCAGGAATTTATAATGAAATTCTTCAAACTCACCGGGCTTGTAGCCTCCAAGGTTAATAAAAAATAAATGATTTTCGTTTTTAAAGTCCGAGTTCGTTTTTTCTACTATCACAGTATAACCATTTACCTGTGTTACTTCCCTCCAGGCATCAATATGGAATTTACCCTGCATTTCGGGCCAAAAGGCATTAATATGTGGCACAAGTTCTTTTAAAGATGCGCCTATTCCAAAAAACACGTCGTGTTGTTCTGTATAACGGCCTTCAGGTTGGCAACCTACCAGAACCATATATAGCTTTAATTTGCTCATTATTGTTGTTGTAAACGCTTACGAATTTACTAAAAAAAACAGGTAGTTGCATGGCATCATATTTTGTGCATTCAGGTATATCAATCCATTAAATGTTACGGTTATGAAACTCATCAGTATAAAGCTCCATAGTATTCTGGATTATGTATTTGGAATTATTCTCATATTGTCTCCCTGGATTTTTATGTTTAATAAGGATCTGTCTAATGCCGGAACGCCTGTTATTATAGGCGGTTTTGTCATTGCTTATAGCCTGTTCACTAAATACAATTACAGCTTATTTAAAATCATTCCTTTTCGGTTTAACCTGTTTTTAGATGTCTGCTGTGGGTTTGTGTTGGCAGTATCTCCATGGATCTTTCATTTTGAAGATATTGTTTATATTCCGCATGTGTTTTTGGGTATTGTACAAATATTACTGGCTGCTAATACCAACAGAGATCCACGTTTTAGTAAACTACAAATGCCGGAATAAACAGATACCAGCTATATCTTCTTAAGTATTTCGAAATAACAAAAAAGCCATTAACTAATTAGCTAATGGCTTTTTTATAAAGTTTAAAACAAATTATTTTACTTTGAAAGCAGCTTTTACTTTCGCTACATAATCTAATTTTTCCCATGTAAACAATTCTACTTTCATCGTTTTTATTTTTCCATCAGGAGATTTAAAAGTTTTGGTTACCACTTCATTTTTACGGCCCATGTGCCCGTAAGCAGCAGTTTCGCTATAGATTGGAGTACGTAATTTAAAACGTTGCTCAATAAAGTACGGACGCATATCAAATACTTTTTGAACTATTTTAGCGATCTCACCGTCGGTCATTTTTACTTTGGCAGTACCGTAAGTATCAATAAAAATACCCATTGGTTGTGCAACACCAATTGCATAAGAAACCTGTACCAAAACTTCGTCGCAAACACCTGCAGCTACTAAGTTTTTAGCAATATGGCGTGTTGCATAAGCAGCGCTTCTGTCAACTTTACTTGGATCTTTACCGGAGAAAGCACCACCACCGTGAGCACCTTTTCCACCGTAAGTATCCACAATAATTTTACGACCTGTTAATCCTGTATCACCATGTGGCCCGCCAATAACAAATTTACCGGTTGGGTTAATGTGGTAATTAATTTTATTATTGAATAAATGCGCATATTTTGGATAGTTCTTTTTAACTCGTGGAATTAAAATATCAATAATATCCTTTTTAATTTTTGCTAACATTTTTGGTTCTGAATCGAAATCGTCATGCTGTGTAGAAACTACAATAGCATCAATACGAACAGGAACGTTATTATCATCATATTCCAAAGTTACCTGTGATTTTGCATCAGGACGTAAGTATTTAATGGCTTTGTCTTCTCTTCTTAAAGCAGCAAGCTCCAATAAAATAGCGTGAGCAAGATCTAAAGCCAAAGGCATATAGTTAGCGGTTTCGTTAGTTGCGTAACCAAACATCATTCCCTGGTCACCTGCGCCTTGTTCTTCTTTTTTCTTTCTGTCAACTCCCTGGTTAATATCAGCAGACTGTTCATGTATAGCTGATAAAATACCGCAAGAGTTAGCCTCAAACATATATTCTGATTTGGTATAACCAATTTTACGGATTACCTCGCGGGCAATTTCCTGTACATCTAAATACGCTTTTGATTTTACTTCGCCGGCTAATATAACCTGTCCTGTTGTTACTAACGTTTCGCAAGCTACCTTACTTTGTGGATCGAAAGCTAAAAAATTATCAATTAATGCATCTGAAATTTGATCGGCAACCTTGTCCGGATGGCCTTCTGATACTGATTCTGAGGTGAAAAGATATCCCATTTTTAATTATTGATTATTTGAATTATTGATTTATGTATTGATTGAGTTTAATTTTGACCTAAGGTATTCGATTCCCTGTTTCTATGTTTTGATAAATAAAGGAAATCTGACTAAGCTTCGCGAAGCTCAAATTCATAGAACTCCATGATTTGATTGCAAAGTAATTTTTTACAGGCATCATCAATTTTAGCAGATGCAATCTCTTTATTAGGAGCTTCAATTTCCAGGGTAATGTGTTTACCAATACGGATGTTTTCAATTTCGGAAAGGCCAAGGTTTTTCATAGAACCTGTTACAGCCTTACCTTGTGGGTCAAGTAATGCTTTTAAAGGCATCACGTTTATATCTGCAAAATATTTCATTGTTTTATTGGGTTTTGTTACAAAGAGCAACAAATTTAAAGGTTTGTATTGGGATTAAAAATAATGTTTTGAACAATGACTAACAATAGTATGCTTTAAAAAAGCCATTGTTTAAAGCCAATTAAAAAGCCTTATCCTCCCAAGAGAGAATAAGGCTTTTATTTTTTGTGAATCTAGTTTACTTTATACATCCAGCCTAACGAATCTTCTGTTTTCCCTTTTCTGATGGCCCTTAGCGTTTCATCAATTTTATTGGAGAACTTACGGTCTTCTACTGCCGGTAAAGGATAATAATTATCTATATGACCAATGCCGATAATTTGAGCAATGGTTGCTGCAGTACCAACCCCAAAAGCTTCCTGGAGAGTACCTTTGCCATGTGCTTCTATGATTTCGGTAATGGATATTTTACGTTCTTCTACTTCCATACCCCATTTTCTTGCCAAAGCCAGTACGCTGTCGCGGGTAATGCCTGCAAGAATAGTGTCGCTTAAAGCAGGAGTTACTACTTTACCGTCTATGACAAATACAAGGTTCATAGTTCCTGATTCTTCAAGGTACGAATGAGTTTTACCATCTGTCCAGATTACCTGTTGGTAGCCTTTTTGTTGAGCCAGTTTTGTAGGATATAAACTTCTACCGTAGTTTCCTGCTGCTTTTACAAAGCCTACACCGCCTTCAACCGCACGGATATAATTAGTTTCAATTAATACCTTAATTGGCTCGGTATAATATTTTCCGGCAGGGCAGGTAATAATAATGAATTTATACGTGTCGCTTGCTTTTACACCAATAGCTTCGTCGGTTGCAATTAAAAAAGGCCTTATATATAAAGCACCTGTATCCGATGTTGGGATCCAGGCAGAATCCAGTTTTAATAACTCCGTTAATCCGCCCATAAATATTTCTTCCGGTACTTCAGGCATAGCCATCCGTATAGCAGATTTATTTAAACGTTTAAAGTTTTCAAGAGGTCTGAAAATACTTACTTCCCCTGATTCTGATTTGTAAGCTTTCATGCCTTCAAAAATGGCTTGTCCGTAATGTAATGCAGACATAGCATAGCTCATAGGCATATCGCCATATGGCTGTATGTACGACTTTTCCCATTTTCCGTTTGTGTATTCTGCAATAAACATATGATCAGAAAAACACTTTCCGAAGGGCACATTATTTACATCATATTCACTTACTCTGCTCTTAGCAGTTTTTTCAATTTTAATATCCGCGTTTGCTACCATGGGTCTGTTTTAGTTAAACAAATAAGCACATAATTTTCTTCAATACAAATAGTTTTGTCGATTATTTTGGCAGGTTAATGTAATTTGAATAAAATAACAATTTTAAGCACTCAAAGTTTGTTTTTAATAATATTTGATTATTTTCGTACAACTTATTAACAATTTGAAGTTTATTGTTCGTATACTGTTATTTACTTTAGTAACTCCCCATTTAGCCCATGCCGACGGAGAACCTAAAAAAGACACAAGCCGTGTCATCAATTCCGCGTACCTTTCAGTAAGCAAAGAGGTGCCTGTTACAAAGTCACAGCTTGTTCGTATGGTCGATTCCCTGCTCGATCTGGATATTATTGAAGAAAAAGAAATCGAGCTTATCAGCTATTATAATAGTATTCTCATATCTAATACTGCTAATCTGGCGATGGTAAAATACGGAAGTATCCCTGCTACCAATTATTACGACGATTTTGATGAAAGTACTGTCTTTCAGATTACCCCGGATACCGAATTTCCTGAATCACAGATCATAAAAATAGAAAGCGATTCATTAGGCACCTATAGCCACCCAAGAGTTGGCCCTGTAAATTCAAAATTTGGCTGGCGCGACGGCCGTATGCACAAAGGCATTGATATTAATCTGCATAGGGGCGATGCCGTAGTAGCTGCATTTGATGGCATGGTAAGGATAGCACATGCAAAAGGTGGTTTTGGCAATGTGATTATTATCAGGCATTATAACGGATTGGAAACCGTGTATGCACATCTTTCAAAAATAAAAGTAAAGCCGGGGCAAGTCGTATTATCCGGCCAGTTAATAGGTTTGGGTGGAAGTACAGGGCATAGCAGTGGGCCACATCTTCATTTCGAAGTAAGGTTTAAAGGCCAGGCCATTAATCCGGCATCTATTATTTCTTTTGCCGATAACAAAACGTTTAATGACTCTATTGTTGTTAAAAAATCGAGATACGGTATTTGCGCTTATCCCAGCAATGCAACCTTGCATACCATTGAACGCGGCGATACATGGTACGAAGTAGCTAAACGATATGGTTTGTCTATGAAAGAACTATGCGTATTAAATAATATTGAAAAGCGCTATTATTTAAAACCCGGGCAAAAATTAAGAGTGAATTAAAACCTCTTCTTTTTTCATAGAAAAGGTTAAAAAGGATAGTGTCATTTCACATTTTATTTCGCCCGAAAACCTTAAAATTTAACGCCCCGATTTTATCGTTTTATGAAGGGAAAAGGTATATTTGCTACTCTATGCAAATAAAACCAACAACGTTAAAAGAGCTTGCTGACATTATTAAAGCAGAATTTATTGGAGACGCAAATCATGTCATCACAGGTTTTAATGAAATACACAGGGTAACAGCCGGCGATGTAGTTTTTGTGGATCATCCCAAATATTATACAAAGGCGCTGCAATCTGCAGCTACCACCATCATTATCAATAAAAATGTAGAATGCCCTCAGGGAAAAGCATTGCTTATTGTTGATGAGCCTTTTACTGCGTTTAATATACTTACCGAACATTTTCAGCCTAAACAGTATTCGTTGCAACCTGTAAGTCCCACAGCAAAAATCGGGAAAGATACCATTATTATGCCGGGCTGTTTTATTGGCAATAATGTAAGCATTGGTAATAATTGTATCCTGTATCCAAATGTGGTGGTGTATGATAATTGCGCTATTGGTAACAATGTCGTAATTCAGGCAGGTACTGTTATTGGTTCAGACGCTTTTTATTTTAAGAACAGAAAAACGCACTTCGAACAATTAAAAACCTGTGGTAGTGTAGTGATACACGACGATGTGAAAATTGGAGCCAATTGCACGATCGATAAAGGTGTAACCGATAATACCCGTATTGGTAAAGGAACCATTATGGATAATATGGTGCATATAGCACACGATGTTATTGTAGGAGATATGTGTTTATTTGCTGCCAACGTGGCCATTGCCGGCTGTTGCATCATTGGTAACAATGTTACCATGTGGGGGCAGGTGGGAGTATCGAGCGATATTAAAATTGGAAACAACGCTGTAATACAGGCGCAAAGCGGAGTAGGGGAAGATGTCCCCGAAGGGAAGGTTTACTTTGGTACACCTGCATATGAAGCAAAAGCTAAAATGAAAGAAGTATTTGCCGCCAAGCAATTACCTTCATTGATCCATAAATTATACGATAAGTAGTAGAGTCATTACGTTTATTCTAAGCGTGTCGATGGGTCTGGAAAAAGTGAACGTAGCAGGTACATTTTTTACGTTATAATTCCTTTTAAACACAGAATCCTTTTTTCTGTAAACGAATCCCTTATTTTGTAAGACCAGTGCCTTATTAACTTTTAAATTTATTATTTACATTAGTATTGCCTTGGAACATTCTAAATTACATAGTCATTCATTAGCTAATACAGTAAAAGATGTAAAGCTGAGTTCATTGCTCGAAATGACCAAGGCCATTAATAATAATGTTTCTACCTCACAACTGCTCGATATTTACCAGGAAATTCTAGAGAATAAACTCAAAGTTGGAAAGCTCGTTCTTTTTAACTTTGATACCGAATGGAAGTGTATTTTAAAATATGGGGTAGACGAAAGCTTTAATCACCTGGTGTTTGAAAAAGAGTTGCTTGATATTGAAGAGATAGAAACGATCTCTTATTCTAAAGGAAATTTAAGTAAGCGCTTCGAAATCGTAATTCCGGTATATCATAAAAAAACGCCTCTGGCATTTGTACTGTTGGGCGATATTGATGAGAAAAAACTGGAAATGAGTTCTGCTATTAAGCATTTGCCTTTTATACAAACGCTTACCAACGTTATGATCGTTGCCATGGAAAATAAAAAACTTTCCAAGCAATCCATACAAAGAGCCGCCATTCAAAAGGAGTTAGAACTGGCTAAAGGAATGCAGAATTTGCTGTTTCCATCGTCGTTACCAAACATTCCCGAAATAGAAATGGATGTGATGTATTTTCCACATCAGCAGGTAGGTGGCGATTATTATGATGTGATCTGGACAACCGACGAAGAATGTATTTTTTGCCTGGCCGATGTTTCGGGTAAAGGCGTTGCGGCTGCATTGCTCATGAGTAATCTGCAGGCGGCTTTAAAATATACCCGAGATCTGACAGAAGTAGTGATTGATATTAATCAATTGATCTTTGATAATGCCAAGACCGAAAAATTTATTTCGATGTTTATTGCAAAGTATAATATCAAGACACGTAAGCTTAATTATATTAATGCAGGGCATAATGCGCCTATCCTTTATAATAACGGTAAATTAAAGCACCTCGATAAAGGCTGCACTTTATTAGGCATTACAAGCCCTTTACAATCCGTAGAAAAAGAGTCCATACTCATTTCTAAAAATTCTTTATTATTTGCTTATACCGATGGACTTACCGATATTATGAACGATACGGAAGACAATGTATCTATTGCTGACATCGAAAATATCATGCTCAAAAATAACCTCGCTTCCTGCAGTATGATCAATAAAGCAATTATGTATTATGCTGAAGAATTTAAAGGGGAAATGCCATTTGTAGATGACATTGCCTTAATGACCTGTAAGTTTAACTAATAACAGCACTTACTGGGTATTCCAGATTTCCCATCCTTTTTCAGCCTGTAGTTTAAGCATGTTTAGCCCGTTAATAACAACTGCGCCATGCTCTTTACCTTTTTCTAAAAATAAAGTTTGAGCGGGGTTGTAGATAAGGTCATATAATAAATGTTCGGAGCCAATAAATTCGTAAGGAATTGGAGGGCATTCGTTACTATGAGGATACAGACCAATGGGTGTGCAATTAACAATCAATTTAAAGGCATTCAATACGTGTTCATTTAATTCCTCGTAATGAAAAAAGTTTTCTCCTTTTTTTTGACCTCTGCTTACAAAATAAACATCCACACCAATATTTTTAAGGGCGTAGTTCACAGCCTGCGAGGCACCACCTGTTCCAAGGATTAACGCTCTTTGGTGCATAGGTTCCAGGAAAGGCTTAATGCTTTGTGCAAAGCCATAATGATCTGTATTATACCCTTTTAAATAAGGCACATCGTTAGTGCGCGTTATTTTAATGCAGTTAACGGCTCCAATAACCTTTGCCGTTTCATCCAGTTCATTTAAAAAAGGAATGACCTCCTGCTTATAAGGTTTGGTAACATTTAATCCCGAAAGCTTATTGTCTTTAATAACAGAAGTAAGGCTATCCAGATTACCGAGGTCAAAGTTTTGGTAAGAATAGCCACTTAGCTGTTCCTTTAAAAATTTTTCCTCAAAATACGTTTTAGAAAAAGAATGCGAAATAGATTTCCCGATTAGCCCTAAATTCATGCGGATTAATCCTCCTCCGTAATTTGATCAGGTTTAAAACCTTTGGTGTCAAACACAAATCCCTGATCAGGAAGGTCTACATTGGGTTTAAACGATTTGATCTCGTAGGTTTGAGTGCTGCCGTCTTTCATCAGCATAATTAATTTGGCAATTTGTTTCTTTGTTTTATCAACATATAATTTCACAGTGTGAAATTTCTTTTTTTCAGGTTTTACAGAAGGGTATAACGTAATAACGTTATAAGTAGCAGTTCCTACTTTTTCTTCTTTGTCAAATTTGTATTTATACCCTGTTTCGTACATGGTAAATATTTTTGACGGATTTAACTGGTCTTCGTTAGTAGCATCATATTTTTTGATGGTTACCTCATTAGCATCTTTATTAAATGCCCATATTTTTTTACCGTCGCATACAATAGTATTTCCCGGAATATCCAGTTTAAATTTATCGCCCTTAACCTGTACTTTATAAGTTTGCTTTTCCAGAAGCTTTTTATCTTTATTTAAAGAGGTAAAGAGGTATTCAGATACAATAGTTTTATAAGCTTTAGTTGTTTTACTAAGGTCATCTAAGATTGTTTTTGCCTTCGGGTCCTGATCTTGTGCATTTGAAACCTGAACAGATAAAGCGATGGCAGAGAGGAATAAGAATAGTTTTTTCATAAATTTTAAATATAGTAAATTGGCAGATCAAGCGATGTGCCAAAGTAAGACGCAAAAATAGGCAAAAAGTTTAATTGTGTTAACAAATGATAGTTGTATTTTAAAACTATCTGTTTTTTTGAGGTAAACCAACTTTTTTTGAGAAAAACGCTTTAAAAATTTTGTGATTAAAAAAAATGTCGTAAATTTGCAATCCCAAATCGAAAGAAATGGTGTTGGTCCGGTAGTTCAGCTGGTTAGAATGCCGCCCTGTCACGGCGGAGGTCGCGGGTTCGAGTCCCGTCCGG
>JAZJZF010000020.1:0-51381 GCA_040389965.1 Bacteroidota bacterium
AAAACAGCATAAATCTCATCAAAAGCATTTCTGCAATGGATCACAATAGTATAATTAAACTCCAAAGCCCAGTCAATTTGCTGTTTAAAGGCAAATTCCTGTTCTTTTATAAAAGTTTTATCCCAGTAAAGATCAATGCCTATTTCGCCTATTGCCGAAAACCGTCTTTTATCAAGCCACTGCTTAACAATTGCCAGTTCTTCCATATAGGTTTCTTTAACAGAGCAGGGGTGCAACCCCATCATCGGAAAACAGTTGGCAGGGTATTGCTTTTCCAATTGAAACATACCTTCAATACTTTCGCTGTCAATATTTGGCAAATAAAATTGAGTAACCCCTTTTGCAATGGCAGCATCGATCATGGCTGTTCTGTCGTTGTTAAATTCCTCGGAGTAAAGATGAGTATGTGTGTCAATAAAAGTCATAAAGTGTTACTAAATACGGTACCTGTTGCGATTTTATAATTTTAATGGAGTTTTCGCGCCTACAAATTTACTAAGAATGAGGTAATTAGCGGTATTTATTTTCGGGTTGGAGTAGCTAAGGCTGCGGTAAAAGAATGTATTTACCCTCATGAATAATCTTTGTAAATATGTACATTTGAAACGTGAAAATTTTAATTGTCAGGTTTAGCTCCATTGGAGATATTGTTTTAACTACGCCGGTAGTGCGTTGTGTGAAGCAACAGCTAAAAGATGCTGAGGTTCATTTTTTGACTAAAGAAAAATTCTCGGGAGTTGTCAAACATAACCCATACATCGATCGGCTTCATACAATGGAGGAAGACCTTTCGGAAGTAATACCGGCACTAAAAAAAGAAAATTACGATTATGTGATCGATCTGCATCACAATGTAAGAACCCTGAAATTAAAAAGGACTTTAGGAAAAACGGCTTTCTCTTTCAATAAACTGAACTGGGAAAAGTTTCTGATTGTAAACTTAAAAATAAACAGATTACCTCATCAGCATATTGTTGACCGTTACTTTGAAACAGTTGATTCTATTGGTGTAAAGAACGACCATAAAGGACTTGATTATTTTATTGCAGAAAAAGACCGGGTAGATATTACAAAATTATTGCCTCAACCGTTTCAATCGGGTTACGATGTGTTGGTTGTGGGTGGTTCTTATTTTACCAAACAAATTCCGCTTAATAAATTACTCGAGATCAGTAAAAATAGCCTAAAGCCATTGGTATTGCTGGGAGGAAAAGAAGACAAAGAAATCGGAGACCAGGTGGCCATTGCCTACGAACAAAAAGTAATGAATTTATGTGGCAGCTTAAATTTGAATCAGTCGGCCTCTGTTATCGAACAATCGCAAAAAGTCATTAGTTCTGATACAGGTTTAATGCATATTGCGGCGGCCTATAAAAAAGATATTATTTCGATATGGGGCAATACGATTCCCGAATTTGGGATGGGACCTTATATGGCAGGACCGGGATCAAAAATACTCGAAGTAAAAGGCCTTTCGTGCCGCCCTTGTTCTAAATTAGGATACAGAAAATGCCCTAAAGGACATTTTAAATGCATGAACGATATAGATGTTTCGGTAATTTAATAGCGGAACAAAAGGTGCTGTGTCTTCTTGTTGTGCCGTTCTCAATACTCACGTCTAATGTCTCACATCTCCTAGTCTTTTATAAACAAGGCTTTCAGTTCGGTAGCATCATCCGGTTTCATACGGCCTGCTAAGATAAGAGATAACTGCCTTCTGCGTAAGGCCCCTTCATAGCGCTTTTTCTCAGTTTCCGTTTCAGGAATTACCGGCGGCACAGGCAATGGAGAACCATGCTGATCAATAGCCACAAATGTAAAAATAGCCTCGTTGCATTTCGTTTTAAGCCCGGTGATCCTGTCTTCCACAAACACATCAATATACACTTCCATACTGCTTGTAAAAGCCCTTGATACCTTTGCCTCGAGAGTAACTACGCTATTTTGCTTAATGGGTATATCAAACGAAACGTGGTTTATGTTAGCAGTTACAACTACACGGTTACAATGCCTTCCGGCAGCAATGGCGGCTGTTATATCCATCCATTGAAGCAGCTTTCCCCCAAACAAATTCCCTATATGATTGGTATCATTAGGAAGCACCACCTCTGTATTTGTGGTTAAAGAATGTATGGCAGTTTTAGCTTTTAATGCATTCATAGTGTAAATTTTGTGGCTCAAAAGTACTACCTTTACGGCAAATAAAATAATATGGAGTATAATTATATAAAGGCCTTACACATTATCTTTGTAGTGTGTTGGTTTGCCGGATTATTTTATATGGTAAGGCTCTTTATTTATACAGCAGAAGCATACGGCAAGGAAGAACCTGCTAAAAGTATTTTGACACAACAATTGCTGATAATGCAAAAAAAGTTGTGGTTTATGATTACCTGGCCTGCTGCTATTGGCACCGTTATCTTTGGCACCTGGATGCTTCTCGAAAATTCTGTTCTATTATACCAGCCCTGGATGTGGCTTAAACTCATTTTTGTTTTTCT
Source organism: Bacteroidota bacterium (assembly GCA_040389965.1). GTDB lineage: Bacteria > Bacteroidota > Bacteroidia > B-17B0 > Aurantibacillaceae > UBA4416. The sequence goes on from JAZJZF010000020.1 coordinate 2,502, forward strand.
TTTAATTGTTTACCACCTGCGTTGCCATGCCATTCATAAACAGCAAATGGCAGGCGTTTACAAAGCGGGGTCGTTTAAACTCCGTTTATTTAATGAGCTGGCAACAGTTTTGCTTGTAGCAATAGTATTTTTAGTAGTTGTAAAATCGTCGAGTAGCCTTGTATGGGGAATGCTTGGCTTATTTGTATTTGCAGGGCTTTTAATGGGCGGCGTATTTTTTTATAAAAAACGACGGAAAAAAATTCAGGAAGCGGAAGAAGCCGAAAAAGAAAGAGACCAAAATACAGGTGTACAGTAATCTGCGATTTGTATTTTAGTCAACATAATGTTTGATTAATATATAAAAATTGTGATATGGAACCTAAAAGAAAAAAAGTAGTTTTAGTTGGTGGTGGATTTGCAGGATTACACGTTGCCAAGGTACTTAACAAATCAGATTTTGATGTCCTGCTGATCGATAAACAAAACCATCATCAGTTTCAGCCACTCTACTACCAGGTTGCAAGTGCAAGGCTTGAACCTTCAAATATCTCCTTCCCGTTTCGTAAAATATTTCAGAAGTCAGGAAACATAGAAATCCGTTTGGCGGAAGTAACTTCTGTAAATCCGCAAGCCAATAAAGTAGAAACGTCTATAGGTTCTTTTGATTACGATTACCTGATCATAGCTACCGGTTGTAAAACTAATTTTTTCGGGAACGAGCAAATTCAGAAACATGCACTTTCTATGAAAACAACCGAGGAGTCGATTGAGATTAGAAATAAGATTTTATTGAATTTCGAAAAACTCATCTCTGCCAAACCTGAAGAAAAAGAATCGTTGCTGAATATTGTATTGGTTGGCGCAGGCCCTACCGGTGTTGAGTTGGCAGGAGCCTTCTCTGAAATGAAACGAAACATTTTACCGAGAGATTATCCGCATGTTGATTTTTCAAAATTAAAAGTGATCCTGCTCGAAGGCAGTAAAAACACGCTTAATAGCATGAGTGAACAGGCTAAAATAGCTTCCCGTAAATACCTGGAAGAGCTCGGTGTTATTGTGAAAACGGAAACCTTTGTAACCAATTACGATGGTAAAACAGCTGTATTAAATAACGGGGAAAATATACCTACACAAAATCTGATATGGGCTGCAGGTGTTATTGGTAATGTGATAGAAGGCATAAGCCCTGAAAATATGATCAGGAGTCGTTACAAGGTCGACCGACATAATAAAGTGTTAGGTACCGCTAATATTTATGCCATTGGCGATATTGCTTATATGGAAACGCCGAAGTATCCTGCCGGACACCCACAATTAGCCAACGTTGCGATCAATCAGGGAAAAACCTTAGCGCAAAACTTATTGAAATTAGTAAAAGGAAAGGAGCAGGTAGATTATGAATATAAAGACCTCGGATCGATGGCTACCGTTGGGAAACACAAGGCAGTAGTGGATTTACCCTTTTTAAAATTTCACGGTTACATTGCCTGGTTTTTCTGGATGTTTTTGCACCTTATGCTTATTTTAAGTGTCAGAAATAAATTGCAGATCTTCTTTAACTGGGCATGGAACTACCTTGCCAAGGATTCATCGCTTCGCCTGATCCTGAAAACAAAAAAGGAATAATTACATAGAACATGGATAAGGCGGATTTAACAGATGAACACAGGTTGAATATACCTATGGTTTCTTTATCTTGTTCTAATCCGCGCGAATCTGCCTGATCGGCGTCATCTGCGTTCCATTTAATACGTATTATAAATTGCATTCACGCAATTAACCCCGTCCATGGCGGCACTCACAATGCCTCCCGCATAGCCTGCACCTTCGGCACAGGGATATAAATTTTTTAACTGCACATGCTGTAAGGTTATTTTATCTCTTGGTATGCGCACCGGTGTTGAGGTTCGGGATTCAACACCAACAATAATGGCTTCATTGCTCACATAGCCGCGCATTTTATTACCAAATGCCTTAAAGCCCTGCTGTAATTTTGTGCCAATATGTTTACCCAGTACATCTGTCATTTGCACCGATGTAACACCCGGTACATAAGAACAATCAATTAACCTGGAACTTACTTTATTATTTACAAAATCCTGTAAATTCTGCGCCGGCGCTGTTTGTGTTTTGCCACCCATGAGCCAGGCTTTATGCTCAATATCTTTTTGCAATTGTAAGCCTGCTAAAGCACCGTGTTTTTTATAAGGTTCAAAATCCAATAGTTCCAAACCAACAACAATACCGCTGTTTGCGTAAGGGTTATTTCTTTTGGAAGGGCTCCAACCGTTAGTAACTACTTCGTCTTGTGCAGTAGCGCAAGGAGCAATAATACCACCCGGACACATACAAAACGAATAAACGCCATGCCCTTGTACTTGCTGCACAAGGCTGTAAGAGGCAGCCGGAAGGTATTCTCTTTTTTCGGTTACTTCCTGGTGGTTATGACAACTGTACTGAATAGAATCAATATACTCCTGCGGATGCTCTACACGCACACCCAAAGCAAAAGGTTTGGCTTCAATTAAAATCTTTTTAGAATCCAGCAATTCATAAATATCTCTTGCCGAATGCCCTGTGGCAAGAATCACATGCGCCGTGCGGTGTTCGGTAATGGTGCCGCTAACATGGTTTTTAATGAGCACAGAATGGATAACATCCTCTGTGTATTTAATATCGATTAATTTAGATTCAAAATAAAATTCGCCGCCGTATTTTAAAATAGTTTCGCGCATGTTCGAAATTATTTTAGGAAGTTTATTGGTTCCTATATGAGGGTGTGCATCCACTAAAATAACATCATCGGCGCCATGGTACACAAAGGTTTTGAGGATGTGTTCAATATCGCCACGCTTGCTCGATCGTGTATATAGCTTACCATCACTGTAGGTTCCGGCTCCGCCTTCTCCAAAGCAATAATTACTTTCCGGATTTACAAGGTGCTCTTTATTAATAGCCGCCAAATCTCTCCGACGGGCCTGCACATCTTTTCCTCTTTCATAAATAACAGGCTTAATACCCAGTTCCAGGCAACGTAAAGCGGCATATAATCCTGCCGGGCCTGCACCAATAATGGTAATGGACCTATTGGCTTCTGAAACATTTTTATAATCAATAATAATTTCTTCTTCCTGTGAAGGTTCATTAACAGAGACTGCCAGTTTAAGATTAATTTTAATATTCTTCGAGCGTGCATCCACGCTACGGCGCTGAATCTTAACAAAAAGAGTATCTGTGGGTTTTAACGAAAGTTCTTGTGCTACTTGTTGTTTCAGTAATTGCTCGTCGTAAGCAATATGAGGGGCCAAAGCCAGGTTTAATTCTTTTTTCATAAGGAAGATTTTTATTCTTCAGTTGCAAAGGTATAAAAAAAAGGAATACGGAATTTTTGACAAATAAGGACTAACCTTCAAACGTAATGGAGAAAATAACCATTTGCGAATTTACTTTTTGCAGGCTATTCGAAAAAATGTTGTTAAGTGGATTTTTCAGGTTTTGCGTGCCTTTCAGGACCTTTAATTCAAGTCCCAGTTTAAAATACAGAAGGTAAAAATCAACTCCTGCACCTGCGCTGTAAAAATAATCGTTGCGTTGTAGTTGCACCGCATCATTCAACTGATTGGTTCCGCCTACTTTAGCACCTTTCTTTTTCGATACAAGGTCAAAGGCAAAACCACCTCCGCCAATAACATAAGCACCAAAATTATCTAACCTTTTTGATTGTAGTTTAAGTTCGATAGGAAAAATTAAAAAAGTAGATTCCACTGTTTTGGAAAATAACTTGGTACTGTCCCTGTTACCGTTTTGCAGCGTATAATCCAGGTTACGGGAAGCAAAGCTGATATTTGGTGTAAACCTTAAACGCAGGTATTCATGTAGCCTGAAATCGGAAATAATACCGAGGGCAAAACCCGGATCCGACTTGGTATAAATGGATTTCATCCCAAACTTTACACCATCAATTAAGGTATCAGGAAAAGCAGAGTTTTTAACGGTGTTAATCCTGAAATCAGTTTTATTATAGGCCAGCGAGAACCCAAAATGTATTTTATTCTTATAAAACTTTGCTAAATGTACCCCGCTTTCTTCCTTATGCTGGCAATACACGCTACCTGACAAAAAGCACAAAAAGAGGATATATAAACTATTTTTCACTGATATATAAACGCCGTTTATGATTTTTTAGTGTGCTAAGCAATAGGTGTTTCTGTAGGTTTGTCGCCCTGTTCGGTAACAGGAGGAATAGTATTATTTTTCTTTTTAAAAAATCGTTTTTGAGAGATAAGAATAATACCTACTCCAAATGAAATAGCCATATCGGCAATATTAAAAATAGCACTGAAAAATTCAAAGTATTCGCCACCCCAAATCGGCAGCCACTCGGGGAACTTCCCCTGATATATTGGGAAATAAAACATATCTACCACATGCCCCTGTAAAAAGCCTGTATAACCATGGGTTGTAAACTGAGCTACTCCCGCATATCCTTCCCAATCGCCATAAACAGGGTTAAATACCGACCCACGGTCAAAAATTAAACCGTAAAAAGCACTGTCTAATATATTACCCAAAGCACCTGCAAGGATAAGCGATACACAAATAATAAAGCCTTTATGTTCTTTATCATTTACTATTTTTTTAATGTAAAATGCGCCGCCTATAACAGCTAATACGCGGAATAAACTTAAAGCCATTTTGCCGTAACTGCCCCCAAACTCAAGGCCAAAGGCCATTCCCGGGTTTTCGGTAAAGGTAATACGACACCAGTCTCCAAATACTCTGCAAACTTCTCCAATAGGGTAGTTGGCCTTAATGTATAATTTAATACACTGATCAATGAGCAATACTGAGAAAACAGTAATTATTGGAAGTTTATATTTTTTAAGCATAAAAAGCTTATAAATGCAAAAGTTATCTGACAAAGATAACCTTTTTGGTCATTTAAGATTAACTATTTTATGGCAATGCGGTTAAATTAAACGGCGTGTAAATCCGGCTTTGATTCCCGTGTTTAGTGTACCGGTAGAAATAGGACTGTCGTATTAAAAACGGATCAGGACAAGTAAATATACGTGTATCTGATGGGCAGGTAAAGCAGCGTAATTCCGAGTATTGTCAATAGATGTTTGAGCAGGCGTTATGTTATTGAATAACGTCTGTAATTTATGCTCCTGCTTGCCGGAGAGCGGTTGAGCTGCAGAGGAGGTACTCTTAGAAAAGGCGTCGGTACTTTTCTTTTTACAGGAATTGGTTGTTATAAATAGTACAACCAGATATATAGGCATTGTTTGTAAAATGGTTCTCATGATGCGGGGGCATTTTATAGTATGAAGATACATCATGAAGTAATCGTTAAAAAACCTAAAATATCAAATTATTACATAGTCAACATACTTTATTAAAGGCAAATCCATTAATAATAGGGAGTAATGATAACATAAAAATTATTCAGTCATTTAAATAATAAGGCATAAAAAAGGGCCAATAAGACCCTTTTAACATTCACAAGAACAATGGTGTTATTGAAGTGCAGAGAGATTGGCTAAAACCTCACTTCGGGTGGCTTGTGTTAAAGGAGGCAATTGAATGATCATATCTGCTGTCATGGTCATTTGCTGAGAACCATAATAGTAATTAGTACCATCATAACAAATTACGCCGATGGTATAATTTGAGCCAATGGGAATAGAGTTGCTATAAGAAGCAAAAGAATACAGTGTACTAGTATTGGGATAAAGCCTGGCTAGAATCCTTTGGCCATTCATGGAAATAAATGCGATTGTATTGGTTGAATTAGCTACGCCACTGGTCAATACAGTACAAGTTGTTTTAGCAACCGGAGCATTGTAAAAATGATCGCAATTGGTCCAATGTATAGAGTCAGAAAACGAAAGGTCATACCCATATTCATTTGCAGGAGTACCCGGAGTAGAAGCGGAAAGAAGTATATTACTGTTATTAGGCATCCAGTTAAGGTTGGTTTGAGAAAGGTTAGAGGGAGATGAAGCAACAAAAAGTTTCATATCTCCGGATGGTGTTCCAACTGTAGGAACAGAGACATATACAGGACTATCAGGGTTCGGTCTTAAAGAATTATTACCTTGTTTGGCACTAAAATATAATTGTCCACCTGATACTAAAAGATTTCCGTTCGAAACGGGAAATGCATTATTAAGGATCATGTCTTTTTTAGAAAGAATATCCTTTACAGTAATCGTTACTATACCAGTTACAAGTTCATAACCGGGAGTCATAAAAGAGTTCGGATTTATTAGGATATGCGTGCCGTTATTACAGGTGTAATACGTGCCATTGGCAACATTCATAGTAAATGTTTCCAAGGGTGTTCCCAGATTATTGATGATGGCTTCAATATTTGCTGTATTACTTGTAGGTTGGGTAATTGGTGGTGTTTCGGCCTCCGGTGCATGTGTTTTATCTTTTTTACATGCTGCAAATAGGATCATACCAGATACTATTCAAGAGAAATATGTGATTGTTGCTTTCATAATGAAAATAATTTAGTAAGATAAAAGGGAATAATGTAAATGTAAAAAGAGATTAAAAAAGGATAGCAATCAGTTATCATTTGAAAGGTTGCAGTTATCTGTTAGAAATAGACAGATATGCTGAAAGGACTTTTACAGCATAAAAAAAGGGCCAATAAGGCCCTTTTAAATTTGAAACAGAATAGTATTACTGATTTAATTTTGCATCAATACCTAAAGTAGCGTGTGGCACAGAACGTAAACGTTCTTTCGGAATTAATTTTCCGGTAACACGACAAATACCATAGGTTTTATTTTCAATACGCATTAAAGCATTTTTCAGGTTCACAATATATTTTTCCTGGCGGATAGCAAGCTGTGCTGTTTCTTCTTTAGACAATACATCTGATCCATCTTCCAATAATTTAAAAGAAGGAGAAGTATCATCAGTACCATGATTATCAGCATTAGATAAGGTTTGTTTCAACAAATCAAAATCCATTTGAGCTTCTTTCAGTTTATCAATGATCAGTTCTTTAAACTCAGTTAATTCTTTATCAGAATAGCGGCTTCTGTCATCTTTTGTATTTACAAAAGGTTTTGGTTGCGCAGCCTGTGGTTTCTTAATCAAAGGTTTTGTAATGTCAATATGCAAAGGTCTGTTACGGATATAAGATTCAGATCCTGTTGAACGTCCTTCATTTTTCTTTCTACGTCCACGTCCGCGTTTTTCAGGAATTTCATCATCATCATCATCATCCATAGGAATACCGCCACCTTCAAGATCCAATACAGGGGCTTCATCCAAATCAACTACAGCATCATCATCATCTTCAGGCTTTTCGTAATCATCTTTTACATCTACATCCGAATCATCTTCCTCTTCAGGTTCTATATCATCTTCCTCATCATCGTCGCTTTTTTTGCCTTTTTTTGCAGGTTTTGCGGCTTTTTTAGAAGATGCAGAAGTTTTTTTAGCGATAGCATCAATTGGCTTTCCGGCCTTTTTATCTTTCACAACTTCCTTAGCTTTAGCAGCGGGTGCAGTTAAAGCTTTTTTAGTTTCAACTTTTTTTGGAGCAGGTTTAATATTTTTTTTCTCAACTTTTTTCGGAGCCGGTTTAACTGCTTTTTTTGCAACAGGTTTAGTTGCTTTTTTCGGAGCGGGTTTAGCGGCTGCTTTTTTTGGTGTAGGTTTACTTGCTTTCTTTGCAGGCTTTACAATTTTCTTTGCCATATACTTTTACATTAAAATTAATTTAACTTTTCAATTGAAATTAGTGTAGATACAAGGTCGTCTACTTCAACTGAACTTGCGGTAGTGGATGTCAAATTCTGTACCACCTGCAAATCATCTGTCAAAGTTTCGGCGCAAATATAGTTCAAATTATTCTTAATGGCGGTATCTAAAGCGTCATTTTGTTGAATTTTCACTAAAATTTTGTCGGTTACGTCCAATCCGCCGTCTTTCCTCATATTTTGGATCCGGTTAACCAGTTCTCTGGCCAATCCTTCGTCTTTTAAGCTATTAGAGAGTGTAATGTCCAGTGCTACGGTTATTTGCCCGCTATTAGCCACTTTCCAGCCCGGAATGTCAACCGGAATGATCTCCACATCCTCTAATTCTAATACAATCTCTTCGCCCTCCACATTCATCTTAAAAATGCCTGTTTTTTCAATGCTGCTTATAATTAATGCACTGTTATCATTGGCATAAGCCTGAACCGTTTTCATATGCTTGCCGCATTTTTTCCCCAGGGTTTTAAAATTCAGTTTCAGATTTTTAACGATATGAGCTTCTTCTTCGGTTACAAATTCAAGCTCCTTCACATTTACCTCTGCTAAAATAATATCCTTCACAGCTTCCACATGCTGCCTGAAATCAGGATCCAGGATAGGAATACGGATCGTTTGTAAAGGTTGGCGAACTTTTAAATTCTCTTTTTTACGGATCGACAGGATCATGGAAGAGATCTTCTGAGCCATTTCCATACGTTTCTCTAGATCCACATCAATAAGGCTTTCAGCAACTTTTGGATAATTTGTTAAGTGAACAGAATCAACTGGCCCGGTAACATCATTTAAATTCTGGTATAACCAGTCTGCAAAAAACGGAGCGATGGGGCTCATTAATTGCGACAAGGTATTTAAACATTCGAACAGGGTTTCGTAAGCAGCTTTTTTATCTTCACTCATTTCGCCTTTCCAGAACCGGCGCCGCGAAAGGCGGATATACCAGTTGCTTAAATGCTCATCCACAAATTCTTCAATAGCACGGGCGGCTTTATGAGGTTCAAAATTCTCGTATTGCTCCGTTACATCTTTTATCAGAGAATTTAATTTCGATAAGATCCATCTATCCAATTCTGAACGTTTACTAACGTTTACCGTATTGCCTTTGTCAACTATAAAACTATCAACATTAGCATACAGAGCAAAGAAACCATAGGTGTTGTATAAGGTGCCAAATAATTTACGTTGCACTTCGCCAATACCTTCTGTGTCAAATTTTAAATTATCCCATGGTGCTGCATTAGCAATCATGTACCAGCGGGTAGCGTCGGCACCATATTTATCAATGGTTTCAAAGGGATCAACAGCATTACCCAAACGCTTACTCATTTTATTTCCGTTCTTATCCAACACTAATCCGTTAGATACCACATTTTTGTACGCTACCGAATCGAAGCACAGCGCGCCAATCACATGCAGGGTATAAAACCATCCACGCGTTTGATCAACACCTTCTGCGATAAAATCGGCCGGATAATATTTTTTTCCATCAATCAGTTCTTTATTCTCAAACGGGTAGTGCACCTGCGCATATGGCATAGAGCCCGAATCGAACCATACATCCATTAAGTCAGGCTCACGGAATAATTTTTTACCGTTTTTTTCTAAGTAAATAGAATCAGCGTAAGGTTTATGCAAATCAAAGGTCTCGTAGTTTTCTTTACTGAAATTACCCGGCACAAATTTCCCTAAAGGATTTTCAGCCATCATTCCTTTGGACACAGCATTGCCAATTTCTTTTTTCAGTTCTTCCGCGCTGCCAATTACTATTTGTTCCAAACCATCTTCGCTTGTCCAGATAGGAATAGGAATACCCAAGAAACGTGAACGTGATAAGTTCCAATCTAAGGCATTTTCGAGCCAGTTTCCAAAACGACCGGTTCCGGTAGCTTCCGGCTTCCAGTTAATTTTTTTATTCAACTCAACCAGTTTCTGACGGTTATCAGCCACTATTACAAACCAGCTATCCATTGGGTAGTATAATACAGGTTTGTCGGTTCTCCAGCAATGCGGGTAACTGTGCTCGTAGGTTTCTTTTTTAAAGAGTTTGCCTTCTTCCTGCAATTTTAAAACAATGCGTTCGTCAACACTTAAATATCCTTTTAATTCTTTTATTTTTCCGGCAGCTTCTAAAATCTGTTTTTGCTTTTCGAACTCCACTTGTTTTTCTGCATCCGTGTGGTAGGCTTCTTTTACATACTCTTCGCCATATAAAAACGTACCGTCTTTTATTTCCGGTAAAAAACGACCGCGTTTGTCTACAAGAGTTAATGAGGCAACACCGTTTTGTTTAGCTACCCTGAAATCGTCTGCACCAAAACTTGGCGCAATATGAACGATACCCGTACCATCCGTTGTTGTCACAAAATCGCCCACAATTACTTTAAAGGCATCTCCTTCTGTTGGTTGCACAAAAGGTAATAACTGCTCATAGCGTATGCCCGCTAAATCAGAACCTTTGGCGTGCCCCACAAGTTTAAACGGAATGTTTTTATCGCCGGGTTTATAATCTTCAAATTTCATATCGGTATGTTTTTCCGAAAAATATTTGTTTACCAGCTCTTGCGCCAGTATAACGGTTTGAGGGTGTCCGCTGAAAGGATTAAAACTTTTAACAAAAACGTATTCAATATCTTTACCCACTGCTAAAGCCGTGTTCGATGGTAAGGTCCATGGAGTAGTCGTCCAGGCTAAAAAGAAAACATCACCTTTTAAATTTTCAATTTTCAATTCTGCATTATTAACTACTTTAAACTGTGCTACTGCTGTTCTGTCTTTCACATCACGGTAACAGCCGGGTTGGTTTAATTCCGCAGAAGATAAACCCGTTCCTGCAGCAGGCGAGTAAGGTTGTATGGTAAAACCTTTATACAGTAAATCTTTTTTAGCTAAATTTTGTAATAACCACCAAACACTTTCAATGTATTTATTATCATAGGTAATGTAAGGGTCGCTCATGTCAACCCAATAGCCCATTTTAGCGGTTACGTCTTCCCACTTATCGGTATATTTCATCACCTCCTTGCGGCAGGCTTTGTTATAATCTTCAACCGAAATAAATTTTTTGCTGTTCGGATTTCCAATGTCTTCTTTCGTAATCCCTAATGTTTTTTCCACACCCAATTCAATTGGCAAACCATGTGTATCCCAACCCGCTTTACGTTTTACCTGGTAACCCTGCAGGGTTTTATAACGGCAAAAAATATCTTTAATGGTACGTGCCATCACGTGATGTATGCCGGGCATACCGTTAGCACTTGGCGGGCCTTCATAAAATACCCATGGTGTTTTTCCTTCGCGTGTTGTAATCGATTTACTGAACGTGTCTTTTTCTGTCCAGTATTTTAAAATGTCTTTACTTATTTGCGATAAGTTAAGATGGTTGTATGTAGGGTACTTTTTCATTTTTATTTTCTCACCACAGAGACGCAGAGGTCACGGAGGATTTGTTTTTTATTTAATAACCTTGAATTACTCTTTGAAAACCATTTTTCATTAATGGGACATTAAAGTTAATTAAAAATCCCAGCCTTTTATCTGCCAACTTTAAATATGTAATCAATTGTGCTTTATGAATTGGAAGTATAGTTTCAACGGATTTTAATTCAAGAATAAATTCATCTTCTACCAAAATATCAATGATATAATTTTGGTCTAAGTGAAAATTTTTATAAAGGATTGGTAATTTTATCTGACCCTCCGCTTTAAGTCCTCTTAGTTCAAATTCTTTCAGTAAACAGATTTCGTAAGTAGATTCCAAGAGTCCGGGGCCAAGATTTCTATGAACCTCAATACAGGAATCAAGAATCTCACCCGTTATGTTATTTTGAACTAACTCTTCCATAAAAAATCTTCACATGCTCCATGTCTCTCTATGGTGCAATTTTAAGAAGAGCGAATTTAAGAAAAAAAATCAAATTCTTTCGCTCTAAAATGCCTCTGTTTCTCAGTGTCTCTGTGGTGAACTTATCCTAATTTACCCATTTGCTTCAGCTTATTCTCAAACGAATAGCCAATGGTATTAGCCCTTTGAATAGCCATTTCAGCTTTTTCGCCGGCAAATAAATGATGGACTGTTTTTTCGAAAGTAGCAAGCCATAAGGCAAAATGTTCCTGTTTTAAAGGCAGATTCACGTGTTTGTCAAATACATTGGTAGTGTAGCCTTCTTTATCCAGCAACACAAACTCCCAGAAAGCAATCATATGAGGCATGTGGGCATCCACATCAATTCCTGCAAAAACAGGCTTGATGTCCTCTATTTGAAGAAGGCTATGGTAAAACGTTTTTACTAAAAGTTCTACGTCGCCTGAGGTCTTAATATCCTGTAACACTTTATTTTCGTTTACAAATTTGTACCGTATGGCTAACACCAACCTGGTCAATTTGTTCAACGATTTTTAAACCGGCTTTATCAATCAGCTTATTAAATACCGCGCTATCATACATCTGGCTATTACCATTGGCAATATTTGTAAAATACAAAGAGGTCATTTGTAAACTGAAAGCTCCGATCTCAAATTTTTGTTTGTCCCAAAACGTTTCCATAATATAAATATGGCCGTCGTCAGAAATAGCTTCATGGCAGCGTTTCAAAATGCTTACAATCTCTTCTTCACTAAAACAGTCCAGGAACTGGCTCATCCAGATGGCATCGGCCCCTTTCGGGAAACGGTTGGCATCATTTAAAATATCAATTGGGTGGTAATTTACCCTATCACTAAAACCTGCATTTTTTATATTTTGTTTAGCTACTGCCAATTGTATCGGTAAATCCAATAAGGTTACTTTTACATGTGGGTCTTTCACCATGCTTTTCAGGGTAAATTTCCCTGTATTAGCGCCAATATCGAGGATGTGTTTCGGATTGTTCTTAAACACATGTTTTAAGGCAAGGTCAAAAGAGCCATCCGAGTAATAGTGATCAAAATGAAACCAGCTGTCTTTTGCCGGTTGTGGTAAAATAGACAGTCCTTCGTAAATTGTAGGCCAGTCGCCCAAAGCCTTCAGGCCTGTAGGTTTCCCGTCTTTAATACTATCTGCCAGCGAAAACATACCTTCATAACACACGTCATTCGAAAAATCCATGTTCACGCGTGTCATGCGGTCGTTTAAAAGAAAATGCCCTGTTTTGGTAAGTGTATATTTATCCTCATTTCTTAATACCAAACCTATTCCTAAACCCGCTTCCAGTAGTACGCGCGCGCCATATTCCGATAAGTTAACCTGTGGGTAAATCTCCTGTAGGGTTGTACCCTCTTCACCACTTTTGCTCACTACTTCCAAAATTCCAAAATCTCTTAATGCTTTGGATGCCTGGAATAAAATAGGTGCAAATGCTATAAACTGTGCTGCCGATATAGCTTCGAAAGCGGTTTTGTTATCTTTTGTGAAAAAATTCATCCTTACTGGAAAATAGTGTATTAAAGGGCACAAATTAAGTAAAAGAATAAGGAATTACATGATTTTAAATGTTTTTTTAACTTTTATTGATAAAATAGAAATACCCAACTGTGGGGATAGCAAAATTGTTCTAATTTTGTAAATTGCACAAATATTATGGTAAAGATTGGTGATAAGAAAATTTCGGCGGATGATTTCTACAAGGTTTTAATAAATAATCTGGAACTTCAATTAGACGAAGAAGCGCTGCGGAAAGTATACCGCAGCCATTACTTTTTAAAAGAGTTTACTCGCGAAAAGTTAATTTATGGGATTAATACAGGGTTTGGGCCTATGGCTCAGTACCGTATTAATCATGATGACCAGATGAAATTGCAATACAATTTGATCAGGAGCCACTGTTCCGGTTCAGGAAACCCTATTCCCGAAATTGATTGTAAAGCAGTTATGCTGGCCCGTTTAAATACGTTGATGCAGGGCTTTGCAGGGATTCACCCGGATGCTTTAATTTTAATTAAAGACCTTATTAATAAAAATATTTCTCCGGTAATTTATGAACATGGTGGTTTAGGTGCCAGCGGTGATTTAGTACAATTAGCACATCTGGCTTTAACCCTTATCGGCGAAGGCGAAGTATATTACAAGGGTACTATTACAAGCACTGCAGAGGTTTTCAAAAAAGAAAACATTATACCAATGGAAATCCATATTCGTGAAGGCCTTGCCTTAATGAACGGAACCTCTGCTATGAGCGGTATTGGTATGCTCAACGTAATTTATGCCGAAAACTTAATGAACTGGAGCCTTTTGGCTTCTGCAACCATTATGGAACTGGTACAAAGTTTCGATGATCATTACTCAACTCCCTTAAACGAAGTAAAACACCATTACGGCCAAAACCTTGTTGCCAAAGCATTACAGAATACTTTAAAAGACAGTAAACTGGTAAAAAGCCGCGAGGAACATCACTATAATCAAAAAGTAGAAGTAGATGTACTGGTCGAAAAAATGCAGGAATACTATTCCATCCGTTGTGTTCCACAAATTGTAGGGCCAATTGTAGATACCGTAAACTACGCCAAAGAAGTATTGATCAACGAAATAAATTCTGCCAACGATAATCCTATTGTAGATTGGGAACGTAAAAACGTGTACCATGGCGGTAATTTCCACGGTGATTACGTAGCGCTTGAAATGGATAAATTAAAAATTTCCATTACAAAACTTTCTATGCTGGCCGAAAGACAGCTCAACTTTTTACTGAATAATAAATTAAATAATATTTTACCGCCATTTGTTAATCATGGGGTATTAGGCTTAAATCTTGGGATGCAGGGCGTACAGTTTACAGCAACATCTACCACTGCCGAAAACCAAATGCTCTCAAACCCTATGTATGTGCATAGTATCCCAAGTAATAACGATAACCAGGATATTGTAAGCATGGGAGCAAATGCAGCCTTGATTTGCAAAAAAGTAATTTTAAATAGCTATGAAGTATTAGCCATTGAATGGATGACCATTTTACAGGCCATTGATTATTTAAAAATGGAAGATAAATTATCTACCAAATCAAAAGCCGCGTACGATAAGCTGCGTAAAGTATTTCCTTGTTTTGTAGAAGACTCTGTCAAATACAAAGATGTGAAAGCCGTAAGGGATTATATATTTTACAACCATATTGAAGTACTTTAAAACATAAAATAAGTAAAGCTTATTAGTTGTAATCATAATTAATAAGCTCACAAAAATAAAACTATGGAATACGCATTAGTAACCGGCGCAAGCCGTGGAATAGGAAAAGCAATTTGCTTACGATTGGCAGATATGGGCTACAACATTATTATTAATTATACCTCTAATGATGAAGAAGCTGCAAAAACACAGGAACTGATTAAAGCAAAAGGAGTAGATGCCATATTAATGAAATTTGATGTAAGCGATACTGCCGCAGCTGATGCCCATGTTGAAAAATGGATCGACGATAATAAAGATAAAACCATTGCCGTATTGGTTAATAATGCAGGTATTCGCCGTGATAATTTAATGGTATTTATTAATCCTGAAGACTGGAATCGTGTGATGGATATTACGGTAAAAGGCTTCTACAACGTTACACGCCACGTGGTGAAACAAATGTTGGGCAAACGCAAAGGACGCATTGTAAATATTGTGTCTTTATCAGGATTAAAAGGAATGCCGGGCCAGACAAATTATTCGGCTTCAAAAGGTGCCATCATTGCCGCTACAAAAGCACTGGCGCAGGAAGTTGGTAAGCGTGGCATTACAGTAAATGCCGTAGCACCGGGCTTTATTAAAACAGATATGACTCAGGATATTAACGAAGCTGATTATAAAAGCATGGTACCTATGAACCGTTTTGGAGAGCCCGAAGAAGTAGCAGGTGTTGTGGCATTTTTAGTTGGTAAGGATTCGTCTTACGTTACAGGTCAGGTAATATCAGTAAACGGAGGATTATATAGTTAGTTGTTAGTTTTAAGTGTTTAGTTTTTAATATTAAATATTAAGCAAAAAACTACGTTTCAATAAATAATTATTAATATTTAAGTGATTGTCTTCTGTTATTAAAAACTAATCACTAAGCATTAAAAACTAATAGGAATGAACAGAGTAGTAATAACAGGAATAGGAACCTGGAGTTGTTTAGGAAAAACATTAGACGAAGTTAAAAATTCGTTGTTTACCGGTAAATCCGGAATTATACTGGATCAGTCCCGTAAAGAAATGGGCTACAGAAGCGGTTTAACCGGTTATGTAGACAGGCCCCAACTCAAAGGATTACTCGATCGCAGGCAGCGTGCCGGAATGGCCGAACCTGCAGAATATGCCTATATGGCTACTATCGAAGCATTAAAAGTGGCAGGAATTGAACAGGATTTTATTGATAAAAACGAAGTTGGGATCATTTATGGGAACGACAGTGTAGCAGGTGCCACCATCGAAGCCAATGATATTGTAAGAGCCAAAAAAGATACCACCCTTTTAGGTTCAGGCCCTATTTTTCAAACCATGAATTGTACGGCAACCATGAACCTGAGCACCATCTTTAAATTAAAAGGCATTAATTATACCCTTGGAGCGGCTTGTGCCAGCGGATCTCATTCTATAGGCATGGGTTATTTAATGATCAAATGGGGCTTACAGCAGCAAATCATTTGTGGTGGAACGCAGGAAACGAATAATTATACATTTGGTGCTTTCGATGGCTTAAGCGCATTTTCCATTAGAGAAAATGAGCCCGCCAAAGCATCACGTCCTTTCGATAAAGACCGTGATGGGCTGATCCCAAGTGGTGGTGCAGCAACCGTAATTTTAGAAAGTTTAGAATCTGCACAAAAACGCGGAGCAACTATTTTAGCCGAAGTAATTGGTTATGGATTTTCCAGTAATGGGGAGCATATCAGTAATTCCAGTGTTGACGGGCAAACACGTTCTCTGGCCATGGCTGTAAAAGAAGCCGGTATTCAGGCTAAAGAAATCGATTATATTAATGCACATGCCACATCAACTCCCGGCGGGGATAAAGTAGAAGCTCAAGCCATTTATTCGCTGTTTGGGGAATACAAAACCCCTGTTAGCTCTACAAAATCTATGACCGGACATGAATGCTGGATGGCAGGAGCAAGCGAAATAGTGTATTCAACCTTAATGATGCAAAATGATTTTATTGCCCCTAATATTAATTTCGAAAACCCCGACGAAGACTCACAGAAACTCAACATAATTGCTGAAACAAAACAAACCGGTTTAAATACCATTCTATCTAATTCTTTTGGCTTTGGCGGCACAAATTCCACTTTGATAATCAAAAAATTTGCCTAATTTTGTATAAGTAAATTTAAAATAAGTTTCACAAGAAGGAATAACATGACAGAAGCAGAGATTATAAAGACAGTAAATAGTTTTTTGGTAGAAGAATTTGAAGTAGCAGAATCAAAGATTACCCCTAATGCCAATTTAAGAGATACATTAGAATTGGATAGCCTTGATTACGTTGATTTAGTAGTAGTAATAGAAAGCAATTTTGGTTTTAAAGTAAAAGGTGAGGATTTTACAACAATTCATACTTTTCAGGATTTTTATAACTACTGTCATAAAAAAGTACAGGAAAAAGAAGTAGCCTAACCTGGCACAAAATATTTTCATACGAAACAAAACACAAACGTGTTTTGTTTTTTTATTATAAAGCAAATGGCTGATCAAAATAAATGGGACGGGCAATCGAAAGGCAAAGTACTCGGATTTAAAATTTTCGGATTTATCCTCAATACCTTCGGCTTACGACCGGCTTATTTTATTTTAAGATTTGTTGCCTTTTATTACTTCCTGTTTTCCAAGCCAAACAAATACATCCGCGATTATTTTGTAAAAGCCCATGGCTATTCAAAGCTTAAGGCCAGATTGGCTGTATACAAAAACAATTTCCTGTTAGGGCAAACTATTATTGATAAAGTAACAGTAATGGCAGGGATTAAAAACGCCGTTAAAACACAAAGTAAAAACGGGAAGTACCTGGATGAATTGGTTGCGATAGGTAAAGGAGGCATTTTGGTAAGCGCACATATTGGTAATTGGGAAGTAGCAGGACAGGGGCTAAACAGGCTTAATACCGCCTTTAACGTGTTAATGTACACCAACGAAAAAGAAGATGTAAAGCAATACATGGATGATGTGATGAAAGAAAAAAAAATCAACATTATATCCATTGATGAAGATACCAAAAGCCATATTATAGAGCTGCACAAAGCCTTTAGTAATAATGAACTGGTTGTAATGCACGGCGATCGTTACAGGGAAGGCGCGAAAACCCTTACTGCCAATTTTTTTGGAAGACCAGCTAAATTTCCGGCAGGTCCTTTTATATTGGCTGCAAAGTTTGGTGTGCCTTTATGCATTGTATTTGCGGTTAAGACCCAAAAATTCATGTACGACTTCTCTACTTTAAAACCCATACAGGTACAAAGAGTAAGAGCTGAGAAAGATCTGGAAGCAGTTTGTAAAGATTTATTGCAAAAGTATGTTAATGAATTAGAAAATATGGTAAAAGCCTATCCCCATCAATGGTTTAACTACTACAATTTCTGGAAGTAAAATTCTGTGGTATTAAACTTGATAGTTATTTAACGAGTCAAACAAATAAATATCAGCGTATGAAAACTCTTAAAATAACTTTAGCTCTTATTGGGTTTCTTTTGGGAACAAATGCCTTCTCCCAAACCAAACCCGATTCCTTAGGCTTACCGGGCGATAATTTCGATTTGTATGGTGCACTCGAATTATTTAAAAAAGCAGCTACTCCCGAAGATTTTGAAAAAGCAATTAACTCCAACGATAATGAGGTTAATAACCTCGACCTTGATGGCGACGGAAAAGTAGATTATGTAAAAGTGATCGATAAAAAAGAGGGTAACGCACATACCCTGGTATTACAGGTAGCTGTATCACAATCGGAAACTCAGGATGTAGCCGTTATTGAGGTTGATAAAACGAGTGACGGTAATGCGCATGTTCAAATTGTAGGAGACGAAGAACTATACGGTAAAGATTACATTATAGAACCGCAGGATGAAACGACTTCCAAAGATGCTACGTCTAAAACAACAACTACAGGTAAACAAGCGGCAACAGACGATGTGTATTCTACCAGCGATGATGCCTCGCGGAACAATTCTTCAACTAATAACAGCAATAACAGTAATAACAACAACTATAACAATGCTTCTGCTAACTATAACCCTAATCCCCCGGTTGTAATAAATGTATGGGGCTGGCCTTCTGTTCAATATATCTATGGCCCGTCTTATGCACCATGGATCTCTCCGTGGTATTGGAACACCTACCCTGTTTGGTGGACGCCCTGGCAACCGCTTTACTGGAGATACCATTACAGAAGAGCATATCGTTACCATTATCCGTATTACCACAGAGTTTATTTTTACCGCTCACCCAATGTGCATAACTGGTACTACGGCCGCAGAATGAGTTCACAGGTGGTGCGTACTAACAGGCAATCCGGATTTTATCAGCAAAGGCAGGCAACATATAAAAGCAACGTACAGCCGGGCCAAAAATATAATAATCAGCCGGCACGTCGTAATGGTGGTATGCAGCAGCAAAAAATGCAACAACAGAATAATCAAATGCAACCGCAAAAAAATGGTGGGATAAAACAGCAAAACAATCCTCAGCAACAGAATAATGGTCCTGTAAAGCAACAGCCGATGAAGCAGCAGCAACCCATGCAACAACAACCAAACAAAGGTCAGATGCAGCAACAGCAGCCAACACAACAACAAATGCCTGTAAAGCAACAGCAACCTATACAGCAGCAACCGCCCAGACAACAACCGAAACAGCAACAAATGCAGCAACAGCCAAGGCAACAACAAATGCAAAAACAAGGTGGTGGCGGTATGCGAAATAGTGGTGGCGGCGGGGGTGGAATGCGCAGTGGCGGCGGCGGACACAGAAGATAAAATAAAAGAGGAGCTCAAATAAGCTCCTCTTTTACTTTTTTAAATTCGAAATAAAGATCAGGTTATTGCTTTATCACTTTACCAATTTTTATAATGTAATCATTGCTTATGATTTTAAAAAAGTAAACACCATTCTCAAGATCATTTAGCTTTAATATAGTTACATCTTTGTTTAAAGACTCTTTTAATACCAGTTTACCTATAGCATCAACTATTTCAACACGGGTATTACCGGAGATCAATGAAGATGAGATCGCAACATTTATGATATCATTTGCAGGATTAGGATAAATATGAATTTCCTGTGAACTTAACAGTTCTTTCAATCCTGTACAGGTTGTTACACTTTGTGTGATGCTTGCTGTTGCAGTTCCACAGCTGTTCGTAGCCGTTACGGTATAAACGGTGGTTACGCTCGGTGACACTGAAATACTTGTCGTAGTTGCTCCGGTGTTCCAGGTGTAGCTAGCTCCTCCATTACCACTGGCCGTTAATACAACAGCATTATTTGAACAGATAATCGTGGCTGAAGACATAGCGGTAACGGTAGGTAATGTCCCCAAAGAAACAGTAGTTACGGCGCTGGCCGTGCCACAAGAGCCTGTTCCTGCGACAGTATAATTTGTGGTAACTGTTGGAGATACCGAAATGCTTGCTGTAGTAGCCCCCGTGTTCCATGAATACGAGCTCGCATTCCCTCCTGCTGTGAGGATTACAGAGCCGCTTCCACACACTATTGTTGAGGTAGGCAAAGTAACAACAGGTGCCGCAGTAACAGAAACGCTTGTAACAGCCGAAGCAGTGCCGCAGCTATTGGCGCCGGTTACGCTATAATTTGTAGTTGCGGCTGGTGATACGGAAATGCTAGCTGTATTAGCTCCTGTATTCCAGGAGTAAGTGCTGGCGCTTCCACTTGCTGTTAAAGTTGCGCTGTTGCCTGTACAAATAGAAGACGATGTTGCTGATACTGCTAATGTTGGAGAAGAAATAACACCAATACTAATCATACCCGTTACAGGGCAGCCGGATAGATTCGTTCCCTGTATAGAATAAGTAGTGGTTACGGTTGGACTAACTTGCGTAGTAGCAGTTATAGCGCCATTGCTCCAGGTATAAGTTTGCAAGCTAATGGTACTTAAAGTTGCAGTGGATCCACTGCAAACGTTAAGACTCGTTGAGTTCACAGCAACAGGCGATGGGCCATAAGAAAGGATTACAAGGCCCGTTCCGTTATTAAAACCCTGCGTATGGACTACTGATGTTGCTGAAGCATTGGTATAGCTACTTCCACCACCACCACCGCCATATGCTGCACCACCACCACCGTAGTAACCGCCACCACCACCACCGGAAGCTGTCCCTGCGCCACCAGCATTTCCACCTATACCAAGCAATCCGGCTGTTGCCGGGCTTGTGCCGGCTGCACCACCTGCTGATTGTGTGCCTCCCTGACCTACAGCTGTTCCGGTTTGGTTCCCACATTGCCAACCGGTAGCACCCGTCAGGCCACCCCCGTCTCCACCAGGTTCAGCATTAGCGGAACAGTTATTTCCACCGCCGCCGCCGCCGCCGGCTACAATTACGCGGTCTGTAAGAGTTACACCTCCAATGCGTATATCTGATGCGCCGCCGCCGTTTGCCTGGGCAACGGAGCCAGCACCATTACCGCCTCCATTATAGGAGATTCCGCCCACAAAAATATTTAAAACTTGTCCCGGTGTTACAGTATATACAGCAACAACCCTTCCGCCAAGTCCACCCAGATCATCTGGTTTTGTACCAGGTTGGTTGTAAATACAATCTCCCCCCTTTGATCCCCTCACATCAACGGTAATAGAAGTCACACAGGTAGGTACAGTAAAGCTTTGCATGGATCCGGTATAACTAAATGTTTGAGTAGTTTGAGCTGAAAGAGTTACACAACTAGTGATAACACTAACCAGAAATGAGTAACGTAAAAGTCTTGAGTAGAATTTTGCCATAATGATGTAAATTTTAGATTAATATTATAAAAGTACAAAATTTCTCTAGAATGGTATATGGCTATGGTAGCCAGCAGGTCTGCTCCGGGATAAATCAGTTAGATATACCTGTTTTTTACAATTTAAAACAAGAAAGAAGTTTGAAAAACTTAAGGTTTTATACTTTTGTTCGCCTTACGATTTTAGTTTAATGTATTTAATATGTTCCAGTACATTATCAAAGGCATATGCTTTTCCTCCAAACGTTTGCTGTGTACCATTACTGAACACAATAATGATCATGGCATTGGTTGAGGGGCTTAACAAGGCTAAATCACTGCTTAAGAATGTGCAGCTGGTTTGGTTTGGAGCCAGGCTCTTATGAGCAATAACACCTCCCGAAATAATTTCTACTGCAATGCCATAGTTGGCAATGTTGCTTGCACCAACTAATGTAATAACAACACCTGCAGCCTTCGAAACAGAATCAGGGAGCAAATTATTGCCAATAAAGGTAGGATAGGATGGTGTAACTGTATACGAAAATGCAGGAACTGAGCTACTTCCGCTAATATTCCAAACAGAATTTGCCTGGTGTATATTTAGGGTATGAGTGCTATCCTGGTATTGATTAGTAGTATTTTGCAGGCGAATGTTATTAAAGCTTACAGTACCTGCATTTACCATAGTAGAAAGAGTGCTTGTAACCGGGCTCGCATAAAAGGATGCCGTTAACATACTGTCCGTGCGCATAAAGGTATGCCCGTTATAATACTGTATGAGCATGGTTTGCAATGTGCCGTAATTAGGAGGAGTCGTCGATGTCCCATACGTTGGGGGTAATGGATCAGGAGTAGTGTTTTTCTTTTTGCAGGATAGAGAAGAAAATAACATAACAGTGACTATGATAATAAGTAAGGACTTCATAATATTAAAGTTAAAGAGATTTTATCAAATCGCAAGTTGGTAGATTAAGCTCCATATAAGAATTTTGTAAAAATAAAAACGCCCGATATGTATCGGGCGTTTACTTTTAATATAGTAAAGAATTAAATGACTATTTCATCCAGATCTTTATTCAAAAAATGGTATTCCATAAATGAATAACTATCCGAGCTGATAATTTTTACCCATTGCTTATATTCAAAATACCATTTCCATTGTTTGCTCTTTAAAAAGCCACCTTGTTTCAAATAGCCCATTATATAAGGGTGTACAGACAGTGTAATTGCTTTTGCAGATTGTTCTTTAATAATAAAACGTAAAGCATTTTCGATTTGCTCAACAAATAAAATACTTGGTTGTACTTTACCTGTGCCATTACAGCTTGGGCATGTTTCTAATACTTCCACATTTACTTCGGGGCGTAAACGTTGACGTGTAATTTGTATTAAACCGAATTTGCTTGGCGGTAAAATATTATGCCTTGCTCTGTCCGATTTCATTTCTTCCTTCAACTTATCGTATAACAGTTTCCTGTTCTCAGGATTGTGAAGATCAATAAAGTCGATCACGATAATGCCACCCATATCGCGTAAACGCAGTTGGCGAGCTACTTCCACAGCCGCTTCCAGGTTTACTTCGAGTGCGTTTTCTTCCTGTGATTTATCGCTTTTAGCACGGTTACCGCTGTTTACATCAAATACGTGTAAAGCTTCGGTATGTTCCACTACTAAGTAAGCACCGCTTTTCATAAATACTGTTTTTCCAAACAGTGATTTTATCTGGCGGTCTATTCCAAAATTATCAAAAATAGGAACCTTGCCGGTATAGTGTTTTAAAATATCAACCTTATCGGGAGAAATGGTTTTGATGTAGGATTTAAGATCTTCAAATACCCTGTCGCTATTTACATGAATAGCATTGAAAGAAGCATTTAAAAAGTCGCGTAAAATGGCATTGGTTCTAT
Source organism: Bacteroidota bacterium (assembly GCA_040389965.1). Classification (GTDB taxonomy): domain Bacteria; phylum Bacteroidota; class Bacteroidia; order B-17B0; family Aurantibacillaceae; genus UBA4416. Next base: position 26,033 of record JAZJZF010000020.1, read on the forward strand.
CAACCTCTCCCAGCAAGCGAAACGGAGGCTCTGCTGTTTGTAATGCTTTAAAACATTCGTCCCATTTAGAGATCAGGTCTGCTAAATCTCCTTCAATATCAGAAACCGATTTTCCTTCGGCTACCGTACGAATAATGATCCCGAAGTTTTTTGGTTTAATGCTTTGTACTAATTGTTTTAATCTTGTTTTTTCCTCGCTGCTTCTTATTTTAGAAGATACGGATACTTTGTCGGAAAAAGGAATAAGGACCATATAGCGCCCTGCTATAGAAATTTCTGTAGTAATGCGGGGCCCTTTTGATGAGATGGGTTCTTTGGCAACCTGCACCAATAAGTACTGGCCAGGTTTTACGGCATCATTAATTTTGCCGTCTTTGTTAATGTCGCTTTCATTTTTAAAGTACATTAAATTGCTTACATTCTGTTTACCGGAACGAACCAAATCAACATATTTCATCAACGAATTAGCCTGTGGACCTAAGTCCAGATAATGCAAAAATGCATCTTTTTCGTATCCTACATCTACAAAGGCTGCGTTAAGTCCGGTCATTACCTTTTTAACTTTGCCCAGGTAGATATCACCTACCGAAAATTGTATGTTATTCTTTTCCTTATGTAGTTCTATTAAACGCTTATCATTTAATAAACCTATTACAACTTCGCTAGGTGTAGAATTTATTACTAGTTCTACATTCACCTTTAAATTTTTTATGGATAATTTAAAAACGAAGCCTTGTAGGCTCTTTTACTCATTTAGGAACTAAATAATTACGTTTTCAAAAAAATCCTTGTTTATAATATCTTTCATACGCTGTATATAGCGTATATGTAAATAACACAAAGGGTTAAGATATTGATCTTACCCATTGTGCTTAATGTTTTCAATAAAAAAAATAATCAGCTAAAGACTATTTTTTCTTATGACGGTTTTTTCTTAAACGTTTTTTACGTTTGTGAGTAGCCATTTTATGTCTTTTTCTTTTCTTTCCGCTTGGCATAATGCTTAGGTTTTAAAAATTTATATTATTAATTTATTTATTTTTCTTATTTATAAAAAGACACATTACTTATGTCTTAATTGTTCAATGTATTTCAGTACTTCTTGTTTTGCAGTAGCATCTTGCGTTAGCTTTGCATAACTTTCGAGCATTTCAATTGTTTTTGCATTTTTACCCTGTTGCTCGTAGGCATCTGCTAAGTGCAGGTATGCTTCAATGTATAAAGGATCTATCCTCAGCACATTTTCAAAACGGGTAATGGCTTTATCCCACTGGCCTGATTTTACCGAGAAAAACGCAAAGCTCAACTGAAGCTTAACATTGTTACTGTCGGTTTTTTCAACTTCTCTTAACAACCCAATTCCTTTCATCGGGTCAGGGCTTCCTTCCACGTAACAGGCTGCTAATTGAATTTTAGCATCTATATTTCCGGGATCTTTTTCGAGGGCTTTTTGATAACATCTCATAGCACTTTGATACAGGGCAGGAATTTCTGATTCGGTTTTAGTAAAACGTACCGCATAAAAATAACGGTCGCCTGCTTTAGCATAAGCGCTACTTGTTTTTTTGCGATCTGCTATTTTCTCAACATAGTAAGAAGCAAAATCGGGGCGTTTAAGCCTGTCCCAAAACTGTACTACCGGAATAAAAGCAGTATCAACTGTCGATTTTTCAGCGGCAGCTACCAGGTCATCAAACGTTGTTTTTTCCTTAAGCCCTAAAGATTTTACGGCTGTAGTTAAAAAAACGTCTACCGTTGCTTCTGCTTCATGTTCATGCCCTGCATGTTCATTGGCAGCAGGTTCCGGCTTGGATAAATGCTTTTTTGGTGCAATAAATAAAAGAACGAATAAAACAACAGCTGTTATTACTAAACCAATCTGTGTTTTACGTGCAAGGGTCATTATTCAACTTGTTTATTATCTAATGGCTCAGCCACTTTCACATTACGTTTTACTCTTTCAGAGAAAGTTTTTGCCGGTTTGAAAGCCGGAATAAAATGCGCCGGAATGATAACAGTTGTATTTTTAGAAATGTTACGTCCTACTTTTTCGGCACGTTTTTTTACTACAAATGTTCCAAATCCGCGTAAATACACATTTTTTCCTTCAGTCATAGACGTACGAATCGATTTCATGAACGCCTCTACCGTGGTTTGAACAACTATCTTTTCGATACCTGTTTTTTCTGAAATTTCGGTTACTATATCTGCTTTAGTCATTTACAAAATATTTAGAATCAACGATTTAAAATTAAAAATCGGGGTGCAAATATACCTTTTTTATTGTAAATTAAAAATTTATTGAAGTTTTTATGCAAAAAAATAGCGTTTTACCTGTTTGATTTCGGTAAAACGCCATAAAAAGGATATGAAAATCAGTCCGTTAAGGAAACGGGACTAGTCGTCGGTTGGTTCAGGAGCTTTTTTAGCGGCAGGTTTTTTGGCTTTTATTTTATTTGGCCATAACACATTAATTAATTCGTTATGCACCGTTACCATAGAGGTGCTTATGCCATTAACAATAGCCACTTCTTTATTGGAATTGTTTTTCCAGGTGCGTTTTACTTCTTCAAATGTGCCATCCTCTAAAGTAATATAACATCTCAGCAATTTTTTATGTAATACTTCGGCTTTTCCGCTATAACAATTTGCTTTCCCGCCAACACGCGAAGTAATAATAACATCCGTATAAACTCCGTCCGCAATTTCTTCAGCTCCACGAGTATCAAATTTTACAGACCATTTATTATAACAATTCAGTTCGTCGGTGGGTGCGGCTTGTGCGTTCATGTGTACCGCTGATAATGTAATGCAAATAGTAACAAGTATCTTTTTAATCATATGCATATTTTTTAAGAATGATAAATATACAATTTATCTCATAAAATATATATTTATGAAAAAATAATTCCGTGTTATCAATTCCCGGTTAGTTTTTAATGTCAACCAGAATAGTCCCTATGCCATCTACCGAAAGTAATACCGGCCTGTCTTTGGCCAGGTAAGCATTTGTATCTGACTGAAACAGATAGTAATAGTCGTCGGTTTTCTTCAGCCCCTCCCTATGAGTTTTTGCCAGCCATGTTAAATTACGGGTATATCTGTAAAAATTAGTTGTAGGTTCAAAAAGCCAGTTAACGCCCAATTTTACTCTATGTTTAGGAGTACTCTTTTTTAAATGCTCTTTTGTAAGAACATCTATGGCAGTTTTAGTAGCCCAGTCGTATTTCCATTCCTGAAAGAAATAGAGATTCATATTCGCCGAAAAATTCAATAGTAAGCCAAACGCAAGCCCTCCACATATAACAATAGCTGTTTTTTTATAATGAGCCTCAAATAAATAATTCATTAAATAAATAAAATTTAACATCAATAAAGGATAAAGGAACAAGGCGAAGCGGCCTGTATAAAAATCGTTATGGATAAGGATATGCTGGGCAAGGGATACTATAATAATGCAGAGCAATATAAAATAGACAATAAGCAGTGGCCTGTGTTTATTTAAAAACGCACTATTACGGATGTACATGTTTTTTACGATCAATACCCCAATAGCAACAAGCATAACAACAATTAAAGCCAGTATCATATAAAACAGGCTCATAGGAATAACGGTTTCATAACAAACGCCTCTTATTAATGACCCGAAAGTATCTTCTAAAATACCGGTTTTTCCACCAAAATCGAGCATGCCCTGCCTCGAAATGCGACGGATAGGCTCATACAAAACGGCAATAAATACAACCAGAGAAATAAGATGGATACGATTGGTTTTGAAAAACCGATAGGACTTATCGGAATTTAATTTAGAATTAATCAGACTAATAACGTTGTATACAACAAGTGCAGAAACATAAAAATTGAGTAACGAAAAATTACTGAGCACAGCAAAAAATGCGCCTATATTAAATAGAAGCAGGTCTTTTTTTAACGGGTACTCGAAATAACGGATAAGGTGGTAAATGCTCATGAGCATAAATGCAAAAGACAAACCGTAACCCCTTGCCAGGCTAAAAAAATCGACCAAACTTATATTTATAATAAGAACTATAAAACACGGAATAATGAGCGCTAAAGCGAGTTTCTTTAAGAGTTTAAATGCATAGATTAAATACAGGACGCAGGCTAATACATTTGGTAATCTTAGTGCCAGTTCAGAGTTTCCGAAAAAATGCTCGCTGTATTTTATAAGTACTGTATTTAAAATATGGTTATTGGTATAGGGTCGTTTGTAAGAAATTATATCCATAAAAGGCTCATGAACATAGCCCAGGTATGTAAAACTCTCATCGTGTGTAAAAGAAGCAGAGCTCGCCTTAAGGCCTACATACCATAATAAACCAATGCTTATAACTGCTAATAAGCCATATGTTATTTTAAGAAACAGGTTTGAGCGAAGCATAGTTGTAAATCATTTCAATATTACAAAAAATAACCCGATTAGGTAAGAGCCTCCGAAACCCTTGTCAAATCAACAAAAAACAAGGATGCTACAAATTATAGCAAAGTGCTGTTTGTTTTTGACATTACTTTTGCCGAAAAAATAATTTAAGATGTTGGTAAAAACTTATGGAAGCGCAGTGCATGGAATTACAGCCACAACAGTAACGGTGGAGGTAAATATTGGGATAGGAATAAATTTTTATATGGTGGGTCTGCCGGATAGTGCCGTTAAAGAAAGTCATCAGCGGATAGATGCCGCTTTAAAAAACAATGACCTTAAAATACCAGGAAAACAAATCACGATTAACATGGCGCCTGCGGATATCAGGAAAGAGGGTTCGGCTTACGATCTTACCATAGCGGTTGGAATTATGGCAGCTTCCGGACAGATTTTACCCGACGATGTAGCAAACTATATCATTATGGGAGAACTTTCTTTGGATGGCGAATTGCGCCCTGTTAAAGGAACGCTGCCCATTGCCATTAAAGCTAAACAGGAAGGATTTAAAGGATTGATATTGCCTGAGGAGAATGCAAAAGAGGCTGCCGTAGTAGATGGCCTGGATGTATATGGTGTTACAAATATGAAACAGGTTATTGGCTTTTTTAATGGCACAACCGAACTGCAGAAAACGCATATAGATATAGAACAGGAATTTTTGTCACGGTTGGATGATATAGAATTTGATTTTTCGGATGTAAAAGGACAGGAAAATATTAAGCGCGCTTTAGAAATTGCAGCTTCTGGTGGACACAACGTGATCTTAATAGGTCCTCCCGGTGCAGGTAAAACCATGCTGAGTAAACGTATGCCATCTATTTTACCACCCTTAACGTTGGATGAAGCTCTGGAAACGACCAAAATACATAGTGTTGCAGGTAAAACCACCAAAACGCAGGGATTGGTAACAAAGCGTCCTTTCCGGTCGCCGCACCACACTATCTCAGATGTGGCTTTGGTTGGTGGAGGTATGAACGCCCAACCCGGCGAAATATCACTGGCGCACAATGGTGTCTTGTTTTTGGATGAATTGCCCGAATTTAAAAGAACGGTACTGGAGGTCATGCGCCAACCGTTAGAAGACCGCATCGTTAGTATTTCGAGGGCGCGTTTTACGGTAGAATATCCTGCCAGTTTTATGCTTATGGCAAGTATGAACCCCTGCCCATGCGGTTATTACAACCATCCTGAAAAGGACTGTGTTTGCGCTCCGGGTATCGTACAAAAATACCTTAATAAAATTTCAGGACCTTTGTTAGACAGGATCGACTTGCATGTGGAAGTAACGCCTGTTCCGTTTAGTGAATTAAGTAAAGTGCAACATTCTGAAACCAGTAAGGAAATAAGAGAACGCGTTATAATAGCACGGCAAATACAAACAGAACGTTATAAAGCATCAGATGGTATTTATTGCAATGCACAAATGCGAACTAAAGATCTTCGCACCTATTGCAGTCTTGATGATGCCGGGAATGCGTTATTAAAAACAGCGATGGAGCGTTTAGGCTTATCGGCCAGGGCTTACGACCGCATTTTAAAAGTGGCAAGAACCATTGCAGATTTGGATAACGCGGAAAATATACAAACCAATCATATTGCCGAAGCCATACAATACCGGAGTTTGGATAGAGACGGTTGGGCGGGGTAGATATTTTATTTGAATTAAGTTTTTGTTAAATACAAAGTAATAATCCACCAGGGCCGAACAATGAATCTTTAATCATCAGGCCCCTCTTTCAGTTTTGAGAATTCAGGAAGTACTTTTATCATTAATTTGCTTTCTGGTAATGTATATTGGCCAGCAGTTTTCATGTGTTCTTTCCCAACTTTAGCTGCTATAAATGGCATTATCATTTTATAGATGAAATAAAATAATAGCATTAAGATTACTGTTATAGATAGTATTGTCAAGGAAAGTACCGCAGGTGTCATTGATTCCATCGTTTTAGATTTATAGTGATTTGTTTTTTGTAAAGTTAGATTGTGATTTATTCGTGGGTTTACTATTCTTTCCTGTTCTTTCCCTTTTTTTCTTTTTATCCCATATTAATGATACAAATGTTGATTCTCATCGTCCAAAACTACTTTGTTGTTGTTTTTAAAGTTGTAGCAAGTTGCCACAAAATCATCTTTTTATTCATTTGCTAAAATTACTTTGTAATCCATCATCAATTGTTGTTTGCAAACAAAAACTTGCGCAGTTTGCGCAAAAATCTTGTAGTACTTAAATTTTTTTATGTATTAACCATACCCATTAATATAATGTTTTTTGCTTTGTCTGTCTGGTGTTTCAGACATTCATTTCTCGAAAAACACGATGCTTATATGTAGCACAAAGTTGATGTAAATAAATCTTTTTTTGAATAATTTAGACTAACAAACTGATGTAAAAGTAGTACATCATACCCGTATTGGGTTAGATTTAGCCTATTCAGTTTGGAATATTCCAAACTTTGGAATATTATTAAATTAACAGCGAATCTTTTTTGTATTGTCTTATTTTATGAATATAATGCCCGACATCGATCAATAAATCTAGATAGGCTAACAAACTCATAAAGCAAACGTCTCGATAGAGACGGTTGGGCGGGGTAAGAAATTTATTTCAACTCGCATTTATAAACCCTGTCGCCTTTGCTATTGGTAGTAAGCTGTAAAGGAGGAGCTGAGTTAATAATGTTATCATTATAGGGTTCTTTGTAGCTGATGCAGTTTTGTTTGGCAGTACGCTTATTTACATCCATAAGCGTTTTGTCATACGTTTGTATTTCATTAACAGGAGTAGTAAACGACGTATCAATAACCGGAACATTTCCCAGGATAGGCACAGAGTAAGTGAGTGCTGCCGTGGTAGTAGATGTTCCTGTTTTGGTAACCGTGCATGTACAGGTACGGTCTTTTTTACATGATATTAAAACTGTAGAAATAAGAACTGTGGCAACAAATAATTTTTTCATAGTATGAGTTAAAATTAAAACAGGGGAAACCGAGTTTTAAAGATAATTGTTTTTTGGCAGTAATAAAAACTATTTATGTAGCCCAAAAGAGCCGGCTCATCCTTTGGTAATAGCATCTGTCATGATTTTTTTCAAAACAGATGCAGGTTAAGCGTAAAATCGGATTCTATCTGAATTTTAATTATGTAAACATTTTTAAATATTCGATGTTTACTTTGTAAATTTACATCCGTGCCAACCCAATATGCCATAAAAGACCTGGAAAGGCTTTCAGGAATAAAAGCCCATACTTTGCGGATATGGGAATTACGCTATGGTATTTTAAAACCCGAAAGGTCCTGCACTAACATCAGATGTTATACGTCAGAGGATTTAAAAAGAATCCTTAACATTTCTCTTTTAAATAATAACGGCTATAAAATCTCAAAAATTGCTACGTTCTTGGATGAAGAGCTTGTAAAGCATGCTCAAACCATTTTAAATAAATTTGCTAAAGAATCAGATCAGATAGACAATCTTGTATTATCCATGATGGAACTCGATGAGCAAAAATTTGAATGCACCATCTGTAATTGCATTACGCATTTTGGCTTTGAGAATACGATGGAGAGGATCATATTCCCTTTCATGAGACACGCAGGCAGCATGTGGCAGATAGGCGTTGTAAATTGTGCGCAGGAGCATTTTATGTCGCAGCTTATAAAGCAAAAAATAATTGTGGCTATTGATAACCTGGATTCAGAACCCCGTCAAGGTTCTCAAACCTATGTGTTATACCTTCCAAACAAAGAGCTGCACGAAATGGGCTTGTTGTATTGCAAATACCTGATAAAAGCAAGAGGCCATAAATGCATCTACTTAGGGCAATCGGTGCCAATGTGCGATCTTAAGAATATATCCGAAAATATTACACCGGATGTTATGGTAACCATCTTTACTACACCAATGGAAGATTTTTCGCTGGAGCAGTATATTGAAAAGCTGTCGTTAACCTTTAACCATTGCAAAATAATGGTGTCTGGCCGTTTATTTTATGAAACAGCGGAAGAACTCACACTCCCAAAAAATGTTATTTTGTTCGAATCGCACGAACAGTTTAAAAATGTGCTGTAGTTTATATACATTTGTATAAATGTATTTAAGAGTCGTTTTCATAGTTTTATGTATAGCTTTATTTGCATCCTGCAGGCCAAAAACGGATGAAGATGAACAACCGCCGTCTCATGTTTTAAGCGAACAATTGTTTTTAAAAGTATTGACAGATTGCTATCTGGGCGAAGGAGCAGCGGGCATTAATGTGAAAAGTGTAACCGGCGAAAAATTCGATTCCGCCTATATCTTCAATCCCTTTGCAGATAACAATGTTACAAAACAACAGTTTGACACTACCATCGTTTATTATTCAAAACATCCTCAAAAATTAAAAGCGGTATATAATAAATTGCTCGATAATTTAAGTCAGATCCTTGCGGTTGGTACTCTGAGTAAAGTTCATATAGACGAAAAAAATAAATACAAAGGACAGGATGCCCGGTTTTATTTCAATACCTCTAAAACGGATTCCATTGAAAGCTCTACTAAACAGGTAGGTTATAACCTCAAATTTCCTTACCGGCTATATTAAAAAATAATGCAGCAGCTATTACATACCATACAATCGCTTTCTGCTGAAATAGCCGCAGAAGTAGTTTCTATCCGACGTCATATCCACCAGTACCCCGAATTATCTTTCGAAGAATATAATACCTCAGCATTTGTATGTTCTGTGTTGGATAAGCATAATATTAAATACATAAAAGGAGTTGTAAAAACAGGCATTGTCGCTTTGATCGAAGGAAAAAATCCGGAGGCTAAAACCATTTTATTGCGGGCCGATCTGGATGCTTTGCCTATTGAAGAAAAAAACGAAGTCGTTTATAAATCACAAAATGCCGGTGTAATGCATGCCTGCGGGCATGATGTGCATACCGCTTCCGTATTGGGAACGGCTATTATTTTAAATAAGCTAAAAGATAATTTTGAAGGCACTGTAAAAATTATGTTTCAGCCCGGAGAAGAAGTATTACCGGGTGGCTCGTCTTTAATGATTGCAGAAGGAGTATTACAAAATCCTGAAGTAGGTATCGCCATTGCGCAGCATGTATTTCCAAGTATGGAAGTTGGCAAAGTAGGATTTAGAAAAGGCATGTACATGGCAAGTACCGATGAGCTTCATATTACGATTACTGGTAAAGGGGGGCACGCGGCTATGGCCGGGGAATACAATAATCCCTTAATGGTAGCCGCACATATTATCACTGAAATAGAAAGACAATTTCCTTTTACCATTGATAAAGAAGGTGTAGCAAGAAATACAACTAATAATATTCCAACTGTTATTGCTTTTGGAAAACTGGAAGCGAAAGGCGCTACCAATGTGATTCCCGAAACATTATATATGGCAGGTACTTTCCGTACGATGCAGGAAGACTGGCGTGTTGAGGTAAAACAACAGATTGCTCAGATTATAAATGACGTGTGTAAAAAATACAAGGCGAAGGCCGATATAAATATCATTGACGGTTATCCTTTCTTGGTAAATGACGAAAGCATTACAGAACAGTGCAAACAAAGCGCCATAGAATATTTAGGTGAAGATAATGTGGAAGACCTCCCCTTGCGCATGACAGCAGAGGATTTTGCTTATGTAACGCAGGCAGTGCCAAGCTGTTTTTACAGGTTGGGGACAGGTAATAAAATATTAAATATTACTTCCGGAGTACACACTTCTACATTTAATATTGATGAAAAAGCACTGGAGCTTTCTACAGGCTTAATGGCCTGGATGACTATCAAAAATTTGAGTTAAAAACAAACGTTATTTCAGTCGTTTGTATTTTTGAAATAGATAGGAACCACCAAGGGTAACAAAGAAGAATGCCCATAGTTTCACAATCTCAGGCCATATTTCCTTTAGTGTAGAGTTACGGATAAACACCGCATAAAACGATTCAAGTCCCCAGTTTAAGGGCGAAACCACACTAATGGTTTTCATAATATCCGGCATCACAAAAGTAGGAACCCATACTCCGCCAATAGCTGCCAGTATAATAATGAACACCGCGCCAAATAAGGAAGCCTGATCGTGTGTGGTTGCAACAGTTCCTACTAATAGCCCAAAACCTGTGGCGGCAAGCCCTGCAGACAATGCAATTAAAAACAGCAAGGGTAAACTGTTGCCAATATTTAATTGTGGTAAACCCAATAAGGGTAAAATAAATAAACCAACACAAAGCATTAAGCCAAACTGAATTAAGCTCACAATGGTATAGGTCAATAATTTTCCAAGCATCACAATAAAATAAGAGCCGGGCATCGTTAATAGCCTGAAAGCACTACCATCTTCACGTTCCTTAATAATATTTCCGGCTAGCGGAATGCAGATAAAAAACATAGCAAATAAAGTCCAGGCCGGTACATTATGCTGCACCGCATTAGGGATAATCGTAGAATTATTATAAGAGGCATACTCTTCCGTTACCGAAACCAAAGGGGTGTTTTCTAAAGCAGAAGGTTTTGCATCGGGAAATGTTTCTTTCATTTTATCATTCAACGCACTTACCATTCCCTGCATTTCTATTTGGGAAATAATACGTTCAATAGAATTACTGATGGTAGTTTTAAACGATTTTTTGGTGATAGGATCAAAAAATAAATTCAGTTTGATCTTTGATGTATCAATCTTTTCAGGCGTTGCAGCAGAATCTCCGCTAAAACTGTTTAACAGTTTTGCAATGCGTTCTGTGGAGCGCTCACGTAATTTTTTACTGGTATTTTCAGGAATGATAATGCCTATAAAAAAATGTCCCTGGGCAATTTCTTTTTTTGCCTCTTCATTAGTCAATTGTTTTTTAGTAATTACAAAAAACTTTGAATTAGTGATGTACTTTTCTAAAGTCTGCGATAAAGAATCATGATCCCTGTCAATCAATAATAAAGGCACCGATGATTCATTTACCGATTTAAAAGTTGAATCCTGAATCAGTGTCATGATCAGGATGAGTACCGTAGGCATAATAAAAGTAATGGCCAACCCTGCTCTGTCGCGAATCAATACTTTGTACTCTTTATATAAACTATACAGTAACTTCATTATTTATCCCTGAAATTATTGCCGGTTATTTTTAAATACACTTCTTCAATACTAGTGCTATTGTTTTGTGCAATCAGCTCCTTTGTTTTACCCTGTGTTATCAGGCTTCCATGATCAATAATACCAATGTAATTGCAAAAATCTTCCGCTTCATCCAGGTGATGTGATGTGTAAAGAATAGTCATGCCATTTTCACGGTTCATTTTTTTTAAATGATCAATGATCGATTGCTTCGACTGTACATCTACACCCACGGTAGGTTCATCCAGTATTAATAATTGAGGATTGTGTAATAAGCCGGCAATTAAATTTACACGGCGTTTCATTCCTCCTGAATAAGACATGATTTTTTGATGCATGTTGGCTTCAAGGCCCAACACGGAAAGATGCAATTCAATTGTATCTTTTAAGGCCTTACCTTTTAAACCGTACATATGCCCCAGGAAATTAAGGTTTTCCCAGGCGGTTAATTTTGGATATAAGGCAATTTCCTGCGGCACCACACCAATAGCTTGTTTCGATGCTTTGCTGTGCGTTTCGTGTGTGTGTCCGTTAATATAAATTTTTCCGCTACCGGGTGGAAACAAACCGCAAAGCATGGAGATCAGGGTTGTTTTTCCGGCTCCGTTTGGGCCAAGCAATCCAAATATATCGCCTTTCTCAATAAGCATCGAAAGGTCATTAACCGCCGGCTTTGGAGCTTCCTTGTATTGTTTGGAAACATGCTGTATGTCTACCAATACACTCATCTTATGCGTTTTCCTGTAAAAATATTTTCATTTCGCAACTGGCAACAAGGGTGTTGTTGCAGTATGATTTTGCTTCGATAATCGACACATTCATAACCTGCGTTTTGGTATGAACTTCTGTTAATAGTTCGTTTCCCGATTCAGGAAGAAAATGAATAACCAGATCTTTAATATTGCCAATAAAGCCAACAGCCGGTTGAGCATTGTTTTTCACGGCTTCAAAACCGGCGCGCGATGCAGCAGTTTGTGCCATGTTTTCTACAATGCCCGATTCGGTTAAATGCTTATGCTGTGTTAAAATATGATCATTGCTGATATCAAAACCTGTAATGACAGAAGCCTCATCCACTTTATAAATTCTACTGATCAGCACAATGGGCGGACGTTGTGGAATATAGCTCAGAATAGAATCTTTTTCAACGATGGCTTTACCTACTGTAATCATAAACGCTTATTTTATTATAACAACAGAACAAAAAACCTGTTGTTAGGAATAGCCTACAAAAATAAGCATATATATGAGTTAGGCAACACACCAAATAGATACCTGTATATTCGGTGTGTGCCAATCAATGATTAGTTAAACCATTTTAATTTTCTTACCTTTTTAAACAGAAAAAAGAATGCAATGAGTATAACAGCTACAGGCCATATTTTAATGAAAAATAATAAAATTTCGCCCATAGCAACTGCGCCTGTACCGGCTGCACTTAATAGTTTGGAGCCAAAACTTGGTTGAAACGGCTCAACAGGTGCAGAGTAGGCGTAAGCCTCTTTTCGGGTGGTTTCTTTTTGATAAATGTTAATGGAAACAGTACTGTATTTTACATCGTAAATCAGTTCTGAGGTGCTTATTTTAGAGTTGTCAGCAGATTCTTGTTTTGCCAATAAATCATTTTCCGCTTCTGTTACCTGATCCAGTTTTTTTCCTGTTTGATCAATGGCTTTTTCCAGGCGCTTCTTATGTTCTGTATAACGTTTGTCGGTTAAGGTAGCATCCTGAAACTGCGCGGTAATATCTTCCGCATGAATTCTTCTGTAATCGAGGTAATCTACCAACGCCGCAATCTCTGATAATGTTTTGTCGAGTTCACTGTTAGGAATTCGCATGATTAGGTTGGTTTGCACCGTATAATTAATCATATCCAGCATACTGTCTTTACTGATTCTTACAGAATTTTTGTAGTTAATGGTACTCTCCAGGTCAGAGGTTGTAACATAGCCCCTGTTTGAATTTACAATACGTTCAATATCAAAGGTGGCGGTTCTTACATCCTTTACTTTAAAAGACAGATCTGCCTTTCTTACAAAGGTTCTGTTACTATCGCCATTAAACTTTGGCTGTTGGGTAGCTTCGCTGACTACAGAAACAGAATCTGCCTTCGCCTTAGCGGATGCCATTTCTTCAGACATAAATTTTTCATCTGCCGAATGGCTGCATGAATTCAATACAAAGCAAGCACTTAAAACTATCCCCGATAATTTTAAGAAAGTAAAGGTTGGATTTTTCATAAATGTGGATTTTTATGTTTATGCCACATTCTGCACTTTAGTAACCTTATACTATTTGTTAAGTTTGGTTAAACAAAAAACCCGTTACATACATGCAACGGGTTTTAAAGAGGGTATTTTGCAATACTTATTTTTGTTCAAATTTTTTGTAATCGGCCGGGATAGACAATTTTGCTGCATCAATGCCGCCTTTGGTCATTTTAGAAACTTCCAGCTTGCTTACCAATTTTCCATCGCTGATGGTTCTTTCTTCCGATAATAACGGCATAGATCCTTTAGGAAGATCTTTGATCTGGTTAAAATAGATGCTTTGTTTGTCTTTTCTAATCCAGGCTTTTACCATAGGAGCAAAAAAGTCATATTTCCCTGGTGCAATCCAATAAGCAATCTCAGTATTCTCCTCTGTATTTTTCACAACGTATTCTGTACACTTTTGTCCCTGTAATGTTTTTATAGCACCGCTTTTTGATGATACACAAGTTCCCTGAATAGTTGGAACCGTTTCGCTTTTGTGTTCGCCCCATACTTTACGAACAGGATTTACATATTTTACCTGATTAGTGGCCAGGTCAAAAACAAAGCTACCTTCTACTTTCCCCGATTTGCGGCCAATCTGATCTAGTTTCACATCATTGCCTTTCACATAGTAAATGTTTGTAGTAGTGTCTTTGTTGGTTTCCATTTTAAACTCAATAGTACCTTCAAAATTTTGGGCAACAGACGCTATGCTTAACGTCAAACTTGCTACTAATAATTTTATTTTGTTCATTTAAGGGTTGTTTTTAAATTATTACACTAAACTAATTAAATTTAGTTATAAATAAAAATTATGCCAAATAATACTCAAAAAGGTACTGCGGGAGAGGAAATAGCCGTTGCGCATCTGTTAAGGCAAGGTTATGAGGTAATAGCTAAAAACTGGCGGCATCAGCACCTTGAGATAGATATTATTGCCAGTATAAATAACATCCTGGTTATAGTAGAGGTTAAACTAAGAGCAAGCAATGCCTTTGGTGCTCCCGAAGAATTTGTGACGAAGGCAAAACAAAAAAAGCTGATTAAAGCCGCAGACTTTTACATCAAAGAAAATAATAGTGCTTTTGAAACACGGTTCGATGTCATCTCTATTATACAAAACCCTAATGAATTACAGGTAGAGCATATTACCGGAGCTTTTTATCCGACGTTATAGTAAAATGTCATCCTGAACTTGTTTCAGGATCTCAATGTATAAGAGTTAAATTAAATTTGTGAGATTCCGAAACAAGTTCAGAATGACAGAGCAGCAACGCAAACGATTCCTTAATGCGCTTTATGCGTAATACTCAACCCGCCCAGGGTCAAGGCATAAGAAGCATCCTGCTTGGTTGTTTCTTCCTCACCGTTAACCGATTTTACGCCTGCTTTATTCAAACCTTTCAGTGTTTTACCGGCAAGCGCCCAAAACCCTTGTTTTTTCTGAGTGTTGGTAGTGGGATCATCGTCACGTTCTGTAATAACATCTACTACTGTTTTATGATTTGCAGATGCTACTAATACCGGTTCTTTTTCAGGAACAATAACAGGATCTTTATTTACAGCAATGTGGCTAATGGTGTCAGGAATAACAGAATTTGTAAGGGGTGTATGATTCGTATTTAAATCAGAACCAGGGGTATTATTAGCTACAAAATTTGGATTAGCCGGCTGGTTTAAATGTTCCTGTTGAATAGTTGAATGCTGTTCAGGTAACTGCTTTTCAGGAATAGCTTCGTTTGTTGTAGAGATAACAGACGTATTATTTTTTTTAGAACTTACAGGTGTTTTAATAAGAGTGTTGTTCGCGTATTTGTTTGGAGTTACTTCCTGGGGCTTTGTCGGCCATAACACATATAATAGAATTAATAGCGCAATGGAAGCAGCCGCTGCAAATTGCCCTGCCGAAAAATTGAACCAGATTACTTTTGGTTTGCGTTTCAGCCCTTGTTTATCAGCAAACACAATCGATAAATCCGCTTTTGCAACAGTGGCCTTGTAGAGCTCCAATTCGCGCGCTAGAGCAGGATTTACCACACAACTTTTTTCAAGAGCAAGAGCGTCTTCGGCACTTAATTGTTGTTCGATATAGGCAATAAACTCATCGCCGGAAACCAGGTCAGAGGCTGTTTTTTTTATAGTTTCTTTATGTGTAAAAGCAATTGGTTCAGCAGTTGTTACGGCAAAAGAAAAATCTTCCATATCAACAGCAAGCTCAGGATGCTCGATCATAAATACTTCGAGCTCCAAACGGTCTTCGCCGCTTAAATTTCCTTCACTCAGGTCGAGTAAAAAGGCCTCGTAATTATGTACCGTTATCTTATTCATTAAATCACCACCTCCATCTTTCCAATATAATTTTTTAAGAACGCTCTCGCCCTAAAAATATAAACCTTTACCTGGCTCTCGCTCAGGTTGGTTATTTTACCAATCTCAGCATAGTCGTAGCCCTCATAATCCCTTAACAACACAACACTTTTTTGGATCTCAGGTAATTTATCCAAAGCATAATTTAAAATTTCTTTTGTGTCAGAGTATTGGGTGTCATGCTTCAAGGTGTTTTCAACGGCTTCGTTATAATCGCCCTGTTTCTTGGCTTTGCGCGTATAATCAATGAGTGTGTGATGCGCTGTAGTAAACAGGTACGATTTGGCATTGGTGCTTTCAACATCATTTACTTTACGCCATATTTTTTCGTAGGTGTCCTGTACAATATCTTTAGCCACGTCGGTATCTTTTATATGCTTTAAGATAAAGCGATATAAATTATCAGAATACTGATCTACGCAGGTATTGAATTCGGTTACGGTCACTGTTTAAGCATAGAACGCCTGAGAATAGTTAAAAGTTACAGCTCTTTTAAAAAGAAAACCCTCTGATTATCAGAGGGTTTTAAGTTTTTGATTAAGAAACCAGTTTTATTTTTTGACCGACTTTTAGCTGCGCGTTCTTTTTAAGATTATTGTACTCAATGAGTTTTTCTACACTCACGTTGTGTTTTTTAGCAATGCTGTAGAGCGTTTCTCCTTTTCTCACACTGTGAGCGCCAACTTTGGCAGTAGCATTATCAGCCAGTTTTACTTTCTCAGCTGTAGTGTCTGTCTTGGTTTTAGAAGCCAGGTTTGTTTGTGGAGCTTTAGGACTGTCAGACTTTGCGTTCGGACTTGCTTCTACCGGAACATCCTGTTTTACATATACGATCAGTTTTTTTCCTGCCCTGATGCCTTTCTTACCAATGTAATTCCACGATTTAAGGTCAGCAACCGTTACACCGTATTTGCGGGCAATAGTGCTTATTTTTTCACCGTTACGAACTGTATGCGTTTTTTGAACTTCTTTTACAGCAACTGTGTTTTCGGAAGCAATTAAATCCTGAGATTTAATGGCAGCATAAATTTCGGTTTCATTAGCTATAAAAGTGCCTATCTTGCCTTTAGGAAGCGTTAACATATTACCACCTGCAGGAATCATTCCTTTGCGGTATTGTGGATTAAAATACGTGATTTCATCTACTGGAACATCTAACGCCACAGAAATCTGTGTAAAGGTCATTGGTTCTTTTACAACCGCTGTATCTACTTCAAAATAAGTTTTACGGGGCACCGATGCATAAATATTATGCTCTGTAGGATAATTCATAATGTAGTTAGCGGCAATAAACGCGGGCACATAGGCCTGTGTTTCAGCAGGTAAAAACGGTCTGATTTCCCAATATGTTTTTTTACCGCCACTTCTGCGAATAGCTTTACTAATGGTTCCGGGGCCTGCATTGTAAGCTGCCAGAACCATTTGCCAGTCGCCAAACATACTGTATAAACTTTGCAGGTATTCGGCTGCTGCTTCAGTAGCTTTGTACACATCCGAGCGGTCGTCGGTATAAGAGTTTACATTTAAGCCATACATTTTTCCGGTAGGATACATGAATTGCCATAAGCCTGTTGCTCCGCATTTAGAGCGGGCATTGGGGTTTAGAGCCGATTCAATAACAGCTAAGTGTTTTAATTCCAAAGGAATATTATGTTTGTCAAAAATTTCTTCAAACATAGGATAGTATAATTGCGATAAACCCATCATACGGCTTACCAGCTGGCGTCTGCGAACAGAATAAAGATCAATAAATCCTCTTACATGTGGGTTGTATACCAGATCGAAAGGTGAAGTAGCATCTAATTTGGCAAGACGGCTCTCATACACAAAATCCTCAAATCTTGGAACGCTGTCTTCGGTGTATTTGTATTTGTTGGTTTTTGGGTAAACCGGCTTCAACAGCGCTTTTTCAAGCACTTTTTGATTAGCAAGACTATCAAGCATCGCCGCAACCGGATTATCAGTTATTGTAAGATTGTTTTGAGCAAACAAACTCCCCGTACCCAAAACACACACATACAGCGCTTTTTGGAAAATTCTTTTTAGGTTCATTAGCATCAGGTTAGTTTTATATGTATAACGTTGTAATTTACAAAACGTTACATAAAAGCTTGGATAATAATACAATTATAAAAAATTTATTCTAAAATCAAAAGTTAAAGTACTTTAATTTTTAACTTTGCGCTGTGAAAAATGACGAAAATGAGCCAAAAGAGTATTTTGAACGCAATATTCTGTTAGTGGTGCTTTTTATTGGAACAGGCCTGTTCTTAGACTGGTTGAGTGTTTACTTACTAATGCGTGTTAATCCATGGGGAACGCTTAGTGCGGTTCCGGGACTGGTGTTAACTCTTCAGGGCTTATGGCTTTTGGTAAACCCATACGCTATTATTTACGATGACAGAGTTGAGATAAAACAGAATTTTATTTATAATAAGGAGTTCTATTACCTTGATGCCAAAAGGCTTGAAAGCAAGCAAAAAAAGGGCTTGAAAATGGTATATAACGACGAAGAAACAGAGTCGCTTCCCTTATTTGGAATGAGGGCTTCGTATAAAGATAAATTCAAAATAGCCTTATCCGAAAAAATTGCCAAAAGCGTAGTTACCAGGGACTTTTAAACTAACCGTTAACAAAATACAAGGACCAGAATCCAGACCTATGAAAAATAAAAAACTCCTTTTTTTTGTTATCCTTTTATTCCCCGCTTTATTTAAAATAATTTTAGAGTTTACCACTATCAATTCTAAGAAACTCCCCTATTATGGCCCAAAGGAACTGGCCGGTAAAGATACCGTTTACTATAAAGTGACTTCAGAATTTAAAACCTTTGCCGCTAAAGCGTCTGCCGATTCAGGCTTTGTGAGCATGAATCTTGACACGGTGCAGTATCCTTTATTTGCAGTGTGTTTTATTAAGCCGGCTTATAAAAGCGATAACTACAGACTCGCCGGATTAAGTGAGTATGCGCAGTACAAAAAAGAAAAGATAAAACACATTCCCTTTGTAATTGTTACGCCAAGCAGTGGGCCTTCTGATTCGACCGATTTAAAAGGCCTTGATAAATTACAGGTTGGTAATCCTAACATTTTAACCTTGCATTGGGATACCCGTTCTTTTGATAGTTTAAATGTAACATTCTTTAAAGCCAAGCCGGTTTATATCGATTACAGTTTTTTTGTTTTAGTTGATAAAAACCGCCACATTCGTGGTTATTACGATGCTCGTTATGTTTCCGAAATCAAACGCCTTACCGAAGAATACCAGCACATGCGCTTAAAAGAAGAAAAAGAAAAAGTGATTAAAATTAACCAGATAGAAAGTAAATAAATACCATGCGCCCTCTACCAGCCCTTATTTTTTTAAGTATGTTAATTGCAGGTTGCGACCCGGCTTCTCATACAAATGCGCCAACACTGCCTATTATTGGCGAAAAAAGTGTATCGGGCGCCGATACGGTTTACCATACCATACAGCCTTTTTTCTTTACAAACCAATACCACGAAAACATTACCGAAAAAACCATTGAAAATAAAATTTACGTAGCCGATTTCTTTTTTGCAACCTGCCAGAGTATTTGTCCGCAAATGAGTTCACAACTGGTACATGTGCAAAATGCGTTTAAAACAGACAAGGACGTTTTAATATTATCGCATACGGTAAATCCGATGCATGATACGGTAGAAGTATTAAATGGCTATGCACAGAGCTATGGCGCTATTAAAGATAAATGGCATTTTTTAACCGGTAGCAAAAAAGAGATTTATGCTCTGGCTAAAGACAGTTACCTTGTTAATGCTTTGCAGGATGATGGGACGCCCGAAGGCTTTTTGCACAGCGAATTATTTATACTGATAGATACCCACAAAAGAATAAGAGGAATGTATGACGGCACCGATTCGGTAGCTGTAAAAAAATTGATAGAAGACATTAAGCTCTTAAAACAGGAAAAAAACTCATGAGGTGGATCTTGATTTTAATAAGTTGTGTGTTTGCGGGTCAGCTTTTTTCTGGAACGCAAACGGTAACAGTTTATTATTTAGATAGTTGCCAAAACAGAATAGCGTCGGAGCAATTCACACTAACTGAAGCGGATCTTGTGTTGGATGACATGCCAAACCCGGTATTTAAGCTTTTCCGCAAAAAGCAACGACTCAATAAACGCATTACGGCAGCAGTGTTGGCATTTCCTTTTCCTTTTGGTATTGTAGGGCTACATCGTATTTACCTGGGCACAAAGCCCTATGTTCCTGTGGCTTATATAGCCAGTTTGGGAGGTGTATTCGGTATCTTGCCTTTTATAGATTTTTGTGCCATTACCTTTGATAAAAAAAACTTTGAAGATTATAGGGACAATGGGCAGATTTTTATGTGGCTTAAACATTAAAATTTGCGATGTAATCTATAATTATCAGCTCTATCACAGTTAATGTATATAAAAAAAGAAGATTCGAAGAATGATAAATTAATGTAAATCAATATGTTACAATTGTTGCAACATAAGTACATAACTTTGCAACGTATGTAAACGGCATTTTTTAAATTTGGGTCTTACTTTGTATCACAGCAAACAATAAATAAAAAACTATTATGAAAACAGCAATTTTAGGATTAGCATTAGCCATTTCGATAGGAAATGTAAAAGCACAGGTAAAATATGAAAAACTATTTTACAAGGACCAAACCAAAGAAACAAACGAAGTAAAAATAACAGTCGATAATGCGGTTTCTACAGCTGCAGAAACGAAGTTTAAACTGAAGATTACAAACCTTAGTGCTGATTACATTATTTTAAAGCCGGAAGAGTGCGTGTTTATGATCAATGGCAAAGAGATGAAACCAAAGGAAAAATGGTTAGTGATCAAGCCAAATGAGTCTGATTTTAGAGTAATTAATATGAAAGGTGCAGCGTTTAATGAGGTAAAGAATTATTCTTTCACATTGGAAGGCTTATACAGTATCTCAACTAAAGGAACAGTTGTAGATGCCCCTAATTTTGATTTGCCGGCCTCTAAAAACGATTTTGAAGCGGGTGGCTTCAAATGTACTGTTTCCAGTATTTATAAAGAATCTGATAAAACAGAAGCAAAATTTAAATGCGCTTATACCGGAAAAAAAGTAGGTCTTATTCAAACTTCTAAAGCCACAGCTAAATTACCTGATGGAAAAGAATATGCTAATGCCAAATCAAAATCGGAGATCACTTTATTAATGAAAGGCGAAGATGATAGCTTTACTGTAAAGTGGGACAGAATGGAAGGTGGAAAGGCTATGGATATGCAAAAAGTACCTATGGTTATTATTTGGCATGAAGCTTTTATGGAATCGGATCTTGTTAAATTAAAAGCAGAAAAACTGGATTTTGAATTTGACGAAACGATAACTGTAACTAAAAACAAAAAATAAGCTTAGCACTAACGCATAAAAAAAGCAGGATAATCATATCCTGCTTTTTTTATGAATATAAATTAAACTCTTTTATTCTTCTTCAAACGTGTAAGAGTATTTTCTCCATTTGTCTATTACCTGTTGCATATCATCCGGGATCTCACTATTAAAGAAGATAGGCTCTTTTGTAATAGGATGAGTAATACCCAGTGTTTTAGCGTGCAGTGCCTGGCGCGGTAATAGTGCGAAACAGTTTTCAATAAACTGCTTGTATTTATTGCTTGGTAAGCCTTTCAGAACTCTGTCGCCACCATACTCATTATCATTAAATAAAGGGTGGCCAATGTGTTTCATATGTACGCGGATCTGGTGTGTGCGGCCTGTTTCCAGTTTACATTCCACCACCGTTACATAGCCAAAACGCTCCAGTACTTTATAATGTGTAATGGCGTGTTTACCATGATCGCCGTCCGGAAAGCAAGCCATTACTTTTCTGTTTTTTAAATCACGGGCTACATTACAGGTAATGGTGCCACTATCTTCTTTCACATCGCCCCATACAATAGCAACGTATTTCCGATCAAGGTTCCTGTCAAAAAAGTCCTTTGCAAGCCTTGTCATGGCAAGCTCTGTTTTAGCAATAATAATGATACCTGAGGTGTTTTTATCAATACGATGTACTAAACCCGGCCTATCAACCGTTAAACCCTCTGCCAGTTTTTGTTTGGAGGCAGGTAAATTTTTAAAACGCCATACAAGGGCATTAATAAGTGTTCCACTATAATGGCCAAATGCAGGGTGCACCACCATTCCGGGCTCTTTATTTACGACACAAATGTAATCGTCTTCATACACCACATTAATGGGAATATCTTCTGCCACCAATTCAATATCGCGTGGAGGAGTGGTCATTAAAACCGAAATTTCATCAAATGGCTTCACACGGTAATTGGATTTAACGGGCTTGCCGTTTACCAATATACAATCGGCATCACAGGCCTGTTGCAGCTTGGTACGTGTGGCATTTGCAATACGGGTCATTAAAAACTTGTCGATGCGCAGCATTACCTGCCCCTTTTCAATTTTTATGTGGTGGTGTTCGTAAAGCTCTTTTTCATCTTCACCTGATTCAACTTCTTCGATGTCGTTATTCATTTAGCGGGATATGATCAGTTTTTTAATCACGACTGGTCGTGTGGTAAGCTCACTGCTATTGAGTTGCACAAAGTAGACGCCATTTGGCAGGCTGCTAATGTCAATAGAGTCGTGAGAATTAAATAAGGTAGAATAAACAGTTTGGCCAAGAGAAGAGATAATAGTTACAGTAGCATTTTCGACAGTAATACCGTTTGTTTCAATCTGAATACTGTTTTGAGCAGGATTAGGAAAAATGCTGATCTGTGCAACCGGTGCTTCATGCGCGTCTATGCCAACAGGTAAAGGGTCGAGCGCGCAACCCAACAGAGGATTGATCATAATAGAGCCTTTAATAGAAGATTGTGTCCAGCCATTTCCAATGTCGTAATAAAATGCATCTGCATGATTATTGTTTTTGTCGAAACCAATATTCAAAGGCTTGTTCGTGGTTTGCTGTAAACCAAAATAATAAGTGCCGGCATTTAAATTTAAACAGGATGTGAGGTTGTAGGTAGGCATCATGTTATAATGCCCTTGTAAATACATAGGGTAGGCTACACTATCTCTATAAATAACACTCCCCGGACCATTGCTGCCATCGGCCCAAACCATGAGCCTGAAGGTTGAATTAATAATGTTTTGTCCGTCGGTTACAGGATCAAAATAAACACGCATTCCTCTAAGGGTATCATTTACGTTAAGTGTGTAACGAACGGCATTTTTAGCACCATAAGTATTGTTGTAATACCCTACTTCGGCCGTACCATCATCATACGCATAATAATCGGTAAACCTCTGGGTTTGGAAAATAGTATCGTTTTGACGCTGTAGATCGGGATTGGAAGAGATGACGTGTTTTATGGTAAAAATACCCATGCTGCTTAACGAAGGGAATGCGAACGTAATAGCAGGATTGGCATGTTGAGTGACATTGTGTGTTCCGTTTGTGCTGTATGGAAGAATATTGGCACTCCCTCCATTGTAGAAATGGACGAGTGCATTATTCTTATCCGTTACCGTATAATTATAAAATGTGTTTTTACCCGATGTAAAATTATTACGCATGTAGTTGTTAACCTGAGGCGCCATTTCGTTTGCTATATAATGCCTGTAAGGCATTGTAGAATAATTTTTAAGGAAAGAAGTGCTCATGTATTCAAAGGCATCGTCTTCCATTATGGTATCGGCATACGACCTGTTTTTATCCATGTATACATAGTCGATATTCCAATGATCAAGGCTTCCGCTTAAAGTGGCTCTGTTACGGAAACGGAACTGAAACAGACTGTCAAAGTAGGCTGTATCTTTAATGGCAATCATATGCAGATGAAATAAACTATCTGCGGAGGATGGGTTATAACCCTTTACGCCCCATACTTTTGACCAGGTACGTTGTCTTGGTTTATAAAAATCAAGAGACAAAGAATCATTGGCTTCGGGGGCATCGCCACGCCCTTCGGCCTGGTAATAAAAGCTTAAGTAGATACTGTCGGATGGAGAATAGCTATAATTTCCCTTTTTTTCGAGGTTTATGGGCATGGAGGTCATCTTATCTGCCTGCGATGAGTTAGAAACAAGCGCGCTGAGGTTATAAGGGTAACCGTTTTTATTAAGTCCGTCGAATGTGGCAACACCAATACTTGGAGGTGCAATGGGGAATGTATGATTTACAAAAACATTTGAATCTAACCAATGCTTTGCTGTAGGGTAGGGCGATGTGGACGAGTAAGAAAAATCGTCGAAAAACGGCAGGGTATCCATTGGCGTGATGCTGGTGGTTCTGCTTGCACGGGTCGGTTTTATAACCTGCGACGTGAGTTGCCCATTTACACTTAAGGGCATGAGCTGCTCCTGTGCATTTGCATAAAAAGTTATTGCCATAAAAAAAGCAATAAGGTTATGTATTTTAATTTTTTTGATCATTTACTCTATACCTTCTTCCGGGTCATTGGATCCGTCCTGGTTTTCGTCTTCCGACTGGTTATATCCCTCTTCTTTTCGGCCAATTACCAGATCAATTTTACTTCCTTTTTTTATCAGTTCACCCGGTTTAATTTCTTTTCCTTTATACAGTTGTTTAAGCACGCAGCCCTTGCAATCTGAGGCAATTTCAGTGATAAGTCCTTTTTTAAAGCCATAACTTTCAATCATCAGTATTGCCTGCCTTGTACTTTTATCAATAAGCTTGGGCATAGCAATTTGCGGTGCCTGCATGCTAGTAACGTACAAATAGATCATTCTATTGTGTTTAACCTGCGATTTTGGCTCAGGATCCTGTTTTATCACAATTCCGGGCTTTTCGTTAGGGTCGTACAGGCTATCAATGATGAGGTACCTTACATTGGTATTTTGGATAAAATTATCCAGTTCAGTTATTTTTTTTCCTTTAAAATCGGGTACTTCGGCAGTTTCTCCATGATGCGTGTAAACATTAAGCAACTTAAAAAGAATCCATAAAACCGTTACCAGGCTTACAAGAGCTATTAAAAAGTGCTTTAAAAATTGTTTTGATTTAAGAAATGCGAAGAAATCTTTCATATAAAAATTAAGTCTGCTAATATACTTAAAATTTGAGAAATGATACTATATTTGGCGCTCTGTATGGGGCAAAAGACAGCGAAAGTTTGTTAAAGCAGGAGGCAAAAGAA
>JAZJZF010000021.1:0-7954 GCA_040389965.1 Bacteroidota bacterium
GCCGCGATAATTCATTAGCAGGACAGAAGAAAAGTGAAGGCACCAAATTAACAGCTGAACAGGAAGCCAGCCTTAAATCGCCTGTAACTATTGAGTTACAAAAACAGATAGATGCTATTCCTCCAAAGATAGAAAGCGAAAAAATAGCTTATGAGAAAAAAGTAAATCAGTTATCAAAAACAACGGCGCCCGCCAAGCCTTTAAAAGCAACAAGCGGCAGGCAACAGTTTCAACTGGATGTTAACTATAAAGAGTTTCCGGAGCTGAGTGCCTTTAAAAATGCCGTATTTGAAGTAGGTACAGAAAACAAGAATTACAATTCCGATTTTTCTAAAATTACCTGGACCAGCGCTGAAATAACTGAAGGACCTCAAAAAGGAAAAAACTACACCTTAATCTTAACACAGATAAACAGAGTAGAAAGATTAGTCGTTTACCCTGCCTTAACAGGCGCTAATTACGATGTAGCCTTAAAATCGTATGAAGCCAAATTTGAAGATTACAAAAATTTAGCAGCCAAGCGTGAAGCAAACGAAAAGAAATTAAAAGAAGAGTTTGAAGAACGACAAGCCAAATTTGCTACCGAACAAAAGGAGTTATACCAAAAACTGACGAAGGAACGCATTCGCTTAATGAGAGAACAGGAGCAACAACAAACAGAACAAATGGCGTCTTTTAGCAATGCACAAAAAGTAACGCGTATTTTTAACGTTAGTAACTTTGGTATTTGTAACTCCGACTGTCCGCATAATATGCCTACAGAAGCAAAAATGAATCCTGTATTTTTAGTGAACAATGGTGCTTCTTTTATAACACCGGGCATTATATACCTTGTTTGTCATGATAAAAATCTTGTGTTCAATTATTCATACGAACCTGTTTGTTACAATCCAAAAGACAAGTATACTATATGCGCTATGGCAAATGGCAAGCTTTATATTTGTGATAAGGAGACCTTTGGTAAATGTGTTGCTGCAAAACAAAATAAAATTCCGGTAAAAGAATTAAACCCGGATGCAAGCGATGCCACAGACCTGAGAATAGCACTGGGAATTTAATCTATAAACTTAAAGCTTACACTTATGAAAACACTATTTGCTACAATAGTCTTGGCTGCGCTATGCCTGTCATTTATTAAAACAAAACCATTTACTCCACCGGGAACAATGCAAATAAGCGATACACTGTTTGTGGATGCTACCGAAATTACAAACTTCAGCTGGCGGGAATATGAAAACAGTATCAAATCGATGTACGGCGTAAATTCGAAGGAACATTTAGCAGCCTTACCCGATACCTTATGCTGGAGAGATAAATTATCAAATAATGAACCTTATGTTCAATATTATTACAGACATATTGCCTATAGCCAATTTCCTGTAGTAGGAATCAGCTACGAGCAGGCAGTCGCGTTTTGTAAATGGAGAACAGAACAGGTAAAAACGCTTCTTTCCATAAAAAAAGATTTCGCGCATTCTAATTTCGAATACCGTTTACCTACAAAAGCTGAATGGGAATTCTTCTCACAATCATCCTCTGCTTTTTTTAAGAACAATGGTAAAGATGAAAAAGGGAATGCCCTCGCCAATTTCTTATCCCTGCAAAGCAATGGTGATGCAACGCCGCCAAATGGCCGTTATGCAGATGTAACGTCGCCCGTGCATTCTTACAGTCCAAATTCTTTAAAACTATATAACACAATTGGTAATGTAGCTGAAATAGTTGCGGATAAAGGGATCTGTAAAGGCGGTGGCTGGAGAAACCAACCTGAAGAGTGCAGAGTTGGAAAAGATATGCCATACACCAAGCCAACAGCATGGATTGGTTTCAGATGTGTATGCGTTATGAAGAAGTAGTTAATAGCTCAACCAGTTTTTCAATCTCTTCTTTCGTATTAAAAGAGTGAAGGCAAATTCTGACACGCTCCTGCCCTTCTTTAACCGTAGGACTTTTAATAGCTTTTACAAATAAATGATGCGCTTTGCATGTGTCTTCTAATGCCTGAACATGATCATTACCCGGAATTAATTTACAATGGATCGAACTCTTGCTTTCTATGACAGAAGCGGCTGTTGGCATCAATGAATTAAAATAATGAATGTTATTTTTTAATGCCTCTATATCTGTTGTTTTTTCAAGCAATTGATAGGCTGCTTTAATAGCAAGCAAACTATGTTCCGGCATGGCAGTAGTATAAATAAAAGAACGCGAAAAATTAACCAGGTATTGTTTCAGCTCATTGCTACCGGCTATTGCCGCGCCATGGCAGCCCATTGCTTTACCATAAGTATAAACACGGGCAAAGCAATCGTTTTCTATTTTTAATTCCTCGCACAGGCCCCTGCCCTGCTTTCCAAATACACCAATGGCATGGGCTTCATCTACAATTAAATGCGCATGATATGTTTTGCAGATCTTTACCAGTTCCGCTAATGGAGCGCAATCTCCATCCATCGAATACACACTTTCAACTACCACATAAATTTCTTTATGCGAATCTCTATGCCTTGAAATAAGCTCTGTTAAAGCCTCCGTATTATTATGCCTGAATTTATAATTGGAAGCATAACTTAAACGAATGCCATCAATTAAAGAAGCATGAATTAATTCATCGCTTAAAATCAGATCGCCTTTTTGCGGAACAGAAGACAGTAAACCCAGATTGGCATCATAACCGGAGTTATATAGCAAGGCCGCTTCGGCATGATGGTATGCGGCAATTTCTTTTTCCAATACTTCATATAAAACAGAATTCCCACTGATAAGGCGGGAACCTGTAGAACCTGTTTTTAGAGATGATTGTAATTTTTTTAGTTCATTCGATAAGGCTCCTGTATTTGAAAATCCTAAATAATCATTGCTTGAAAAATCAATAACAGGATAATCGGTTTTCAGTGAACGTAAGAATCCTTTTTCTTTACGCTGTTCTATTAAAGAAGCAAGCGAGGCAGGAAACGGTTTAGTGTTGAGCATTAATTATTGGGTTTGATCAGCACTTCTGTTTTATCAGGATTAATGGCTTTAATAATACCACCATCTTCTACTTTCAACTTCTCATATTTCATATCCACAATTACTTTTCCGGTTTTATTGATAACGCCACAAAGGCCGTCTTTTCTAACTACCGCATTATCGCCTTTAAAATGACTGATGTAATCATATTTATTATCAATAACCACCTTTCCGGTATTATCAATCACGCCAACCAAGCCATTCTTACGTGTAAATACCTTGCCATCTTTTCCAAAGCCCGAAATGTGTTCATACTCAGGTTTAACAATCTCTTTACCTTCTGTATTGATAACACCTACCTGTCTCCCTTTACTAACAACTGCGTATCCATTATTGAACTTCCCGATCTTATCATATTTGGAAGATATTTCGGTAGATTGCGCAAAACCCGCAACGAAAGCGATAACAAAGGCGAATGCAAAAAAATGTTTCATAATTTAAAGATTAATATTTCAACAAAGTTAAATTGTAAAGACTAAACCTGTTGTTAAATAGTATTAAACTAATTCTTCTTTTAATTTATCGGTAAACGCTTTTTTAGTAGTGAGTCCTAAAATAGTAAACATCTCCATATCCTGATTAAACAAAGGATTTGGGGTCGTTAATAATTTTTCGCCGGCAAATATTGAATTAGCCCCTGCCATAAAGCATAAGGCCTGGCCTTCCATACTCATGCTTAAACGACCTGCCGATAAACGCACAGCCGTTCTTGGCAATACAATACGTGTTGTAGCAATCATACGTACCATATCCCAAATTGGCACCGGTGGCTGATCTTCCATAGGAGTACCTTCCACTGCTACCAATGCATTAATAGGCACTGATTCAGGCTGAGGACGAAGAATACTTAACGTATGTAACATCCCTACTCTGTCTTCAATTCTCTCACCCATTCCAATGATACCACCTGAGCACACGGTTAATCCTGCTTTACGCACATTGTTGATCGTGTTTAAACGATCATCGTAATTACGTGTCGAGATAATATTATTATAATTTTCTTCGCTCGTATCAATGTTGTGGTTGTATGCATATAATCCGGCATCAGCCAGTTTACGCGCCTGCTCTTCCGTAACCATTCCTAAGGTTGCACATACTTCCATACCTTTACTGTTGATGGTTTTCACCATATCCAATACGGTATCAAAATCGCGGTTATCACGCACTTCGCGCCATGCAGCGCCAAGACACATACGGCTCGCGCCACCTGCTTTTGCATTATCCGCTGCTTCGTTCACTTCGGGTACGCTCATTAATTTATGAACTTTAACCTCTGTGTGGTAACGTGCTGCCTGTGGGCAATAAGCACAATCTTCGGGGCAGCCGCCGGTTTTAATTGATAATAACGAACTCACCTGCACTTCGCCAACAGTATGATGTTGTTTATGTACTTCAGCAGCTCTATATATTAATTCCATTAACGGAGTGTTATACACATCCAGGATTTCTTGTTTTGTCCAATCTTTTATAGCCATATAACGTTTTGTAGTTCAAACAAATTTAATGTAAATGCCACAGATTACAAAGGCTTAATTTTCAAAAAAACCACTGTTAGTAATTTTAACTTTCCCTGCATGTATCCTTTTAATATAAATCCGTTATTTGTTATATGCTAAAAAAGCTTGGCTTTATATTATTGCTCACATTTCTTTACTCTTTACCTGTAAAAGCACAGTTTGAAGAGAGTAAGGAAAGGAAAAAAATGTGGCATAAATCAAGAAAACGGGGCAAAAAAAGGATGGCTTTTAATCCTTACCTCGACAAAGGGGAAAAACCAAGTCAGAAACTAGCCAAAGATAATGCCCGTGGTCAAAAACGCATGGAAAAAGAGGCCAGAAAACAGAAAAAACGTAGCATGAAAAAATTAGGCTACAAAGAAACTAAGGTAAAGAGGCCTAAGTAATTAGCTTCCTCAAGTAAACTCAGATCTAACGCTGAGTTATCCCTTATTCTTTCTTACAAAGTAAATAATGGTTCCTACTATAATGATAATGGAAATAACCAATGCCGCTATTTTTGCAGCCGAATAAGGTCTTTCGCCCTGTACTTCACCGGTACGGGCATTGATAAGAAAGCGGTATACTTTCTCTTTATACTTATAAGAGCTTAACCATACCGGTAATAAAATATGTTTAAATGTAATATCGTTATACGTTGAACTGATACTTGTAACCTGCTGCACATCACCTCCAATATCCTGTTGCACCGTTGATCTTATAATAGGTTGAATACGTTCCTTTGCTTTATCAAATCCCGTTTTCAGATCAACCTGATAGCTTTCAGTAATAAAACCGCTCAGGTATCTATCGTTGTAGGCTACTAATTCAGGCAGATCCCAGGGTTCAAGTTCATTGGCTAAATTTTCGGGCAGTGATTTGGAAGATACCACCAATACATCATCAAACTCGTTATGCACTGTTCCACTGGCCGGAAACCAGTTGGTACGCTGTACCTGACGTGTTTGCGTTCTGCCTTCACTATCCCTGTAGCTTTCTGTGACATAATAATATGTGCCGCGCATTCCTGTATAATCAGAAACCGTATTGGTATCATAGGTCCAGTAAGGCATATACAATCCGTTTAATTTCTCAGCAGACTGTTGCGCATACAACTTTAATTTATTAGGCGCAAACCATAAACTTCCTGCCCAGCCAATAAATTTTTGAGTAGCTTCCTTCCTGTCAACCTTAAAAGGTAACACATAAGAGGGCTTTATAATTGAAGAGGTGGTAGCATTTGTAACCACCAAAGCAGTATCGCAATAAGGACAAGTGCTCGATGTTACATTTGGCTGCAGCGTAGTAGAAGCCGCACAATTGGTGCATTTTACAGTAATAATTTCCTGCTTGTCTTCAGTATGCGCTTTTTCATTTAAAAAACTTTCAAAATCATTTTCTATGATTTCGGTATGCTGTTCCGATTCAATCTCATTTTTTGCGCCGCAGTATTCGCAGTTCAGATAAGGAGTTCCCGGTAAATATTTTAAATTGGCTCCGCAATCTTTACACTTAATAAAATTGCCGGTTTCAGCTGTTTGTTCATTAAAATCGTTCGACATATAAAGACGTTGTAATTGTTAAACTAAGATAAACATTTTTTTATATACAATTAAAAATATAATTTACTGTCTGCAAAACATATGAAAAAATTCTTTATTCTTTTCTTCTTATTTACCTGCACAGGCTTGTTTTCACAAAGCACCAAAAGCACCTCTACACGTTACTCTTATTGCGACTGGAGCAATATGGTACTTAATAAAAACTATAAATATACAGCTGAAGACACATGTATTTTTGTAGTGTCTACCCGTAATTATGATGATACTAAAAAAGAATTTGTAGACTACGATTTTGACACCACCAACACCCTGAAATATTTTGCCGTATACTTTAAAGGAAATAACTGGACAGCCGTTCCCTACCCTACCTTAGAAAAACTACTCGATCTTAAAAGTGATTTTAAAAATTTTGTGGTTTTTACCGAAGGCCTCGGAAAGACCTTTACATCAGGCATTGACAGAGCTACTAACTTAATGAGGATTTACGCTATTGATGAATTATTTTTTGACTGGCCCACACAAAGGCCTTATATGAAACCCGGAAAAAACATTAAAACCACTTACCTCGTTTCTATTAAAGTAGCCAAACCTTATGCAGCATTTTTGGAAGAATTTCAACGTTATAAAAAAACACATACATCTAAATTTAAAGTCACAACCCTATTTTTTCACAGCATGGGAAATTTAGTTTTAATGTATGGATTGAAAGATAATTTGTTTAAAAATATAGAACCCGGAATTATTGATAATGTCTTACTGAATGCCGCCTGTGTGCCTCAGCGAAAACATGCTGAATGGCTTGGTAAACTGAACTTTTCGAAGAACAGGTTTGTAACCATTAATAAAAGAGACCGGAATTTAAATGGCGCAAAAATTATTTTTTTCAGGCATCAGCTTGGCGAGAAGGTCAAAAAACCTTTATGTCCCGATGTGCATTATGTTTATTTTTCGAAGGTGCTGCATAAAGAACATAACTATTACCTTATACGCCCATTACTTGCACAAAAACCTTTTTTGAAACAATTTTATGCAGACCTGTTTGAAGGAAAAATGCCTGTGATGAGCTACCCTAAAGGTTTTCATTAGTTCCGTATTAGGTAATATTAATGCCTACTTTTTCTCGTTGCTTATATCTAAATAGGTAATTTGAGTCGCTTTAAATTTAGTTTTTAATGAGTCATTCAAAGTTTGAATAAATATTTTGTGTGGTGGCCTCGATCGAAATCCATGATAACCAACATATTTAAGACGAATTTTTATAGTATCGTTTATTTCATAAAGCCTTATCAAGAATGTGTGATAGTCGGGTCCATAAAAATGCAAAGAGTCAAATGCCGGATTAGCGTTTCGGGTATAAAATTTCTCTTTTACAGAAAGATTAAAAATTAATTTTCCTATTGCAATTTTTGTAGTTGTGTCTTTTACTGTATTTAAAACTATATACTCAGTATCAAGCTTACCACGATAATTATAAATAATAAAAGCACAAGAATTGAATAAAAACCCTAATATAAGTGTGAGAAGAATTTTCTTCATTATTTACACTTTCAAAATAGCGTTTATATTTTAAATTAGCTTTAATTAAATGATTCCAGTGTTTTTTTAATGATTGATGCACATTCCAGAATTTGCTCTTTGGTAATAACCAATGGAGGAGCAAAACGAATGATATCGCCATGTGTAGGCTTTGCCAATAAACCGTTCTCTGCTAATTTCAAACACACTTCCCAGGCAGAAATACCATCTTTTTCTTTAATAACAATGGCATTTAATAACCCTTTTCCACGTACAATAGTAAGTCTGTCCGATTTAATAGTTCTTAATTCGGTTCTTAAGAGTTCGCCTAATTTCTCAGCATTGTCAGCCAATTTTTCATCCAGTATA
>JAZJZF010000021.1:7967-18108 GCA_040389965.1 Bacteroidota bacterium
TGCACATCATCACCTCATCATTTGTTAATACAGCGGATACTGGATACATACCGCCGCTTAATGCTTTTCCTAAAATAAGCATATCCGGTTTCACACCTTCATGGTCGCAAGCCAGCATTTTGCCGGTACGTGCAATCCCTGTCTGGATTTCATCTGCCATAAATAATACATGAGCAGCTTTACACATTTCTGCGCAGGTTTTTAAATACCCTTCATTTGGCACCATTACGCCTGCTTCGCCCTGTATAGGTTCTACAAGAAAACCAACTACAGACTGGTCTTTCAGCGCTTCAGCCAAAGCTTCAATATTGTTATAAGGAATAGTAATATAACCCGGAGTATATGGCCCGAAATTTTTGCGCGCATCAGGATCAGTGCTTGCCGATACAATAGAAATAGTTCTTCCGTGGAAGTTACCTTCGCACACAATAATTTTTGCCGTATTTTCAGCTACTTTCTTTTTTTCGTAACCCCATTTACGCGCCAGTTTCATAGCGGTTTCAACCGCTTCGGCACCTGTGTTCATAGGCAATACCTTATCAAAGCCAAATAAGCCTGTAATATATTTTTCGTATTCGCCTAGTACGTTGTTATGAAAAGCACGCGATGTTAATGCCAGTTTTTGTGATTGCTCCACTAAGGTTTGAACAATTTTTGGATGGCAATGTCCTTGATTTACCGCACTATAAGCCGATAAAAAATCATAATATTGTTTACCATCTACATCCCAAACATGTACACCAAGGCCACGCTCTAAAACTACCGGTAAAGGGTGGTAGTTATGTGCACCGTATTTGTCTTCAAGATCAATTAATTGTTGGCTTTTGGCGGATAATGCTGTTTCTGCGATCATAATGGTAATTTTATTATTACAAAGATAGAAAAAGCCCTTTAAATGACCTAATCAGGGAAGAGATGCTATTAAATTGTTAAACTTAAATGTGAACTTTTGATTATATTGCAAATTATAATCACTAATCCCCTTTAAAAACCTTTAGAATAGAAAAATAGTTAAACACAAAAAAATGTTAACAAATTTTAACAGGGGTGGAATAGCTACAACCCTTGTCAATGCTAATTTTGTGCAGCTTGTATAAAAAACACTTATGGTAATAGACATCAAAGAATTGAATGAAAAAATTCAACAGGAAAGTGCGTTTGTAGACCTACTTTCTATTGAAATGGATAAAGTAATCGTTGGCCAGAGTCACATGGTAGAGCGGTTATTGATTGGTTTACTGAGTAACGGACATATTTTATTAGAGGGTGTTCCCGGCCTTGCAAAAACGCTGGCAATTAACACACTTGCCAAATGTATTGACGCTCAGTTCAGCCGTATTCAGTTTACCCCCGACCTGTTACCTGCCGATTTGATCGGTACCATGATCTACAATCAAAAACAGGAACAATTCTCTATCAGAAAAGGACCTATTTTCTCAAATTTTGTGTTAGCCGATGAGATTAACCGTGCCCCGGCAAAGGTTCAATCTGCGCTACTGGAGGCCATGCAGGAAAAACAAGTAACTATTGGCGACGAAACCTTTAAACTTCCTAACCCATTCTTAGTACTGGCTACTCAAAATCCTATCGATCAGGAAGGAACCTATCCTTTACCGGAAGCACAGATGGATCGTTTTATGTTAAAAGTGGTTATTACCTACCCTAACAAAGAAGAAGAACGTAAGATCATTGCCTCTAATATCTCCAAAGCAGGGATGTTGAAACCTAATATTATTTTAAAACCTGAAGATATTTTAAGAGCAAGGGAAATTGTGAAAGATGTGTACATGGACGAAAAAATTGAGCGTTACATTGTAGATATCGTGTTTGCAACCCGTTTCCCTAAAGAATACCGTTTAGATAAATTTGCACCGCTTATTTCCTATGGTGGTTCGCCACGTGCAAGTATTAACCTGGCTTTAGCGGCTAAAGCTTACGCGTTCATTAAACGCAGAGGTTATGTAATTCCGGAAGATGTACGTGCAGTATGTTTAGATGTGATGCGCCACCGTATTGGTTTAACCTACGAGGCCGAAGCAGAAAATATTACAACGGAATACATCATTAACGAATTATTAAACGTTGTTGAAGTTCCATAGTTAGTTTTTAGTTATTGGTGTTTAGTTTTTAGTAATATCATATTACTTGAAATTAAACGCGAACTTATTAAACATTAAAAACTAAACATTTAAACCTGCCAAAATTGGAAACCGCAGAATTACTTAAAAAAGTAAGAAAAATAGAAATTAAAACCAAAGGGTTAAGTAACCAGATTTTTTCCGGCGAATACCATTCGGCTTTTAAAGGACGCGGTATGGCCTTTAGTGAAGTGCGCGAATATACTCCCGGCGATGATGTAAGAACCATTGACTGGAACGTGACGGCCCGTTTAAGAACGCCTTACGTAAAAGTATTTGAAGAAGAGCGTGAGTTAAGTGTGATGATCCTTGTAGATGTGAGCGCCAGCGGAAAATTTGGAACTCATAAGCAGTTTAAACAAGACCTTATTACGGAACTATGCGCGGTAATTGCCTTTTCGGCTTCTCAGAATAATGATAAAATCGGGGTCATATTCTTTAGTGATAAAATAGAAAAGTTTATTCCTCCTAAAAAAGGTAAATCACACATTCTGCGTATCATCCGTGAGTTGGTAAACGTTGAACCTCAACAAACAGGAACCAATATTGAACTGGCTTTAAAATACCTTTCCAATATTATTAAAAAGAAAAGTATTAGTTTTTTAATTTCCGATTTTTATGATTCACATAAATTTTCGGATGCCATGAAAATTGCCAACCGTAAGCATGATTTGGTTGTGTTACGTATTAATGATGCCAGCGAAAATCAGTTACCAGATGTTGGCCTTATTAAATTAAAAGACAACGAGACCGGAAAATTAATGTGGGTTGATACAAGTGACAAGGCTTTCAGAAAACAAATGGAAATTAATCACCTGAAGTTTGAAGCTGAGTTAAAAGATACATTTAACAAAAGTGGTGTAGATTATACAACGATTAACACGCACGAAGGATATATTAAACCATTGATGAATTTGTTTAAGAAAAGATAAGAAGAGAGATTTGAGACCTGGAATACGAGAATAAAAAAGACGCAAGGGATTAAAGGGAAGAAAGATTGGATTGCAAAAAAACTATGAAAATTAAAACATACATACTCATTCTGTTTTCGGTATTAACCGCTTTAACTGTTAAGTCGCAGGTAGAAGTGCATGCTGTTTTAGATTCGAACAGTATCAGAATTGGAGAGCAAACCAAACTCGATATCTATTTACGTTACGATGCCACTGCCAATAAAAAACTTGACATTCAATGGCCTGTTATTGAAGACACTCTTAAAAAGGAAATCGAGGTTGTTAATATTTCCAAGATCGATACCTTTCCGGATAAGGCAAATCCTAATATTGTACAACAACATGTTCAGCTAACCATTACCTCCTTTGATTCGGGTTATTATGCTATTCCTCCTTTTAAATTTATTTTAAATAAAGATACTACCGCTCCTCTGGTTACAGAACCTTTGTTGTTAACCGTAAATACAATGCCAACTGATACGGCATTAGCAAAAATCAGGGATATCAAACCTCCTTACGATGAGCCTTTCGACTGGCGCTGGTATTTACCTTATTTTTATTGGGGACTTGCCGTAATTGTGGTTGCTATTATTCTGATCATTATACTTGTAAAACTCAGCAAACGTAAACCGGTTGAGATCATTGTGGACGATACCCCAAAAATTCCACCACACGTTACAGCATTCGATGCTTTAGAAAAAATCAAGCAGGAAGCCATCTGGAAAGAAGGTCGCACAAAAGAATACTATTCTGCCATTACAGAGACTATAAGACTTTATATTGAAGAACGCTTTAAGATCAATGCCCTTGAGTTAACTTCCGACGAGATCTTACAGATTTTTAAATCGCAGGTAGTAGATACAGAAAGTAAAAACAAACTTCGTCAGATCCTTACCCTATCCGATTTTGTAAAGTTTGCCAAACAAATACCTATTGAAGCGGAACATACGCTTACATTAAATAATGCCTTTGAGTTTGTAAACGGTACATTAAGGGAAGAAGAGCCGGTAAAACAAGTTGATGGAGAGAAGTTGTAAGTTATTTGAAAATAATAGAAAGTGAACGAAGAAAAAAATAAAGGTTTTACGAAAATAGAAGATATGCTGGCCTGGCAAAAAGCTAAGCAATTAACTATTGATATTTATAAACTAACATTACCGGTATGATTTCGGGATTAATAAAATATTTAAAAAATACAGAAATTAAAGGTTCAAAATATTTAAATAACAGTACTCAAACAATTAAAAACTAAAAATCCTTGCTCTCCTATTTTAACGACATACAATTTGCTGAAAAACATTGGTTTTGGTTATTCCTGGTCCTTCCGGTGATGTTGGCATGGTATCTCTATAAATTAAAAACGTACGAAGGCGAAGTCAATTATTCCTCCTTCCATTTATTTGCTGGTATTAAATCATCGTTAAGAGCAAAATTCAGGCACGTACTTTTTCTGTTAAGATTATTATGTATTTCTCTTTTGATTCTTGCCATTGCTCGTCCGCAATCGCGTAGCAGCTGGAAAGACACTAAAACAGAAGGAATTGATATCGTTGTGAGTCTGGATCTTTCCTTATCCATGCTGGCAAAAGATTTTAAACCCAATCGTTTAGAAGTTGCAAAAGATGTACTGGCCGATTTTATTGACGCAAGACCAAATGATAAAATTGGTTTGGTGGTTTTTGGAGGAGAAGCATTTACGCAATGTCCTTTAACAACCGATCATAAGATCATAAAAAACATGTTTAAAGACATTAAAGCCGGTATGCTTGATCAGGGAACGGCTATTGGTTTAGGTTTAGCAGATGGTGTGGCTCGTGTAAAAGACAGTAAAGCAAAAAGTAAAGTCGTTATTTTAATTTCTGATGGAGTAAATAACGTAGGAGAAATTGCCCCTTTAACAGCTGCTGAAATTGCCAAAACATTTGGTGTAAGAGTGTATTGTATTGGTGTAGGTTCAAAAGGAAAAGCCCTGCAACCTGTAGCCCTTTATCCTAACGGAGAAATTGAATACGATTATGTGGATGTGGATATTGATGATGAGACCATGACCAAAATTGCACAAATGACCGGTGGAAAATACTTCAGGGCAACTGATAAACAAAGCCTTGAAAACACTTATAAAGAAATTGATAAACTGGAAAAAACAATTATCAGCGAAAAAAGCTTTACCAATAAAGCAGAGCACTTTTTACCATTGGCTATTGCCGCTTTAATTTGTTTAATGTTGGAATTTTTATTGAAACGCTTTGTATTCAGAGCCATACCATAATGTTTAAATTTGAAAATACCCTATATTTTTATGCCTTTGCACTGGTTCCCCTTTGTGTAGCAATATACATTTGGTATGTATTTAAGGCAAAAAGAAATTTAAAGAAACTGGGCGATTTTGGTCTCATTAATCAACTAACGCCTCATGTATCTAAAGCTAAAAAAACAATTCGCTTTTCATTTTACCTGCTGGCACTTTCTTTTTTAATATTGGGGATCTGCAATTTACAAACAGGTTCAAAAATGCAGGATGTAAAACGCGAAGGCGCGGATATTATGGTATGCCTCGATGTATCCAATAGTATGCTCGCCCAGGATTTGTCGCCAAACCGATTGGAAAGAGCAAAAATTGCTATCGAGAACATGATCGATAAATTGCAGGGCGACAGACTTGGTATTGTGGTATTTGCCGGTGAAGCGTATGTACAGTTACCTATTACTACAGATTACGGTACAGCCAAATTATTTTTAGAAAGTATTAATCCTAAAATTGTTCCTGTGCAGGGTACTAACATTGCCGATGCTATTAATAAAGCAACCGAAAGTTTTGGCAAAGACGAAGGCAAAAATAAAGCCATTGTTATTATTACAGATGGAGAGCAAAATGAAGAAGATGATGCTGTAGCTGCCGCTGAAGAAGCTGCAAAGAAAAATGTGGTAATTCATACCATTGGGGTTGGTTCCGAAAGCGGCGTTCCCATTCCTAACATTGTGAACGATGTTGTAAGTGGCTATAAAAAAGACAAACAAGGAAATACAGTAGTTACAAAGCTGGATCCGAAAATATTACAGGATATTGCCGCCGCTACAAATGGTGTGTATGTTCAGGCTACAAGCGCTGATATTGGACTGGATGCGATCTTAAACAAAATTGCCGAACTTGATAAAAAACAAATGGAAAGTAAAATGTATACCGATTACGAAGACCAGTTTCAATGGTTCTTGGGTGTTGCTTTATTATTCCTGGTTATTGAATCATTAATTTCTGAAAGGGTAAGCAAACTCTGGAAGAGACTGAATTTATTTAAAGATGCAAAAACAGTATAACTTTTTTTTAATTACCCTATTATCTCTGTTTTCCTTTGCTATAAACGCTCAGGAAGAGAAGAAAATATTGCGTGATGGTAATAATGCGTACCATGGTGGTAAAATGATGAATGCTACATCTTACTACAAAAATGCGATCAAAGAAAAACCAACGTATTATAAAGCCAATTTTAACCTGGGCGATGCTTTATACAAAATAGGCTCCGGCGTAAAAACAGGTAAGATTCTCCCGCCCGATCCTAAAATGACCCCTGATTCGGCGTCTAACCTTATTTTTGAACAAGCTGCCGAGCAATTTGAAGTCGTTGCTAAATCTGTTTCTCACCCCGATACCATACAAAAGGCATGGCATAATTACGGGAACGCAAAATTGCAGGAAAAGAGTTATGAAGATGCCATTATGGGTTATAAAAAAGCCTTAAAGCTAAATCCAAAAGATGAAGATACCCGCTACAATTTAGCTTATGCTCAACGAAAATTAAAAGAACAGCAAAAGAATCAGAATAAAAATCAGAACAAGAACGATAAGCAACAGGAAAAGAAACAGCAGGAAAAAGATAAAGAAAAGGTTAACAACCCTAACGATAAAGATAAAAATGAAGCACAGCAGCCTCAAATGAGCAAAGAGCAGGCAGAAAAGATGCTGAACGCTTTAAAAAATTCGGAAAAAAATAATCAGAAATTAAGAGAGAAAAAAGGCGAACCCGGACAGAAAAAACACGTAGAAAAAGATTGGTAAAATTTTAGTTACAGGAGACGGGTTATTAGTTGAAAGAGAAAAAGGTGCTTAAAAAAATTTACATATTAATTCTATTTATTAGCTCCTGGGCTTATGCACAGACTCCTGCTTTTTATGCTCAGGTGAGTAAAAACAAAGTTGCCGTAGGTGAAGCATTTCAGATAGCGTTTACTCTAAATGGCCCTGGGAATAACCTTGTTTACTCTAACTTAAAAGATTTCAATATTCTTTCGGGGCCAAACCAAAGCCAGAGTATGAGCATGGTAAACGGAAATATTTCTCAGTCTACCACCATTTCATTTATTATTTCTGCCAAAAAAGAAGGAAAAGTAACCATTGGCCCTGCCTCGGTTATGGCTAACGGCAATCAGAAAATGGAAAGCGCTCCAATTGTTATTGAAGTAAGTAAAGGTGCCGCGCAAACACAAAGTAGCGGCCAGACTCAAACACAGAGCCAACCTGAAGCCAACCAATATTCCAGCGAAATAAGTAACGACGATCTGTTTGTGAGAACTTACTTGAGTAAAACCAAATGTTACATTGGCGAGCAAATTACCATTACACAAAAAGTGTATTCAAGAGTTGATCTGAGAGGCTTTCAAAACATAAAATTCCCCCCTTACAATGGCTTTTGGTCGCAACAGCAAGAAGGTAACAAGCAAATAAACCTGCAACAAGAAAATTTAAACGGGATTAATTATTATGTTGCCGAATACAATAAAGTATACTTATTCCCGCAGCGTACAGGCGCTATAACCATTGAGCCTGTAGAGCTCGAGTGTATTGTCCGTAGGGCAACTCAAAGGCAACCACGTAATATCTTCGAACAGTTTTTTGGTGCCGGCGGCTACGAAGATGTAGCTATAAAGGTAAAGAGCAAAGCTGTAAAAGTAGATGTAAAAGATTTGCCTACTGAAAATAAACCTGAAGGTTTTACCGGAGCGGTAGGGAACTTTTCGTATAAGGCCGAAATAAGTAAAGATCAGGTAAAAGCAAACGATGCTGTTAATATTAAACTCACTGTAACCGGTAAAGGAAATATTAAATTGCTCACAGCTCCTGAATTGAATTTACCCGAAAGCTTTGAAGCATACGATCCTAAAATAAATGAAAATGTAAAAACAACCGATGGTGTGAGTGGTAGCAAGACCTTTGATTACCTTGTGATTCCAAGAGAAAAAGGAGAATTTGTATTAAGTAACCTGGGCTTTAGTTATTTTGATGCTGACAAAAAACAATATGTGAACCTGCCTTCGGCAGACATTAAACTTACCGTTCTGGAAGGCGATGGCACATCTGCACAGGTGATCATTCCCCATAAAAAAGGTTTAAAAGAAACAGAGAATGATATCCGTTATATTAAAACCGGAGACCTGGGCCTTCAAAAACAGGAAGCAGAATTTTTCTCATCAAGCTTGCATTATATTTTATTGATCCTACCTACTCTATTGTTTTTTGGAGCTTACTTTTTCGTAAGACAACAAATTAAAGCCAATAGCAATCAACAGCTTGTTAAAGAACGCAAAGCTGCTAAAATGGCTAAAAAGCAATTAGCTGTTGCCGAAAAATATATGTTAGCCAATAATAAAGACCAGTTTTTTAATGAAATTTTAAATGCCCTGCATAAATACATTGGCAATAAATTTGGGATGCCGGTAGCTGACATGTCTAAAGAAAAAATTTCGGAAATGTTATTGCAAAGAAATGTTTCGGAACAAACTAAAACACATTTGATTGACACATTAAACACCTGCGAATATGCCAAGTATGCGCCAAGCGCTGTTACGGGCGATTTAAAGAAAGTTTATGATGATACCATTGAATTAATATCACAAATTGAAAACCAGATCAAAACAAAAATTTAATGAAACACATTAAACTCATATTGCTTTTTGTTGGAATCGTTTTGATTTCGGGTAGGTCTTTGGCTAATAATGATCTGGCGGCAAAAGCAGAAAAGTTTTATGCCGAAAAAAATTATAAAGAAGCCATTAATACTTATGAAGCGCTTTTAAAAGAAGGATTTACATCTTATAAATTGTATTATAATCTTGGCAATGCTTACTATAAAAATAAAGAGCTGGGAAAGGCTATTTATAACTATGAACTAGCCAATAAGCTGGAACCCAAGAACGAAGACATTTTAACCAACTTAAAAATTGCCAACGAAAAAACCATTGACAAAATAGAAAGTAAAGAAAACTTTTTTATGAGTGCCATTAAATCGGGATTGATTAACGGGCTAAGTACTGCAGGCTGGGCATGGCTCAGTATTTTAAGCTTAACGCTTGCATTTATCTTACTATTCCTGTTTTTTCTTTCAAGAAATCTTATTGTGAAACGAATCGGATTCTTTGCAGGAACAATAAGTCTTATCCTGTTTGTGGTATCCATGGTACTTGGATTTTCGGCACTGGATGATAAAGAACATACCAAATTTGCCATTATTACGGCACACGAAACACGTACACACGAAGATCCATCAACAACCGCTGCATCTAAGTTTAGCCTGCATGAAGGCACAAGGGTAAAAGTTATTGAAACCAATAACGAGTGGACCAATATTAAGTTGGAAAACGGGAACGAAGCCTGGGTGAAAACAGAAGAGTTGGGATTGCTATAAATGAATTATAGTCTTATTCAATCTGTAATTTTAAGAACTTATTTTACTTTTACAATTTTACTGTAAAGTTTATTGTTAGAAGAAGCAACAATAACATAAGTACCATTATCGAGTTCAGTATCATTGTTCGAAGACACCTGAATCATATGATCCTCATCTATAAATACTTTCGAATAACTTTCTTCTCCTTTTTCGTTTCTTAATACCACAAGGGCTTCTTTATTTTCGGCACCCATTAAATCAACAAACTCATCAGTGGCAGTTGTATTGGGGTAAAACGTTAAGTCTTTAGTATCTGATCTGTAATTAACTGAAACAATACGGGATGATAACACCTCTTTATTGCTGTTGGTTTGCGTTAAGCGGTAGTAAG
>JAZJZF010000021.1:18158-42395 GCA_040389965.1 Bacteroidota bacterium
AATTCCCTCATAAGGCGTATAGTCTACATCGAAATAGCTTACAATGCTGCTGTAATTACCGAAATTTTTAATCGTTGTCAGTTTTTCAAAAGCCAGGGCATCCTTCGATTTCTCGATCGTGAAAAAATGATTGCTTTGCTCCATATTCGACGCCCATGTCAATTCCACTTTTTTATCGTTTAATACCGCATCAAAGCTTAATAACACCTCAGGCAATGCTACCGTTTGTCCGGTATTGTGCACTTCAGTAACTTTAGGAATGTTATTTTGAGCAACGAATTGCGCAGAACCAAAAAAACAGGATAGGACGAGGAATTGATAAGACTTAGCCATTGATGTTATTTTTATGTTAATCTAAGTTAACATAATATTCATCGAAAACAAATCATTTTTAGTTAAATATT
Organism: Bacteroidota bacterium; assembly: GCA_040389965.1. GTDB lineage: Bacteria > Bacteroidota > Bacteroidia > B-17B0 > Aurantibacillaceae > UBA4416. Next base: position 18,563 of record JAZJZF010000021.1, read on the forward strand.
AAGTACAATGAGCGAACGGAAATCAGTTAGATCTTAAATGATTACTCTTCCTGCTTTTGAGCCCTCACAAAATCTAATTTGTTATTGGTTTTATAATCGTACACATCACTTCCTGTTTCAGAGACCTGATAATGTAATAAATTACTTTCATTCATTTCTCCGTTCCAGCTATCTACGCCTATGATGGCTGTAGGGTCTGTAATTTCGGCGAGGTAATAATCAACGCCTTTCAGTTTAAATTTTAAAGCATGAGGGGTGTTAAAGTTACCTGCAACACCCACGCATACATGGCCTTTAAAATAGAGCATACTCCATTTAATGCCTATTTGTTGTAACAGCGACGCATATAAAATTGCCTTTCCGCTGCAATCGCTGTTCTTTGTGAATAATACTTCATCAGGGCGTTTAATAGTTTCATAGCCTCTCTGCGCTTCGTCTTTGTTATATTCAATTTCAGCTGTTACAAAATCCAATAATTTTTGCGCTTTTAATTCTTTTGTGTTTTCATCCTTAGTAAGCTGTTTTACTAAATCAGCTATAGAGGGTTCATTTACTTTTGCCACTACGGAACCATGATTCATAAAACGGGTGTTTTCGTTTGTAAGAACAATGGCGCCACCTCCTATGGCACTTCGCAGGTACGTAAAATCTAAAATCTGGGGTAGGGTAATTTTATAGGTAACGGATTTATAAGGTGTTTCAATGAGTTTTGTTGAATCTATTTTAAAATTTGAAAGTGGCATTTTAAAAAATACTTTTTCAGGATCATTATACCTCATGGTTCCTAAAACCAGTACACCGTTCTCTTCTTTTCCAACTGTAATACTGTCTTTAGTGATCACAAACTTATTGAGGTTTGCATCATTATAATCCTGTTTATTACAGGTAAAATAAAGTTGCTTGGTATCTACGTAATACCTTTCCAGATTGGCCTTTGCAGAGGTTACTTTGTAAAAAATATAATCGCCCGAAAACATCGGCTGAGCAATAAAATTGATGGCTTCCCTTTGCATGGTTTCGTAGGGAGTCCCTGAATTCTGCCTGTTACACGAAAGGCATAGCGTTATGGCTATTAACAGAACAAACCGGGAGTAGCACTTATTACACATCATATAACTGATTTTATATAAAAAAGGTGTAAAGTTTTGCCTTACACCTTTAAATTCTCAACACATTAATTGGATTACGCTTTTAAAAAGCCCATTATTTTTTCTACGCTATCCTTAGCATCACCATATAACATTTCTGAATTTGGTTTATAGAACAAAGGATTGTCTTCTCCTGAATAACCGGCCGACATAGAACGTTTCATAATGATGACTTTCTCTGCTTTCCATGCTTCAATTACGGGCATCCCATAAATAGAACTTGCGGGATCGTCTTGCGCACTTGGGTTCACCACATCATTGGCACCAATTACCATTACCACATCCGTGTCAGGCATATCATCATTGATCTCGTCCATTTCCATAACGATGTCGTAAGGTACATTTGCTTCTGCTAATAATACATTCATATGACCTGGCAAACGACCCGCTACAGGGTGAATGGCAAAACGTACATTTTTACCTGCTTTGCGCAGGTATTGTACCATATCAAAAATCGGATACTGTGCTTTGGCAACTGCCATTCCGTAACCCGGAACAATTACTACTGATCTTGCTTCTTTTAATAAGGCCGCAACTTCTTCATGATTCAAAGCAGTTACTTCACCTTCAATCGCTTTAGCCTCTCCTTTAGCGGCCGGCGTACCAAAACCGCCTAAAATTACCGAGAAGAAAGAACGGTTCATGGCATGACACATATGAATAGAAAGAATGGCCCCCGAGCTACCAACTAAAGCGCCGGTTACAATTAATAAATCGTTACCTAACATAAAGCCCGCTGCGGATGCTGCCCAACCTGAATAAGAGTTTAACATCGAAACAACTACCGGCATATCACCGCCGCCAATAGCCATTACCAGCATTATGCCAATAAAACAAGCAATAGCAGTCATAATTCCTAAAAACAACATTCCGCCTGTGCCTTCCTGTTGTGCATATAAAACACCTAATACAATACAAGCTACTAATGCTATCACGTTTACAGCATGTCTGCCCGGATACAATAATGCTTTGCTACGTACTTTACCTTCCAGTTTTCCCCAGGCAATAATAGAACCTGTAAAGGTGATGGCTCCAATAAAGATACCGATGAATACTTCCCATAAATGAATGCTATGTGCAGCACCTGTTAGTGTGTGTGTATGAGGATCTAAATAAGAACCAAAGCCAACCAACACGGCTGCTAAGCCTACAAAACTATGTAAGATAGCTACTAGCTGAGGCATAGCCGTCATTTCTACTTTACGCGCTAACATTAAACCAATTACCGAAGCAATGGCAATGGCAATAATAATGTAAACCTGCCCGGCAACACCTTCCCCTAAAACAGTAGCCAGTATGGCAACGATCATACCAACGATTCCGTAAAGTACACCACGTTTTGCTGATTCTTGTGAGGATAAACCTCCTAAACTTAAAATGAACAGGATACTGGCAAATAGGTACGCTGCTGTTTGTATTTCTTTTGCAATGAACATAATTTCTCTTTTAACTCTATTTGTTTTTAATTATTTCGTTTATAAAAGGCTGCTGAGCCTGTCGAAGCATTATTTTTTAAACATTTTCAACATACGGTGAGTAACTACGAAACCACCAACAATATTGATGCTGGCAACCAAAATGGCAATGAACGCCAGAATAGTCATGGGGTTCTGTATATCATTTGTTGTTTGTAATAAACCACCAACAACGATAATTCCACTGATTGCATTTGTTACAGCCATTAAAGGTGTGTGTAAGGAGTGTGCCACATTGGTGATCAACTGCCAACCCACAAACACTGCTAATATAAACACGGTAAAGTGTTGTATAAATTCAGGCGGTGCAAATTTTCCTACAAAAAACAATAAAGCACCAACCACAGCCAAACGAATAATCATTGACGTTGCTGCTTTTTTAGATTTTTCAGCGTCAGATAATTTCACTTCCTCTGCTGTTGGCGGAGCCACTTTTTTATTTCCGCCACCTGCTGTAGGGCTTACAGGAAGCGGCGCCGGTGGCCAGTTAATTTTGCCGTTATAAGTTACCATTGCTCTTGACACAACAGCATCTTCCATATCAATCTTCCATTTTTCGGCTTTACCCATATCATCTAATAAGTGACATAAGTTATTACCATATAATTGCGAAGCCTGACTTGGCAACTGATTTAATTTACCTACAATGGTTACTCCATTATCCGTTGTATAAACTTCTCCGTTTTTAGTTAACACACAGTTGCCTCCTGAGGAAGCCGCTAAATCCACAATTACAGAACCCGGTTTCATAGCCGCTACGTGATAATCTAACCACAATTTGGGAGCAGGCCTGCCGGGAATTTGCGCGGTAGTAATAACGATATCCACTTCTTTAGCTTGCTCTAAAAATAGCTTCATCTCAGCCTCAATAAACTCCTTACTCATTTCTTTTGAGTAACCTGAGGATGTTGCTCCGTCTTCTTCTATTTCTACAGTAAGGAATTCTCCTCCCATGGACTGAATTTGCTCTGCAACTTCTTTACGGGTATCAAAAGCCCTAACGATGGCGCCCAATGAATTGGCAGCTCCTAAAGCTGCTAAACCGGCAACACCGGCACCTATTACCAATACTTTGGCCGGTTCTACTTTTCCGGCGGCAGTAATTTGTCCGTTTAAAAAACGTCCAAAATGATACGAACCTTCAATCACAGCTCTGTATCCGGCAATGTTTGCCATAGATGATAAGACATCCATTTTTTGTGCCCTGGAAATCCTTGGAATGGCATCCATAGCAATGGCATTTACTTTTTTATCGGCCAATTTCTGAAGTAAGGGCTGATTTTGTGCCGGCCATAAATAGCTCAGCATTACCAAACCTTCCTTCATCATATCTACTTCTTCCATGGAAGGCTCTTTCACCTTTAAAACAATATCGGATTGACCATATATATCAGCGGCCGTATTTACTATTTTAGCTCCCGCTTCTTCAAAATCTTTGTCAGAAAAATTTGCCTTTACCCCGGCATTGTGTTGAATGTAGACGTCGAATCCCTGCTTTTGCAAACGTTTGACTGTTTTAGGAGTTGCCGCAACTCTTAACTCATTTGGGGATATTTCTGATGGAATTCCAACTTTCATATACTTAAGTTATTGTTTTTTAATGTTATGTGATACAGCCGTTAATTTGAACAAGGCTATAGTATTGGTTTTAGAAAATCAATAAAAGCAAATAAAACAAAATATAAGAGTTATTCAAAATAGAATTATAAACAGCCACGCTAATTCGCTTTTGGACAGGTTTATAAAATGAAAAAAGCCCATTGGCTGTTAGGCGAATGGGCTTTTTATAGATGTGAATAAATTTTATTTTGCTTCCATTGACTTAGCGTCAGCAGCTTTTTTATCCTTGCAACAAGATTTACCTTCTTTTTTATCAGAAGCTGAACAGGATTTGCCTTCTGCAGATTTGTCTTTGCAGCAAGATTTTGTTTCTTTTTTAGTTTCTTTTTTGCCTTTGTCTTTATCATCAGCAGTAGAAGCAGAAACACTTGCAACTAATCCTGTAAAAGCTAACATTAAAAATATTTTTTTCATGACTTTGAAGGTTTTAAAATTATAGAAACAAATCTACCATAAAATTTGAGAAAAACTTTTACCAAATTCTTAAAATACAGCATTTTGGTGTTAAAAAAAATAAAAATTTGCTTTTACGATTTAGATTTTTTAACTTTAGTTTAACATATTACGTAAATTAACTCTAAATCCCCAACATGAAAAAAAATTTTACTCTTGCCACCTTATTGCTTGGTTCTATCGTTATTACTGCCCAAACAAGTAAAATTACGTGGAAAGCAACTGAGGAGAAAAGTATCCCTGTTACAGGAAAAAGAGAGATCGTTCCTGATAAGTACGTTACTTACCATTTAGATGTAAATGGCGTAAAAGATATTTTGGCTCAGGCTCCTCTTGACAATACCACTCTTATTAAAAATTCTACCAGCATCATCACATTACCTATGCCTGATGGAAGTATTCAGCACTTTCAATTGGTAGAATCGCCGGTAATGGCTGAACCGCTTCAATTGAGTTATCCAAACATAAGAACTTACAGTGTACATGGCATAGACGATAAATATGCAAGTGGTAAACTTGATTTTACTGAATATGGCTTCCACGGGATGATCAGAAGTCCGCAAGGTGACGTATTTATTGATCCTTATTGCAGGGGGAATATCCAGGACTATATTTCATATTACGTAAGTGATTTCAAAAAACCTGAAATGTATAAATTACCTGAAATAGGTGTAATTGGCGAAACAGATCATAATGAAGTGAAAAGAGCATCTTCTGTTACGGCAGTTTGTGGCGGTGCCAATTTAAGAACTTACCGTTTGGCTATTGGCTGTACAGGCGAATATGCAGTAGCGGCAACAGGATCTGCAACTCCTACAACAGCACAAACCCTTGCCAAAGTAGTGACCTCTGTAAACAGGGTAGACGGTGTGTATGAAACAGAAGTATCTGTAAGAATGGTTTTGGTTCCAAGTACTACTTTAACATTATATACAACAGCGGGAACAGGTTATACTACCGCTGAAAACAACAATGCCAACTCTTTAATTACAAAAAGCCAAACGGTTATTAACGGACAAATTGGTTCAGCAAATTATGATATCGGACATACTTTTAGCACCGGCGGCGGCGGTCTGGCTCAATTAGGCTGCGTGTGTAGCTCGGGAAGCAAAGCCAGTGGCATCACTGGTAGCCCAAGTCCTGTAGGCGATCCTTATGATATTGATTATGTGGCTCATGAAATGGGACATCAATTTAGTGGTAATCATACGTTTAATGCGAATGCCGGTTCAGGTTCATGTGCCGGAAACAGAAATAGCTCTACATCTGTAGAACCGGGCAGTGGAATTACCATTATGGCTTATGCCGGTATTTGTGGTACTACCAATGATCTGGCAGCACATAGTATTCCTTATTTTCATGGTGTAAGTTATGATGAGATCATGAATTTTACAACAACAGGCGGTGGCAGCAGCTGCGATGTTCCTACAGCTACAGGTAATAGCCCTCCGGTAGTAACTGCAACAACAAGTTTTGTTGTACCGGTAAATACACCTTTTGCGTTAACGGGTTCAGCTACAGATCCTGATGGCGATGCTTTAACGTATCAGTGGGAAGAAATGGATCCGGGTACGGGTTCCGGCGGAAACTGGAATTCAGGAACAAAACCTTATTTTATGTCATATGCGCCAACTACTTCTCCCACTCGTTTATTTCCTAAGTTATCTGTTGTTTTAAACGGAAACCTGCAAGGTACAAGAGGAGAATATTTGCCTACTACCGCACAGACATTAAAGTTCAGATTAACTGCCCGCGACAATAAAATGGGCGGCGGTGGCGTATGCGCTTCCAATGCCGTAGTAACAGTAGATGGTTCAGGGCCTTTTGCCGTAACATCGCAAAGTGTAACAGGCATTACCTATTTTAGCGGTTCTGTACAACAGGTTACCTGGAGTGTAAACGGAACAGACCTGGCCCCGGTAAGTTGCGCCAGCGTAAACATCTACGTAAGTAATAATGCTGCCAATAGCTTTACTTTAGTAGCAAGCAATACAGCCAATGATGGAAGTGAGTTTGTAACTTTACCTATACTGGCTGCAACAAGCGCGGTATGCCGTGTAAAAGTAGAAAGTGTTGGAAATGTGTTTTTTGACATTAACAGCCAAAACTTTACTATCTACAATACCTTAACCGGCATCAACCAATACGAATCAAAAGGTATGAACATCCATTTGTATCCTAATCCTTTTTCAAGTTCTGTGAAAATAGAGATCAATGGTGCTTCAAAATTAAATGAGGATAATACTACTTTAAAGGTATATGACATTTTAGGAAATGTAGTAAGAACAGAAAAAATAAAACTGACAGAAAACTATTCTGAAACGTTTGACCTGTCGAACTTAGCCAATGGATCTTACATGGTTGAAGTAAGTGATGGAAAAGAAAAATCGGTAACCCGTTTGGTTAAGTTATAATACTTAAGCCATTTACAATAATACAAAAACAGCCGGCATAAGCCGGCTGTTTTTTGTTTATCTGAGCATAGAGCCTCTTTTTACAAGGTAGGTCTGCAGAATGATATCAAAGCCTTTGTTGATGTCTGCTTCCACAAAATCAATTTTATACTGCCCGCATTTGAGTTTAATGGCTTCTTTATATTCCTGTGCTTTTTTAATGTAGGTTTCTTTGATCTGGTTAGGATTCAGTTTTATTTCCTGCTTGGTTTCAATATCAATAAAGTGATAAGGGCGATTTTCAAAATCAAAATCCAACTCCTTATTTTTATCTGTTACATGAAACAATACCACATCGTGTTTCCTGTACTTTAAATGCTGTAAGGATGAGAAGATGGTTTCCAAATGAGATTCGTCTTCAAACATATCGCTAAATATAACTACGAGCGAACGTGTATGAATGATTTCGGCAATTTGGTTTAATGCTTTTGATGACTGGGTTGTTGTGACATCATCAAACGATTCCCTTTTTAAAAGTTCTTCGAGTTCGTGGTAAATAATTTTTTGCTGCGTTGGATTACTTTTTGCAGGGTAATGCTTATAGATATCTGCATCAAACAAGGTTAAGCCTACTGCATCTCTCTGACCTTTTAAAAGCTCCATTAAAGCCGCTGCAGCATATACCGAAAAGGATAGCTTATTAAGGGCCTCTTTTTCTCTTTCGAGAGGAAATAACATCGATTGGGAAGTATCTATCACTATCTGGCAACGCAGATTGGTTTCTTCTTCGTAACGTTTTATAAATAGCTTATCTGTTTTTGCAAAGAGCTTCCAATCGATATGCTTGGTACTTTCTCCGCTATTGTAAATACGGTGCTCGGCAAATTCAACCGAAAAACCATGAAACGGACTTTTATGAAGCCCTGTTATAAAGCCTTCTACTACTTGCTTCGCAAGCAATTCGAGTTTTGAAAAGGGTTCTATAAGTTCGCGGTTAATCATTGATATAAAAATACAAAATAATGGGACACAGATAACACGGATTGGGCTGATTTACACAGATTTTTAGAATTGGATAACTAATAATATGAAACGATAAAAAAGAAATCCATTTTTATCTGTCTAACCAGCGTCATCTGTGTTCCTTTTAAATAATAAAAACAAAAAACCCCTGAGATAAACTCAAGGGTTCAATGTTTTAATTAGTTTCCTAATTATTTTCCTTTGTTAACGTTACCAGCTAACTCAGTTCCAGCTTTAAATTTAACTACTTTTTTAGCAGCAATTTTAATTTCTTTTCCTGTTTGAGGATTACGACCTAAACGTGCAGCACGTTTAGCTACTGAAAAAGAACCGAATCCTACTAAAGAAATACGATCACCTTTTTTTAATCCTTTTGATACTGCTTCGATTGTAGCATCTAATGCACGACCTGCATCAGCTTTAGTTAATTTAGCTCCGTTTGCAATTGCTTCGATTAATTCTGCTTTGTTCATTTTTTTTTGTTTTAAGGGTTAAACTTTTTTAAATTAATTAACATGACAAATGTATACGCTAATCCCTATTTGTCAAGCGTTTTCATAAAAAAAATAGCATTTTTGTTTATAAATAAGCCTTTTGTTAATAAGTATGGCTGTATCGCCCCCATAATAAGGGTTTACAAACACCTCTTAGCTTATAATGGTTCATAGTATACGTTATAGGGTACCGACAAGTTAAGGTCTATTAGAAATAGCAGGTACAGGATTATCACCTGCTTTTTTTATTATTCTTATTATATATGTATTTCAAACTATCTTTCTTCACGAAATCAAGAAAATCCAATCGCTTACTATATCTGTTTACAGAATTATACGATCGGTTGAACTTTTTGTCTATCTCATCCTGTTGATCAAATAATTTAAGAATTTCTTTTTTATAAGTGCTATCGTAATGATCAATTAAGATGTCGGCCTTTAATTCGTAGAGCTGTCGTTCGCTGATCATTGCAGGTGTAGCGTAGGTTAACACAGTGTCAATTAAAAATAGTTCATCATCATGATAAACATCCTTATGATATTTTAATGTGAGCATAATTAAGGAATCCATTTTTGCCAGGTACTCTTCTCGTCTTTTAAAAATCAAATGCCTTTTGGAAATCTCCGTATTTAAACGATCAAACCATATACGTTCGTTAAGCTCTTTGCTATCATATATAAAGATTTTCAACAATTGTGCATTTTCATTTTTGAGGTCTTTCAGTACAAAAACAGAAGGGTACATATCTGTTATAGTTGATTTAAGAGACACGATTATTGTATCATCGAAGTTTTGGAATCTCAATAAACTATCATTATAACCAACAGACGATTGTGCCCTGTTTAAATTAATGAGGTATGGTGCCCGCGGTACTATGGCTTCATAACCTTGCGTCAGCAAATAACGCCCTTCTATATACGCTTCCTTTTTTTTAGAGGTTGCCATAAAAGCAAATGCGCTGCAACATAGGATAACTGTCCTGGAGAAATATACCTGACGGTAATTACTCATCTGATATTTATAAGCAACTATTAAAACAGGAAGACAAAAGAGATCTGTGTAATCAACAACCCTTTCGAATTGAAAACCACTGATACCCGAAAAAAAGTTTAGCAATCCATCACTGAAAGGAGATTTCCAGTAAATAAAGAAAACAGCCACAGCAAAAAAGATACTCTTTGAATGCGATTTTAGCAAGGCGGAAATAAAAAGAGGAAAAATAAACAGCCCTGCCACATCAGACAGCTTACCCGTAAGCGCATTATGAAAATGGTATTTGAAATAGAAATCGTTTAGGATTAAAACAAGTAAGCCAATTAAAAAACCGGGCGAGAGTAAACTATCTTTTCTATTTAGCATCGTTTATTTATACCCTGCAAGATAAAAAGTAACCTACCCGGCTATTAATTAAACTTAAGTTCGGGGTATAGTTTAAAGCCACGCAGGAATTCCTCCACCGACATGCGTTTTTTTCCTGCCATCTGCAGTTCTTTAATAATAATGAAACCATTGTTACAAGCTACTTTCAGAGATGTTTTCCCGTCGCTCCATATATTACCAACCGGGAACTTGTGTTCAACTTCCTCCATGTCTGTTTTATAGATCTTTACGGCTATGGCTTGCCCGTTCTTATCTATAAATTCGGTAAAGGCCGCCGGATAAGGAGAAAGACCGCGAATTAAATTATATATTTTTTGGGCAGGTTCATCCCAGTTTATCTTACAGGTTTCTTTAAACAGTTTTGGTGCATGAATACTTTGGGTATCATCCTGCGGTTTTAATTCGTATTGGCCATTTTCGATTGCCCGCACCGTTTTTAAAATGGTTTCGGCTCCCAGCTGCATTAAAGTATCATGCAGTTCGCCCGCAGTGGTTGTTTTGCTAATTGGTGTTTTAGCCTGAAATAACATATTACCGGTATCTATTTCATGCTTCAATTTAAAACTGGTAACACCACTTTCTGTTTCGCCATTTATAATAGCCCAGTTAATGGGTGCAGCACCTCTGTATTTTGGTAACAAAGAACCGTGAAGATTGTACGTACCCAATGGCGGCATATTCCATACAATTTCAGGCAACATTCTAAAAGCTACTACAATTTGTAAATCGGCATTCAGTGCTTTCAATTCATTTACAAAAGCTTCGTCTTTTAATTTTTCGGGTTGTAATATTCTGAGTCCTTTTTCAAGGGCGTATTTTTTAACGGCCGACTGTTGCAGCTGTTGTCCACGTCCTGCGGGCTTATCGGGTACAGTTACTACTCCTACTATATTATAATGCTGTTGTATCAATATATCTAAACTTGCTACGGCAAATTCGGGCGTACCCATAAAAACTATCTTCATACTTAATTCCTGTTTAACGGGATAAAGTTAAAATCTTAAAGCCAATTAATTAACTTTTATCAAAACTTTGTTACTGGTAAACTCCTAAAAAATACATAACTTGCGTATCATGAAAGTATTACTGGTAGAAGACGATACAACGCTCAATCAAAATATTAAAGAATATTTATTGCAGGAACAGTTTGAGATTGAAGTCGTATTTGACGGGCAAATAGCGGCAAAAGTGATGAAAAAAACAACTTTTGACTGTGTTATACTGGATATTAATTTACCTTTTAAAAACGGATACGAGCTTTGTAAAGAGTTCAGAATATATAATAAATCAACGCCCGTACTTATGCTTACTGCTTTTGATGAGCTTGAAGACAAGGTAAACGGCTTTGATTGCGGTGCCGACGATTATTTAACCAAGCCTTTCTATATGAAAGAACTGGCCATGAGGATACGTTCGTTGATTAAACGCAATAACAACGTTACAGGCCTTGAAACTTCTGAAAATATTACGGTGGAAGATATTGTGATCAATCAGAAAACAAAAACCGTTAAAAGAAATAATATCGAAATTACGTTAACACCAAGAGAATATCAGATCTTATTAAAACTGGCTTTGGCTAAAGGGGAATTAGTAGATAAACAGGAATTGGTAAAAGAAATATGGGGTGGATCGTTTGACGCCAATACCAATACAATTGAGGTATATATTAACTTTCTGAGAAAAAAAATTGATAAGCCTTTCGAAAAACAATTGATCAAAACAAAAATCGGTTACGGTTATTATTTGAACCTATGAGTATACGGAGTAAAATTTTATTATACTTTTCTACGTTGTCCATAACGTTTGTTGGTATTGCCTTTATTATTATTTATTCTCTTTTTTCAAATTACAGAACCCAGGAATTTGTTCAGCGCATTAAAGAGAAGACTATTACTACTGTCAAATTTTTGGTTGAAATAGAGCAGATAGACCATAACCTGTTGCAAACGATGGATGAGTATACCATTAATAGTTTGTATAAAGAAAAAGTACTGATCTTCGACAGTAGTAAAAAATTAATTTATACGAGTGTAGATGATACAAAAATTAAATACCAGGAATCGATACTCGACGATTTGAGCGCTACTAATAATTTAATTGAAACAACTGAGGAGAACTATGATGTGGTTGGCGTATGTTTCAGGTTCGGAAATGTTAATTACTATGGCATTTCAAAGGCTTACGATGAATTTGGCCTCGATAAATTAACATATCTTAAATCTATTTTCATCGTCATCTTTATCAGCTTTACCTCTATTATTTTAATTACTTCTTACCTTATTTCGAAACAAATTACGCAGCCTATTAATTTAATGACAGAAGAGCTCAAAAAAATAAACATGGACTCTCAAAATAATTTGCTTTCTATTCCTAAAGGTAAAGATGAAATTAATGTATTGGCATCCCGTTTTAATGAATTGATGAACCGGTTAAATGATGCCTTCTCCTTTCAAAAGCATGCTATTCACCATATTTCTCATGAGTTAAAAACACCCATTGCCGTTTTGGTTTCCAATTTCGAAAAAATGGAGAAAGAAACAAATTTAGAATTGTTACAACATCAGATCAAAAACCAGAAGGAAGACACCAAAAATTTAAGTGATATTATCAATGCCCTACTCGAAATATCGAAAGTGGAAACGGGTAATAAACTGGAAACTGAAAAAGTAAGGATCGATGAACTTATTTTTGATGCGGTTGACGAGTTAAAGCGACTGTACGAGGAATTTACCTTTGAAATAGAGCTCGACGAGAGCATTTCGAACGAAGAGTACCTTTTAGTAAATGGTAATCAGAAACTGATTCGCCTGGCTATTATGAATTTGGCTAATAACTGCATTCGTTACAGCGATAATAAAAAAGCAAAATTTCTGATTTATGTTAAAGATAAATTGTTGCATATAGATGTGATCAATTCCGGCAAGGTGATTAACGATCAGGAAAAACAATTCTTATTTCAACATTTTTTCAGAGGAGAAAACAGTAAAGAAAAAAGGGGCTTTGGTTTAGGTTTGGTATTGATCAATAAAATTGTGTTGCTGCACCAAGGGCATATTAGCTATTCTTCAGAAAACAATACAAATACCTTTACACTTAATTTTCCGCATCAGGACTAGCCTAATCATCATCCATCATTTTCCGGAACTTATAATTAATGGTAACGCCATACACAAAAAGATCGCTGTTACTGTTTTTACGGTTAAATGTTGATTGCAAAAGAAAAAAAGCATCTACACTTAATTGTTTTGTAAACTTATGATTAACGCCCAGGTATAGCCTGTTTCTTTTAAGATCAACATCCGGAATAAATAAAGTTGTCATGAGTTCATCTGCAATATAAACCCTGTCTTTTCTTGTCAGTCTTCTGTTTAACGTTAGCTTCTCTCTGGCATCTGTTCTTGAATAAGGTTTATAGCCTTGGTCAATGATAAAAAAACTGGAGGTATGCTGAAAAATAATGCGGTTACTGAAATACCAGTAATTATTAATATTGATCTTATTATTAATGGACGTATAATACTGATGATATGTTCTGAAATATCCATCAGACACTTTCGACGGAGAATAGACATAATTGAGTGATATGGAAAAATTAGGTTTAAAATTGTAATACAAACCAGCGTCTACATAATACGATTTTAGCAAAGTCATATTCTCGGTGGCCCTTACCCTTCCCATAATACGATAAGATAACTTATCAGAGATTTTTTGCTTAATCGCTAAGCCAAGCCATCCTGACATATCGGTTGCACGGTTTTGAGCATGAATAGCACCTACAAGGCATATTAAAATTATACTTATTCCTGTTTTTTTAAGCCGGCGCACCATATTACAAATTAAAGAAACAGAAACGATTATCACTCATTTTAAGGTAAATTTTATACATTTTAAGGTCATTTTAAGGTCAAAAATTAGAATTTTGAAGCGAAATTTAATTGATGATGAATATGAAAGTGATATCTGCCAAAACTTTGTGGATAATAATCGTTTGTTTAGGTTCAGGTGTTTTAAACCTCAAAGCGGCAGATACACTAAAGATAAGCATAAAACAGGCTGATAGCCTGTTCTTAAAAAATAATTTTGATCTATTGGCCGCAGCCATGAATATTGATGCACAAAAAGCTCAGATCATTCAGGCCAAATTATACCCTAACCCAATATTTACAGCCGATGTAAATGCTTATGATCCTGAGCATTCACAGGCATTTCACGTTAACAATTCGGGGCAAAAAGCATTTCAGTTAGAGCAGCTTATTTTGTTGGGAGGAAAACGCAAAGCGCAAATTGATCTGGCCAAAACCAACGCAAAGATTTCTGAACTGGAATTTCAACAAATGGTAAGCCGGTTAAAATTCCAACTTCATAGCGGTATGTACTTTTTGAGCCAGCAATATGTGCTGATCAACAAATACAATAAACAACTGAACTTGTTGGATACCATTTTAGCGGCTTATGATGTACAAGCCAAAAAAGGAAACATTGCTTTAAAAGATGTGGTAAGGTTAAAGGGATTTTATTTGAACCTAAATAATGAAAGAGCCGAGCTCCTTAAAAATTATTTTGAAGAACTTTCCAATGTTCAAACTATTCTGCAAACTAACCAGGTCGTATTCCCAATAGTTTCTGTAAAAGACTTTTCTGCTTTTATAAAACCTGTAAACCTCGACGACCTAAACAACACCGCTCTCCAGAACAGAAGCGATTACCTGATAACGCAGCAGGATAAAGTATTTGCCGAACAGTATTTTAAATACCAAAAGAAGTTAGCTGTTCCCGACATTAATTTATTTACGTCTTACGACCAGCGTGGCGGTGCATTTCACAACCAGGTAAATGTTGGCTTGAGTATTCCGTTACCCGTGTGGAACAGAAACCAGGGAAATATTAAGACAGCAAATTACCAGATCAAACAAAGAGAATATGATGCGGAAAGTTTGAAAAACAGGTTAATGGCCGACGTTTATAATTACTATTCATTGTATAACCAATCTGTTATTGAATTTCAGAAAACCGATAAATTGTATAACGAAGATTTTGAAGTGTCTTTTAAAGGTATCTCAGAAAATTTCAGAAAAGGAAACGTCAGTATCCTTGAGTTTGTTGATTTCTTTGAAGCGTACAACAATGCACTCACAGAGATTTCAAGGGTAAAAGTGCAATTAAACACCTCTGCCGAGCAATTAAATTTAACTACCGGAAAAGAAATTTTCTAAAAACTTTATTAATAATAATACTATTCTATATGAAATATTCCATTTTAGCTCTCTTACCTACTCTGTTTATTCTTAACTCCTGCCATAATAAGGAAGAAGCATCCGAAACGGCTACTGCCTTTAGTATGAGCGATACCATGATGGCAAAATGTGAGTTTTATACTGCCGGTTTGCAGGATGTAAGAAATGAATTAAGACTCTTCGGGAAAATAGAACCCGATAATAACAAACAGGCTCAGGTATATTCTATCGTAGGTGGTAACGTCATGAAAATTAACGTTGAATTGGGCGATTATGTAAATAAGGGACAGGTACTCGCAACTGTACGAAGCGGTGAGGTGGCTGAGTTTCAAAAAGAAAAACTGGATGCAAAGAGCGACGTTGCTGTTGAAGAAAAAAATCTTCAGGTAGCAAAAGACATGTTCGCCGGAAAATTAGCTACCGAAAAAGATGTATTGGCTGCTGAAAAACAATTGGAAAAAGCAAAGGCTGAACTCTCCCGTATTACTGAAATTTACGGCATTTACAATTTACAAAGTGGTTCTGTGTTTGAGATCACTGCCCCTATCAGCGGCTTTATTGTTCAAAAAGATATCAATCAGAATGAGCAGTTAAGAGCAGATAATTCGAGCGTTTTATTCTCTATTGCTGAGATCAACGAAGTATGGGCAATTGCCAATGTGAATGAAAGTGATATTTCTAAAGTGCAGATCAATTATGATGCAGAGGTTACAACCCTGAGTTTTCCTGATGAAAAATACCTTGGTAAGATCGATAAAATATTTAATGCTATTGATCCTGAAACAAAAGCCATGAAAGTACGTGTACGTATTCCTAACTCCTCTTTAAAATTAAAACCGGAGATGAATGCAACCGTAACGGTACGTTACCTGGAAGATAGAAAACTGGTAGCTGTGCCGGCCTCTTCTGTTATTTTTGATAAAAGCAAAGACTGGGTAATGGTATTTAAAGACCGCAATAATATTGAAACCCGAAAAGTGCACGTGTATAGCCAGGTTGGCGACGTTGCCTATATTAAAGATGGAATTAAAGAAGGAGAAAAAGTTATCTCTAAAAATGGCATTTTAATTTATGATGCATTAAACGATTAATAGTTTAACTTCTTCTCATTATCATTTAACAGGCACTTTTTAGGATAAGTGTACAAAAAACAGACTCATGAATAAATTCATCAAAGGCATACTTGCTTTTTCTCTGAAAAATAAATTCTTCACTTTCTTTTGGGTTGGAATTCTGGTTGTTAGCGGGGCTATCAGCTATATTAATATTCCTATTGAAGCGTTTCCAGATGTTACCAATACACAAATTATTGTGGTAACAGAATGGAACGGACGTAGTGCCGAAGAGATCGAACGTTTTGTGACGACACCTATTGAAATTGCCATGAACAGCGTGCAACGTAAAACCAATGTGCGTAGTATTACCATGTTCGGTTTATCAGTCATTAAAATTATTTTTGATGATGATGTAGATGATTTTTTTGCCAGACAGCAGGTTAATAATCAATTGCGTACTGTACAATTACCTGAAGGCGTTGATCCCGACGTACAGCCGCCATACGGACCAACCGGCGAGATTTTCCGTTATACTTTAAAAAGTAAACAGCGTGATACAAGAGATTTGTTAACGATCCAAAACTGGACCATTGACAGGCAATTAAGAGCTGTGCCTGGCGTAGCGGATGTGGTAGCATTTGGCGGACAGGAAAAAACGTATGAGATAGCCATTGATCCTGTTAAGTTACAGAAGTACGACCTCACACCATTAGAATTGTTTACGGCTGTTTCTAAATCTAATTTAAATGTAGGTGGCGATGTGATTGAAAAAAACGGACAGGCCTATGTTGTTCGCGGAATTGGTTTATACAATTCGGTTCAGGATATTGAAAACACAATCGTTGACACCTATAATGGAAATCCTTTATTGGTAAAAAATGTGGCGAGTGTTGTCATTAGCAGTATGCCACGTGTAGGCCAGGTTGGCCTGGATGATAATGATGATGCTGTAGAAGGAATTGTGGTAATGCGTAAGGGCGAGAACCCGAGTGACGTATTGGCCCGTGTAAAAGCAAAAATAGAAGAATTGAATACGAAAGTGTTACCGGCCGATGTAAAAATGGAAACGTTTTATGATCGCGATAAATTAATGAGCTACTGTACAAAAACGGTCATGCATAATTTACTGGAAGGAATTATTCTGGTTACGGTGATTGTCTTTATTTTTATGGCCGATTGGCGTACTACTGTTATTGTATCTATCATCATTCCCTTGTCCTTACTCTTTGCGTTCCTGTGCTTAAAATTAAAGGGCATGAGTGCCAATTTACTTTCATTGGGGGCGGTTGATTTTGGGATCATTATTGATGGGGCCGTCGTCATGGTCGAGGGTATTTTTGTGGCGCTCGATCATAAGGCTGCCAAAGAAGGCATGCAAAGGTTTAACAAGCTTGCCAAAATGAGCCTGATCAAAAAAACAGGTGCCGAAATGGGGAAAGCCATTTTCTTTTCTAAACTGATCATCATCTCTGCCCTACTTCCCATTTTTGCCTTCCAGAAAGTAGAAGGAAAAATGTTTTCTCCTTTAGCTTATACATTAGGTTTTGCTTTATTAGGAGCGCTTTTATTTACGCTGACTTTAGTACCGGTATTAAGTTCTATTCTCTTAAATAAAAATGTAAAAGAAAAACACAATTTCTTTATTGATTTTATTAATAAAACGGTGAGCAATGCGTTTAACTGGACATTCAAGAACAAACGTCTTTCTATCATAATAGCTATCGTATGTTTTGTAGTGACCGTGTTTTCTACAAGATGGTTAGGTTCTGAATTTTTACCGCCATTAAATGAAGGCGCTTTATGGGTGGAAGCCAAATTACCGATGAGTACATCACTCAAAGAAACCGTTAAAATGGTTACCACCTTACGAAAGGAATTAAATTCTTTTCCTGAAGTAAACGGTGTATTATCGCAGGTTGGCCGGAGTAATGATGGTACGGATCCCAGTGGTTTTTATTATGTGCAGATGCAGGTAAACTTAAAACCAAAAGAAGAGTGGGGAAGAAAAATATCGATGGACGACCTGGTGGAAGAAATGGATAAGCGTTTAAAAAATTACCAGGGCATTAATTACAATTATTCTCAACCCATTATTGATAACGTAGCGGAAGCTGTTGCCGGTATGAATGCTTCTAACGCTGTAAAAATATATGGCGACGATTTAAATAAACTGGATGAAATTGCCAACCAGGTTATTGAACAAATAAAAAATGTGGACGGTATTAAAGATGTTGGTATCCTCAGGAACTTAGGTCAACCGGAAATAAGTGTGCAGCTGGATGAAGAAAAAATGGCCATTTATGGTGTTACTAAAGCGGATGCACAAGCTGTAATAGAAATGTCGATTGGTGGAAAAACAGCCACTATAAAATACGAAGGAGAAAAGAAATTTGACATTCGCATTCGTTACAAGCAGGAATACAGAAAAAATGAAGGCGACATTATGATGTTGATGATCCCTACGATTAAAGGCACTAAAATTCCTTTAAAAGAGATAGCACACATTGATAAAACGACAGGACCCGCTTTTATTTACCGTGATAATACCAAACGGTTTATCGGTGTAAAATTTTCGGTACGTGAACGTGATTTAGGTAGTACCATTGCCGAAGCGCAAAAAAATGTAAGTAAGAATATAAAATTACCGGATGGCTACAGCATTGGCTGGGCAGGCGAATTCGAAAACCAGGTAAGAGCAAGTACGCGTTTGGCACAGGTAGTTCCTATCAGTTTAGTGCTGATATTTATTCTGTTATTTATTATGTTTGGCAATGCAAAAGATGCAGGCTACGTATTAATCAACGTTCCATTTGCCTTAATAGGAGGTATTTTGGCTCTGCATATTACGGGAATGAATTTCGGGATCTCGGCAGGTGTTGGTTTTATTGCCTTATTTGGGATATGCGTCCAGAATGGCGTGATCCTCATTTCCGAATTCCATCATCAGGCCAAGTCTATATCCAACCTCGGGGATGCCATTAAAGCAGCCGTAAAAGCCCGTACAAGGCCGGTTGTAATGACCGCATTAATGGCTGCTATTGGTTTATTACCTGCGGCTATGAGTAGTGGTATCGGTTCAGAAAGTCAGAAGCCATTAGCCATTGTTATTATTGGTGGATTGGTAACAGCAACAATATTTACCTTATTGGTTTTCCCCATTATATATCACAGAGCCCTGTATGTAAGGCACAATAAATAATTTCAGGAAAATGAATATTTAAGTTTTGCACCTTATTTAGAAGGTGTCTTTCGCGCAGCGGTCTGGAATTTGCAAATACTTTAGAGATTTCACTTTCTAAGTTAGTTGATTTGGCCTAGCAACGAAACGGCTTATCTGAGTTTAAAAGGTGAAAAGTTGTTTAAGAATTAAGAGGGGGTTTGTTTTTGTAAATGCTTTAGTGGCTCTCTGCATTACTTTTAGGTACTGTTAGCAGTAATTTATTTCTTTTTTAGCTCATCCTTTTTTTCAGCCAACTTAACGATCTCTTTCAATTTTAATTCTCGTTCATGTCGATGGATGTACCATTCCTCAAATAATAACTCTATTAGTCCAAGCAGTAATTTTGCTTCTTGCGTATCAACATCTATAATTAAGTTAATATCTTTCTCCATATGCGCACCAATATTACCCACTTTCCTCACTGCATCTATTGATTTCCAAGTCAACGGGTCAACTTTGTCTTCTATGGCATTTATCTCATCAACTAGTCTTGCCTTGTTTACTCCCCAATAATCCCGAATAATTCCTTGTAAACATCTTCTCGAAAGAGTAGCTGATGCTTTGGGGCTTAATTCAATTATTGCTGCAGCTTCTTCATAATCATTACGTAATACTTGTGGAATGTAATCTGGAAAAACCTTTGCAGAAGAATTTGGTAAAAGTCTCCATGTTTTTATGAGATTAGGTTTAATCCATTCGCGGTTAAGAGCGCTATATTCATACGAGTACAAATGTGCGATGAGTGTTATACTTTTGCATTCTTCATTTGGACATACAATCCACTCATTTCGTATTAGCCTACTACCATCTTTATTGTTAATAGTCATACAGTTTTCTGATGCGCTAAAATTGTCTTTGTTAATCGTTGTTTTCTTGTCACAGTAAGGACATGTCCAATTAAATGCCATATTATTTTATTTTAAATTGGTGGTAACGTTTTGTATGTAGGCGTAAACGTCTCCTCAAAACAAATATAGTAAAAAAGCGCTTTCGTTTATTTGCTGTTAGACACAGTTTATTTTTTCCACCATTCCATGAGTTTGTCAAGGAATGGACTTACAATTAAAAGGGATGGAATTGTATAAGTAATTAGCTTCTCCCAAAATTTATAGAATTTTAGTTTGGATTTATTGTGACCAAGACCAATAGTTGTTTTAGGTCTTACTATCGAAGCTACTAAAAGAATAATTGAAAAAATAAACAAACGACTATAAATAGGATCCGCCGTTTCTTTTATTGGTTTAAAATTACTGTCCTGATAGTCAACTTGGATTTTAAGACATAGTTCAACCGCTTTTGCAATACTATCTTGTTTTATTCCTTTTTTGATTAACTCTCTAGCCTGCCCCTTTAGGTAATCACTATTTGTTGTTTCTGAAGGTAAAAATGCGATCAATGCTAGTACTATAGCCGCAAAGGCTACGAATCCTTGAAATGAATCTCCATAGCGCGACCACCAACTAGTATGTATTTTTGGTTTTTTCTTTTCAATCCATGAGTCAAGCCGGTCTTTCAATTCATCTCCAATTTGTTGATCAAAACAAATCAATTCATATTTTAACCGATCATCATTATACTTGTTGAGAGAAATAGAAAATCTATTTCGATCACTAAATAAAATTGAAAAGAAGAATTCTTTAGGTTTAAATGTTGTTAGATTTTTATCAATTATTATTTCATTTAGACTATTTCCAATTAATTTAGTGCTATTCCCTGCTTGAAAATATGAGTGCTTTCTCTTTATTCCGAAAGGGAAATCATTTTTTGATTCTTCAACTTGTCGTGTGATTTCAACTCCCGAAATTCCAGGAAAACTTTGTTTAACATAGTCGGTTACTTCAGTTACAAAACTCGCCTCAAGGTCTTTACAAATACTATCTAGAATCTCTTGAAGGCTGCTGAAATCATCTTTGTCCAATAGCCATGGGCCATTAAATTCATAAGTGTCTGGATGTAATATTTGTCCCATAAATTCGCCTAACGTTTTGCATATAGAACTTGTGTCGTTTTGGAATACTCGTCTATCGAAACGTTAAATAAAGATAACTGTTTAATGACCATTTGCAAAACTTGTCCCGGTTTTTCATCGGGGACGAAAATTTATGCGGTCGTTGTTTTTTAGGCTATGCTTTTCCTTTATATTTTGGGTCAAAGTCCACCATCCATTCTATTCCATATTTGTCTCTGAACATTCCAAAATAGGAACCCCAGGGGCTGTCTGCCATTGGCATTTCAATTTGTCCACCTGCTGAAAGTCCGTTGAATAATTTGTCGGCTTCTTCTTTGCTTTCTGCACTAATTGAAATCTTGCTTCTGTTTTCATTTTCGTTTGTCCGTCCCATAATCTCCGGAACGTCATTAGCCATTAACAAATTTTTGCCAATAGGTAAAGCAATGTGCATTATTTTATTTGCTTCTGCTTCTGATATTTGAATTTCAGGGTTTGATAAATCTTTGAAACGCATAACCTGTGCAAACTCTCCGCCAAATACTGATTTGTAAAAGGTGAAAGCTTCTTCGGCATTGCCGTTGAAATTGATGTGTGGATTGATAAGTGCCATAATTTTTATTTTTAAATTGTTTTTGTCTATTAAGTGTTAGTTTTATGAGTGTCGCTCTACAATGAGGTATAACGTTTTTTCGCCAGACAAAGGTTTGGTTTGAAATAGTGTCTACCGAAACGCTACTAACAAAGATAAATGTTTAATAGATTTTTGCAAGACAAAGCCCCGATTTTCATCGGGGCTAAAATAAATGTTTTTCCGCCCAAACTGTTGTTTAGCGTATGTTAGCGGTTTTGTTTTCTTATTACCAGGGTATCTCTCCCGTTTCAGGGTTGTTTTCTTCACTAAAAAATTTACCTGTTGGCCCCTCTTTATTAATCAACGCATATTTTACGATTCGTTTTCCGGCATCTTCAACCGTTCCTGTTCCACGATGTCCGTTAAAATCTGTATTTGTATATCCCGGGCAAACAGCGTTTACTTTAAAGCTGGTATCCTTTAGTTCATAAGCCAATACAACGGTATACATATTCAAGGCTGCTTTTGAAGAAAGATAAACGGCACCTTTGTAGTCGTAATATTTATAAGCAGGGTCGCTGTGCAACGTAATGGAACCCTGGCTTGAACTGACATTTACGATACGAGGTTCAGAAGATTTTTTCAACAAATCCATAAATGCCTGTACAACTCTCACCACTCCATAAACATTGGCATCGTAGGCCGCTTTGAACTGCTCTACGGTTGCGTCAAATGCAGATTGCGGATAGCCACCGTAAATTCCTGCATTGTTGATGAGCATATCCAATGATCTTGTTTTCTTACCTATTACTTCACGGGCTTCTTGTACCGATGTATCATTTGTTACGTCCAATTGAATGGCTTCTACATTGTTTATGCCTTCTGCATTTAATTGATGAACGGCTTCTATGCCATTTTCCAAATTGCGACTGCCCAGGTAAACATAAATTCCCTTTTGGGCAAGCTGCCTGGTTACTTCAAAGCCAATGCTCTTGTTGGCTCCTGTTACCAATGCTGTTTTGCGTACTTCTTTAGTAGGGTTTTCTCCGGTGTTTGTGATTACTTCGTGCTTCATTTTTTTAATAGTTTAAATTAATGAGGCAAAAGTAAAGCACCAAAAAACAGAAGAACTGTACAAATCGTTTTATTTACCCTACAAATCCTGACTCTGTAAAAAATCACTGACACTTTTTCCTGTACTTTTTTTGAAAAGTTTCGAAAAATAGTCGGGGTCATTAAAGCCTAATTCATAGGCTAATTCTTTTACAGAAAGATTAGAATAGCGTAGTTTCCGTTGGGCTTCCATCATCAGGCGGTTAGTGAAAAAGTCTTTTGGTGATGTGCCCGAATATTCTTTTACGAGCCGGTATAAGCTGTTGGTGGTTAAAGCCAGTTTCTCGGCAATTGTATGAATAGAGGGTTGCTCTGTAAGATGCGTTTCCACCATTAATTTGAACTCCATAAACTTGGATAAATTAGTGTTTAAGCTATTAGCGGATTCATTTTTAAAATACGCGCTGTTCAATTCCGATAACAGTAAATTCAGGTAGGCTAATACTATTTCCGAATCGGTTACCTGTTTATCTGTGTAAAGCAGTTGATTTAAAATTTCAAACACTTTTCTCACCCGTTCCCTTCCAGCATTGTCTAAGGTTATGGTTTGTGAGTTTAATGGATTAACCAAAAACGAAAAGCGTTGCGGTAGTAAAGCCAATGTATTTTCATCAAACAATACCTTAAAATAGTTTAGATTGTCTGTTTTGGCAGGTGGTACAAAAACCTGATTAGGCATCGCAAAAAGCAAGTCTCCATCAG
>JAZJZF010000021.1:42405-156095 GCA_040389965.1 Bacteroidota bacterium
AGTAATGGTAATGTCTTGTAAGTCCAGTTTGTAAGTGATAGAGCCGCTGTCAATTAACACAATAAAATAAGAAGTCAACCTGCGGGGTTGAAGCTGTTTTTGTTGAAGGTCAGTAGAAGGATAAGGATTATCATTGGAGTTAATCTTAATCTTCAGCTTATCGCTCTGTGAACTCCCGGAGTTTTCGTTTGTTTCTTGCATTTATATGTTCAATTTGTAGGGTGCTGCTTTTATTTTCTTGTCTTACGGGATTCGTAGTCGGCAAGTAATTTATTTAAGGCGTCTATTTTTTTGGTGTCTACTGGTTGGACTTGACAAAGCTGTCCGACCATTTCGTTGATGTCATAAAATTGTCTATCTGTTGTGATTTTGCCCTTAGTAATAATTTTGTCTATTCGCTGGAAATATGATTTAAAAATATCAATGTTGTAACCTGTTTTGTCACGTAGATATTGATTGAATTTTAAGTCGCCTGTTTCTAATGGCATTTCAGTCATGTCGCGAAACCAATTTTTAAGCATAGTTAGTCTGCCTTTTTTATAGTTCTCGTCAGTTTGCAATTTTAATGATTTAAAATGCTCTGAAGAATCAAAATCAGCTGTTTTAACCTGCATTAAGTGGTTGTCTATATAGTAATCAAGTGTCGCCTGAAGCAATGTATGATACTTTAATAATTCAGATGTTTTTTCGTCTTTGTCCAATTTCTTTATTACGAATAGTCTTGTCAAAAAATGCGTTCTAATGGCTTAGGGTTTCTCGGTTTGCTTAGGTTGTTTTGGAACCATTTCCTATCAAAATGCTTAAATAAAGATAACTGTTTCTATGCATTTGCAAAGCAAAAATTAAAAACGTTTCTACTGCTTTTGCAAATATCGAGCCGAATGCCCAAATAGAACAAACCGTGTATTAGCGGCTGTGTATTTATACTTCAACTAACTTAAATTCTGTTGGGTCTTTTGCCATTTGAAATATTGGAATTTTATTATTTTCTGCAACTTTAAAAAGCCGTTGCTTTAACGAGTCTTCATTTGAAGAGAATCTTGTTCCTAAGAAAATTGCTTTGGGAGTCGGTGCTTTTATTTTTTGAGGAAATTTATCTTTTTGTTTAAAGATTGTAAGTCTCCACTCTTGTTCGTATTCCCAATCAGTTGATTTTATAAGACTGGAGCCAATCATCTGAGTAGTGGTATAGTCCTCAAATAGCTTAATTTTATGAACATTACTTCTATATATTACAGGTTGAATAAAAGCTCTAATCATGTCGTCATGTTCAAAGTCATACTCAATACATATTCCTTTGTGTTCATTTGAATAATGACTCCAAAGTAAAAGGGAACTTTTGGAAAGACTATAACTACAAATTCTTAGATTATGATTTGCTTCATCAACGATTTCCGTCCAACGATTTTGAACTTTTTTTATTTGCTCTTCTTCTGTTTGATTAAACGGAATTTGTTTCGTTTTACAAATTTTTACATACTCACTAAATGGCTTTTTGCTCGTCGTGAGTGATTTAACATCTTGAGCTGTCAGAGTTTGTCCGGTAATATTTTTAAAGAATATTTGAAATTCGTTGGAACCATAAAATTCTCTTAAACATTCATCATTATCAAATTGAATTGAACATTCAAAAGGGTCATTAAGCGTAGAAATCTCTGCTAACCAAATGTAATTTTGTTCAATACTATCAATAGTTCTTTCGCTTAGTGTCCGGTATTTGTAAAATTATTTTGGGAAATTAAAGAGTTTAAGCGGTATTGCTTCCTCAAAATTCTCTTTGATCATAAAGTCCCAATACGTGTCTTTCCAATGACTGTCTGTTTGATTCATTTAGTATGGTCTTTATACATTGTCGCTAACAAGTTTATATGAGGACTTTTGTTAGAGGAAGCGAACACATATTGCGATATTCCTCTAGTTTTTGTTATATCATATAGTTTAATAAAAATACTCTTTTCCTCATAAAATTCAAATTCCGCCTGATCTATTAAAGATGCTTATGGCAAAGGAATAGGGAGGGATAGATCTATTGAAGATACTTCTCAAGCACTGTGGCAATTTTATCAGTAGCACCCGAGTTTTTAAGCACATAGTTTTTTGCTAAAACGGAGGCAGTAGCCAATTCCTGAGGGTCGGAAATAAAATTGTGAAGATGATTCGTCAGATCTTTTGAATCAGCAAACACAAAAGCCGCTTTCAAATCGATGAGTTCATAAGCCTCGTTAAATTTCTCGAAACTTGGGCCAAACATAACAGGCAGGCCATAAACCGTTGGCTCTAAAATATTATGGATCCCATTATTAAAACCTCCGCCAATAACAGCAAGAGTACCGTATTGATATACGGAAGATAAAAAGCCAATGGCATTTACAATCAGTACAGAATGGGTGTATGTTGTTAGATTATCGGAAAATAAATGAAAAGGAATTTTATACTTATAAAGTAAATTCTTGAGTTGATCAATGTTGTTCTTATCAATTTCGTGAGGCGCAATAATCAATTTTAAAGAAGGATTTTTTTCTTTTAAAACGCTATAAGATTCTATCAGGTATTCTTCATCTTTTTGCCACGAACTTCCGGCTACTACTACAAATGAATTTTTAGAGAATTGCTCAATTTCAGGAATGGATTTTGGCGAAGAACCAATTTGTAAAACCCTGTCAAAACGGGTATCTCCGGCCAGGGAGCCAGACTCTACTTTTAATAATTTCAATAAACGCAACGAATATACATCCTGCGTAAAAATGGTATGATAAGTCTGTAATGCTTTTCTGAAATTACCTCCGTACCATTTAAAAAAGGTTTGGTGTTTTTTAATAACGGTAGAAATTAAAAAGGTAGGAACGGATCTTTTGTGTAACTCAAACAAATAGTTCAACCAAAACTCATACTTTACAAATATGGCTATTTTAGGCTGCAGTATAGAAAGGAACTGTTTAGCATTAAAAGGCGTATCGGAAGGAAGATAAATAACCAGATCAGCCAGGGGATAATTTTTTTGGATCTCGTAACCGGAAGGCGAAAAGAAAGTAAGTACTACTTTATGATCCGGAAAATCTTTTTTTATCTTTTCAATAACCGGCCGGCCTTGCTCAAACTCGCCTAAGGACGCGCAGTGCAACCAGATAGAATGTTCGAGGCCGTTTTTAGCAACAGCGTCTTTTAAGTTCGAGCGCCAGCCCCTTCGGCCTTCTGTCCATAATTTAGCCTTTGTATTAAAAGGCGAGGCCAGCTTTAATGCCAACTTAAATAAATGTATACCAAGGTTATAAAAAAACATCTGCTCTTTTTAATATTCTTTATGGACAAGTTCAATGGCAGGCAACTCCTTTTTATATAGCTCACAATTCCATGTGATGTTCCAGTTTTTAGCATAGTCTGCAAGAGGCTCCAGGCCTATACCGGCACGTCTTTTATCCACATTATCAGGATCCAGCAATGGTGAAACATAAAATGTATTTGTACCCGGATATTTGCTGATCTGGCTACCGTAAATTTGTTTTCTTTTATTTCTAAGTTCAATCCTGTCTTCTAAATATCCTAATTGAGATGAAGATGCTTTGCCATTTTTTACGGCATCACGTAACATTGGTAAATACTTTTCCTGGGTAACAATATCCGTATGTTGGATTACTAAAAACAGGGCTTCACTTCCCAGTCCGCCAACAACTTCAGGCCCTAACCAGCCGTAAGTATCAAGGATGGCTTTTACTTTGATCAAATTAATTGAATCTTTTTCATGAACCTTTTTATTGTTCGCTTTTAGTTCTTTAGAGTCAGGTCCGAATTTTTTTTCCAGTTCTTCGTAATTTGCCCTAAAAGTCTGGTCGTCATTATAAACGATACCTAATTGATTTACTAAAGATTTATTTAATCGTGAGTCTGCACTGTCCCTGTTCTCTTTGATCTTTTGGATTAAAGGATTCCATCTGGGGTCGTTATGCAAAGACTCCAAGTCTGTATCTACTATGATACGATCATAATTTTTAAAATAGCCTTTTGCGATTTTTTGCAAGTTAAAAAAAGCACTGTCAGGCACATTTGCCAAAGCCCATGAACAGGCAGCGTTATAGCGGTTGCTTGAAAATCCTTTCCAGCCAAAACTTTTAAATGCCTCCGAATACATATCAGCGGAATTTTTATATTCCTTCAGTTTATACAATGAATCCGCTTTTCTAACCAACTTACCATAAGTATCAGTGTTCTGGGTGTAAACTAAATTTACACTTAATAAAAATCCTGCTATGGCAATTTCTTTATTCACTAATACATGGTGTCTTTAATCTGTTAAAAATCAAAATTGATCTGTCCGTCTTTTCCTCTCATATTATCGCCATTTAATTTCTCCATGGCTCTGCGATGCAGCTCCATAGGCGACATGCCATTATCTCCTATCTGTTCATCCTCTTCTTCATAATCGTCCATCACTATTTCTTCGGAGATCCGTAAATTAATTTCTTTTACTTTATAAGAGGTCAGTTTTTTACCTTTGGCTTTCATGTTTACCAATGGCGAAAACTCTACTAAATTAACCACCTCATCTTTGATCACTTTCTCTTTTTCTTTATTGAATTTAATATCAACAATTGGTAATATCTGAGAAGTGATAAGTTCTATACGTGAATTTTCATTCTCGGTAATGATCAATGATTTGGTAGAAACATTTTCAGGAACAAAACGTTTTGTTAAATACGCTTTGCTTTCTCCATCATAATAAATACAGGTTAAAACCAATTCAGGATAATATTTTTCAATTAACACAATATCTTCATCAAAATGGTTTAAGATATCATAGGTATATAATTTATAAAACCCTTTACTGGTAACCGTGAGTATTTTATCGTCTCCGGCAAACTTACCTAAGTATGTTCCTTTGCTGTCACGGTTCAAACGTTGTACTGCATCATTAAACCAGTAATCTTCGGCTGCCAGTGTTGATGTTCCTTTTGTTTTAAGTAATACTTTTTTAACGGCATACTTGGTTACAATATTTCCTGTAGAAGCTCTTCCTTTAACCGGAATTTCGGCAAAGTCAACATCCAGTTCCATTTTACGTAAGCCACTCACCGGTTTTAAAATTACCTGCACTTTCTCTGCTTCTCCGTTTGGATTAATGGTAAACCAATGTACCGAAGAGTTTGGTGTTCCCTTGGTGAGATCGTATTCTTTTTCGCGTGTAACACCTGTTACATTGAAACGTTTGATAAACGTAACGCCTTTCGGGCCATCGCTGTAAATCATGTTATAGGTAGTACGCTCATCGTTCTTTTTAAAGATAGCGATGTAGATAATATCTTTACCAATAAATACTTTGTCTGATACCTTAAACACTTTCATTTTACCTTCTTTGGTAAAAGCAATAATATCATCCAGATCAGAGCAATCGCATACAAACTCGTCTTTCTTTAAGCTCTTACCTGCAAAGCCTTCGACACGGTTAACATACAATTTTTCGTTAGCCATAATTACTTCAGTAGCAACAATGGTTTCCAGTTCTTTTGTTTCTGTTTTACGTTCTCTTCCGGTTCCGTATTTTTTCTTTAAATTTTTAAAATAGTCAACAGCATAATCAATTAAATTTGCCAAATGACCTTTTACCGTTGCAATTTTCGCATCCAGATCCTTCATGTGCTCTTCCGCTTTAATACTGTCAAAACGGGTGATACGGATCATTGGTATCTGTGTTAAACGCTGCAAATCTTCGTCGGTAATGTCGCGGATTAATTTTTTACGATGAGGCTTAAATTTATCGTATAGGTATTCATATAACGTTTCTCTATTGGCATATTTCTTAAAGTCGATATACATTTCTTCTTTAATGAATAGTTTTTCCAAAGAGGAGAAATGCCATTTTTCTTCCAGCTCCGACTGTTCAATTTCCAATTCGCGTTTTAGCAACGCTAATGTTTGATGTGTAGAAATCTTTAAGATCTCGCTAACACCAACAAAACGAGGCTTTTCATTTTCAATGATACAGGCATTGGGCGAAATGCTCATTTCACAATTTGTGAAGGCATACAATGCATCAATGGTTTTATCAGGAGAAATACCCGGCTGCAAGTGAATTAAGATCTCTACGTTCTCAGCGGTATTATCTTCTACTTTTTTTACCTTGATTTTACCTTTATCATTGGCCGCTAAAATAGAATCAATTAATGAACCCGTTGTTGTACCAAAAGGAATTTCAGAAATGATGAGTGTTTTAGGATTCAGTTCTTTAACTCTTGCGCGGATCTTGATTTTACCACCACGTAAGCCATCTTTGTACTCACTGAAATCAGCAATACCACCGGTAATAAAATCAGGGAATATAACTGCTTTACGACCACGTAAGATTTGTATAGAGGCATCAATTAACTCATTAAAATTATGCGGTAATATTTTTGTTGCCAAACCAACAGCGATCCCTTCTACTCCATGCGCTAATACCAAGGGGAATTTAACTGGAAGCGTAATAGGCTCTTTGTTACGACCATCATAACTTACTCCCCAATTAGTAGTTTTAGGGTTAAAAATAATTTCCTGGCCTAATTTAGACAATCGCGCTTCAATGTAACGGGGAGCAGCTGCGCTATCACCTGTTAAGATATTACCCCAGTTTCCCTGCATATCAATAAGCAGGTCTTTCTGGCCAATAGCCACCAATGCATCGCCAATACTGGCATCACCGTGCGGATGGTATTTCATGGTGTTACCAATTAAGTTGGCAACCTTATTGTAACGGCCATCTTCCAGTTCCCACATACTATGTAAAATACGGCGCTGTACAGGTTTTAAACCATCTTCCATGGCCGGAACTGCCC
Organism: Bacteroidota bacterium; assembly: GCA_040389965.1. GTDB lineage: Bacteria > Bacteroidota > Bacteroidia > B-17B0 > Aurantibacillaceae > UBA4416. The sequence goes on from JAZJZF010000021.1 coordinate 49,209, forward strand.
GCTCTAAAATTACATACGATGCATAATCGATAAACCATGTTTTAAACATTCCCGAAACATGGGTAACCGTATTTAATTCGTTGTGTTCGTTATTTTTATCTTCTTCCATTCTATTTTAGTTTTGAAAGTTTAGAAAGTTCAAAATACATCGCTTTTAACTTTCTAAACTCATTAACTTTTCCACTTTCTAAACTTATTACGCTTTCAATAAATCTTCTTCTGCGTCGATTTCAACACGCAAATTATCAATAATAAATTCCTGTCTATCCTGCGTGTTCTTACCCATATAATAGCTTAACAATTGCTGTATAGACGATTGCTGATCCAATAATACAGGCTCCAATCGAATATCTTTCCCGATAAAATGTTTAAACTCATCCGGAGAAATTTCTCCCAAACCTTTAAATCGGGTAATCTCCGGCTTAGGGCCTAACTTGGCAATAGCGGCTTTACGTTCTTCCTCGCTATAGCAATAAGCCGTTTCTTTTTTATTACGCACACGGAACAAAGGTGTTTGCAAAATATATACATGGTTATTTTTAACCAGATCAGGAAAAAACTGCAAAAAGAAGGTGAGTAATAATAAGCGAATATGCATGCCATCCACATCGGCATCAGTAGCCAGTACAACATTGTTATAGCGCAATTCATCCAGGCCATCCTCAATATTTAAAGCAGCCTGCAATAAATTAAATTCTTCGTTTTCGTATACTACTTTTTTACCTAAGCCAAAAGAGTTTAAAGGTTTTCCTTTTAAACTAAATACGGCCTGTGTATTTACATCGCGTGTTTTGGTAATAGAGCCACTGGCAGAATCACCCTCACAAATAAAAATAGTAGTTTCATGTGCACGTGGGTTTTTGGCATCATCCAAATGCACTCGGCAATCGCGTAATTTTTTATTATGAAGTGACGATTTTTTTGCACGCTCACGCGCCAATTTCTGAATACCTGATAACTCTTTACGTTCACGCTCATTGGCAATAATTTTTGCTTCAATGGCACGAGCTGTTTCCGGATTTTTATGCAGGTAATTATCTAATTGTTGTTTAATGAAATCGCCTACAAAGGAACGCATCGATTGCCCACCGGGAGCAACTTCCTGCGATCCTAATTTTGTTTTGGTTTGAGATTCGAACACCGGTTCTTGTACACGTACCGAAACTGCCGCTACAATGGACTTACGCACATCTGTAGGATCAAAATCTTTTTTGTAGAACTCACGGATCGTTTTTACAACGGCTTCCCTATAGGCTGCCTGGTGCGTACCTCCCTGAGTGGTGTATTGTCCGTTTACATAACTGTAATACTCTTCAGAGAAATGTTCGTTACTATGCGTCATGGCTAACTCTATGTCTTCTCCTTTTAAATGGATAATAGGATATAAAATTTCGCCGGTAATATTTTTCTCTAAGAGATCCTTTAAACCATTTTCTGATTTATAATCCTGTCCGTTGAAGGTAAGCGTTAATCCTGTATTTAAGAATGCATAGTTCCAGAGCATTCTATCAATGTATTCATGAACGAAATGGTATTTTTTAAAGATCGTATCATCCGGTCTGAACTCTACATACGTTCCGTTTGCTTCGTTTGTTTTTTCAACCTTTGATTCTTTTACCAGCTCTCCTCGCGAAAATTCTGCTGTTTTAGATTGTCCATCGCGGTATGCAATTACTTTAAAGTTAACTGCCAAAGCATTTACAGCCTTGGTACCTACTCCATTTAAACCAATCGATTTTTTAAATGCTTCGCTATCGTATTTACCACCGGTATTTATTTTAGAAACAACCTCTACTACTTTCCCTAAAGGGATACCACGACCGTAGTCACGAATAGAAACTGCTCCTTCTTTCACTTGCACGGCAATTTTTTTACCGGCTCCCATCATAAACTCATCAATGGAGTTATCCATTACCTCTTTTATCAGGACATAAATTCCATCATCAAAGGCAGACCCATCGCCCAATTTCCCAATGTACATACCGGGACGCATACGGATATGCTCTTTCCAGTCGAGGGATTTGATACTGTCTTCGTTATAACTTGCTATCTCTTTTGCCATTTTCTTATTTCTTGTTTCTGGTTGAATGTTCCTGGTTTCTTGTTGCATTCACAATAAACTTAAAATCATTATTTCTTAAATTTATTTCCTTTGATCTCTGAATTATTTAAATAAGTTATAAATTTTCCAAGCTTTCCTGCTAATAACAAACACTCTTCCTGTAGTAAATCATGTTTTTCTTTTTCAATAAAATTTCTGTCTAGTGTTCTGTATAATTGTGACCTTACTTCTCCTAATGAACCTTTTGATATTGCTAAAAACTGTATAAACTCCCTGTTTCCATCTCTTTCAAAACCTTCCGAAATATTATCCATCACAGAACCAGCAGAACGATCCAACTGGCTTTTTAAATCATAATTTTTCGTTTCATTTAATTTATTCAATATTGGCGTAATTTTAACATTTAATTCCCTGGCCAATTGCCAAACATCCAAATCTTCAAACTTCCTTATTGTTGCCATACATTGAATTGCAGGTTTCTGATTTGAAGTTTCAGGTTGTATAGGACCCAACTAGAAACCTCTAACCAGAAACTTTAAACTTTCTTAAACATTAAATCTAAAGTGCATCACATCTCCATCTGCCACTACATATTCTTTTCCTTCCACTTTTAATTTTCCTACTTCTTTGCAGGCATTCTCCGAACCGTAGGTGATATAATCGTTATATGCAATAACCTCAGCACGGATAAATCCTTTTTCAAAATCAGTATGAATTACACCTGCAGCTTGCGGAGCCGTCATGCCTTTTTCAATGGTCCAGGCGCGAACTTCTTTTACACCTGCTGTAAAGTAAGTCTGTAGTTTCAATAAGCTATAAGCCTGTTTAATTAATTTATTGACACCCGGCTCTTCTAACCCCATTTCGGCAAGGAACATCTGTTTCTCTTCGTAAGTTTCTAAGGAAGCAATTTCACTTTCCATAGCTGCTGTGATAATTAATATTTCAGCGCCTTCGCCTTTTACAGATTCTTTAACGGCATCCACGTATTTATTACCTGTTTTTGCAGAAGCTTCGTCCACATTACACACATACATGACTGGTTTAATCGTCAATAAATGTAAGTCCTGTATGAATGGGAGCTCACTTTCCTCTAAATTACAGGCACGGGCAGATTTACCACTTTCCAAGGTCTCCTTTAATTTTGAACAAGCCGAATAGGTTTTTACGGCGTCTTTATCATTACCTGTTTTAGCCGCTTTCTCAAATTTCTTCAATTTAGCATCCACAGCTTCCAGATCTTTCAATTGCAATTCAGTATCAATAATTTCTTTATCACGCACCGGATTTACATTTCCATCCACATGAATAATATTATCATCATCAAAACAACGCAGCACGTGTAAAATAGCATTACACTCACGGATATTGGCCAGGAATTTATTGCCCAAACCTTCTCCCTTGCTGGCTCCCTTTACCAACCCTGCAATATCAACGATCTCAACAGTAGTCGGTAAAATATTCTGAGGTTTTACCAATTCTGCCAGTTTATTTAAACGCTCGTCAGGAACCGTAATCACACCTACGTTAGGTTCTATGGTACAAAACGGAAAGTTTGCCGCCTGTGCTTTTGCATTACTTAAACAATTAAAAAGAGTTGATTTCCCTACGTTAGGCAACCCCACAATTCCACATTTTAAAGCCATATTCTGTATTAAGATTTGAGAAGCTAGATATGCGATAGGAGAATGGTTTTGTCTAAAATCTCATATCTCAGGTCTAACTTCTGGTTTTTGTAAGTTGCAAATATATTAAAATCGACCGCCGACCCTTACTATTATTTATAGCAAAATGCCGCAGTTTTTAACAAAAGGCCGTATTTCCCTGTGAAAAACAAATTCAAAAAGTTATTTTTTAACATCCTGTTATTATTATTAACATTGACATGATATCCCTTAAGCAAATAGTATTTTTGCGCAAAAACTCCTATTTATGGCTGATATTTCCCAATTAGAAAAGCTGGCTCTTCAGGTTAGAAGAGATATTTTAAGAATGGTTCATGCCGTAAATTCAGGCCACCCGGGTGGTTCTTTAGGCTGTACAGAGTATTTAGTGGCGCTTTATAACGGTGTCATGACTCATAATCCTAAAAACTTTACGATGGATGGTAAAGGCGAAGACTTGTTTTTTCTGAGCAATGGCCATATTTCTCCGGTTTTTTATAGTGTTTTAGCCCGTTGCGGCTACTTTCCTATAGCAGAACTAAAAACATTCCGTAAACTAAATTCACGTCTGCAGGGCCACCCTACTACTCACGAGCATTTACCGGGTGTGCGCATTGCCAGCGGTTCTTTGGGTCAGGGTATGAGTGTTGCCATTGGTGCAGCCATTTCAAAAAAATTAAATAAAGATAATTCTACTATATATAGCCTTCACGGCGATGGCGAGTTACAGGAAGGTCAGATTTGGGAAGCCGCTATTTACGCAGCAGCCAATAAAGTAGATAATTATATTGCGACTATTGATTATAACGGCCGCCAGATCGATGGCGACGTAGAAAATGTACTGTCACTGGGCAATTTAAAAGCAAAATTTGAAGCTTTTGGCTGGCAGGTGGTCGAAACCAACGAAGGCAACAACATGGCTGCAGTCATTGAAGGATTTAACAAAGCCAAAGCATTTATTGGCAAAGGCAAACCTATTGTTAACATTATGAGAACAGAAATGGGTGCCGGTGTTGATTTTATGATGGGAACTCACAAATGGCATGGTTCTGCGCCTAATGATGAGCAATTGAAAAAAGCACTTGATCAATTGGTTGGCAACGACGCCGATTATTAAATAATTGAGAATTGAGAATTGAGAATTCAAAATTAGGCCTGGGTATTTTAAATAAGAAGATTCTTTTTTTCTTATTCATTTTCAATTCTTCATTTTCAATTCTCCATTCCCAACCCACCAACCGCATTCTCTTTATTTTTGATGATTCCTATAGCATGTATGCGCCCTGGAATAGCAACATTAAAATAGAAGTTGCTAAAAAGATCATGGGCGAGTTTCTGGATAGCCTTAAAGGACTGCCCAATTTAGAATTAGCCCTGCGCTGCTACGGACACACCACTTTTATTAAGCCTGAAAGAAATTGTAAAGACACCAAGCTTGAGATTCCTTTTGCCAAAGCCAATGTAAATGCTTTAAAAATAAAACAGCGCATTCAAAAATTAGAACCACTGGGTACCACTCCTATTGCTTATTCTTTGGGCGAAAGCGCTGCCGATTTCACGCCCTGCAACACTTGTCGTAATATTATTATTTTAATTACCGATGGCATAGAAGAGTGTGGTGGCGTGCCCTGCGAAGTATCTGCCGAATTGCAGCGTAAAGGAATCTTTCTAAGGCCCTTCGTTATTGGTGTTGGTTTGGATGTGAAATTTGCAGATGTATTTGGCTGCATGGGTAAATTTTATGACGTTAGTAACGAAGCCAATTTTAAAGATGTTCTAAATTTAGTATTAACCGAAGCCATTTCTCAAACTACGGTGCAGGTTGACTTGCTTGATATCACAAAGAAACCAACGGAAACAGATGTGAACATGACCTTTTACGATGCCAATACAAAACAGGTAAAATATAATTACCTGCATACCTTAAACCATCGCGGAAGCCCTGATACCATTGTATTGAACCCAAATATTACTTACGATCTCATGGTTCATACCATACCTCCTGTTGAGAAAAAAAATATCACCATACAACAGGGCAAACATAATGTGATACCGGTTGACGCGCCACAGGGCTATTTAAAACTGGAATTAGACGGGCCTTTAAGTAAATATTACCCCACCTGTGTAGTCAGAAAAAAAGGAGATATGAATACGCTTAACATTCAGGATTTTGGTAAAACAGATAAATACATTGTAGGCAAATACGATATTGAAATACTGACCCTTCCGCGTATTAATTTAAATGATGTGGAGATCCAGCAAAGCAGTACAAACACGATAAAAGTGCAGACATCCGGCAATGCCTATATTACCAAGGTTGGTAATGGTTCGGGAAGTATTTATACCGACGACGGAAAAAAAGTAACCTGGGTATGTAACCTTAACAAAACTTTGTTAAACGAAATTATTTATCTGCAACCTGGCAATTATAAACTGGAATTCAGATATGATGGCGTAAAAGAAACTACCGGTACGGTCGAACGAAAATTCACTATTACATCGTCGGTTACAACTACTATTAAACTTTAATACTATGACACTAATTCTTAATAATTCAGGAGAAAAATAAATCCAAAAAATGAAACTGTTTTATTAGATTAGCACACTCAGAACACACATAACCTATACATGAAAAAATACACCTATACCGAAAAAAAAGATACACGCTCAGGCTTTGGCGCAGGCTTATCTGAACTTGGAAAATCAAATCCTGATGTGGTTGCCTTATGTGCCGACCTTACAGGCTCTTTAAAAATGGATGCCTTTCAAAAAGAGCACCCTGAACGCTTTTTCCAGGTAGGTATTGCTGAAGCAAACATGATAGGCATTGCGGCCGGTTTAACCATTGGTGGTAAAATTCCTTTTACAGGTACTTTTGCAAATTTCAGTACAGGCCGTGTGTATGATCAGATCCGTCAAAGCGTTGCTTACTCCGGTAAAAACGTTAAGATCTGCGCTTCGCATGCCGGTTTAACATTAGGCGAAGATGGTGCTACACATCAAATTCTGGAAGACATTGGATTAATGAAAATGTTACCGCATATGTGTGTGATTAATCCTTGCGATTACAATCAAACCAAAGCTGCCACTATTGCTATTGCTGATTATAAAGGACCTGTGTATTTACGTTTTGGCCGCCCAACGGTTCCAAACTTTACACCTGCCGATCAAACATTTGAGATCGGTAAAGCTGTTATGTTAAATGAAGGAACTGATGTAACCATTATCGCTACAGGCCATATGGTATGGAAAGCCATTGAAGCAGGAGAAAAATTAGCTGAACAAGGTATTTCTGCAGAGATCATAAACATTCATACCATTAAACCTTTAGATAATGCTGCTATTTTAAAATCTGTAGCTAAAACAAAATGTGTGGTTACTGCCGAAGAACATCAAATGAATGGTGGCCTGGGTGACAGCGTTGCTCAGTTACTATCCCGTAACACACCTGCTCCGCAGGAATTTGTAGCGGTTAACGATAGCTTTGGCGAAAGCGGAACTCCTGATGAATTAATGACTAAATACGGCCTCGATACAATTAATATTGTAGAAGCTGTAAACAAAGTCATTAAAAGAAAATAATTTCTATCAGTTTGTTAAAATGGTAAATTTTCTTTTGCCATTTTAACTCTTAAATCTGCAGGCATTTTCAAGTACTCTTCGACGAATAATACTGTCAAAACAAAACCGCGTAAAATTACGTGGTTTTGTTTTTAGCTACTCGTGATGGTATTTCTCGTTTTTTAAGATCGAAAAACCTCTGTAAAGCTGTTCGTTAAAAAACAAACGGATCATCTGGTGAGAAAACGTCATCTCAGATAAAGACAGCACATAGGATGCTTTATTTAGGATCGACGAATCAATTCCATAAGGGCCACCAATTAAAAACACCAAACGCTTGCAACCTGAAAGCATTCGTTTATTTAAAAACTCCGCAAATCCAACAGAGCTAAACTGGTTGCCGTGTTCATCCATACACACCAAATAATCAGATGGCTCCAGCATTTTCTGAATACTAAGGGCTTCTTCCCGTTTCTGTTCTTCAATGGGCTTTTGCCTTACAGCCTTAGGCATGATGATTGTTTCGGTAGAAAAGGATACGTAATTCTTTAACCTGTCAGCGTAAATTTTAACTCCTTCTGCAAGATATAAATCAGTTGTTTTCTCTATTTGAACAAGCAAAATCTTCATGTTTCGACAAACGTTAAATTACTTAGGCACAATAATTGTTAACTTTGAAGCAAAGTTACAATATAAATGAAAGCACTTGCAATAATTTTACTTGGCCTCTTAAGTTTTTCGTTTTCATTACAGGATATCAATGACGATGTAAACAATGCTTTAAAGCAAGGTAATGCATCAGAGATCGTGAAAATGTTTGCAGACAGAGTTTCGATTAAAGTATTAACTCAGGAAGATCTTTTAAGTAAGTCTCAGGCTCAGGCACTCATCGAAGATTTTTTCAGTAAACATAAAGTAAAAAGCTACCAAACTTCACATACCAGTATTGTAAACGGCGACCAGCAATTTATTACCGGTGCGTTGGATACTTCTAACGGAAAATTTAGAGTTTCCATATTAGTGAGAGGAAGTGTAATTTCGCAGTTCAGAATAGAGAACGACAATGGCTAATTATATCCAACTTCACAAAAAGCATTTCAATTTTAAAACTTTTGTACAACAAGCCCTGCAGGAAGATGTAGGCGATGGCGATCATTCTGCCCTTGCTACAGTTCCTTCCAATCATAAAGGGAAGTGCCGTTTAATTGTAAAAGAAGCCGGTATTATTGCAGGTATTGATGCTGCTAAAGAGATCTTCAGATTAGTTGATCCTAAATTTAAATTTACGACACTCATAAAAGACGGTGAAAAAGTAAAAGTGGGCGACATTGCTTTTTTAGTAGAAGGCAATACTCAAAAGCTCCTTACTACCGAACGCCTTGTATTGAACGTTATGCAACGTATGAGCGCTATTGCCACTAAAACCAACTACCTGCAAGAACTTTGTAAAGGGACAAAAGCAAAAGTAATCGACACCCGTAAAACCACTCCAAACTTTCGTTTTTTCGAAAAATGGGCCGTTGTTATTGGCGGTGGCGCTAATCATCGTTTTGGCTTGTATGATATGATCATGATCAAAGACAATCATATTGATTTTGCAGGAGGTATTTTAGAAGCTTTAGACGCTACACATGTATATCTTAAAAAGACCAAAAAGAAATTACCTATAGAAGTTGAAACCCGCACTATTGATGATGTAAAACTCATTTTAAAAAAAGGTGGCTTTCAGCGCATTATGCTCGATAATTATACGGTTGCCAATACAAAAAAAGCGGTTGATCTTATTAAAGGTGCTTTTGAAGTAGAAAGCTCAGGCGGTATTACGGAAAAAACAATTGCAGCCTACGCTAAATGCGGTGTGGATTTTATTTCTGTGGGAGCATTGACTCATCATGTAAAAAGCATGGATCTTAGCTTAAAAGCAGTTAAATAATCCATCTATATACAACAGAATATACGCTTCATACATTAGTAATGGTGCGGCTGTGTATGGCAATTCGGTGCGAACTACCATTTTTTCACTCCGTTTCCCGGGCAGGCTTGAGTGAAAAAAAATGGTAGTTGGCGAATTGACTTGATTTTTTTGTTTCTTTTTTCATCAAGGAAAAAAGAAATATAAACTATATACTTCAGTTTATATTAAATCTTAAGATGACTTAACCGCAGCCACAGTTTTTATCCCCACATTTCTTTTTAGAAAACGATTTATATAATCTGAATCCTAAATAAGAAACAGCAGCTAATACAAGCAGTATAATGATATTATTTTCCATCACGTTGTTCTCCTACCTTTTCAGGATTAATAATAGGAATATCATGTTCGAGTAACTGATTTAAAACACTTATTTTAACTTTGTAAGGCCCTGTTGGCAAAGCACTCAGATCCATGATATAGTATTGCACATTGCTGATAGCAAAGCCCGCCACCTTTTCATTGAAACGGTCAAAAACATCAACCTGTACCATTGTTAAAGCATTCCCCTGAACAGACAAACTATATTTATTATACAAAATAGGCAGTAATGTAATAGAACCAAGTTCATCACTTAATTCTTTGGCTTTAGAAATAGCTTTTACTTTCTTTTTTACTTCTGCACTGTATAAAAGTCTGTTATCAATAGTTACAGGAGAATTTTCGAAATTGAAGTAGTTGTCTTTATATTTCCCTGCGGTATCCGCTTTACCCCAAAACCGCACATAATCTACATCAAATCGGGCAGGGAATTTTGAATCCGCATCAGGACCTTCTTTTAAGCCATATCCTTTTTTAGATACCGCATTACTTAATACTAACGATTTACCTGAGGTTACAATTCCTTTATAATACGCTACCGGATTACCATTTATAAAATATTTAATATAGTCGGTGCCCCACTCTGCAGACACTATATTCCAGTCTTTAGATAAAGACTCATTTAATTTTGTGAAACCGCCGGCATTTTTTTTAGAATACATTTCTGCCGTTGTGCTGCAACCGTTTGTACAATGTACATCTACATACAATTGTTCAGGTGTTTCGCCTTTCGCCTCAAATAAAGCAATGGCTTCATTTTCTTTACCACCCGTTAGTTGCAGCGTAGGCCATACACCTTTACTGTCTGTTGATTTAAAACGCATTTCAAAATAGCCAGAATTATACAAAGCACTGCTTGTAAGCGAAGTCCCTGAATAATTAAATTCATATTCATTCTTGGCATTCAACACTTTTCCATTTGTTTTCAGGTAATTGGATTCTTCGCCGTTAAGTTCAACTTTTGCCAGCGTTTTTTCTTCTTTAGCTTCTAAGGTAAGATAGCCAAGGTTATACTTAAGATTATCTGCTTTATAATACAGATCTAGGTTAACATTATAAGGGCGTGGAGAACTGATCGACTTCCACATATCAGGGTTTATTTTAACGTCATTGAACTCGTCTGTTTGCGCCAGGTACCATTTTTGCGAAGCGGTTTTGCCAACCTGCCACATAACCTGTGCATTAAGGCCTGTAACCGTTGCAACCAATATGTATATAACTAATAAACGTATCATAAACTAAAATTAAATGTATTTCAAAAGTACAATAAAATATGTGTTATATGCAGCCCTCTTTATTATATATTTTTAATTGATAACGGATACAATATGAGTTAGTGTGTGTGTGCCAATATTGATCTTTATTTTATAAGACCCTGTTGGGAAAGCATTCAGATCTAAAATAGTATATCCCGCATTTATTAGCGTATTCATCAACCTGATAGTCCCTTCTTGGTCGATGACCTCAATTTTTATGATCCCTAAATCTTTTCCTAATATAGATACGCTATATTTATTAGATGAAAGGGGCAGTAAGGACAATACCCCTTTTTCAGATTTTAAATTTTCTTCGTTATAAATAAACTTCAGTTTCTTTTTAAGCTTTGTTGCAACGAGTTTATTGTCTACGATTGTTTGAGATGTTTTATTGAAATAGCTATCATCGGCTTTTGTTTTTATGGTATCTTCTTTACTCCATATTCTCACATAATCCACTAAAAAAGTATTCGGCCATTTCGTTTTTTCATCAGGCCCGGGGTTAAAAGCCTCTCCATTACGGGCAACAGAAGTATTAATAAATAAATTTTGCGCTGTTTGAAAATCGCCTTTAAAATAAGCTATTGGCTCCCCATTTAAAAAAAACTTCACGTAACCCGGTTGCCATTCGCCCGAAACAATGTTCCAGTCATTTGCCAGGCTTTCTTTTAATTGTACCCATCCGCCCCAGTTTTTTTCAAGGTTTAAAAATCCTCCTCTAAAATCATCGCAACCTTTCGGACAATGCACATCTAAATGCATTTGATCTCCACGTTCTCCTTTCAATTCAAAAAAATCTATTTCTTCATTCGGGCTGCCACCATAAAGCCAGAATGCAGGCCAAATGCCTTTTTCGTCGTTCGACTTAAAACGAATTTCAAAATAACCATACTTATAGCGTGCTCTGGAAGTTATTAATCCTGCCGTGTATTGCGCTTTATAGGTGTTATTATCTATTGGTTTCCCATTTTTAATTGCTGCTAATGAATCATTTTTATTAGCTCTGATAGGAAATGATCTGGCTTCATTTGAAGCCATCAAATGAAGGCAACCGTCTTTTAAACTCACATTTTCATTTGCAAAAACAAGGTCCTGAGGTATAGCAAAATTGCTCCATGGCATGCCACATTGCCATTTGTTATTATCTAAGTCCGTAGCATTGAATTCATCTCCATCTTTATAAAACCATTTATAAACGGTATCTGATTTAAGCTGCCACATCACCTGTGCCTGCAGATTACACGAAACAATTAAAAACAAAACAATTTTTTTCATTTTATCTTATACAGTTTTAGGGCATTTTTTTGAAAAATAAGATAAACCGAATTCATATCTATAAACTTACTAATGTCGGTACCTGTATCGCTTACAAGATAAGTTGCTCCATTTTTTATGGCATTATCCACTTTATCTTTAGTTAACCCTTCTTCACTATCGCTCCACCCTTTTCTGTTTAGATGATATAGCACAATACACCTCGATGCATCGCCATGCACAATCACTTTCGCATCTTTCGGGATTATCGCCTGGAGGTCTTTTTTATAAAAAAGGTATTCCTTCGTAAAGCCCGGTGAATAAGCGTTCCATCTGGTATTGCACCTTAAATAGGCCGTAATTGGAGAAACCATAAAAGAAAGTAAAATCAAATACTTTAAGCCATTAGCAGGTTTCGATAAAATAATTAAAATAGCTTTTGATATAATGATAAATATAAATGGCAAGAACACAAACAGATAATAATCGTGCACTTTATCAATCATATTCATCTCATACAAAAAATAAAAACTACAGGCGCATAGTACATAAAAAAGAGAACGATGAACAGTATCCCGAAAATTAAAACTCCTGAAAACAAAGTATAATCCAATTATAAATAATGGAACTGTGGCATAATTGACCAACAATTCAGGTAATGTAGAAATAAGGTTAAACTGAAAAATATCCAAAAGTTTAAGCAAAGGAAAATCGCTACTGAATATGCCACCAATAATACCGTTTTCACGCCATGTACTGATTATAAAAACATACCATAAAAGAGGCAGGGAACAAATGAGTGCGGGCAATAGTATATATTTTACATCTATTTTCTTTTCTCTTCCTCTTTCATATACTTTCGATACATACATAATTCCAAACACAATAAAAGGAAGTTTCACAGCAAGGCTAAATGCAAGGAACAGGATGCTTATCACAAAAAACTTCATTTTATCTTCTTTTAAATGTTTGATCCAATAATAAACCGACCATATTCCTAAGCAAAGCGCCAGATTATCCGGTAAAGGATTTACAGAATAATAATAGATAATAGGCGAAAATAAAAAGAACCAGGAAGTTAAACAGGCTACCAATTTATTGCGAGTAAGCGCCTGAATTACCTTATAAATTCCCCAAACAGAAAACAGGGTTGCCAAATAAAAAAACAAACGGGTTATAATCAAATGATTACCTAGCAATTTATACAAAGCAGCGATAATCCACTGTGCCAAAGGAAACTCCATCCGAAAGAGTCTGTCTTTATAATAAAAATCGTTGATCCGTGGATTAAGAATATTAAAATCTTCGTTAGCAAAATTTTCGATAACCGTTTGTGTTTGGGTTTGCCGCCAGGCATGATAACCAATCACATCGAGTGAAAACACACGATAATGCTGAAAAACACTTATACTAATCGCCAGGCAAAAGAACAACGGTAAAAACCATTTGTTGTAAACTATCTGTTGTAATTTAATCACGATTTTATATTTTCAAAATTAACCTAAAATTGGTATTTTCGCTACTTTAAATAGATATTATGATAACTGCTGAATCTCCTGTAAAATTTGATAGACGTAAACAAAAAGACGATATCCTTTTACAACTTTATAAAAACATTTTAACGCCCCGTATGATAGAAGAAAAAATGCTTTTATTGTTGCGTCAGGGGCGTATTGCCAAATGGTTCAGCGGCATAGGGCAGGAAGCAATTTCGGTAGGTGTGGCAACAGCCCTGAATCAGGATGAGTTTATTTTACCAATGCACCGTAATTTAGGAGTATTTACAACCCGCGGTATTCCTATGAACCGTTTGTTTTCACAGTTTCAGGGTAAGCCTAGCGGTTTTACACAAGGCCGCGACCGTTCATTTCACTTTGGCACGCAGGAGTATAATATTGTGGGGATGATCTCGCATTTAGGCCCGCAATTAGGTGTTGCCGATGGTATTGCTTTAGGAAATAAATTACGTCACGAGAAAAAAGTAACCGTTGTATTTAGCGGCGATGGTGGTGCCAGCGAAGGCGATTTCCACGAAAGTATTAATACAGCTGCCGTGTGGGACTTGCCTGTTATTTTTGTGATCGAGAATAACGGTTATGGTTTATCTACACCAAGCAACGAGCAATTCCGTTGTAAGTCATTTGCCGACAAAGCAATTGGTTATGGTATTGAAGGTGTAACCGTTGATGGTAATAACGTTTTAAAAGTGTACGAAACCGTTAAAAATTTAGCAGAATCTATCCGGGAAAATCCACGCCCCGTTTTATTGGAATGTATCACTTTCCGTATGCGTGGCCATGAGGAAGCATCAGGTACTAAATATGTTCCCAAAGAATTATTTGATGTATGGGGAAGAAAAGATCCTGTTAATAATTTCGAGAAATTTCTGATCGACGAAGGAGTTTTAACCGAACAGATCATTGAAAAAATGCGCGCTGATATCAAACACGATATCGAGCAGGGACTAGAAAAAACCTTTGCAGAAACCTTACCTCCACCCGATACTCAAAAAGAGCTTTCAGAAATGTATGCTCCTTATACAGCCAACGATACTTCCAATACAACAGGACCAAAAACCAACAAACGCTTAATTGACGCTATTTCTGACGGGATGCGTTTAGCAATGCGCAAACACGAGAACCTTGTGTTGATGGGGCAGGATATTGCTGATTATGGTGGTGTATTTAAAATTACAGAAGGCTTTGTTGAAGAGTTTGGTAAAGCGCGTGTACGTAATACCCCTTTATGCGAATCTGCTATTTTAGGTGCAGGTTTTGGTTTATCGATCAACAAACATAAAGCAATGGTAGAAATGCAGTTTGCCGATTTTGTAAGCGAAGGCATGACGCAGATCGTTAACAATCTTGCTAAGTCACATTACCGTTGGGGACAAAATGCCGATGTGGTAGTTCGTATGCCAACCGGCGCAGGTGTTGCAGCAGGGCCTTTCCATAGCCAAAGCAATGAGATGTGGTTCTTTAAAACTCCCGGTTTAAAAATTGCATACCCTGCATTTCCGTCCGATGCTAAAGGTTTACTATTAACTGCTTTCGAAGATCCCAACCCTGTAATGTTCTTTGAACATAAAGCATTATACAGAAGTGTAAACGAAGATATTCCTGACGAATACTATACTATTCCGTTTGGTAAAGCCCGTCTGATAAAAGAAGGAACCGCTGTAACCATTGTTACTTATGGCTTAGGTGTACATTGGGGTATTGAACTATTAAATGCTCATCCCGAAATTTCTGCCGACCTGATTGATTTAAGAACATTAGCTCCTTTAGATGTTGAAGCTATTTTTACTTCCGTTAAAAAAACCGGTCGTGCCTTTATTTTACATGAAGATACGTTAACCGGTGGTATTGGTGGAGAGTTAAGTGCTTTAATTACCGAACATTGTTTCGAGTATTTAGATGCTCCTGTAATGCGTGAAGGCAGCCTTGATACACCTGTACCAATGAATGCAGACCTTGAAATTAATTTCTTACCTAAAGAACGTTTCAAAGAAAAATTAATGAAACTCATTGCTTACTAATTGAAATTCACTTCACTTTAATAAAGGATGCTGTAAACCGGCATCCTTTTTTTATGAGATAAAATACCAGTTATATGCCAAATCTTTCCATTTAAGAAAAAAGCGATGCCACTTAAAAAAGCAGAAGCATATATTACATTTTATATCATCAGCTTTAAGTATTCATGCATCCCATTTTTTCAACCTTCTAAAATCAATCTTATGAAAACACCACTACTTTTCATTGTTGCATTAATGACTCATTTTTTATCCGCCCAAACCTCCTGGCTCCCTACAAACTCTGTAAGTACCGACAGGTACGACGACGTGTTTTTTATTTCACCGGATACCGGTTGGGCCGTAGGCTCTATAGTAGGGCTGGGCAAAATATACCATACCGTTAATGGAGGATCTACGTGGAGCATTCAGAAATCGTTAAACACGTATGCTAGAAGCATAGAGTTTTCTGATAAAAATAATGGCTTTGCAGGGGCATTATCCAGTGGCGGACAAAATGTATTTTTTAAAACCACGGATGGTGGCAGTACATGGACAGACATTTCGAGCGTTATCACAGGAACTAACAGGGGAATCTGTGGCATTTGCTGCGTAAATACAAGCATCACTTATGCAGTGGGCGTATGGTCATCTCCGGCATATGTGATGAAAACCATTGATGGAGGCGTAACTTGGAGCCAGATAAACATGGGACCTTATGCCAGTAGGTTAGTAGACGTTCAGTTTACTGATGCCAATAATGGCTACGTAACCGGGCAAAGTAATGTAACAGGCGAAGGTGCTGTTATTTTAAAAACCACAGATGGAGGCGCAACTTGGACCAAGGTGTATACAAGTAATTCGGCGGGGGAATATGTATGGAAAATACAAAATTTAGATGGTCAAAACTGGTTTGCCTCAATAGAAGCTGCAGTAACTTATTCTACTATGACCAACAATGTATTTATAAAAAGTACGGATGGCGGCAATACATGGATCACCAAAGCAGCGCCTTACTCCAATTATTTTCAGGGAATAGGGTTTATTGATGCTAACAGGGGTTGGATTGGAAACTCTGAGTTGTTTGAAACCAATGATGGCGGAGATTCTTGGACTCCGGTAGCAACCGGGCAATCTTATAATGCATTCGACAGGTTTCAAAAAGTAAATTCAACTCTGGCTTACTTTTCTTCAAACATCATACATAGATTAGGCAACGTAACTTCTACGGGTATAAAAGAAATGCCGGCAAAAGAAAAACCAAAATGGCTGAGCGTGTATCCAAATCCGGCAAAAGACGAAATTTCTTACCGGCTCGACCTGCCAAACAAAACAATGTTTTCTACAAGGATCTTTAACGCAAAAAGTGAAATTATATGGGAACTGACAGATCAAAAGGAAAAAGGCAGTTATAGCCTGAAAGTGGACAAAAAGCTCTCTCCCGGTATTTATTTTGTTTACGTGATGTTTAACGAACATGCAGAATGTGACAAGGTTATTATTGAATAGCCCTTTAAAATTGTAAAAATACCGGCTTGAATATTTTATATATTTGTTTAGTAAAAAATGATAGGTTCTCTGTCATTTTTTACTTTAAATATTTATAATACTTTGCCATGAATACACCTGAAGCATTTTTAACCAGCGCTATAAAACAGTTTTTATATTACAAAACTTTAGGCGAAAAAGCCATGGACCAGCTAGAGCCGGCACAATTATTTTATGTCGCAAATGAAGATACCAATAGCATAGCCATCATCGTAAATCACCTGCATGGTAATATGCTATCGCGCTGGACCGATTTTTTAACGACCGACGGGGAAAAAGAATGGCGTAAAAGAGACGAGGAGTTTGAAAACGCTTCAACTACACTTAGTGCCACAGAACAGAAAGCAGACCTCTTAAAAAAATGGAACGAGGGCTGGGATTGCTTGTTTAATGCCTTAAATGAACTGAAACCGGAACAGCTTTCTGATATCATTTATATCCGTAACGAAGGACATACCGTAGTGGAAGCCATTAACCGCCAATTAGCGCATTATCCCTATCATGTAGGGCAGATCGTATTTTATGCTAAAATGTTTAAAAAAGGAGAATGGACAAGCCTGTCGATTCCAAAAAATAAATCGACCGATTATAATGCCAATAAATTCTCAAAAGAAAAGTCCATTAAGAATTTTACCGATGATGAATTAAACAGCCTAAAATAATTAGGTTTTAATTTATTGACTGCCTTGTTTAGTATTTGTATTTTACCGATTTAGACCAAATGCCTGATCGCAGCTATCAAAGGGCAAACTCTTTACAAAATACTGCAAATTCCCTTAGTTCAATTCCAAAAAAACAAGTATCTTTGCATACAGTTTACAAAAAACTGTATGTCAATTAAAACCAAATATATCTTTGTTACCGGTGGCGTAACATCATCTCTCGGAAAAGGAATTATCGCAGCATCACTGGCCAAATTGCTACAAGCAAGAGGCTTTACGGTAACCATCCAAAAATTAGACCCTTACATCAACATTGATCCGGGAACACTTAACCCCTACGAACATGGCGAATGCTACGTAACAGAGGATGGTGCTGAAACGGATCTGGATTTGGGACACTACGAACGTTTTTTAAATGTTGCTACCTCACAGGCCAACAACGTTACAACCGGCCGTATTTACCAATCTGTTATTGAAAAAGAACGTAAAGGTGAATTTCTTGGAAAAACCGTTCAGGTAATTCCACATATTACCGACGAAATTAAAAGCCGTATTAAATTATTAGGCAAAACAGGCCAGTACCAATTTGTTATTACTGAAATTGGTGGTACTGTAGGCGATATCGAATCCCTTCCATACATTGAAGCAGTTCGCCAGTTAAAATGGGAATTGGGTGATGACTGTACTGTTATTCATTTGACCTTATTACCTTACCTGGCAACATCGGGCGAGTTAAAAACAAAACCTACACAGCACTCCGTAAAATTATTACTGGAGTATGGTGTGCAACCCGATATTTTAGTTTGCCGTTCGGAGTATGCTATCAATAAAGATATTCGCCGTAA
Organism: Bacteroidota bacterium; assembly: GCA_040389965.1. Classification (GTDB taxonomy): domain Bacteria; phylum Bacteroidota; class Bacteroidia; order B-17B0; family Aurantibacillaceae; genus UBA4416. The sequence goes on from JAZJZF010000021.1 coordinate 67,868, forward strand.
GATTGCCTTGTTCTGTAACGTATCACCTGATGCAGTTATTGAAGCATTAGATGCCTCTACAATTTATGAAGTTCCTTTATTAATGGAAAAAGAAGAACTTGATAAAATTGTATTGAAAAAACTAAATGTAGAGATGCCCGAAGAGCTTAAGCTTGATAAGTGGAAAAACTTTTTAGATAAGCTGGAGCATCCAAAACGTGAAGTAACCATTGGTTTAATAGGAAAATACGTTGAGTTAAAAGAATCTTACAAATCCATTGCAGAAGCCTTTATTCATGCAGGCGCCGTAAACGATTGCAAGGTAAAAATTAACTGGATTCACAGTGATGAATTAACGGACGACAATATTAAAGAAACCTTTAAAGACCTCAACGGTGTATTGGTAGCTCCCGGTTTTGGAAACAGGGGTATCGACGGAAAAATTATTGCGATACATTATGCAAGAACCAACAACATTCCGTTTTTAGGAATCTGTTTAGGAATGCAATGCGCCGTTATTGAATTTGCAAGAAATGTATTAGGTTTAAAAGATGCGCACAGCCGCGAAATGAACCCTGCTACTACCAATCCTGTAATTGACCTTTTAGAAGCACAGAAAAACATTTCGCATATGGGTGGCACCATGCGTTTGGGTTCATATCCTTGCCATATTGAGGAAGGCACACTTGCCTACTCTATTTATGGTAAATCAGATATTAATGAACGTCACAGACACCGTTACGAGTTTAATCCTGAATATACCAAAGATTTTACATCGGCCGGTTTAGTTATATCAGGTGTTAATCCCGATGCCGGTTTGGCTGAGATTATTGAAATCCCAACACATCCATTCTTTTTAGGTGTACAGTTCCATCCTGAATATAAAAGCACTGTAGAAAATCCACATCCCTTATTTGTAAGCTTTGTAAAAGCAAGTTTAGGAAAATAAGGTGTTATAGTAAACACAAAAAAGCCGTTGCGATACCTCGTAACGGCTTTTTTATTAATCGTAGTTCGTACTATAATTTCTGATACTCGTGCAGATCCTGAATGTTAATAGAAATGCTTCCATTCTTATGTGGCGTTTGAGGCACAGGAACAAATTTCGCATTCCATACAATCTCTTCCGTTTTATAAGACATACGCGAATAAACAGTTTGAAAATACGTATCATTAATCGCTTTTACCAAAATAACAAACTCTCCGTCTCCTTTGCGGAAAGCCTCTTCCGTTAAATTGTACAAAGGACTTTTTTCATCAATCGGATGCACAATGGTCCAGCTTAAAGGCAAAAAATTAATCCTTCCTCTTTCAAGCTCCAGAAAATAGAATGATCTTTTTTTCGTTTCCGGATTATTATAAGCAAAGCCAATTTCGCATTCGATTTCAAGGAGTTCATTTTGCTTTTTATTGGCAATACGGAACATGAATGCTGTAATATCCTGATAAGGTGCTATCACAGCATCATTGCTATATTCTATAGCTGCTTTGGGTTTTGAAAAACGACCATATAATAAGCCCGTAACCAGAGCAAAACCCATTAAACCAAGCATGGATTCAATAGCCGACACCGTATTAGTAGAAGGGTGTATAGGGTAAACATGGCCGTAACCAACAGTAGTAAGGGTTTGCGCGCTGAAGAAAAATAAATTAGTAAAATTAGAAGAATTACCCACTGATTCAAGACCGCCAAACCTTGCTGTACCCAATAAAAAATAAATAAATGCAAAAATTGTATTTACAGCTATATAACTGGCAAATACCAATATAATAAAGCGGGTCCAGGTAATGGAAATAAGCCAGTGGTATATATCAAAACCCGTATGATTCGTTGAGTTTCTACGCCTTACATTTACTGTCCCGTCCCTGTTAAAAAACCGAACCGCTTTGTCATAATTTTTTGTTCCAAAACCCAGCTCAGCTTCGCCCTTTTTTTTGTTGTTAAACGCTTCTTTAATCATACCTTTGTAAAATGAAATCTAAAGGTAATTATTATTGGCTATTAATACTGATTCCACTCATTTTTATAGCCTGGTTTTTTCTAAATAAAAATGAACAAAAACCTTTAAGAACCCTGGCCTATTTCGGAAAGAAAAAAAGTATGAAAGAGGGAGATACGACCTATCATACCGTTAAACCCTTTTTATTTATTGACCAGTATAATGAAAAAGTAACTGAAGAAACCGTGAAAGGAAAAATATATGTTACCGATTTTTTCTTTACCACCTGCCACTCCATTTGCCCTATTATGAGTACCCAGCTGGAACGGGTGTATCAAAAATTTGGCGCCAACAAAGATGTGTTGATTCTTTCGCACACGGTTGCTCCCGAAGAAGATTCGGTAAATGTACTCATGGATTACGCCAAACTGCATGGTGTTAAAGACAAGCAATGGCTGTTTTTAACTGGCGACAAAAAACATTTATACGAAATGGCAAGGCAAAGTTATTTGCTTAATGCAGAAGAAGGAAAAGGAGATGAAGACGATTTTATTCATACACAAAATTTTGCACTGGTTGATAAAGAAAAACATTTACGGGGATTTTATGATGGTACAGATAGCATAGAAGTAGCAAGGCTTATAACCGATATTGGCATTTTGCTGGAAGAATACCGCTATAAAGAAACACATCCTTAACCTATGCACAGGCATTTTTATAAAATAGCTTTTCTGGTTTTATGTGTTACCACCATAGGCAAAGCACAAACCGTAAGCGTTTATAAAATTGATCAACTAACACAACGCATCTACAACAATAGCGATACGACTTACATCGTTAATTTTTGGGCTACCTGGTGCAAGCCCTGCGTAGAAGAAATGCCGGAGTTTGAAAAGTTCCGCAATGCACACCTCAGCCATCCTGTAAAAGTAATCCTGATAAGTATGGATTTTATAGAAGACCTACACAAAAAATTAATTCCTTTTATTTCTAAAAATCACTACAGCAGCGAAATTATTTTACTGGACGAAATAAACGGAAACGATTTTATTAATAAGATCAATGAGCATTGGAGTGGTGCTATTCCTGCCACAGTAGTCACTTCAAAAAACAAATCCAAACAGCTATTCTTCGAAAAAAAAGTAACCTGCGAGTTGCTGGAAGAAGCATTAAAAAACTAATACGATAGTTTTACATCAAAAACATCAATTGCTTTCCTTTATTATTTTTTTCGTGAACGTTTGCGATGCTGTTCTTACGGTTACAAAATAAATTCCCGGTGCAAGCGCCGATATATCCATGCTTTCATGGTTAGACTGCCCATTCAAATGACCTGCAACAGTACCATTGATAGTATAAAGCGTAATTTCCAGGATAGGTTCTTTGCATAAAAAATTCACACTGCTCTTAGCCGGATTAGGATACACAAAGCAGTTGTTGTTACTTTCCAGATCAGCAATACCTGTTGTAGTGGGCGTTGTTGTAGTGGTGGCTATCGTTTTGAAAAAGAAATCCCAGATATCTTTCATCATATCCTTTCTCTTAGCCGCATCATAAATACTTTCGAAGGGAAAAGCCATGTAAACCGTTTTACCATCTGTTGTTCCACCTGTGAACGTTCCTTTAAAATAAACGGCCGAGCTGTTTGATCCTGAATTGGTATACTTTAAAGTAAGAGTGCCGTTATTGGCAGCCGCAATAACATCAGGGTAATCCACATTATAAGTACCGTGGGTTCCGTTATCAAAGTATACCGTATCCGTTAAATTAAAAATACTGTTAGCGGTTTCATTCACCGTTTTATACCATGCAGAGGCCTGGCTGTTGGGCGCATCGGCTATATAAGTTGCTTTTAAATAATTAGCTATAAAGCTCTTATCTGCTGTAGTGCCACTGTGATCCAGATCCCAGGCAATTTCGGAGCCGCTGGTAAATAAATAGCCTCCCTGTTTCAGATAATCCGAAACAAGCGTTTGCTCTGTAGCATCAAAGGTTTCGTCGGCCGTACTTTCTTTTCCTAAGATCCAGTCAACACATTTATAATTTGCCAAACTTACCAGACCATCTTTAACGGCGTCGTTTGTTACCGCCGAAAAATAATGATTCCCTGAGAAGACAGAACTTCCATGCTGTCTTATAAAATCAAAGGTATTACCTGTAACCGTTCTGTCAAAACCATTTACAATAAGCATGCTATCCTGCACCAAAGCAGGTACTGCCGCCAGCACTTCACTTATAGTGGAAGTAACCGAGTACGTTGCATTATACGACGCTATTTTAATATAGCAGGGTTGGCCGGAAGCAAGGCCTGTAAGTATTAAACCGGCTTTAGGCAAGGTTATTGGGGCATTAAACGTAGTTCCATTGGCACTTGTGTAAACTTTATAATCTGTCACATTATTATCGTTCTTTACTTTTATTTCGAGGGTATTATTTACTTTGTTCAATACCGCAAACGATTTCGGTGCAGCCAACGACGTAACCGGGTTTCCGTAGGGGTACTGGGGTAAAGCAATGACGCCTTCATCGCTTAATAAGGTATTTAAGGTGGACGATTGCAAAATTGCCTTTACCGTTGTTGCCGTGCCATTATACATAACGCTGTTTTGCACAAAACGCATTCCGTGGCTGTAATCCATATACGTATCGGCATGAACATTACTTAAGGGTTGTATAGGACTACCAATAGCAGTATGCCACCCATAAATAACGACTCTGTTAGCAGTTGTATAAATCTGGTTAGAAATAACCACATCTTTTTTATCACCTCCCGTTAATGTTCCCAAAGGATATGCTGTTACGGAGCCGCTTCGTTGCGAGCCCACCATGCCGTTATGTTGCGCAAAAGCCTGTACGGTGGTCATAGTGCCACTCGCAGGAATAGTTAAGGGGGCCAGCTTTAATGCTGCCTGGGCATAAATGTCGTTTACCATTTTCCGTGTTGGCAAAGTGCAGCCTATAGAATCGGCAATTTTAGTAGCAACAATAGGCGACATAGGACACAAAAAATAATTGGTATCGCAACCAATCGCCAGATAATCGGGAATAACATAATAAGTCACACTTTTGGTAACTCCGCCAATTACAGCGGTTGATGTTACCGGAGCAAGCGTTCTGTAAAAGCCCGGCACATTCCCGTTTAGCACCTCCTGCATGATTAGGTTTTCGCGTGCTGTGAAAGATAAAGGAGTGATAGCCGTCACAAATTGAGCGCCGTTCATGGCAGTAATTTGCCTTGCAGGAACATTAAATACCTGGCTTGATAGTTTAATCGAAATAATTAAAAAAATGTATGTAAACTTGCGCATCGTAAAATATTGTAGAAATACTGAATTTTAAATTACTAACATTAAAGATAATTATATTTACCAAAGTATGGCATTAATTGTAAAAACATCCCAGTTACCTAACTCCGGAAAGGGTTTATTCACTTCAAAAGCCATCGAAAAGGGCACAAAAATTATAGAATACAAAGGCGAAATTATTGACTGGAAAGAGTACGAAAAAAGAGTAGAAAAAGATGAAGACGGATATCTTTTTTTTATCAATAAAAAACATTGTATCGATGCCTATCATACCCCGCAGCATAAAGCACGTTTTGCAAACGATGCGGCAGGTTTAGGAAGAGTAAAAGGATTAACAAATAATTCGGTGTACGAAATTGAAGATAACAAATGCTTTATTGTTGCAACAAAAAACATAGTAGCCGGTGGCGAAGTTTTTGTAAGCTATTCGAAAGAATACTGGGATTGTATCCGCTACAATATTAGTATTGGCAGAGGCAAAAAATAATGTTTGATATAAAAAACACATCACTCAATTTTATTTTATCTACCGGCAGAACCGGAAGCACCTTACTTAGTTCAATGCTCAATATGCACCCGGAAATTTTATCGGTTTCCGAAGAGCCTTTTGCATATAATTTGTTTGAAAAATATAACAGCGTTACCAACTGGGATAACCGTACCATTGCTGATTTTTGCTATGACTTTTATTTGTTCAGCGAAGGGCGGCTCGAACCGCAATTTGGTAAAAAAGAAGACCTGGTTAAGGTTTTAACCGATCACAAATCGATACTTACCGGCACCATTGCCATTAAGCTTGCATTTTTTGCTTTTTTTCCGAACAAGGATAAATCCCGCATTAATACAATCGTTGATAAGGAATTGAAATTCCATTATTTTTTAGATGATGTAGCAAACTATTATCCCGAAAGCAAATTTATTTTATTAAGCAGAGATCCCAGAGACAATGTTTTAATAAAACAAAAACGGGCAAAAAAGAAAAATAAAAGACAAAGCGTTGTTTTCTTTGCCAAGACCTGGGATTTTGAATACACCAAGCTGAACGAAAAATTAGCGAAACTACCATCCGACAGATATATAAAAATTAAATACGAAGATCTTGTAAGCGCGCCGGAAGAAACTCTAAAAAAAATAACTTCTTTCTTAAACATCCCATATACAAGCATTATGCTTAATTATGACGAAAAATTTAAAGAGGAAATTAATCGCGCCCAATTGATTGGAGATACTGTAAAGCAGCACCTCTCTTTATTTCATGAAGGACTTACTCAAAAAGTAAATACCGAAAAAGTAAACATTTGGAAAACAGAATTGACGCAGAAAGAAAATGATATTATCTGGACCATTTGCGAAAAGACCGCTCTTGAAAATGGCTATGAAGCACAAGGATGTACATCTGTTTCATATTCGCGCTTAAATTTGCTCTACGATATTACCCGGTTTACAGTTAACAAAGTAATTTTCCCTAAAATGTATTATTCCCTGCCTTTTAATATCCGCTACCTGATCAAAAAAATTAAATACGGAAAAAACTTTAAAAACGGCAGATGGGCAACAAAGGATTTTTATAAAACTACCTTACCTGGCTAGCGATTTCATGATCGTTAACTTTACATTAACCGGAAGCATACAGGTTAATTTACTCTTAATAATGTCGAGTCTCGCTAATAACGTTCCTTTACAAAACTGAATAGTGCTAAGTTTGGGCTTATCGGCAGACATATCATATCCAAACTTTTCGGCTATCCGGCATATATCAGAAACAATTCCTATTTCCTGTTTATTTAATTTGCTTTTCCAGATATCAAGCCTGTCGGTATTTACAGGACGGCTCAGTTTTTCAAATTTATCTTTTGCCTGAGGATAATCCCTTACCGATTTTTCGTAAACCTTTTTTAAACTGTTTTCTTTAACCTTTGTATGAAAATTGAGCATGCTTTCATCGTAAGGAAAATTAAAAAAAGTAGCCAATTTCTGCAATTCAGCTTTCGGATCTGTAACCAAATCCTCATATTTTAAAATATAAAACTTATCCCTGTTTTTTTCAATTACCGTTAAAGCCGCTGCATTGTAATGAGTCCATCGTTTGGTATCCAGGTATATATCCGCTTTCCGTTTTTTTAGTTTTTCTTTTCTCGAAAGAAAATTAGCCCTTGGATCGCGCACCAGGAAAATGAATTTAGAATTGGGCAGTATATCTATAATATCCTGAAGAAACAGGGTATTGATAGGATTCTTATCAAAATTATGGCTTATTGCTTTAGGAGCTCCTGCATACACAAACGATTCATAAAAGCATTTGTATATAATTTCAAAATTAATTTCCGGCGAATTTCTAATGTTTTCTCTAAATAGCTCTGTCTTCCACTCAAAGCCACTTACCTGCTTCCTGTCATCATACTTACTCATGTAAAACTCCACTTTTACAAAATCTGCTTCGGTAAAATCTGTTTTATGTTTCCATGAACCATAAAAAAATACAAAAAAATTAACCTCCGGTGTAGCCTGAAGCTCAGGATGCGAATTGAGCATCGACATTAATAAGGTCGTACCCGATCTACCAATACCAACAATAAAATTGAAAACAGGGGTGTTCATTAAATCAATTTTTTCACTAAATTTAGATACTTTTAACAAAAAATCCAATTATTCTACAAAATTGGCCTCATACCCATTTTTTATTGTGCACCGAACGCACGGGCAGTTCCTTACTATCCCTCATGTTTAACCTTCATAATCAGGTAGTTTGCCCCTCAGAAGAGCCTTTTGCCATCTACTTTTATGAGAAATACAAGCATAAAAAACAATGGACGGATCCGGAACTGTATAAATTTGTAGATGAATTTTGGCTAATGGCTGAAAAAAGCCTTGACTTGTTTTTTACAAGTAAAAAAAACCTCTACGAGCAACTTGTAAAATATAAGGCCGATCTTAATTACAAACGCTTGTGCGACATCATTTATTTACAATTCTTTGAGCCAAAACCCAAAAATGAGATCAGTATTATCCTGGATAAACAGATCAAATACTTTTTCTATTTAAAAACCCTGCTTAAAATCTTCCCGGAGTCTAAGTTTATTATTCTGGTAAGAGACCCACGGGTAAATGCCATTCGAAAAAAGAGCAGGAACCTTAACGCTGGCCAAAATCCTTTATACCTGGCAGCCTTATGGAATAATACCTATAAAAATGTAGCTTATTTAGAACAGAAACATAAATCTGTATTTATTGTAAAATACGAAGACCTGGTTTCTGATCCGGAAACGATCTTAAAGAATGCCTGTTCCTTTTTAGAGATCCCCTACTCCGACAATATGCTCAAAACAGAAGGCATCTACGAGTCTTTTTTAAATGCTCAGCAGGATAAGGTTGATCAGGAGCATATCACTTATTTAAAAGATTTTCAGAGCAGCTTATTTGGGAAGGTGGATAAAGAAAAAATGCACCTGCAGGAAAATGAGATTGACGAAACTTTAAATAACAAAATTATAAAGCTCACAAAACCTTTGCTTGTGAAATTTAATTATGCTTCGGCAAGCACCAATACCAATGTTGGCTTTACACTAAACGATCGCTGGCAGATTTTTAAATCTTATTTGTACAGGCCATCGTTGATTGTATTTTACCTATGGATTCCTTTATCCATAAAACTGATCATCAAAAAAATCAGAAACTAATTTAGTGTTTCAGGCGATTACGAATCGGGATGAGTAACTTCATTATAAAAGACACAGGATACGTTAAAGGCCACAGCCACACAGGATTTACGGTATACATAAACGGGAAAACATTTCCCAAACGCTGCAGGTAAAGACTGGCAATGATTACTCCACAAATTTTATTTTTTCGCGAAATATATTCAGGCTTTAAAATATCGAACAACAAAATAATACGTTGTTTTTGCGTTTTATTCCAGGCCTCATGTTCATAGGCATCAGTAAAACCAATGGCCTTTCCCTGTTGCCAGTTTTTTACTTCATTGTTTACTTTTATAGCACAGTTTTCGTTTTCTTCAGGAATAATAAGGCCCAGATGGCACCTGATAATAGCATTTGTATCGCCAAAATGAGGTTTGATCTTTGCTCCCGGCTCCAGTAAATTAAAACCTATGTTAATAACACCATCTATGCCGGATAATAATTTTACAGTTTCAGGAAAATGTTTCTGAATCTCATACATTTCAACTCCCCAAACCCTTAGTGATCTTACCTTCCACGACTTTGGCGTTTCAACCATAGTCGTGTTGAACTGGCTTTCAAAAACAAATTGCTGTAAATACTGATTAAGCTCTGTTAGTATTACTTCATGATTATTTTCAAGTGCTTTTATTCCTGGCACTTCCAAAACAACAGGATAATTAGCTTCCGTACCTTTGTAAGGTCTTTGATGCAGAAGGCTAAACCAAAGTTTATGTGTTAAGGCTGCCATCTTATTTTTTAAATAAATAATAGATAAGGTTTCGCGCTCTTATGGCCACAAAAGCAAATGGGACTAATAAAAAGCCGGCAACCGTTTGCAACCATAAGGGTGATTTATAAAGCAACACAAATGCCTCTGCTCTTTTTTGCAAAAATAAAGAAGCAATAACCGTTGATGAAATATAATGTTTCTTAGTCCTGTACTCCGGTCTGATCACATCAAACAAAAATATGAACCGGTTTTTGTTACTCAGGTTTATGGCTTCATGGTTATTTGCATCCACAAACACCAATAATTTCCCTTCCTCCCAGCTCTTCCATTCCTCTTTTACCCTGAACCCACACTCAGGCATAGTAGCCGGTATTTCAAGTCCTAAATGGCATCTGAAAATACCGTTTGTATCGCCACAATGCGGCTTTATAGTTGCTCCCGCATTTAAAAGGTTGAATGAAGCAGATACAAGGCCATCCACAGACTTAATGATCTCAACTGTCTTTGGGAAATGTTTATAGTTTTCGTAAAGATCAATCGTCCACGATTTAAGCGAAATGGTTTTCCAGCTATCCGGTTTTTCAACCATAGTGGTATTAAAATAGCTTTGCAAATGATGCTCTTTTAAATAGTTTTCGAGCTCCTGTCTTATAACTGGGTAATTACCTTCTATAAAATTTGAGAAATCGAGTTTGGCAGTGTCGTAAAATGCAAGGTCGTTCCCTTTATACTCGCCCCTGTCATATAAACTAAACCACAACTTTGCCATTATGATAAATATATGATTTTTTTTATATTTGGTAATGGAATTCACTGAAAAAAATCCCAAGTACTTTTATAATGTTGACGAAACTCCCGGTTTAAAAATACTGGAAGCAAACTATAAGGTTATTGTTGATGAACTGGAAAATCTGAGAAAAAATTCTAAAAATGGTTTTTGGCTCGATACCTTTCCTGAATACCTGCACCCTAACAGTAAAAACATCTGGAAAGTATTTACGTTTCAGTTCTTCGGCATCAGGCATCCTTTAAACTGCAGCTTATGTCCTGAAACATATAAGATCTTAAAACAGATTCCGGATTTAATTTCCGCTGATTTTTCATACCTGCCCGCCAATACACAAATTAAACCTCATAAAGGCTTTACTAAAATGGTGCTCAGAGCTCATTTAGGCCTCGTTATTCCCGAAAACTGCGCACTCCGTGTGGGCGATGAAACCAAAACCTGGGAACCCGGTAAAATGCTTGTATTCGACGATTCTTTTGAACATGAAGCATGGAACAATAGTAATGAAGACCGTTTTGTATTAATGCTCGATATTGCAAACCCAAAATGGAATTACAGTGCAGCAGAAATATGCAGATATAAAATAGAGACTCTGCGTGATGAGTTTATGCTAAGTATGTTTCCTAAAGAAAAGTGGCTTTATTTTTTAGAAAAAGGAGAGCTCGATATTTTTCCGGCTGTTAGTTAAGCTTACGGTTTAACAGGTAGGTATTTACCTCGTCTGCCAATATAGGAGCAGGTTCCGCATCCATTTTAAAATCGGCATCATTTTTATGCAGAATCGCTGCTGCCTTTATTAATTTTTTGCAATGCGAGAAATATTTTTCTTTCGTTAAAAACAATTTATAATAATTACCGTCAGGTGTTTTTCCTTTTATTTCATAACCCAGCATCAGATTAAAGTCGAGCGCTTTTTTATTATCACAAGCAACAGTAGCAACAGAGGCTTCGCCTGATTTAATTATTTCGAACACGGCCTGTAACATCGTGAGCGAAGCAAACGCAGGTATGGGCGTTCCCCAGTATTTTTTTTCCCAGATAAAAATGCCTCCTTCTGCTATTCTCGAATCGGGTTCGGCATCTTTACAATTGATAAGTCCTATTTTTTTTCCTTCATGTTCAATAATGAAATAATAATTGAATTTATTATTTATTTTCTCGAACCATTTCAGTTGCATCGATGGAGTAATGTAATCTTTAAACTGCATGGTATTGCGTATGAACTCCTGGTTACGCCAATACCTTACCGTTTCCAGATCTTCGGCAGTAACCCTGTGATACTTGACACCATATTGCTGTACGATCATATTTTTTCTTTTACGTAAAAGGCAGGTTTGTTATTCTGCATCATCAATACATTACCAAGGTACTCGCCAATAATGCCTATACAAAATAAGATAAGGCCTGCACTAAATAATACCGACACAATAATAGAAGTATATCCTGCAGGCGTTTTAAAAATTATTTTTTTCAGAAAATAAAAAAGACCCACAAAAAAACTGATGGCCGACATCGACATACCTAATGTTTTTACAAGTTTTAAAGGCATAGTAGTACTTATCATCAGTACATTTGATGATAGCGAGAACAGTTTTGAATAATTATAGCCGGAAACATCTTTTTTTGAAGTATTAAAATTTGTACTGTAAACCCCAATACTTGCTGTATACCATAAAATAAGCTCATCAATAAAAAACAAATGATTTTGATGAGAAACAATATTTGCAACAAGGTCTTTTTTTAAAGCCCGGAAACTTGAACCAAGTCCGGCATAAGGATTCTCGACCTTTGAGATAGATTTATAAAATGCTGTAACTGCCCTTCGCGTCAATGATTTTTTGATGTTCTTAGGCATGGCGTACACAACATCTCTATCAATAGTTATAATAGAATTATATAAAGCAACAATGTCTTTAGGATCATGTTCAAAATCATCGTCAATAGTAATCACAATATTTCCCGTAGAATTATAAAAACCACACAAGGTAGCTTTATGCTGCCCGAAGTTTTTAGCAAGCGAAAATGCTTTGATGTTTTTATGACTTGAGCAAATCTCTTTTATTGCCTGCCAGCTATGGTCTTTACTACAATCGTCCACAACAATGATTTCAAAAGATTTACCAAATTGGGTCAATACAGAATGAATCTCGCCAATAAGCTTACTTATGCAAGCCGCTGCATTGAACACAGGAATGATAACTGATATTTCTTTGTCTTCTTGCTGCATCTCTAATTAAAACCTAAAGTTAAACCACCATCCATTTTCAAACAAGTACCAGTAACCCATTTACTGGCATCCGAAATAAAATAAGCCAGTGCCTGTGCAATGTCATCAGGCTCCCCTACTCCCAGAGGATACTGGGCAATCAGCTTATTCATTTCATCCGTATTGATAGCAGCATCCAGTGTACTTTCAAAAATAGCTGTATTTACAAGGGCAGGCTGCAAAATGTTAACCCTTATTTTTTTAGGAACCATCTCAAGCGCCAATACTTTTGCATAACCTTCTAGCGCTGCTTTTGAGCTGATATAAGGCCCTCCGCCAAAATAAGCATGTAGGGTTGATACCGAAGAAATAAACGCGATGGATGCACCGTTATTGATTTTCTTTTGTTTTAATAATTCAGATACTGTATGTACTGCCGAAAAATAATTAACGCTAAATACATCTTCCAGGTGCCTGTCCTGTATAAATTTTATCGGTACCGGTAAAACCTTGCCACAACAGTGTACAAAGCCATCAATACTATTCATCTCGGCAACTAATTTTTTAATATCATCGCTATGAGTGAGATCTGCTATAACGAACTGATGCTGATTATTTGCTTTTAACAACGAAAACGTTTCTTTAAGTTTTTCTTCATTTCTTGCCGTAATAATTAACTCCGCACCTAAATTGCTGAACAGAACAGCGGTTGCTCTTCCTATTCCTGAAGAGGCTCCCGTTATTAATATTTTTTTATGTAGCAATGATATCAAGATAATTCTATTAAAGGTAAACAAACAATATTCTTAGTTTTGACAAGAGCACTTCCCCACGAAAAACCAACTCCGAAACCGCATAAACACAGGGTCAGTGATTTTTCTTCCAGCATTGCCGAAGCTTCCGTAATCATCGTAAGTGGAATAGATGCTGAACTCGTATTGCCATATTTTTCGAGTGAATATAATACTTTATGCACATCTGTAATTTTCAATTTTTTCCTTACAGATTCATTAATTAATTTATTAGCCTGATGAAAAACAAACAGATCTGTATCCCCAATACTTTGATTGGCCTTGGCATATAACTCATTTACATTAGGGGATACCTCTTTTAAAGCAAAGTTAAAGATTCCTATACCATCCAATTTTAAATGCCTTTTCTCTCTTGCAATCCCCGGTTCTATCTCTACCAATGTAAACGTATCTTCCTTAATGCCGTTCCTTGAGCCGCCATGTTCTATGTTGATCGCATCTTTCCCGGAACCATCAGACCCCAAATTAAAATACATCGTCTCTGCCTGGGGATCGTATTCAAAAGCGGTAGCAGAACCGGCATCACCAAATAAAGGATACGCGCTTTTATCTGTATATGCCGTTGATACGGTCGATTTATCGCCCACCATCAATAATCCTTTTTTGAGCTGGCCCGAACTCATGAGGTTACTTAATACGTACATGCCATACACATAGCCCGAGCAACCTAAATTAATATCAAAAGCAAGGCACGATTTTTTAAATCCTAACCTGTCCTGCAAAATAACTGCCGAACCGGGAATAAAATAATCGGGCGATTGAGTAACGACTATAATAACATCAATATCGTCTTTGTTCCATTGTAACTTTTCAATAAGCTGTTTCGCCGGTTCATAGCACATATCAGAGGTGGACTGATGTTCGCCTGCAACCCTTCGTTCTCTTATACCTGTAGTTTTAATAAACAGTTCACGCTCAGGCATAGTAATGTGCTCGTAATTCAAATTAGAATACACAGTAGACGGAACGCTTGCTGCGATCCCCTTTAGTGAAACATTATTTACGGTAACAAAACTCATTCTTTTATATTTTCCTTAACAATATTGTAAAGATCTCTTACTGTAGAGGTATTTTTTAAATTATCAGCCGTTAGCTGAACATCAAAATTTGCATCAATAAACGCAATAATAATAAGCGCATACATAGAACTCCAGTTTTTTATATCCCGGTAATTTGTATCCGGAAACACCGTATTTGGTTCAACGTCTTCAAACTCCGCTACCAGTTGCTCCGTAAATTCTTCTGCTGATATCATATTCTTTTTTTAGTTTAATATTCAATAATCGTTGCTCCCCAGCTATGGCCAATACCAAAGCCTGCCAGCATTACCTTCATGCCTTTTTTTAAAACTCCCTGCTGTTCGGCATCATCTAAAGCCACCGGTATAGTAGACGCTACAGAGTTTCCAAAATTCTTAATATTTATAAAGAATTTTTCTTTAGGGATCTTACATTTTTTGCGAATAACCTCCAGCATAAAGTAGCTCGCCTGATGAAACACAAACAAATCTATATCTTCCAACTGGTATTGGTATTTTGCTAAAATATCTTTTACTAATCCCGGTACCAGTTTAACAGCAAATAAAAATATTTCTGTACTCTGCATTTTCATCTGGCCATATGGCAGATTTGTTTTCTGTAGTATTTCTGGCGTACTGGGTTCCCTGGCAGCACTATTTTCAACAATTAAATTTTTGTAGCCGCTTCCATCCGTTCCAAAAATAAAATGCTGGGTAAATGAAGATTTGGTAATAATTGTAGCCGTTGCAATATCACTAAAAATACTCCTTAGTTCCAGATCATCTTTATGAATAACCGTAGTTGGCATATCGCCGGTAAGAAATAAAACCTTTTCGCACATACCGCTCATTAAATAGGCATGCGCCATTCCCAGCCCATATATATAGCCCGAACAGCCATAAGGCAGATCAACACAGCCAATATTTTTTGATAAGCCAAGCCTGTCCTGCAAAATACAGGAGGTTGCCGGGGCCTTATAATCAAAACCTTCCGAACAAAAGATCAGGAAATCGATCTCGCTTTTATCAATCTGATGTTTTTCTAAAAGAACATCAAAGGCTTTTACAGCCATATCAGAAGATAATTCGCCCGGAGCAGAAATATACCGCTGTTCAATACCTGTGTTTTTAAATAATTGCTCTTTTGACGTATTAAATTGTGTTCCTAAATCATCATTCGTTAAAATAGCCGCGGGAAGGTAAGTTGCAATATGATTTAGTAAAACGCCCATAGTATTAAGGTAAATTTATACAATAACATGAACATAAATAAACTTTCAACCATCTTTTTTTTAGGTCGGGCTATATCACTGTCTTCACTCATAAAAACACCGCTTTTAATAATTACTTTTAGATTTTGTTTGCAGATTATTAAAAAATACTATACTTTAGAGTACTAATTCTATAAAAACATAATCATGAAAAAACTTCTATCAATTGTATGCCTGTCTGTTTTGATGCTTTCTGCAAAAGTATATGCCCAATCAAATATCACATGGACTATTAAAGATAATGTTCAAAAAGGGTTCTTTAAAACAAGTACTACTTTCAACACCCATTTTAGTGGCTTTACTACTAAAGCTCAGTCTGATGTTTTAATTCAAAAAATGAAAGCATTTAGCGATGTAGCTTCTGCAACAACTACAAATGCGGATGCAAATGGTAACTGCGATTTAAAATTGGTTATGAAGTCGGCTCATGAAAAAAGATATTACCTGGGAGTAGCACAAAAACTAGGGATTCAATACGTTGAAGTAAACGGTAATAAAAAAACACCTGCCCAGTGGATGGAAGGTAAAACAAAAAAATAAGCATTAAAGATTTTAATAAGTAAGCGTCTCAAAATTCTGGGACGCTTTTTTTATGAACAATACTTTCCTATATTTAAACTTTAAACATCTGTTTTTATAAAACGTCTATAGTATTACCCCGATATGATTGCCATATATAAACAACATAAAAAATTAGTCCTCATATTTTTTATACTTACCTTTTTACTTTACGGCAATGCTTTAAGAAATAAATATGCTCTCGACGATGATTACATTACCGTAACAAATTTTCCGGTTAAAGGACAGAATTATGTTCCTAATAACGAGCTCATATCAAAAGGCTTTGCCGGAATCGGTAAAATATGGAAAAGCAGGTATGCACACGACGGAGAATCATCGTTTGATTACAGACCAATTACCAGTACTTCTTTTGCAATAGAATATGGCATTTTTGGCCAGAATCCTTTTGTGAGCCACCTCATCAATATTATATTATACGGGCTCACTGTTTTTGTGCTGTTCTGTGTGCTCCTATTGTTATTCGAATCTTACGAGAACAAATTGCTGATAGCAACACTTGCCGCATTTATTTTTTTAATTCTCCCTTCGCATACCGAAGTAGTAAATAATATTAAATGCCGCGACGAAATTTTCTCATTTCTCTTTCCGCTCTTTGCATTATGGCACTGCTTAAAAGCTTATGAAAAGCCTTCTGCAAAACACCTGATCTTAATCATCGTGTTTTTAATTTTGGGATATTACAGTAAGCGTACCGCTGTTATTTTCTTAGGCGTTATCTCATTAAGCTTTATTCTTTTCAGAAAAGTAAATCTTAAAAAAGTATTAGTAGCGTTTGGCCTGTTTGCTGTCATTTTTATAATTGCGTTCATTATCAAGAAACAGGTTATCTCCGAAACATCGATCCGTAAATTTTACCACTTCGAAAACCCTATGTTTACTGAACATTTTTCGTTTATGGATAAACTAATGGCGGCTATTAAAACCATTGGATACTATATTAAATTTTCTATAATCCCCTACCCTTTCCGTAATTATTATGGAACCAACGTGATTGATATTTCATCAAAACCCGACATTTATTTATTTTCAGCTATTTTATTTTTAGCAGGCAGTGGTTGGTATTTCTATAAAACAAAAAACAAAATTTTCCTGTTCGGAGCATTATTATTCCTCGGAGGTGTTTTTCCTTTCTCTAATTTAATGACACCCGTTGCAGGCGTTGTTGGAGAACGACTCGGCTATAATGCATCCTTGGGAGTTGCTGTAATGCTCTGTATTTTAATAGCACCTCTTTTTAAGTCTTCAACTTCTTTTACACTGAATGGCCTGCTAAAAAAACCGACTGTATATTTTTCGCCGGTTATATTAATTTGTGTTATTCTTATCTGGACAAGGAATACAAACTGGAAAGACAAACTGACTTTATTTGAACATGATATCACACACCTTGAAGTTTCAGCAAAGGCCAATAGCCTTATGGCAAACGAATACCTGGAGATGCTGAAAAATCAGAATTTTAAATACCCTCCTGAAACATTAATTCAAAAAGGAATTAAATATTATACGACCGCCATTAAAAATGATTCCAGTTTTTATTCGGCCTACAATAACGTGGGGGTAATTTACTACTCTTACCTCCGCGATCTTCCTAATGCCAAATTGTATTTTAAATTAGCATTAAAATCACGCTCTGTCTACCCACAGGCATACGAAAACCTTGGTAATTGCTACAAACAGGAAAACAAAATAGATTCAGCATTTACGTGTTATGTCAATGCTTTAAAACAAGATCCAAAACAATACACGGCATATGTAGCCTGTATTAAATTGTTTTATGAAGCAAAACAATACAAAAAAGCCATTGCTATAAACAAAATAGCACTAAGCTATTATCCTACCGATTACACACTTGTAGGCCAGGAAGCCGACGCTTATTTTATGTTAGGCAATATTAAACTGGCACTCGAAAAATACGAGGAGGCTTATAATATTTCACCAAGTCCTCAATTAGCCAATTACCTTGCTCTTAAATACCTTGAGCTGGGCGATACGTTAAACTATACCTTATATAAAAACAAATAACCTCAACGGTGCATACCTGATGAAACTTACAGAACAATTATTGCAAAAAAAATTCCTGTTATTTTTCATGGTATCGCTTTTGCTTTATGGCAATACCTTAAAAAACGGTTATGGCATCGATGATCAATTTGTAACCGAAAATAATTATACCAACAAAGGTTTAAAATCCATTAAAAAGATTTTCACATCATACTATGCCGACGATGGAAAAAACAATTACGAATACAGGCCTTTTGTAAAAGTTTCTTTTGCACTCGAACATCAGTTGTTTGGTGTAAGGCCATGGGTTGGTCATTTAATAAACATTATGCTTTATGCACTTTGTTTGTTATTGCTCTACAAAGTTTTACTCATCATTTTCTACAAACATCCTCCGCTATTTAGCCTTTGCATTGCTCTTGTTTTCGCATTTTTGCCAGTCCATTCAGAGGTGGTAGCAAGTTTAAAAAACAGGGATGTATTGCTGTGTTTTATTTTTTGCATGTGTATTATTATAAATGTAGATGCATTTTTCAGAACCAATAATTACCTGTACATTGTATATGCCGCTATCCTTTCGCTAATAGGCTTTTTAACCAAGTATGATCTGCTTCCTTTTCTGGCAATTACTCCTCTTGTGTTATATAAAAAACATAAGCTTAAAATTAAAGTAGTACCAATACTTATAACTGTTGTTATTTTTCTGGGTGGTTTTTTTCTTTCGAAACAGGTAAAACATTTATTTCTTAATCGTTCGTTAAGCGAAAGGATTTTTAGCTATACAGAAAACCCTTTATTCTTTAACCATGCACTAAGTTTAAAAATATCTGCAGCATTTAATTCTCTGGGGTTTTATTTAAAAATGATGGTGTTTCCTTCAAAAATGGTTTCTTATTATGGTTATGACACTATTCCTATCTCACACCTAT
This sequence comes from Bacteroidota bacterium, assembly GCA_040389965.1. Lineage (GTDB taxonomy): Bacteria > Bacteroidota > Bacteroidia > B-17B0 > Aurantibacillaceae > UBA4416. The sequence goes on from JAZJZF010000021.1 coordinate 87,108, forward strand.
TTTCGGCTTACGCTATCATTGGCATTATTTTATTTGCAGGAATGGTTTTTTATTTCTTTAAACTGTTTAAAACTGAGAGTCCTGTGTGGTTTGCCATTGTGTTCTCAGGGCTTTCCATATCCATGTACCTCAACGTGGTTAAAGTAGTGCCGGGTATAGTAGCCGAGCGTTTTATGTTTTTTGCATCCATCGGCTTTTGTATTTTCATTGTTCATCTGCTATTTACCTATCTCAATAAAAACAATAGTTCCGAAACATTTCAAAAAACAACTACCAATTTCCGAATAGGTATCCTTGCTCTTTTAGTGATGTATTCGGGCTTTACAATTGCCCGCAATTTTGAATGGAAAAACAGGATTACATTATTTGAGCACGACATTAAAAAAAGACCGGAATCCGTTGCATTAAATTTACTTTACAGTAATGAAATACTAACAGGGCTAAGACAGCAGCAAAGCTACTTTTTGACTACTCAAAATAAAATGAGTTACATCTCTAAAGCTGCTGAAAGTTTAAACAATGCACTAAAGGTTGACTCTCTTAATACAACTGCTTTAAGTAACCTCGCATATATAAAACATAGTATTTACAAGGACTACAGTGGCGCTATCCCTTATTACAAAAAAGCACTTCGGAAAGATTCAACAAAATTTGAAAGCCAGTTCAATCTGGCCTATTGTTTATATACTGTTGGTAATAAAGAAGAAGCCGAACACCTTATTTTAAAAATTTACCCGGAACATGCTGATAATCAGCAGGTGCTCGATTTAATGAATTATATTCTAATTGATAATAAAAAATCAACCCAGGGAATTCTTATTTTCGACGAATTGGCAAAAAAGCAACCTGAAAACAATAATATTAATATCATATTAGGAAATTTCTACATCTCTATTTCTGACACAATCAATGCGAAAAATGCTTATTCGAAAGCCCTCGAAAACGACCCAAATAACCCACAACTGTTTAAAATAGTCGATAAACTGAGTAAACATTAGGTTTAATTTAGTTAAAGGGACAATAAAATGTAGGGTTCCGTAAAAAAAATGTTAACTTAGACTAACATTTTAATTTTATTTAACAATACATTTTTCTATGAAAAAAGTAATCCTATCACTAATGTTAGTAGCGTTGTCTCTATGTGGATTTTCGCAACTCTCCGTGGCTCCTAATCAAACAGCTACGAATTTGGCTAACTATCTATTAGGCGGCGGTGTTACCATCACTAATGCCCAATTGACCTGTCCCACAAATGCAAATGCCATATTTACTAATGGGGCAACTACCAATTTGGGATTAAACAGTGGTATTGTGCTCACAACAGGTTCGGCAGCTAATATTGCCAACGGAAATGGTACAAACAGTAGTGTTAACAATGGAGCTTCCGGGATTCCGCAAATGGCACCAATAAGCGGTACCAGTAGTAATTATGACGGCTGTATGCTCGAATTTGATATTAATCCAAAATGTTCTCCCTTAAATATCAGGTACAAATTTGCCTCGGAAGAATATCCTGAATATGTAGGTGCAGGATACAATGATGCTTTTGGCTTCTTTATTACCGGGCCTAATCCGTCGGGAGGAAATTATGCAAACTATAACTTAGCCGTTGTACCCGGAACAAGCTCTCCCGTTACTATTGATAATATTAACTCAGGAAATAACTCCTCTTATTACATTACAAATACAGGCAGTACTATTGTGTATGATGGTATGACAACCGTTTTAACGGGAAGTGCCAACGTAACACCATGTGCCGACTACCATCTGAGGCTGGCTATTACAGATGGGGGTGACCAATATTTTGATTCGGGTGTATTCCTTGAACAATCGGGTATTTCCTGTTCATCTCCAACAGTGAATGCCAGCGGTGCTACTATATGCGCCGGACAATCTGCTACATTAACAGCATCCGGAACAACTACCTACACCTGGTCAACGGGTTCAACCGCTAATAGCATAGTCGTTTCTCCATCCTCAACAACATCCTACACCGTGGGAGGAAGTAATATCGGGATCTGTGTACAAACATCTAAAGTCATTACGGTTACGGTTAACAACGCTCCTACAGCAGTTGCAGGGCCAACAAAAGTATTAACCTGTGCTACAACTGCTACTGTTCTTTCCGGATCAGGCGGAGGCACTTATGCATGGTCAGGGCCTGGTATATTATCCGGAGGTTCTACAGCATCGCCAACCGTTAACCAACCCGGAAACTATACATTAGTAGTTACATCGGCAGGATGCCCTTCTTTACCATCAGTAGTAAACGTATCGCAAAATACAACACCACCTTCTGTTTCTTCTTCTGCAGGCGCATTAACCTGTGCTGTCACATCAGCCAATGTAACGGCGAACACTGCTGCTACTCCGGTCACTTATAATTGGTCCGGCCCCGGTATAACGGGTGGAGGTACAACCTCGTCACCTACTGTAAATCAACCCGGAACTTATAACTATACGGTTACCAACACTTCCAATGGCTGTGCCACAACCGGATCACAGGCTATTACACAAAACATTGTTGCTCCTGTTGCTACATCCAGTGTTACAGCAGTACTAAACTGTACCTTAACTACAGTTAATACGGTAGCAACCACTACTACTACACCTGTTACTTATAACTGGTCCGGTACAGGTATTACGGGTGGAAGCACTACCTCGTCACCTACTGTAAATCAACCGGGCACATTCAATTATACGATCACCAGTACATCCAATGGCTGTACTACGACAGGCTCACAGGCGGTCACTCAAAATATTGTGCAACCTACTGTTGCCTCGAGTGCGCCAACTGTATTAAATTGTACGTTAACGTCTGTAAATGCAACAGCAAGTACAACCACTACTCCTGTTACTTATAACTGGTCTGGTCCGGGAGTTGTTTCAGGAGGTACAACTCCTACTGTTACAGTAAATCAACCGGGCACATATAACTATACAGTTACTGCTACTAATGGTTGCCAAAGAATAGGATCGCAGGCGGTTACTCAAAACATTGTAGCTCCCACAGTAGCCTCATCTGCCGGAGTATTAAACTGTACATTAACTTCTGTAAATGCTATTGCCAGTACTACTACAACGCCTGTAACTTATAACTGGGGAGGGCCGGGTATTACAGGTGGCGCAACAACAGCAACGATTACGGCAAACCAACCGGGCACATATAATTATACGGTAACTGCAAATAACGGCTGTACAAAAACCGGCACACAAGCTATTACTCAAAACACGGCAACTCCTTCGGTAACAATGCCTGCCACACAAACCATTACCTGCGCAGCACCTTCTGTTACGCTCGTATCTTCGGCGTCTCCTTCCACCAGCATACCTGTTTGGACTGGCGGAGTATCGAGCGGAGTTAATAGCTATACTGCTACTGCATCTTCAGCCAATACCTATACATTAACCATAACTGATCCGGCCAACGGATGTACTAAAACAGGAATAGTTCAGGTTGTTCCAAACGCGGGCTTCCCTACCGTGTTGGCAAGCAATACCAATTCGTTAAACTGTAACGTTACTTCTGCTCAGGTAGTAGCAACAACATCTACCACACCTGTATCTTATAGCTGGACAGGCCCTGGAATTACAGGCGGCGCAACAACAGCTACGGCATCTGTTAATGCCGGCGGACAATACACTGTAGTAGTTATGAATACAATTTCTTTATGTTCTTCAACTATTACAATAGCAGTACCTTTTAATACAACCGTTCCTACGCCTTCTATTACTGCATCAGGTTCTATTACCTGTACTTCGCCAACAGTTGCGTTAAATGGTTTTCCAACAACCGGTGTAACTTATACCTGGACGGGCTCAGGAATAACAACCGGTCCTAACCTGCAAAATGTAATTGTAAATGCAGGAGGTAACTATGTTCTAAACGTTACCAACATATCTAACGGTTGTACAGGCACACAAAATATATCGGTAGCAACCAACACCACTGCACCAAGTGTTAACTTAACTACCACATCTTACACAACAACTTGTGCTGTTCCTAATGCTACATTTAGTGCCGTAGCAAATCCTGCTGCCAGTACTACCTATAGCTGGACATCTCCTCCTACAGGATCGTTGAACAGTTATACAGTATCAAATCCTATCGCCAGCGGTAGCGGTATTTTTACTGTAGCAGTTACAAATACAGTGAATGGTTGCGGAACATCCGCTATAACACAAGGTACTGTACAAATAACTGCTGATGCAGGATTACCTTCAGCTACGATATCACAATCCTCAGCATCATTAACCTGTATTACTTCTGTGCAAACAGCTTCAGTTTTTACAACTCCGTCCTCTAACATTACATACACATGGAGTCCTGCACCTGCTACAGGTTTGCATGCTTCTGTGGCTACATTTACTACTCCTGGTACTTATGTATGTGCTTTTACGAATACAGCAAACGCTTGCCCTGGCAGTACGCAAATTGTGATCGTTACCAATACAACCACACCAACTGCAAATGTTACTCCTACGGTATCTTTAAATTGTTACTCTGTAACATCTACGATCAGCTCAACGGTTACACCTGCTTCAGGTATTACCTATACATGGGCAGGTAGCGGAATTGCAGGAGCCAATAACGGATCATCTGTATCTGTAAACAGTGCAGGAGTTTATACCTTATCTGTTTTAAATGCAGCTAACGGATGTTCAGCAACAGCGACGTCCTCTGTTATCAATAATACAACACCGCCAACATTAAGTGTTACACCATCAAGTACAGTTATTACCTGCGGTTCTCCAACATTAAATTTAAATGCGACTACCAATAGTACAGTTATTCCTGTATGGAATACACCAACAGGAAACGCTTATAACCCAATTGTAGCGGTAACTGCCGGTAATTATACGGTAAGCGTTATTGATCCTGTATCGGGTTGTACGGCATCCCTTACTCTTGCTGTGGCAGGAAGTACAGTAGCTCCTGCACTCAGTGTTACAGCTAATGCGATTATTCCTTGCGGATCAAGTTCGATAGATCTTTCGGCAGCGGCTACAGGTGGCGGCATCACCTATAACTGGGCAGGGCCAACAAGCGGAAGTATTATTGCGGGCGCTAATACAGCAACTCCCATAGCAACAGCAGCCGGTGTTTATACAGTTACTATTACAAACAGCTATGGCTGTACAAGTTCTGCTACTGTAGCGGTAGCGCAAAGCTCGGTAAACGCTGCATTTACAGCCGATCCTACTACAGGAGTTATTCCTTTAAATGTAAATACCACTAACCAAAGTACAGGTGGTAGTCTTACTTATCAGTGGAATTTCGGTAACGGTTCAACATCAACAAACGTAAGCCCCGGAACTGTTTATAACACAAGCGGAACTTATACTATTGTTCTCATTGCATCATCAGGTTCATGTGCAGATACCGCAACAGCAATTATTGTTGTAGAAGATAACATGTCTCTGGAAATACCTAATGTGTTTACTCCTAATAATGATGGTACAAATGATATTTTTACTATTAAATCAACCGGTATCAAAGAAATATCATTACAGATCTTTAACCGTTGGGGAGAAAAACTATACGAATTTACAGGAACCAAAGCTGCCTGGGACGGTATGACCCCTCAAGGAGCAAAAGTACCGGATGCCACTTATTTTTACTTCGTAAAAGCCTATGGTTTTGATGATAAGGAAATAGAAAAGCATGGTACCGTTAACCTCTTCAGGTAAGATAAATACCTGATATCACTTGCTCAAGCCCCGTTTTTAACATATAAACGGGGCTTTTTGCTGCCATCATTCTGAAGAATTTCTGGATATCTGAAACGGATTGTTTTAATCTATAGATTTATAGCTGCAAAAACATATCATATCAGATGAAAAATCATAACCAAAATATCTTTATTACTGTTTTCCTAATCTTTATTACAGTAACCGGATTTAGTCAAACACAAAAATCTACTACTCCCAAAAGTTCTCATAGCACAGCAAATTCAAGCAATTCGAAGAAAGTAGAAACAAACTCACCCGGGTTTCAATTAGACGAAAATGATCCTTATCAGGGAAGAAAAAGTGAATTTTTAAACCAGATTATTGTGCCGGAGATTCCTGCAGATTTTCCAAAATATGAAAAGTGGATGGGTGTAAGGCACTATAACGAAGTGATTGAAGACTATTATAAAAAACACCCGGAAATCCTGAAAGAGAGTGTGAAAAATAAACTCTTAAGAAACTAACATCAACCTCATACCTCTCCCCTACAATGCCAAATTTATTTATCATGAAAAAATTTTACTCGTCCTTAATGATAGGTTTCATATGCCTGTTATTTTCAGGTAACCTATTCTCGCAGGGTAATACCTGCGCAACTGCAGAACCATTTTGTACAGCAGTTGGCTCACCCTATATCTTTACAAATGTAACAGATGGCAATACGGGCTTTTGCAGCTCCTGCCCTGCGGCCGGTTGTTTAAGTTCAACTCCCCGCCCATCCTGGTTTTATGTAAAATCCTTAACTGCAGGGGCAATGACCTATAGCCTTTCACAATCTACAAGCATTGGAGGAACTCCTAACATTGATGTCGATTTTATTGCTTACGGACCTTATTCTGCCGCTCAATTTACCAATGCCTGTGCATCATTACTTACAGGATCATGTTCAGGAGATCATAACTGTATAGGTAATATAGAAGATTGCAGTTATTCAATTGCATCTACTGAAACCATGACTCTTAGCCCAACCGCGGGCGGACAATACTACCTGATCATGATCACCAATTATGACGGTGTTGCAGGTTATATTACGTTTACACAAACCGGTGGTAATGGCTCTGATTGTGCGATTACCTGCCCTGATGATAATTTTGTACTGGTAGGAACAAATAAATCAACCAGCGCAGATGTTCCAAGTGGAAGCACCCTAAATTGTAATCAGAATATTCAGTTGGATCCTCCTGATCTGGGTGGTTTTTCATACAATCCTTTTACCGATCAGTTGACACCTTGTATGCAGGTATACATTGAGCCTTTCCGCAGTAACTTAGCAACCAATGGCTCTATCGATGTTTATGAAAACGGATTTGATTCATGGTTTGCCTGTCCTTCGGGTTGTGGCGGTGCCATTGGTGGAACTACAGCAACCAACGGTGTCAATTTTGGTTGGTTCCTTGGTCAGGCAGATCCTAATTACAGCCATCCCAGCGTGTTTTGCCGAACCGGTACAATAGGCGCTAATACAGCAACCGTAAGTTTAAGAAGCTGTTGGGACAATACACAAATTCTTGCCGGACCACAGGCATGGAACTCTACAACATGTTTTACATTAACAGCTGCTGCATCTCCAACTGCTTATGGTACTGCAGCTTTTTCAGTTACTCCGGTAGCAGGCGCGGCGGGCTTAAGCGATACCCATTGGGGGCGTGCAACCATTACCCCATCTTTGATCCCGAGCGGAACATATACTGTTACTTACACCTTTAACAATGGAAAATGCGGAGATCTGCATGGGAAATATGTATTTACAATTCCACCTACTCCTACTATCACTGCAGCGTCGGCAGCAAGCCAGACAATATGTGCAGGCAGCACTGTGGCTGCTGAAAACTTTGTTATAACCCCTGCAGCAGGTACTTATGTATGGAACAATGACAATACCACTATTGGTGTTGGAGCTTCCGGTACTTCAACTATTAATGCATATACAGCACCAAATATAGGAAGCACCACTATAGGCAATTTTACCATTACACCTACAGCATCCGGTTGTATTGGTACGCCAAGAACATTTACCATAACTCTTAATCCTAAACCCACGGTATCCATCGTATCAAATCCTGCATCCAGTATTTGTTTAAACAGTTCTCTTACATTTACATCAAGTGGTGCAAATACTTACACCTGGAGTTCATCTGCCAACGGAGGCTTAGGCTCTACATCAGGAACTAACGTGGGTGCTACACCTACTGCAACGGGAACAATAACTTACACAGTAAATGCTACATCAGTAGCAGGCTGTACAAACACCGCTACTCAAAATATTACTGTTAATGCTTTACCTGTTGTAACTATTACGCCAGCCAGTAGCGGAACATTATGTTCAGGAACAAGCATCACTCTTACAGGATCAGGTGCTTCTACGTATGCATGGCAAGCGCCTGCAGGTGGCGGATTAAGCGGCACATCGGGTTCGGTAGTAACAATTACACCTACTGCTTCCCCATTAACTTATACCGTAACAGGAACTGCTGCCAATACCTGTACTAACGTAGCTATAAGAACTATTACGGTTATAGCTACACCAACAATCTCAGTATCCAATCCTTCTGCTACACAATCGAGCACTATATGCAGTGGCAACTCTGTTGTATTAACCGCTTCAGGCGCGGGAACATTTACATGGAGTCCCGCCACAGGATTAAGTTCTACCACAGGTAGTCCGGTAACCGCTAGTCCTACAAACACAGCCTCTCCAACAATTTATACCGTAACTGGTACTTCTGCTGCGGGTTGTATCAGCCCTGTTTCTTCGCAGGGAACATTTACGGTTACGGTTAATCCTATACCTAACGTTTCTATATCATCCACGCCAGCATCAAGCGTTTGTTTAAATAGTGCTTTAACGTTTACGGCAAGCGGCGCAAATACTTACACCTGGAGTTCATCTGCCAACGGAGGTTTAGGCTCTACATCAGGTGCTAACGTGGGTGCTACACCTACTGCAACGGGAACAATAACTTACACGGTAAATGCTACATCAGTAGCAGGCTGTACAAACACCGCTACTCAAAATATTACTGTTAATGCTTTACCTGTTGTAACTATTACGCCAGCCAGTAGCGGAACATTATGTTCGGGAACAAGTATTACCTTAACCGGGTCGGGTGCCACTTCTTATGCATGGCAATCACCCGCAGGTGGCGGCTTAACTGGTTCGGGATCAGTTGTAACTATTGCTCCTACTGTATCACCTGTAACCTATACCGTAACAGGAACTGCCGCTAATACCTGTACTAATATAGCTATAAGAACCATTACCGTTATGGCTACACCAACTGTATCAGTATCCAATCCTTCTGCTACACAATCGAGTACCCTATGCAGTGGCAACTCTGTTGTACTAACAGCATCAGGCGCAGGAACATTTACATGGAGTCCTGCCACAGGATTAAGTTCTACCACAGGCAGTCCGGTAACCGCTAGCCCTACAAATACAAGTTCTCCAACAATATATACCGTAACAGGTACTTCCGCTGCAGGTTGTATCAGTCCTGCTTCTTCACAGGGAACATTTACGGTTATGGTTAATTCTACTCCTACTATTACTGCTATCGCTACAAGATCGGCTTGCGCAGGTTCAACAGTTCCTGCATTATCTTTTACCGTTAATCCATCAAGCGGAAGTGTTAACTGGATTAACAATAACACCTCTACGGGTTTAACAGCCAGTGGTACCGGTAGCACTATTGCAGCCTTTACGGCTTCCAATGTTACGTCTTCCACTATAGGTGTTATAACTACTACCGCAACTGTAAATGGGTGTACTGCAACCTTCAATCATACACTAACAGTTAACCCATTACCTTTGGTTAGTATAACACCTTTAAGTCAAACCATTACATGTGCTGCTCCAACAGTAACCCTTACCGGTTCATCAAATCCCGCTTCTGCTACTCCTGTATGGACAGGTGGCGTATCAAGTGGTGTGAACAGTTATACAGCTACGGCATCATCTGCCAATATTTATACATTAACTGCTACCAGTCTTGCCGGTTGCCTTGGCACAGCTACTACACAGGTTGTGCCTAGTGCAGGTCTTCCAACAGTTGCAGCAAGTATTACAAATTCTTTAAATTGTACAGTAACATCGGCACAGGTTATTGCCACTACATCTACTACTCCTGTATCTTATAGCTGGACTGGCCCCGGAATTACTTCGGGAGCTACAACAGCGACTGCATCCGTCAATACAGGCGGACAATACACAGTAGTAGTGACCAATACCCTTTCTTTATGCTCTACTACTATTACAACGTCGGTACCATCCAGTACTACACCAATTACACCAAGCATAACGGCAACAGGCTCTATCACCTGCTCTACGCCTACCTTAACATTAAACGGAGCTCCTGCAGGTAGTGTAACTTACACATGGTCGGGTGTAGGTTTAATAAGCGGAACAAATACACAAACAGCAGCCGTTAATAGCGGAGGTGTTTATACCTTAAGTGTTACCAGTATAGCCAATGGCTGCGTAGGTTCTCAAACTCTAGCCATATCTACTAATACAACTGCACCAACGGTAAGTATGACTCCTACATCGAGCTACACAACTACCTGTGCCAATCCTACTGTTGCACTAAATACTACGGTTAATCCTTCAACAGGTGTTACCTATAGCTGGACAGCTCCTTCAACAGGTGCGTTAAACAGCTACACCATATCAAACCCTGTAGCAAGTGGTAGCGGTGCCTTTACAGTAGCAGTTACCAATAGTGCTAACGGTTGTAGCACAGCATCCGCGTCGCAGGCTACTGTACAAATTACAGCAGACGCAGGCATACCGGTAGTAACCTTATCTGCTAATTCAACAAGTATCACCTGTGCCAATCAAACACCAAGTATAGCTGTTACAACTACAGCAAGCCCTGTGAGCTACAGCTGGTCGCCTACTACAGGCATTGTTCCTGGCACGGAAACCACTGCAAATCCTTCGTTTAATACTCCGGGAACTTACAGTGTAATAGTTACAAATACTGTATCGGGTTGTGCATCAAGTGCTGCGCAAAGTGTGGTAACCGTAACATTAAATAATACACCTCCGGTTATTTCTTCGTTCTTAACCACAAACGGCGGTACCATTACCTGTGCTAATCCTTCTATAACGGTTACTCCATCCATAACGCCAAGCAGTAATTTAACCTATACCTGGACAGGCGGAGCGGGACTTATTACTCCTGCGAACCAGGCAAACGCCACATTTAATGCTCCCGGCACTTATACTCTGGCAGTAACAAATACCGTAACGGGTTGCGTATCGGTTACCACAAATTCGGCAAGTACTATTACTATTTATCAAAATACAGTTACCCCTACAGTAAGCGCTGCTGCAGCATCGAGTAACAGTGTTATTGGTTGTGCAAATTCTACGGTTACCTTCTCTACAAGCATAACCGCATCGGGTAGTAATTTAAGCTATAACTGGAATACAGGTGCCACTACACCAACCATAAGCATTACAACTGCCGGCGCCTATTCGTTTACAGTTACCGATAATAGTAATGGATGCTCTGCAAATACCCAGTTTACGGTAACAGGTAATACCACTCCTCCACAAAATGTAAATGCAGGTGCTTCTGTAAATATTGCCTGTGGAAGCTCTACTACTACTTTAAATGGCACATCAACTTCTACAAATGTTAGCTATAGCTGGTCGGGACCAGGCTCAGGAAGTATTGTTTCAGGAAGTAATACGGCAAGCCCGGTTGTAGGCGAAACAGGAACCTATACCTTAACCGTAACTGACAATATAACAGGTTGCCAAAGCACATCTACTGTAAATGTAACCCAGGCCTTTGTAACAGCTTCATTTACGGCAGATCCTACAACGGGAATAGCTCCTTTAACTGTAAACTTTACCAATACCAGTGTGGGCGCTACCTCTTACAGTTGGAATTTTGGCGATTCACAAACATCTGCGCAAACAAATCCGGTTAATGTATTTACAACAGGTACTTATACTGTTTTGTTAACGGCTACATCGGGCACCTGTACTGCTACCGCCACCCTGCAGGTTGTTGTGGAAGACGGGCTGACTCTGGAAATCCCGAATGTATTTACTCCTAATAATGACGGCATAAATGACCTGTTTACCATAAAATCGACCGGTGTAAAAGATATATCCCTGCAGATTTTTAACCGTTGGGGAGAAAAACTATATGAGTTCTCAGGAGCGAAAGCAGCCTGGGACGGGCTCAATACCCAGGGAATAAAAGTGCCGGATGCCACTTATTTTTATTTTGTAAAAGCCCGTGGTTTTGACGATAAAGAAATAGAAAAGCACGGCACAGTTAACCTTTTTAGGTAAGAATACAGTTTTTTGCTCATTTTTATTAAAAAAGTCTTTCCTAAAAGGAAAGACTTTTTTAATTTCGTATCCCCCCACAAACCTATTTATGAAATAGGCCAGGTTTTTAGAAAATGAAATAAATGATCTGAATTTTCATTTTATTACTAAAAATCCAACATTTATTCAATATTTTTCAACAATTTTTTTGTTGATGAAGAAAATAATTATATCTTTGCCGTCCCCAAAATGGGGAGAAAGCGTAAATTATAGTAAAATCAAGTAATACAGAGGATTTAAGATGCCTACAATATCGCAATTAGTAAGAAAAGGACGCTATAAAGCTCCTAACAAAAGTAAATCGGCCGCTTTGGACTCATGTCCACAACGCCGTGGTGTTTGTACCCGTGTGTACACAACAACCCCTAAAAAACCTAACTCAGCTATGCGTAAAGTAGCGAAGGTGCGTTTAACAAATAAGCAAGAAATTATTGCTTATATCCCTGGTGAGGGTCACAACTTGCAAGAGCACAGTATCGTTTTGGTACGTGGTGGTCGTGTTAAGGATTTACCAGGTGTACGTTACCACATCGTTCGCGGATCTTTAGATACAGCGGGTGTTGAAGGCAGAAAACAACAACGTTCCAAATACGGAACTAAGCGTCCTAAAGCAGGTGCTGTTGCAGCTCCGGCAAAAGGTGCTAAGAAAAAATAATATTAAGTAAGAAAATTTAAGTAGATTTTATACAATGAGGAAATCAACCGCTAAAAAAAGAATTCTGTTACCAGATCCAATTTATAACGATATTTTGGTAACACGTTTTTTAAACAGTTTAATGTACGACGGTAAAAAAAATACCGCGTCAAAACTATTTCATGAGTGCTTAGAAATCGTTGCAAAACGTACTAACGAAGATGGATTAGAAGTTTTCAAAAAAGGATTAGCTAACGTAACTCCACAAGTTGAAGTTCGTTCACGCCGTGTAGGTGGAGCAACTTTCCAGATTCCTTCAGAGGTTCGCCCTGAAAGAAAATTAGCTTTGGCTATTAAATGGATGATCACTTACGCTCGTAAACGTAACGAAAAATCAATGGCTCAGAAATTAGCCGGAGAAATCGTTTCTGCTTCTAAAGAAGAAGGTGCTGCTTTCAAAAAGAAAGAAGACGTTCACAAAATGGCAGAAGCTAACAAAGCATTTTCACATTTCAGATTCTAATTAAAATGAGCGATTTAAGATATACAAGAAATATTGGTATTGCTGCGCATATTGATGCTGGTAAAACAACCACAACAGAGCGTATCCTTTACTACACAGGTGTAAACCATAAAATTGGTGAAGTGCACGAAGGTGCAGCCACTATGGATTGGATGGCACAAGAGCAAGAGCGAGGTATTACCATTACTTCTGCTGCTACAACCTGTTTTTGGAAATACAGAGATAATCAATACAAAATTAATATCATTGATACACCGGGCCACGTTGACTTTACAGTTGAAGTGAATCGTTCTTTACGTGTATTAGATGGTTTAGTGTTTTTGTTTTCAGCTGTTGATGGTGTTGAGCCTCAATCTGAAACTAACTGGCGTTTAGCGGATAATTATAATGTTACCCGTTTAGGTTTCGTTAATAAAATGGATCGCCAGGGTGCTGACTTCTTAAAAGTAGTTAAGCAAACACGCGAAATCTTAGGTGGTAATGCCGTTCCTCTTCAAATCCCAATCGGTGCTGAAGAAAACTTTATTGGGGTAGTTGATTTAATTAACTTCCGTGGTATTGTTTGGAATGAACATGATAAAGGAATGACTTTCCAGGAAGTTCCTATTCCTGATGATTTATTAGAAGAAGCAACTGAGTGGAGAGAAAAAATGTTGGAAGCTGTTTCTGAATTTGATGACAAAATCATGGAGAAGTTTTTCGACGCTCCGGATACTATCACAGAAAGAGAAGTATTAGATGCATTGCGTAAAGCTTGCGTTGCCAATAAAATTGTTCCTATGGTATGTGGTTCATCTTTCAAAAACAAAGGTGTACAAACCATGTTGGATTTGGTGATGGAATTAATGCCATCTCCAATGGACAAAGCAGAAACTAAAGGGATTAACCCTGACACTGGTTTAGAGGTAACTCGTAAACCGGATGTGAAAGAACCATTTACAGCTTTAGCATTTAAAATTGCTACCGATCCATTCGTAGGTCGTTTAGCTTTCTTCCGTGCGTATTCTGGTCGTTTAGATGCTGGTTCTTATGTCTTGAACACCCGTTCAGGAAATAAAGAACGTATCTCCCGTATCTTCCAAATGCATGCTAACAAACAAAATCCAGTTGAGTTTTTAGAGGCTGGAGATATTGGAGCAGCAGTTGGATTTAAAGATATTAAAACAGGAGATACATTGTGTGATGAAAAGCATCCAATTGTTTTAGAAGCGATGAATTTCCCTGAGCCAGTTATTGGTTTAGCAATTGAACCAAAAACACAAGGCGATTTAGATCGTTTAGGCGTAGGTTTACATAAATTAGCGGAAGAAGATCCAACGTTCCGTGTTCACACAGATGAAGATTCTGGTCAAACCATTATCTCCGGTATGGGTGAGTTACACTTAGAGATTATTATCGACCGTTTAAAACGTGAGTTTAAAGTAGAAGTTAACCAGGGCGAGCCTCAGGTATCTTACAAAGAATCTATTTCTGCAACTTATGAGCACCGTGAAGTTTACAAAAAACAAACAGGTGGTCGTGGTAAATTCGCTGATATTAAAATTGTATTGGGACCTGTTGATGCAGATTTCGACAGAACAAAAGGCGATTTACAGTTTGTGAATGAAATTTCCGGTGGTTCAATTCCACGTGAGTTTATTCCTTCTGTTGAGAAAGGCTTTAAAGCATCTATGGTAAACGGTGTATTAGCCGGGTATCCATTGGATAACTTGAAAGTACGTTTAATTGATGGTTCATTCCACGCAGTCGATTCAGATTCATTATCTTTTGAGATCTGTGCCCGTTCAGCATACCGTGAAGCATTGGTAAAATGTAAACCGGTATTAATGGAGCCGATCATGAAAGTAGAAGTTCTTACTCCGGAAGTAAACATGGGTGATGTGGTAGGTGACTTAAACCGTCGTCGTGGCCAGATTGAAGGGATGGATTCTAAAAATAACTCACAGGTTATTAAAGCAAAAGTTCCTTTGTCTGAAATGTTTGGTTATGTAACTCAGTTACGTACATTAACATCAGGCCGTGCAACATCAACTATGGAATTCTCTCACTATGCAGATGCCCCTGCCAACGTAGCAGCAGATGTAATAGCAAAAGTAAAAGGTAATAAAGAAAAAGTTTAATCGCATTATTCAGATAAAATGAGCCAAAGAATCAGAATCAAATTAAAATCATACGATTACAATTTAGTAGATAAATCTGCTGAAAAAATCGTAAAAACTGTGAAAATGACAGGAGCTGTGGTTAATGGACCAATTCCATTGCCTACTAACAAAAGAATCTTCACAGTATTACGTTCGCCGCACGTAAACAAAAAAGCGCGTGAGCAATTCCAGGTTTGTGCATACAAACGTTTATTGGATATCTACAGTTCTTCTTCAAAAACAGTAGATGCTTTAATGAAATTAGAGTTGCCTAGCGGAGTAGAGGTTGAGATCAAAGTTTAACCCTCTGTTCTCTAAATAAAAAAGGATAAAAAATAATAATTAGTAAAAACAAATAACAAAAAAGTCAAATGTCTGGAATTATTGGTAAAAAAATAGGAATGACTAGCTTCTTCGATGCCAATGGCAAGTATGTGCCATGCACAGTTATTGAAGCAGGTCCTTGCGTGGTTACGCAAGTAAAAACCAATGAAAAAGACGGTTACACAGCTTTACAGTTAGCTTACGATGAGAAAAAAGAAAAACACACATCGTCTGCAATGAAAGGTCATTTTGAATTAGCAAAAACGACCCCAAAACGTAAAATTGTTGAGTTCCGTTCTTTTGAGGAAACAAAAAATTTAGGTGATGTAGTAACTCTTGATATGTTTGTAGAAGGCGACTTCGTAGACGTAGTTGGTACTTCTAAAGGAAAAGGTTTCCAGGGTGTAGTTAAACGTCACGGATTTGGTGGTGTAGGTGGTACAACTCACGGTCAGCATGATCGTTCAAGAGCACCTGGATCATTAGGAGCATCTTCAGATCCTTCCCGTGTATTTAAAGGTATGCGTATGGCCGGAAGAACAGGTGGAAACAGAAAAAAAATCCAAAACCTGGTAGTAGTTAAAATAATGGCAGAAAAGAATGTGCTTTTAATTAAAGGTTCTATTCCTGGTGCTAAAGGGTCTTACGTTATAATCGAGAAGTAATCATGCAAGTAGAAATATTAAACATAAGCGGAAAAAAAACTACTAAGAAAGTAGATTTAACCGACAGTATCTTTGGTGCAGAGCCAAATGATCATAGCATATACCTGGATGTAAAGCACTATTTAGCTGCTCAACGTCAGGGAACACACAAATCAAAAGAGCGTGCTGAGATTTCTCGTACGACTAAAAAATTGAAACGTCAAAAGGGAACAGGTGGAGCTCGTGCGGGTTCTATGAAATCTCCGGTTTTCGTTGGTGGTGGTCGTGCATTCGGTCCTCGCCCTCGTAACTACGATTTCAAAATCAACAAAAAAGTAAAAGTATTAGCTCGTGTATCGGCTTTAACTTATAAAGCAAAAGAAAACGCTATTACTGTGTTAGAAGACTTCACATTTGATGCTCCAAAAACAAGTAATTATGTTGAGTTAATCAAGAATTTGAACTTATCTGACAAAAAAACATTATTAGTGTTGGGAGATGCAAATAAAAACGTATATTTGTCGTCCCGTAATTTGGAAGGCGCAAAAGTTGTAACTGCATCAGAATTAAACACTTATGATATAGTTAATGCTCACACATTAATTCTTTCAGAAAGCTCGGTTAAAGTATTAGAATCATTATTAAACAAATAAAATGGAAATATTAATAAAACCAATCATCACCGAAAAGATGACTTCTTTGGCCGAGAAGTTGAATCGCTATGGTTTTGTGGTAGATAAAAGCGCCAACAAAGTACAAATAAGACAAGCTGTTGAAAAAATGTACGGTGTAAAAGTTGAAGCAGTAAATACTCAACAATACGTTGGTAAAGTAAAAACCCGTAATACTACTCGTGGTATTGCTGTAGGCCGCGTAAACCGTTCAAAAAGAGCTTTTGTCACATTAAAAGCTGGCGAAGTAATTGATTTTTACGCTAATATTTAATCTGATAAAAAGTAGAAGAAATGGCATTAAAAAAATTCAGACCGTTGACTCCAAGTCAACGTTTTAAAATAGCAAGTGATAATTCAGATATCACTACAAACGTTCCTGAAAAAAGCTTATTAACATCAGTTAAAAATAGCGGTGGACGTGATAATACAGGTAAAATGACAATCCGTAATATCGGTGGTGGTCATAAAAAACAATACCGTATCATTGATTTCAAACGTAATAAAGATGGTATCGAAGGAGTTGTTGCTTCTATCGAATACGATCCAAACCGTACATCGCGTATTGCTTTGATCCATTATAAAGATGGTGAAAAACGTTATATCTTAGCTCCACAAGGCTTAGAAGTAGGTAAAAAAGTAATGTCAGGCGCAACTGCAACTCCTGAAGTAGGAAATTGCATGTTCTTATCAGATATTCCATTAGGTACAATCGTTTCAAATATTGAATTACGTCCCGGACAAGGCGGAGCTATGGCTCGTTCAGCCGGAACTTATGCTCAATTAACAGCTCGTGATGGTAAATACGCAGTATTACGTATGCCTTCAGGTGAAGTTCGTATGATTTTAATTACTTGTAAAGCTACTATCGGTGCGGTTTCAAACCCTGACCATAGCTTAGAGATTTCAGGTAAAGCAGGTCGTTCCCGTTGGTTAGGTCGTCGTTCTCGTACACGTCCGGTAGCAATGAACCCAGTGGATCATCCAATGGGTGGAGGTGAAGGCCGTGCATCAGGTGGGCAACCTCGTTCTCGTAACGGTATCCCTTCAAAAGGTTACAAAACACGTTACAAAGCGAAGTCTTCAAACCAACACATTATTAAAAGAAGAAGTAAATAATAATTAACGTTTAATGGTCCCGATGCAAATCGGGATTCATAACAAAAAAACAAAAAATGGCAAGATCATTAAAAAAAGGTCCTTTTATTGACCACAACTTAGAGAAAAAAGTTACTCAAATGAATGAGAGTAACAAAAAGACAGTTCTTAAAACATGGGCTCGTCGTTCTGTTATTTATCCTGAAATGGTTGGACATACCTTTGCAGTGCATAACGGAAACAAATTTATCCCGGTTTATTGCACCGAAAACATGGTAGGTCATAAATTAGGAGAATTTGCTGCAACACGCTCTTTCAAAGGTCATTCAGGTAATAACAAGAAGTAATTAAGTTGATAAAGAAATTAAGTCATGGGTAAAAGAAAAAGATTAGTAGCAGAGGCACGCAAAGAAGCAAATAAGAGTACTTATTTTGCTAAATTAAACAGCTGCCCTACATCACCTCGTAAAATGCGCCAGGTTGCGGATTTAGTAAGAGGTATGGAAGCATATAAAGCATTAAACGTGTTAAAATTTAACACACGTGAAGCATCAGGTCGTTTAGAGAAATTATTAAAATCTGCGATAGCTAATTATGAAGCTAAAACAGGTACTCGTCCTGAAGAAAACACTTTATTCGTTACTTCGGTAATGGTGGATAGTGCTCTTATGGCAAAACGTTTACGTACTGCGCCTCAGGGTCGTGGTTACAGAATCAGAAAACGTTCAAACCACGTTACTTTAGAAGTAGGTACTGCAGTTGTTAGTACTAAAAAAGCTGAAAGAAAAGCAGCTGCAATCACTAAATCAGAAGAAAAAAAATAATATAGAAATGGGACAAAAAGCAAATCCAATAGGTTTACGTTTAGGAGTTATTAAAGGTTGGGATTCTAACTGGTTTGGCGGAAGAGATTACGCTGACAAATTAGTTGAAGACACTCAGATCCGTGAATACTTGAAAGTTCGTTTGCCAAAAGGCAGCATTTCTAAAATCGTTATTGAAAGAACCTTAAAGTTAATTACCGTTACAATTAACACAGCTCGTCCGGGTATCATTATCGGAAAAGGTGGTAAGGAAGTAGATAAATTAAAAGAAGAGTTAAAAAAAGTAACTAAGAAAGAAATTCAAATCAATATATTTGAAATTAAACGCCCTGAGTTGGATGCGCGTTTAGTATCAGACAGTATTGCACGTCAGATCGAAGGACGTATTTCTTTCCGTAGAGCTGCAAAAATGTCTATCGCATCAACCATGCGTATGGGTGCAGAAGGAATCAAAATCAAAGTATCCGGTCGTTTAGGCGGTGCTGAGATGGCAAGGTCAGAAGGATATAAAGAAGGACGTACTCCGTTACAGACGTTACGCGCTGATATCGATTATGCAATTGCTGAAGCTCACACAACTTATGGTCGTATCGGTGTTAAAGTTTGGATTTGCAAAGGTGAAATTTATGGAAAACGTGATCTTTCTCCAAACTTCGGTTTAGACAAAGAGAAAAAAACAGGAACTAATAATCCTGCTCCAAAATTCGCAGGTCGCGGTCCAAAAAGAGACAACAAAAGAAACGACAAATAATTTAACAAGAAGTAAAAGCATTTAAAAGGTATACAGAAAATGATACAGCCAAAAAGAACGAAATATAGAAAGATGCACAAAATGAAAATGAAAGGCAACACCAAACGTGGTGATCAATTAGCCTTTGGTTCATTTGGAATAAAAGCATTAGATGAAAGCTGGGTTACTGCTCGTCAGATCGAATCAGCCCGTATCGCCCTTACCCGTTTTATGAAACGTGAAGGCCAGGTATGGATCCGTATTTTCCCTGACAAACCAATCACCAAAAAACCTGCAGAGGTTCGTATGGGTAAAGGTAAAGGTGCTCCTGAGTATTGGGTTGCCCCGGTAAAAAAAGGACGTATGTTATTTGAAGCAGAGGGTGTTCCTTTGGAAGTTGCAAAAGAAGCGTTACGTTTAGCTGCTCAAAAATTACCAATTGTTACTAAATTTGTAGTTCGCAGAGATTACGTAGAAGCAACCGTTTAATTTCCAAAAGATTTAAAAAAATGAAAAATAAAGATATCGTTGCCTTGTCAACAGCAGAGTTACAAGATAAAGTAAGAGAAGAAAAAGCGAGTTTAACAAAACTACGTTTAAACCACGCCACATCTCCAATTGAAAACCCAATCAAAATCCGCGATAACCGCAAAGCAGTTGCTCGTTTAGCTACTGAATTAACTAAAAGAAATAAAGCTTCTAAATAATATAGCAATGGAAGAAAGAAATTTAAGAAAAGAGAAAATCGGGATCGTAAAGAGCAACAAAATGCAAAAGTCAATTGTAGTTGCGGTTATGCGTAAAGTAAAACACCCTAAATACGGTAAATTCGTTAACAAAACATCTACTTTCGTAGCTCATGATGAGAACAACGAATGCAGCATTGGTGATACTGTTAAAATTGCTGAGACACGTCCTTTAAGCAAATCTAAAAACTGGCGTTTAGTACAGGTGTTAGAGAAAGTAAAATAATCTTATTAAAAAGTTTAAGAAAAAATGGTACAAAACGAATCAAGATTAGCAGTAGCAGATAACAGTGGAGCAAAAGAAGTGCTGGTTATCCGTGTATTAGGCGGAACAAGAAAACGCTACGCATCTATAGGAGATAAAATTGTAGTTACAATTAAAAGTGCTTTACCGTCAGGTAACGTAAAAAAAGGAACTGTACATAAAGCAGTAGTTGTTAGGGTAAAAAAAGAAATCCGTCGTGCAGATGGTTCTTATATTCGCTTTGATGATAACGCTTGTGTTATCTTAAATCAAGGTGATGAAATACGCGGAACACGTATCTTCGGACCTGTAGCCCGTGAATTACGTGATAAACAATTCATGAAAATCATTTCATTAGCACCGGAAGTGCTTTAATACATAATAGCGAAAGAAATGTCAAAATTAAAATTAAAAAAAGGCGATACTGTAAAAGTAATATCTGGCGAATCCAGAGGCCAAGAAGGTAAAATTGTATCTATTGATACTAAAAAAGAAAGAGCCATTGTGGAAGGTGTTAACATGATTAGTAAACACACGAAACCAAGCGCAAAAAATGCTAACGGTGGTATTGTTAAACAAGAAGGTTCTATCCATATCTCAAACTTAATGTTTTCTGAAGGTGGAAAAACAGTTAGAATTGGCCGTACAGTAGACGCTAAAACTAACAAAATAGAACGTATTTCTAAAAAAACTAAAGCAGTAATTAAATAACAATGGCTACAGCAACATATTCCCCAAGATTAAAGGACAAATACAAAGCTGAAATTGTAACAAATTTAAAAAAACAATTTCAATACACTTCAGCAATGCAAGTGCCTAAATTAGAGAAAATCTGCATCAATCAAGGTATTGGTGACGCGGTTTCTGATAAAAAAATGATTGAATCAGCTGTGAAAGAAATGACCACTATTACAGGTCAAAAAGCAGTTCCAACGTATTCAACAAAAGATATTTCGAACTTTAAATTACGTAAAGGTGTAGCTATCGGTGTTCGTGTAACATTACGTGGCGATAAAATGTATGAATTCTTAGATCGTTTGATCGCGTCTTCATTACCACGTATCCGTGATTTTAAAGGAGTAAATGATAAAGGATTTGATGGTCGTGGTAACTACACTTTAG
Organism: Bacteroidota bacterium; assembly: GCA_040389965.1. Lineage (GTDB taxonomy): Bacteria > Bacteroidota > Bacteroidia > B-17B0 > Aurantibacillaceae > UBA4416. The sequence goes on from JAZJZF010000021.1 coordinate 108,891, forward strand.
GTATTACCGAGCAAATCATCTTCCCGGAGATCGATATCGATAAAGTGAGCAAAATCCAGGGTATGGACATTACTTTTGTAACTTCTGCACCTACAGATAAAGAAGCTCATGCTTTATTAACAGAATTTGGTATTCCATTCAAAAAGAAATAGTATATTTACAGCCCTGAAAAAAAGATAAAATGGCAAAAGAATCAATGATAGCACGTGATGCTAAAAGAAAAAAGTTAGTAGATACTTACGCAGCTAAGCGTGCAGAATTAAAAAAAGCTGGTGACTCAGTAGGTTTACAAAAATTACCAAAAAATTCTTCTAAAGTAAGAATGCGTAATCGTTGTAAATTAACCGGACGTCCTCGTGGTTACATGAGAGATTTCGGTATCAGCCGTGTTACTTTCCGTGAAATGGTATTATTCGGTTTAATCCCGGGTGTTACCAAATCAAGCTTCTAATCAGAAGCAACAAAAAGAGTATTAATGTATAATTATCCTGAAAGGCAGGGTAACATATAAAAACAAATAAAATGACAGATACAATTTCAGATTACCTGACACGCGTAAGAAATGCGATCAGTGCAAACCACAGAATCGTTGAGATTCCAGCTTCGAACCTGAAAAAAGAAATCACTAAGATTCTTTTTGATAAAGGTTATATCTTAAACTACAAGTTTGAAGAGAACGAAAAAAAACAAGGGACTATTAAAATAGCTCTTAAGTACAATCCGGTAACAAAATTATCAGCTATCCGCACTTTAGACAGAGTATCAACTCCTGGTTTACGTAAGTATTCAGGTGCCGTTACTATGCCAAAAGTATTAAACGGGTTAGGCGTTGCTATTATCTCTACATCTAAAGGTGTTATGACAGATAAAGAAGCTCGCAAACTAAATGTTGGTGGCGAAGTTTTATGTTATATTTCATAATTTAGAGGGAGGAAAAAGATATGTCACGTATAGGAAAATTACCAATCACAGTTCCCGCAGGCGTTGAAATCAACGTAAAAGGAACAACTGTTTCAGTAAAAGGCAAATTAGGCTCTTTATCAGAAACAATTGATGCAGATATTAAAGTAGAAGTTGAAAACGGTGTAATTAACGTTACCCGCCCAACTGATCAAAAACGCCACAGAGCATTACACGGTTTATACCGCTCTTTAATCGCTAACATGGTTAAAGGTGTTTCTGAAGGATATAAAACAGAACAAGAGTTAGTAGGTGTAGGTTACCGTGCTTCTAACAAAGGTCAATTATTAGAATTAGCTTTAGGTTTTTCTCACAACGTAGTGTTTGAATTACCGGCTGAAATTAAAATCACAACTGCTTCTGAAAAAGGTCAAAACCCTAAAATTACTTTAGAAAGTTCTGACAAACAACTTTTAGGAATGGTTGCTGCTAAAATCCGTAGCTTACGTAAACCTGAACCGTACAAAGGAAAAGGTATTAAATTTACAGGCGAAATTTTACGTCGTAAAGCGGGCAAATCAGCAAGCAAAAAATAACATAATTAAATTAGTATTAATCATCTTCAAAAAACTGGAAAGATGGCACTCAATAAAAAACAAAGAAGAGAACGCATTAAACTTAAAATACGTAAAACGGTAATTGGTACCACATCAACTCCCCGTTTAAGCGTATTTAGAAGTAACACTGGTATTTATGCTCAATTAATTGACGATAAAACCGGAAAAACCCTTGCAGCAGCAGGATCTGACGATAAAACTATCAAAGGATCAAAAGCTACAAAGTCTGAACAAGCTAAATTAGTAGGAAAGTTAATTGCTGAAAAAGCAGGAACTACCGGAATCAGCTCAGTAGTATTTGACAGGAACGGGTATTTATACCATGGCCGTATCAAATCATTGGCAGAAGGCGCTCGTGAAGCAGGTTTAAAATTTTAATTAGTATAAAAAGAACATACATAACATGTCAAAAGAAGTTGTAAAAAAAGTTAAGTCAAGCGACATCGAACTAAAAGATAAGTTAGTTGCGATCCAACGTGTAACAAAAGTAACAAAAGGTGGTCGTCACTTTAGTTTCGCTGCAATTGTTGTTGTTGGTGACGAAAAAGGTGTTGTAGGATACGGTTTAGGTAAAGCTAACGAGGTTACTGACGCTATTACCAAAGGTATTGATGATGCTAAAAAGAATTTAGTAAAAGTATCAGTATTAAAGGGAACTGTTCCACATCCTGAAAACGGAAAATTTGGTGGATCAAGAGTTTTCTTAAAACCTGCTGCTCATGGTACTGGTGTAATTGCCGGTGGTGCGATGCGTGCTGTTTTAGAAAGCGTTGGTATTACTGATGTATTAGCTAAATCAAAAGGATCTTCAAACCCACACAACGTGGTAAAAGCTACTATTGATGCTTTAGCAAAAATGCGTGATCCATTGGCTATTTCAAGACAAAGAGGTATTTCATTAGACAGAGTATTTAACGGATAATAATTAAGAGAAATGGAAAAAGTTAAAATCACATTATCTAAAAGTTTCATCAAAAGAAACGTTAGAACTCGCGCAACAGTACAGGCTTTAGGCTTAAGAAAAACGCAACAATCCGTAGTAAAAGAAGTTACTCCGCAAATACAAGGAATGATAAATGCAGTTGCGCATTTATTGACAGTAGAAAAAATTTAATTAATAAAGATATTTTAAAATGAAATTAAATTCATTAACACCTGCAGAAGGTTCAGTAAAAAATAATTTTAGAAGAGGTCGCGGACAAGGTTCTGGTGGTGGCGGTACAGCTACTCAAGGTCACAAAGGTGCTCAATCGCGTTCAGGTAACAAAAAGAAACGTGGTTTTGAAGGTGGTCAAATGCCTTTACAACGTCGTGTTCCTAAATTCGGTTTCAAAAACATTAACCGTGTTGAACACACAGGTGTAAACTTAGATGCTATCCAACGTATTGTTGAAGCACAAAACTTAACTGAAATTACTGTTGAAACTTTAATTAAAAGTGGTTTAGCTTCAAAAAATGACCTGGTTAAAATTTTAGGAAGAGGAGAATTAAAAGCAAAAGTAAACATTAACGTTCACGCTTTTACAGCAACAGCTAAAGCAGCTATTGAAGCAAAAGGTGGAGTAGCAACAGCAATTTAATTAGCTATATGTACCAGCTATGTTTTTAACAAGCATATGCCCTACTCTAACATAGCTACATATAACATTTAAAAAAGAAATAAAACTATATGAAACGTTTTTTTGAAACCCTCCGGAACATCTGGAAGATAGAAGAGCTAAAGCAAAGGATTTTAACAACCCTTGGCCTTATCTTGATCTATCGTTTGGGTTCTTATGTTGTATTGCCAGGTATTGATACCGAAGTATTGGCAAGAGCAAATGAAAACTCCAATGATGGAGGGATTATTGCTTTAATCAATGCTTTTGCCGGTGGTGCATTCTCAAGAGCTTCTATTTTTGGACTGGGTATTATGCCTTATATTACGGCTTCCATTATTATCCAGTTATTGGGTATGGCAGTTCCGTATTTCCAAAAGATGCAGAAAGAAGGAGAAAGCGGACGTAAAAAAATTAATCAATACACTCGTTTCTTAACAGTTGCAGTTACTGCTGTTCAGGCTCCGGGTTATTTAGCGGCTCAGGTTTACTCTAAACCGGGTGTTGTAGCTATCGACCACGCATGGTTTGGTATTCAGGCCACTATTATATTAGTAGCAGGTACCATGTTTATCATGTGGCTAGGAGAAAGAATAACAGACAAAGGTATTGGTAATGGTATTTCCATCTTAATTATGATTGGTATCATCTCCCGCTTACCTTTCGCTATCACTTCTGAGTTCGGTGCTCGTTTACAAAGCGCCGGTGGTGGTTTAATTGTATTCTTATTAGAAATTGTAGCTATTTTACTGATCATTATAAGCTGTATCTTACTGGTTCAGGGTACCCGAAGAGTTCCTGTGCAGTATGCTAAAAAGATTGTTGGTAATAAACAATATGGTGGTGTTCGTCAGTACTTACCTTTAAAAGTAAACTCTGCAGGTGTAATGCCAATCATCTTTGCTCAGGCAATAATGTTCATTCCTAATGCTATTGCTAACTTTAATGGTGGTTCAGGCGGTATCTTTGCAGAAAGATACGGATTTTGGTACAACTTTATTTTCGCAGTATTAATCATTGCTTTTACGTACTTTTATACAGCAATTATGATCAACCCTAACCAGTTGGCAGATGATATGAAACGTAACGGAGGCTTTGTACCGGGTGTGAAACCGGGAAAAACAACTGCTGAGTTTATTGATCAGGTTATGTCGCGTATTACCCTACCGGGAGCTATTTTCCTGGCATTTATTGCGGTAATGCCTTCATTTGCTAATAAATTGGGAATTAACAGTTCATTTGCTGATTTCTTTGGAGGAACGTCATTATTAATCCTTGTAGGTGTTGTATTGGATACTTTACAACAAATTGAGACATATTTACTGAACCGCCACTATGATGGATTGATGCAGAACGGCAGAATAAAAGGCCGTACAAGCAATCAAATGACCATGCAACAGGCTTAAATAAACGAATGGCGAAACAAGCAAATATAGAACTAGACGGTACAATTGTAGAATCTCTCAGCAACGCAATGTTTAGAGTTGAATTAGAGAACGGACACATCGTTATTGCACATATTTCCGGAAAAATGAGGATGCATTACATTAAAATCCTTACCGGTGATAAAGTAAAACTGGAAATGAGCCCCTACGATCTAACAAAAGGTAGAATAACATACAGATACAAATAACAATAAGAATTTTAACAATTAAAAGAAATGAAAGTTAGAGCATCCATAAAAAAGAGAAGCGTTGATTGCAAAATCGTTCGCCGTAAAGGAAAGTTGTATATAATCAACAAAAAAAACCCAAAGTTTAAACAAAGACAAAAATAATTTCGTATTTTCGCGAACTTTTAAAACCAAGTATATAAATAATGGCACGTATTGCAGGTATAGATTTACCAAAAAATAAAAGAGGAGAGATAGGATTAACCTACATTTTTGGTATTGGACGTAGCAGAGCTCAACGTATTTTAACAGAAGCTGGCATTGACTTTAATAAAAAAGTAAATGAGTGGAATGATGATGAGCAAAATGCTATCCGTAAAATTGTTAATGACAATTTTAAAGTAGAAGGTGGACTTCGTTCAGAAGTTGCTTTAAATATCAAACGTTTAACCGATATCGGATCTTACAGAGGCATACGTCACCGTAATGGTTTGCCTGTTCGTGGACAACGTACAAAAACGAACTCGCGTACTCGTAAGGGTAAACGTAAAACAGTTGCAAACAAGAAAAAAGTTACCAAGTAATAAATAATATAAGCATTTCATAAAAATGGCTAAACAACAATCATCAGTAGCAGCTGCAAAAGCTAATGCTAAGAAAAGAGTAGTAAAGGTAGAAGCAGTTGGAGAAGCTCACTTGAACGCTACTTTCAATAACATCATCATCTCTTTAACTAATAGTGCAGGACAGGTAATTTCTTGGTCAAGTGCTGGTAAAATGGGATTCCGCGGTTCTAAAAAGAACACGCCTTATGCAGCTCAATTAGCTGCAGCAGATTGCTCTAAAGTAGCTGCTGACTTAGGTTTACGTAAAGTTAAAGTTTACGTAAAAGGTCCTGGTGCAGGAAGAGAATCAGCTATCAGAACGATTGCTACTTCAGGAATTGAAGTAACGGAGATAGTAGATATCACTCCTATGCCACACAATGGTTGTCGTCCTCCAAAACGTCGTCGTTGCTAATTCCTGATGTGTATCAGCATAAAGCAATAAATAAAGTATAGTAAATAACAGAAATTAATAAAATAAAATGGCAAGATATACAGGTCCTAAATCCAAAATTGCAAGAAAATTCAGAGAGCCAATTTTTGGTCCGGATAAAGCATTAGAAAAGAAAAATTACCCTCCTGGACAACATGGAAATACTAAGAAAAAAGGTAAAAAATCTGAGTATGCTATCCAGTTAATGGAGAAACAAAAAGCAAAATATACATACGGTATTTTAGAAAAACAATTTGCCAGAACTTTTGACAGAGCTGCTCGTGCGCATGGTATTACAGGTGAAGTATTATTACAATTAATCGAGTCACGTTTAGATAACGTTGTTTACCGTTTAGGAATTGCTCCTTCTCGTAGAGCTGCACGTCAGTTAGTTTCACACACACACATTACCGTTAATGGTAACGTTGTAAACATTCCTTCTTATACATTAAAAGCAGGAGATGTTATTGGTGTACGTGCAAAATCACAAGCTTTAGAGGCTATCACTGATTCTTTATCAGGTTCCGTTAACAAATACTCATGGTTAGATTTTGATAAATCTACTTTCACAGGAAAATTCATTTCTGTACCTGAGCGTTCTCAGATTCCTGAAAACATTAAAGAACAGCTGATCGTAGAGTTGTACTCTAAATAATAGTTTAGCAAATTAGTTTTTAACCTATAAATTAATAAAATGGCAATATTAAATTTCGTAAAACCAGATAAGGTTGTTATGATTAACTCTACCGAAACTGAAGGGCAATTTGAATTCCGTCCCTTAGAACCAGGATTTGGTATCACTATAGGTAACTCATTACGTCGTATTTTATTATCTTCATTAGAAGGACACGCTATTACAAGTGTACGAATTGAAGGTGTTGATCACGAATTCTCAACCATTAAAGGTGTTGTAGAAGACGTTACTGAAATAATTTTAAATTTAAAACAAGTTCGTTTTAAAAAACAATTAGATAACCATGATGTAGAAAAAATCGTAATCCATTTTTCCGGAAACGAAAAATTTACTGCCGGTGAAATTGGAAAATTTGCAAATGGTTTTCAGATTTTAAATCCTGATTTGGTTATTTTTAACTGCGAAAGCAATGTAAAATTAAAAATCGAATTAACGATTGATAAAGGACGCGGATACGTTCCTGCAGAAGAAAACAAAACTAATTCTGCACCTCAGGGAACTATTTTCATTGACTCTATTTATACGCCAATTAAAAACGTAAAATATACCATTGAAAACTACCGTGTAGAACAAAAAACAGATTACGAAAAATTAATTTTAGATATCGTTTCTGATGGGTCTATCCACCCGAAAGAAGCTTTAAAAGAGGCTGCTAAAATTTTAATTTACCATTTCATGTTGTTCTCTGATGAGAAAATTACATTGGATTCTGAAGAGAAAAAATCTGAAGAAGAATTTGACGAAACATCATTACACATGCGCCAGTTACTAAAAACTAAACTGGTTGATATGGATCTTTCTGTTCGTGCTTTAAATTGCTTAAAAGCAGCAGACGTTGAAACATTAGGAGAACTGGTTTCTTTCAATAAAAATGACCTTTTAAAATTCCGTAATTTTGGTAAAAAATCTTTAACTGAGCTCGAAGATTTAGTATCAACCAAAGGTCTTCAGTTTGGAATGAACGTAGTAAAATATAAATTAGATAAAGATTAAATGTAGTTTAAAAGTTAAGAAGGTTGGAAAGTTAAAAGATTAAACACCAAAACTTTCAAAACCTTTCAACTTTCAGAACCTTCAAAACAAAAAAGAAAATGAGACACGGAGATAAAATAAATAATTTAGGTAGAACACACTCTCACCGTAAAGCATTAATGAGTAACATGGCTTGTTCATTAATCGAACACAAACGTATTTTCACGACTTTGGCTAAAGCTAAAGCATTAAGAACTTATGTTGAACCAATCATTAACAGAAGTAAAGATGATTCTACTCATAGCCGTAGAACAGTTTTCTCTTACCTAAAAAGCAAAGAGATTGTAACAATGTTGTTTAAAGATGTTGCTGTAAAAGTGGCTGAAAGAAACGGTGGTTACACTCGTATCATCAAAACAGGAAACCGTTTAGGTGATGCTGCTGAAATGGCGTTAATTGAATTAGTTGATTTCAACGAAATTTATTCTAACGGTAAAGCTACTACAACTGAAAAAGCTAAAACGACTCGTCGTAGCCGTGCTAAAAAAACAACTACTAAAGCTGAAGGTACTGAAACCAAAGCTGAAGAAGGAGAATAATTAATACATTCATTTTAAAAGCTCATTCGCTAACCCGAATGAGCTTTTTTTTTGCCCCCTGCTCTACTATCGTTTGCAGATATTATTCAAAATTGTATATTTGATTAAAATAATACCCTTTGAAAACACATTTACTTTTTACTTTCGGTCTGGCGCTAAGTTTGTTTTTAAGCGCTTGTCAAAAAAAACCTGTTGCTTCCTTTACAACTGATAAAGACAGCTATCTGAGGACTCAGCGTGTTTATCTTACCAGCACCTCTACTGATGCTTATTCATTGGTATGGATCGTTAAAGGCCCCGAAAGCTATGAAAACAGAAGCTCAGAGCAGTACTTTTCGTTTGATGCAGGTTCTACAGGAAGTTACGAAATAAGCCTCTCATGCTATTCAAAAAACGGGAAATTAATCAGCAAAACCAGTAAAACCATCAATGTGCTTTCAAGCGAAGGCAGTATTGTATTTTATACCAATACTGCCGGATCAGGCTATCAGATTTATCAAAACGGTACTTATATTGGAAACTTTGTTGGTACATTCTTCAGCGTACCCAATTGCGGAGCTACAGGTGCAGTTACTTACGGAGCAAACATCGGGCAATATAGCTTTGATATCACTAATAATTTTTCGGGAACTACAAAAACGTATAACATACAAATAGACGGCGGAGTCTGTAAACCATTTTTAGTAACATTTTAAATCAATAAATTATGCATATCAATTTTTTAGCAGTTTTAGTAGCAGCATTAGTGCCAATGGTAATGGGTTTTATATGGTATAACCCAAAAGTATTAGGCAAAGCCTGGCAACAGGCAGCCGGTATAAGTGATGACAAAATGAAAGGTGCAAACATGGCTGTTATCTTCGGCGTAAGCTTTGTATTAAGCTTCTTATTGGCTTTTTTCATGCAACCCGTGGTTATTCATCAGTTTCACATTGCATCCGTATTCTATGATTATCGTGAGCAAATAAAAGACGTAGCCACGCCTGAGGGCAGTCTTTTTAAACAGGTAATGGATTTAGTAGGTTCGGGACACCGTACATTTGGTCATGGTGTATTACATGGCGTTATGGGTGGTTTCTTTATGGCAATGCCAATTCTAGCGACCAACGCTCTGTTTGAACGCAAAGGTTTTAAATATATAGCCATTAATTGTGGCTACTGGATCATCTGTATGGGTATTATGGGCGGCATTGTTTCTGCCTGGGTATAATACAAACTAAGGTTCAAAAGGCTCAAGCCCCACTCCTGCCCTTCTTTCATTCAAATGGTCCATATCTTCTATGGGGTAAGTAACGTATTCGTCTTTTTTGAGAAAATACTGAGTGCCATATAGCTGTTTTTCTCCTTTGGCCACTTTTAGTTTATCAATAAAAAATGCCAGCGACTTCCAACTAATCTCCTGCTTATCTGCAGCTATTTTAAGGATATTTAAGTGCTTTTCTTTTAGCCATGAAGGTGCAAAGCCCAAAATATAAAACGGCACCACAGAAACGTCGCCTACAATTAATCTGGAAGGATAACCATAAATAGTCATAATCCTGTCTATTTTCATAAAAGAAAGGCTATCGCTGAGCTTTAATTCATTTTTAAACACAATTTGCCTGAGTGTATTTCTCTTATTGGCATTAATACTATCCGTAAGCCGAACGTTATTATTGGTAAACTCTTTATCTATCTTATGAAGTGCCTCAATCAATGAATCATTGGTTTTATTATTCTTATCTGTATAAACCGTTTTTAATAGTTCTCCGTTCTTATAAAAATAATATTTTATCAATTCGCCTTCTTCATTATAGGCCTTCCATTTCCCGTAAAAATAATAATGGATTCTATCCGGCAGATTTTCCAATCTTGCCTGCCCCTGCATTCGGGTTATTCCGTTTGCATAATAAAATGTTGTTTTTAATTTTTTAAAGCGATTGATTTCTCTTCTATCAATTACGCCATCATTATTATAAAAATAAGCTCTTCCTATTGGTCTTCCATTTCTGAACCGTCCTTCAAACGATTTTATTTTTTTAGCAGAATCCATATAAGTGGCCCATTTACCGGTTCTTTTGCCTTGTTTATTAAGACGATTAGGAGTCTGACTAAATAACACAACGTAGTTCAGTACTAAAAGCAATATGGTAAGCCAAGGTTTCATTACTTTACTTTTATAAAAGTATTTGTTTAATCATTGCCCTTTTTCTTACTCTTTAAAGAATAGCCTTAGTACGTATAGGATTTCGTATAGAATAAAAATAATGACCATAGAAGAATGGTATTTTTTATTATTGGTTTGCATGGCAATTAAGCACAACATAAAATGTGAAATATTACGCAAAGGGTTTACCTTTCATAAACTTAAATAGCAAAAAACGGTTTAGTCGCACTAATTGCTAAATTAAATAAAAACAGCTTACCGTTAAAATTAAGTTTATTGATTTTCAGGCACTTCGATGAGTGTTTTAAAAACGAATGCCGCAGGGCCTTCGAGCCAAATATTGTAGAATGTATTTTCGAGTACTTTCTCAAATTTTACATTTAAGTTTCCTCCTAATGTTTTTATAGTACAGTTTTTTTTATCAGTACTAAGTCCTTTAAAACCTGCAACCAGAGCGGCGGCAGTTACTCCTGTACCACACGATAAGGTTTCATTTTCGACACCACGCTCGTAGGTACGAACAAATAATTCGTGTTCTTTTCTTTCAATAAAATTAACGTTGGTGCCTTCTCCTTTGAAACGGTCGTTATAACGAATCTTTTTCCCTTCAGTAAAAACATCAAAGGTTTCAATGTCTTTTACAAATTTTACGTAATGCGGCGAACCTGTATTTAAATAAAAATAGTCGTCTCCAACTTCAATATCCCTTACATCGTTCATTTTTAAAGATACGATGTCTTCCGTTATTTTTGCCTCATGCATTCCGTCAATAGCCAGGAACTTTGCTTCGGTAGCTATGATGCCTAATTGTTTAGCAAAGGCCGTGATACAACGTCCTCCGTTGCCACACATGCTACTTTCGTTGCCATCGCTATTAAAATATACCATTTTAAAATCAACGCCTGGTTCCAGCTCAAGTAACATTAAACCATCAGCACCAATGCCAAAACGCCTGTCACATAACAAGCGGATTTGTTCTATACTTAACGAAATATTTTTTTCACGATTATCAATGATCACAAAATCATTTCCTGTGCCCTGATATTTGTAGCATTGTAATTGCATAAACCGATTAATTTATTTTTGCTAACAATTCTGTGTCGTTTACCAATTCCATAGGCTTAAACTCAGTGCCAGAAGAAATTTTATACACTACATCATCATTTTTCAGATAGTAGTTATCATCTACTTTATAAATAGTAATGCTGCTAAAATCCGATAAGCCATAAAGTATTACCCTGTTACGTGTCATCCTGTAACCTTTAGAATTTAAAGGCGTTTTCCAGAACTCTACGAAAAACATATTAGGGTAATCGGCACTTGTAACACCGGCAAGCTGGCCTGTTAATGTATCTTTTTTAGATTTCACGTCCAGGTTTATGACTTTAATATTTTTTACAGATAGTAATTCTTCCTGAGCCACATGAATGGCTTCTTCTTTAAGTAAAGCATCTACTTCGCTGTAGTTAATGTTAGGAGAATTTTTTGTGTTAATTGTTGCCTTATGTTCGTATTCAGTCTTTGCTTTTGCTTCTTTATTTGTATGGCTATCCTCTGAAACCGTATGCTCCACAATTTTGATATTATCAATAGTGGGTCTGTTTATTTTTTTTATATAGTCGTCGATTTTAAACATAAAAAAAGCCACCCCAACCAACAGGCCGATAGAAACCCCAAAAACAAAGGGAGGTATTTTATATTTAAATTTCATTCTAATTTGGAGAGATTAAAAGTACACATTTTTTTGCTTTGTAAACGCTTATCATCAATAAATATGCCGTATACAATAAACTCATTGAATAGCAAGTATTAAGAAATTTTAAGTAAAAAATTTTAACATTTGAGCCTCAAAAATACCTCTCTGGTTAAGTATTGTTAAAACCAAAATTAAACGATAACTTCTCTTTTAATTTTGCGTTATACATTCAAAGTTCAACGATTTTATATTAAAATTAATTTTTAAGCGAACATGAAAAAAATAATCTCTTCTCTATGCATCGGCCTTGTTGGCGGTGCATTTGCTTTGGTTGGTAACTATTACATAAACCAACATTCATCAAACAATTCTTTAAGTTATAATCCCTATACAGTTACTCCTACGCGTTTAACGTCATTTAATGGCATGTCATCCGGCAATGCTCCTGATTTTGTTGCTTCTGCAGAGAAATCAGTTAATTCTGTTGTGCATATTAAAACTATTGTTGAAAATAAAAACCTGTCTTATGATCCATTTCAGGAGTTATTTTTTGGAGGTAAACAACGCCAGCCTAACATGATGCAGGGTAGCGGTAGTGGCGTTATTATCAGCAACGACGGTTATATTGTTACCAATAACCACGTAGTAAACGGTGCTACCAAAATTGAAGTCGTTTTAAACGACAAACGCAGCTATGTGGGCGAGGTAGTTGGTACTGATCCAACAACTGATTTAGCCTTGCTTAAAATTAAAGAGAAAGAGCTTCCTTATGTAAATTATGGCAATTCCGACGATGTAAAAGTTGGGGAATGGGTATTGGCAGTGGGGAATCCTTTTAATTTAAATTCTACGGTAACAGCTGGTATTGTGAGTGCCAAAGGGCGTAATATTAATATTTTAGAACAAAATGCACCTATCGGAGGCCTTGCCCCTATCGAATCGTTTATTCAAACTGATGCTGCCGTGAACCCGGGTAATAGCGGGGGTGCTTTGGTAAGTACCAGTGGCGATCTTGTGGGTATTAACACTGCTATTGCTTCTAACAATGGCTCGTACCAGGGTTATTCGTTTGCAATACCCGTAAACATCGTTAAAAAAGTGGTAGCTGATTTAATCGAGTATGGCAATGTGCAACGTGCATTCATTGGCTTAAGCATTCAGGATATTGATTCGAGGTTTGCCAGCGAAAGACATATCAAGCAGTTAAAAGGTGTTTATATTAATGGTATTACCGAAAATGGTGCTGCTGAAGAAGCAGGCATTAAATTAGGAGATGTGGTAACAAGAGTGGAAAACGTGACTATAAAAAGCACTTCTGAATTCCTTGAGCAGATTGGCAAATTCAGACCAAGCGATAAAATAAATGTAACTGTTATACGAAACGAAAAAGAAGTATCTATTCCGGTTGTTTTAAAGAACAAAGACAATAGTTTAGGAATCATTAAAAAGCATGAAATCAGCAGAGCTGCGGTTAACTCTCTTGGAGCCGTGTTTGAAGAGTTAAGCCCTGAAGATATTACAAAATATAATATCAGCGGCGGCGTAAGAATTTCGAAACTTGAACCCGGTAAACTTGCCAATGCCAGCATTAAAGAAGGCTTTATCATTACATCGGTTGATAAGAAAAAAGTGAACGGCCTACAGGACATAAAAGACGTTTTAGAAAATAAAACCGGCGGTGTTTTAATTGAAGGAGTGTACCCTAACGGTATACGCGCTTACTATGCCCTTGGATTATAGAACGTATAACCGCATTTCGGGGAAAGAAGTTATCACTCATTTCTTTCCCGGATGTTGGTAAATTTAAATGTTAAAAACATAACAAAAACATAAATATTTAATAATCAGAGTTATACAGAGTTGGGGAAATCGTCTTTTTTTCGTATCTTTGTAGGCTTATAAACCCAACACATACCATGAGGCAACTAAAAATAACAAAATCCATAACCAATCGTGAAAGTGCATCTTTAGATAAATATTTACAGGAAATTGGAAGGGAGGAATTAATTACGGCTGAAGAAGAAGTTGTACTTGCTAAAAAAATTAAGGATGGAGATCAGGATGCCTTGGAGAAATTGACCCGTGCTAATTTACGTTTCGTTGTATCGGTTGCTAAACAATACCAAAATCAAGGTTTAAGTTTACCCGATTTAATTAATGAAGGAAATTTAGGTTTAATTAAAGCGGCACGCCGTTTTGATGAAACACGTGGTTTTAAATTTATTTCTTATGCCGTTTGGTGGATTCGTCAATCTATTTTACAGGCATTAGCTGAACAATCCCGTATTGTACGTTTACCATTGAACCAGGTAGGTTCTTTAAATAAAATAAATAAAGCGTATTCTAAATTAGAGCAGGAATTTGAGCGTGAGCCAAGTGCTGAAGAATTAGCGGAATTATTAGATCTTCCTATTGACAAGGTTTCTGATACTATGAAAGTTTCGGGCCGTCACGTAAGTATGGATGCTCCATTTGCAAACGGTGAAGAAAGTTCTTTATTGGATGTATTGGTTAACCACGATTCTTTAAAAGCGGATGCAGGTTTGATCATGGAATCTTTATCTAAAGAAATTGACAGAGCTTTATCTACCCTTACAGAAAGAGAACGTGATGTTGTTAAATTATTTTTCGGTATCGGCTTAAACCATGGTTTAACTCTGGAAGAGATTGGTGATAAATTTGACCTTACCCGTGAACGTGTACGTCAGATCAAAGAAAAAGCGATTCGTCGTTTACGTCATAGTTCAAGAAGTAAATTATTACAACAGTATTTAGGATAATCTAACATCTGCATTTAAACATTCAAAGTCTCCGTTCATAAACGGGGACTTTTTTATTTAAGGCAAATGACCTAACTTTAAGTTAGTATTTTACATAAAACCTTATGCTTATGAAAAAATTTACATTTACTCAGCTGGCATCTTTATTATTTATAATCTTATTTGCTGCAAGCTGCGGCAGTAATAAAACCTTTAGTTCCCGCAAATACACTGCGGGTAATTACATAAGCCATAAACATAAACCGGCTAAGGTTAAGGTAAACGAAACCGTTAACGAAGAGCCGGTATATGCTTCTACAAAAGAAGAGTTAACGGAAAAAGACCTTACTTCTAAAAAAGCCTTATCGCCGGAGGAAGAAAAAATATATGCAAGCCCTAAGTCTTCTACAGAGACTCCTGTAAAAAAAGAACGTTTTGCAGCACTGAAGAGTACGAAGAAAAAGATGGATACGTTTACGGAAAAATTCACTTTAAAAAAACGTATGGGTAAAAAAGGAAAACGTTGTAATGCTTATTCTACAGACTCGGGAGATGGTGTAGAACCGACTGCCCTGGTAGGTTTTATTTTAAGTGTGGTAGGTCTGGCCGTTAATATTTTTGCCCTTACGATGACTGTAGGCGCATCAGAATACATCTTTACCTTGTTATTTATTGTAGGTATGGTACTCGGGATTATAGGCCTTGTATTTGGCACACAGGGCTTAAGAAAGCACCACAAAGAAGGTGGTTCCAATCTTGATTTGGTATTTTCTATTTTAGGAACGGCTTTAGGCGGAGCAGCCATTTTAACGGCATTTGTATTCTCCATTTATACATTCTTTTTCTGGCTGGCTGGCATATAATGTAAATTATGCAGTATAAAAAAAGGCAGCGTAAAACTGCCTTTTTTGCGTTCTATAATTAGATAGTTTTATTCCTTCACAATTTTAAAATATTGAATGTTCTTTTCTTTATCTTTCAATGTAAAAAGATATACTCCTGAACTTTCATTCTCTAAATGTATTTCACCTTTGTGATTATTGAATGAATATGTTTTCACCAACGCTCCGTATACATTAAATATTTCCACCTGATATTCTCCTTCTTTTGCAGTTTCTATATGGTAAATGCCTGCTCCGGGATTAGGGTAAACTCGATCAACAAATGTTTCGGTTACTTTTACATCCTTCAACTCAGCGGGTGCATCTACCTCTTCATGTGTATTTTTCCTAAAGACAAAGGTTGCACAATCAAAATAATAGGGACCAATATGCGCATTAAAATTTGTGTTAGAGGTTGCCACAAAACCTGCCTGCAAATTAATATAACTACCCGCTGTTGCCTTAAAATCACTTGACTGTATTTGGTAGTTATTAAAATTTGTATTTGTAATGGCATATGAAGAGACATTAACACTTGTTACCGAATTATTTACGTAGGTTAAAGTGTTGATTGTAGGTCTTTGGGCCTTTGTAAGATAATAAAACACTCCTGGACCAAAGCTACTTGCATAAGAAACTACGTCACATTCTGTTGCTGTCACCCTTATTTCCTGTATAAGACTACCTGTCGGTAGATTATAAGTAAAATCACCATTAGCATCTGTATATGTGTTTGCGTATTGAGTAATTGCATTTCCTGGAACATTATATTTTATTTCTGCAATTGCATCTTTAACGGGAGTAGTCGTACCCGCTAATCTAACTATCCCGTTTGCATAGTTCCCTGTATAAGGAGCATTAGAGTAATTATAATAATTCGCAGGTTGGCTTGCTGTTCCTAATGTTGTCGGATTAAAATTAGTTATTTCCTGAGCTGCCGGCTTCCATACAAAAGGTGAGCCCGTCGAAGCTCCATCATTTGACTGTATTAAACCCCAAAAGGGACCTGCATTACCTCCACTATAATTATTCGGGCTGTCGTCTGAAAATTCCCACCAGGAATAGCCGGTTGCTCCAAAATCTCTGGCTGCATTTAAGGTTTCATGTAGAAAATCTACCTGCTCCTGAATGGTTCCTCCACTCTCATTTTGATCATAATAGGAACTAAAACTGGTTGTATTCATAGGATGAGCTGTTAAACCTGTTTCACCAACAATCCAGGGAAGTTTAACATTATTCTTATACCACCAATAGTCTGACTTCATACGGTTTATGGCATCTGCAGCCGTTGTAGTATTGCCAGCTCTTTTTGAAAAAGGATAATTGTGTAAAGAGGCAAAGTCAATATTCAACATATTGGGATCCCAGAAAAAGGTACTCGATACTTCCCAGAAGCCAATCGTTGACAAAATTTGTGAATTAGATTTAAGAGCATCGTTCCATTCTTTCACTTTTTGGCAGGCATGGGTTTTTGTCCAATAAGCGTTGCCTGAAACTGTTGGTTCATTAAAAAAATCTACCGCAAGCAAGGCAGGCTCATTTGCAAAACGTTTTCCAAACTTATTAAGGTAATTTACATACCCTGCTTGATACACAGAATTTCCCGGAGAATCATCTCCCATTTCTGACTTACCGCATGTTAAAACAATTACTTTCAAACCTTCATCTGAAGCAGCTTTCAATGTGACTGCTGTTACGTCCAATAATAATTGATCATACAGACTATTCGTAAAAGGAATATTTATCGCGTTATTTCCCATCCAATCTGTTGTTTCAATATTAGGGTTGTACTGTGCCCCCCCATATACCCTGATCGTATTAAATCCCTTCGCTTTAATAGCTGCAAAATCTTTCCGCATAGCAGCATTTGCATTCGCATAATTATACACATTTGGAGAAAAGGTATTATTAGGAAAATATGAATGAGAGCGCGACGGGTAAAAATTGGGATAAGTATAATTATTTGTATTAGCACCAGGACCACGAGTAACTTCCATAAAATAATTTGCCACCACCGCAAAAAAATCATTTGATCCGCATTTCAATTTTTGCCCGTCGATGGTTATAAAATCACTGCATTGGGCAAAAGATTTACATGAAATGACTAATAGCACAATAGCTATTTTGAAAACATTTTTATATTTCATAATTTTTCGTTTTTAATTCGTTATAAATTCTTTAATTATCTATTTTGACCAGTTTAGATTTCTCTACTCTATTTTCTGTTTCAGCTAAAATGAAATAAATACCGGCTTTTAAAAATGCTAGATCAAAGGTTACTTGCTTTAAGGTATTTTCTTTTTCAAAAACTACTCTACCCATCACATCTGTGATTCTGATACTATTAACAGGTAAATTACTTTTTGAACCAACCGTTAATTCATTATTAAAAGGATTAGGATAAATCTGAATTGTATTGAGAATATCAGCTGATGTTAACTCATCTTCTTTATTATCTTGTGATAAAGCGTTCCTTTGTGCCGGACCGGGAGGAGTTAATGCAATATTATAAAAAGAAAGAGCTCCTATGTTTTTTGAGTTTCTTAAATAACATCTCAGATTATCAATATTTGTAACTGTTGTATTAGGAATAAACCCTGCGTAGCTCACTGAAGTAAGACCTGCTGAAGAAGAGATATCAAATGTGAGGTATTTTCCTGAAATTACGGGATTTGATTTAGCAACTGTAGACGGATAGGGATATACTTCATTATTAAATTTTATAACCGATAGAATATCATATATATTCTCTCCTAAAGCTGTGTTTACAAATACATCCTGATTAAATCTTAATGTTACCTGGTTCCCACTAATGGTAGCCAAAGAAATATCAGGCGGTGTTAAATCATTGATATTAGTTGTTTTACCATAGACATCTTTTTCTAACAAGCCGAATAAGCGGCCTGCCAAATCAATGTATGCCGGATTGTGATGATGTATTTCATGCCCCGGCTCATCAGTACGATGATTCATGATACCATTTGCCGACATCACCGTTGTATTAGGAAATACCCCACCCATTTGCCGCTGCTGTTCGCTTCTGATTCTTACTCCCGGATCGTTACCAACCCAGGATGGGATTTGCACGATATACGATTGCTTAAAATTTGGGTAATAAGTAGCCCATAAATTATAAAGCGGCGTAAAATGATCAATATAATTATAAGTCGTATTGTCTTCTGGTCCACCTGCATCTCCCTGCCACCAAAAAATGCCTTTGATATCATTTTCTACTCCTGCTTTATAAACACGTGTATTCATTAGCGCAAAAAGACCTTGGTTGTTAGCGTAATGTAACGAATTATAAAAAAAATCGTTTGGGTAGGAAGAGGGGGGTAAATGCTGTTCTATTGAAGTTTCAGCCACGGCACCATTAACAATACAGGTTGGAATTCCATACGTTTGTTCAATTTTATACTGTATGGGTAGTCCCCATGCACCAACATGATGATTTAGATCAGTATTTCCTACACTGGATACTCCCCAACTCTCCTGGCCTACATCAAAAATACTGCTATAAGACCTGCTATATTTACCATAAGTTGTTGCTGCTCCATAAGTATTGATTAGGTTATCAACTTCGGTTTGTGTAAGGTTATTTGCAATGGCATTAGATTGTCCGGAAATTATATAAGCATCTCCACACACTACATGATTTGCAATTAAACTACCGCCTGACTCAAGATCATTGTTTATGTAATACCAAAATTCGTACTCGCTTAGTTCGGCATTAATTGGCAATGAAAAATAAAACCGATTGTTTACTATTGAAACTACAGTTGAATTATACAGTGTCCTAACATTATTAAAATTAGTTTTATAGGTATAAAAAGCGATACTACTATTCCCACCATTATCTGTACCTGAAAAGACAACGTTTCCATAATTATTTGCCTTACGTGGATATAATTGATAATTTATAGGATGCATTTCCCTGGCTATGGAGCCATCACCTGTATAATAATTATCCCAAACAATATCAGGGTTGCTAAGGCCACAACCTGTCAAATTATAGTTAGGGTCTACAAAGGCATGAAATGTTCCTGTTGTAAAGCTCCCTATATTACTATAAGGTGTTGTGCCGCTGGAAGCCTGAACTCGAATAGATTGGCCGGCTTTTGCTGTATAATTTACACCTGCCGTTAAATGTGTTTCACTAATATTTATATTATAAGCGCAACGCGTATACGTGCCACTTGAATACGAATCTTTGAAACTATTTACTGGTGGATTATTTGTTATCTGCCCCTTTACTTGTGTATTCCACAAAGCATAAAGGACTAATAAAATCCATGAAATTATTTTCGACATGGCCTTATTTTTTATTGGTTACTTCTTTTTTCAATGCATCTAATTCCATTTTCAATTGAACAATGTAAAGTGTCAGCTCTTCAATTTTTTGCATTTGAATATTACTGATTTCAGAAATATTTATGCCTTTTTCTTCAATTTCACAAGCAGTAGGTACGTTTGGTAAATGTTTATTTTTTTCATAATAGTCGCGCACATCATACAGATTAGTTAATTTATAATTAGCATCGAACACGAAATCAGGCCAATCTGAAGTTGCTGTTACGTAAAGGTCTTTACATACAATTTTACCATCTACCATTAACATTGCATTGGCGTGTGCTGTTGATTTTTTAATTCCAATTTGCGTTTGTCCGTTTCCGTATACGACAAATGGCTCTTTATAGGTTCCCAAATTATTCGCAACCGTAAATGCTTTCGTTAAATCTCTGGTTACACTAGCCATCATACAATATTTATTATCTACAGTGTGTTCATCTCTTGCCAAAAAAGTAATATAACTATTATCTGTTTCTGCAATGTCTAATCTTGCCGAAGGTGTGGTTCTGTTGATACCTAAACGTCCTTTATCTAATTGCATATATATATTAGCATCATTTCCCCAACGTTGTTGATCCAGGTAAGGATGTCTTTCCCACCACGTTTTAGTGTCTGTACCCGGTGTAATATTTGCTGTTTCCAAAGAGATACCATCATGAAATTTTGCTTTCCACCAGTCATTCCCTGCTTCTGACCTCACCAACCAAACATTATTGAACATATTATTATACCCGGAGGCAGTATTATCAGGTCTTCCGCCTTTACTTGTAATTATTTGAAAATTCCCTACAGTAGTTCCCAGAATTGCTCCTTCGTATACATGTAACCTGGCTTTCGGTGTAGTGATACCTATTCCAAAATTGCCACTACTTACTACCCTAAATTTTTCATATTGGTCTTCTAATACATTTCCTGCTGTAAAAAAAGATAAGTAATCACCATTAGTGGCATCCCAACCAGTCTGTAAGAATTTTCGATTGGTTATACTGGAAGTATTGACCCCTATATAACTCCCAAACGGTATACCAATATTACCTTCTACATCCAGCTTTTCAACAGCTGCTGTTGTTTTACCAATAGAGACACTTCCATTGTGATACGTAGGATCCGTATTATTGGTAGTTCCCGTGGTATTAATAAAAATTTGTGATTTCATTTGCCCGGATACAGCGATCGACAGGCAGGCCATAAAGATTGTTTTTTTCATTTTGATTTGGTTTTAAATTTATAATTACAGTTAATTAAAGTTTTGTTATAGGCATGACTAGTTCATTACCTGCTTTCATGCATAGTCAAGTTAGTTTCAATAATGGTTTTTTGCTTATTCTAATTTCCTTAGAAATTATTTTTTATAAAGTGAATTTCTCAGTTGCGTTTTTACTCGTTAAATATGATCCAATATTACAACATCAATTTGAAACAAACCTTACCGTAAAGGGGATTTTTAGCACATTTTATTTTTGCGAAAAAGTTCCGTTTCATAATGCTCAATACTCAAAAAACATATTTACAATACAAAGAAACGAAATAAAAAAACACAAAATACAAGGCCTTTTGAATCTAAACTTTTTAAAAACATAACCTCCTGTTTTTTAAGTCTATTTTATTTTTATAGCACAAAATTGCTACAAAATATAGCAAAATATACGCGTAAAATTAACAGAAATTTAACAAAGAACACATCTCACATATCCTCATGTAACTCAATAATAACAAGGGTTTTGAATCTCACTTCGGCAATGACAAAGCATACAGACGGTTTTACTCAGTGGAAATCATAAACAAAAAAAACAGTATTTGCTTTAAATAAAAATCAAGTAATACTACTTGCTTTTTATAGACTAAAAATCTAAATATGAACTCATAACTATTCCAATTTGAATAAAAAATTACGCCCTTTTACCTAATTCAATAATAGCAAGGTCTTTAATTTCCGCTTTATTAATCACAAAACGCAATACGGTCTTCACCTGATGGAAGCCGTGGATACCGCATGCACCCGGGTTCATATGCAGCAAATCGTATTGCTGCTGATACATCACTTTAAGTATATGTGAGTGACCACAAATAAATAATTTCGGCTTTTCTGCAGCGATTATCTCTTTTACTTCTTTAGTATAATTAGTTGGCTGTCCACAAATGTGTGTGATAAATACTTTTACTTCTTCGCAGGTAAATACTAAATTCTTTGGGAATTCTTTGCGTGCATTGGCATCATCAATATTACCATACACTGCCCGTAAGGGTTTCATTTTTTTGATCGTATCTGTTACTTCTAAATTGCCAATATCTCCTGCATGCCATACTTCATCTGCTGCTTCGATATGTTTTAAAAGAGCAGGGTCGAGGTAACTATGTGTATCGGAGATAAGAAGAATGTTTGTCATATGTAGATGTTACTATTTTTTAAGGCCATTACTTGTCCCGAACTCGTTTCGGGGTGGTATAGCCTGTTTTAAACTCTCATCTCTTTATACTTTAGCAAACAGGCTATTTCATTAGGCAAAACTAATCTTTTAAATTAAAAAGGCACATAGAATCTAACCTCTATGTGCCTTTTTTAATTATTAGTTTTTTATAATTTATTCCTTTACCACTTTTTTGGTAAAGCTATACCTTCCATAATTTACTTTTATAAAATAGTTGCCGGAACTTATATTAAGATCATTGGTGTAAATTGTTTTTGTGCATGTTCCTTTGCTCTCTTTAGATGTAGTACGTATCAGTTCTTTACCCAGCACATCATAAAGGGCAATAGATACTTCGCTGTCGACCGGTAAATTTACATTCACGGCAATACTTTGGTCAAAAGGATTAGGATAAACGGAAACATTTCCTGCATCGCTTAATTCATGAATAGCTGTAACAGTACTTGTATTAAAGGCAATTGTTTGTCCGTTTGAGCTGATTATATTACTATAAAGCCCTGCTCCATTTTCGGAGCGTACATTAAAGAAATAAGTTGTCCCCTGTGTTAATACCAGGTTATGTGCTGTAACGGTTGTGTCGCCCCAATTGCTCGTCCAAGGTAATGTATTAGTTGCTCCGGCTGTCGTCCCAATCGAATACCAATAGCGGGCAATACCTGAATGCGGATCGGAAGAAGAACGCCAGTTAGCAGATAAGGAATCGCTGGCCGTTACCGAATTAATATCTGCCGCTTTACCATCGTTAATGGTATTAATGTTTGAAGGGTTTGTCCAGTCTATATTATTATCGTAATAAAAAATAGAAGACAAATTTCCTGCCCCATCATTTACAATCGATTTTATTTTGCACGAATTTAATACAGGCGACGGATTTTGATACCGAACATCATTGTTGTTACCACTGCCCACAGAGACACTCACAGAAGCTGTAGGACGCGAGCGATAGACTTTAATTTCGTCGAGGCTCCACTTACAGTTACCGCTTCTGAAAGAAATATAACCACCACTGGCAAGTGGCGTAGGATCTGTCCAGCTGGCAATACTTGTATTATCTTTATATACGTCCATTTTCCCTGTAATGCGGTCATAGATCACTTTAAAATCGTACCACTGGTTTGCTGTAAAAGAAACAGGCGCTGTAAATGTAGGAGAACCAAATATATTGACGCCTCCCGAATAAGAGGTTTCATAAAGCTGCACCTGCTGTGTACCGTCTAAACGAAAATACACGAAATAGGAATTACCGCGGTTTACAGAATCAGGATGATTCACAAAAAAATGAAAGCCTGCTCTTCTGTTTGTTCCTGAGCCATCTATCTTTGCTTTAAAATTATACAGGTAACGGTTTGAGAGTGTTTGTGTGAGTGCTGCATAAATATTGGTATTGGAGGCTGCCGCGCTTACTTCGTCGGTTTGTTCGAGTGCATTGTTATTAATGCCCCATACGCCTGTCTTTTGGGTCCATTCGGGATGAATAGCCACATCGAAGTTATCGGAGAAAAATCCGTGTGTGTAATTCCCCCTCCATTCTGTTCCGTCAAAATCAATGACCTGGTAGTAGCTTTTTTCAAGACCTGATCCTCCCGCGTCGGCATCTGTAAAAGAAGCTACAAAACCTGTAGTATCCCAGGCATTGGCGGTACTTACCTGTGTCGTTGGGACTACATTATCAACCGTATTGGTTGCTACAGCATTGCTGGTATAGGTTGCAACCCATCCTGCAGCTGTGGTAGCACAATCTGACCTGAATTCGATTAATAAACTGGAACCGGTTGAATTAATATTACCGGGAGACACTGTACTCGTATACTTCCCTATTAACGGTGCATTTACTGTACTACCGTCATAAATAAACAGATAGTCATAATTATTTTCGAGGCTGAAAGATGTAAAGTTCATACTTATGGATGTAGCTCCGGAAGGTTGAAACAGCCACAATTTACGTTCATCATTACTGTAATTGGCACCTGCCCCGCCTGTATCATAAAATGCACCACTTGTTGCTGTAACCGTTGTTACGGTTGGAGTATTATTTAATAATTTGTAATATTTATCCCAGTTCCAGTAAGGCCCCGGATCATTATGCGTTTGATTCGGGAACATCTGGTGACCTTTTATTTTTACACAAGTTCCTTGCTGGCACTGCTGAGTAGTGCCGCTACAGCCAGGACCGAAATAACAACGTAAAGGACTGATGGCATAATCCGTGCACATATCTCTTACAAGCGCTGCGCTTGAAGTGAGCATGGCCGTAGTATACCAGGATGCATTATTATTATAGCCTTCATGTTCTATCCCTAAAGTATATGGATTCTCAGATCCGATATGCCATGCCTTGTTGCTTTCTAAAACCATCTGTGTGATTTGTCCATCAGAACTACGCACCACATAATGTGCAGAAGCACTGGCGCTACAATTTTTAAACCAGGAGATGCAACCGGCATAACTCCCTTCTACATCATGTATTGCCACCATAGTAATAGCTGTACCATTTCTGGAACCGTAATTACAAGTAGTAAAATCTGACAGGGCTGGTGCATAATCGACAGACACCACCGAATTGGAAACATTTGTTGCCGTAAAGGAATTTCCTGAACCGTTAGTAATGGAAGAAGAGCTTATAATAATAGATGAAGAGCTTAGCACTTCGTAATTGCTTCCAAATACGGCTCTCATATTAATCAGGTAATCAGGAAAATTATAAAAATCCTGAAACTCTCCGTTCGATAAAAACCAGTATAATTGATACAACTGCGTATTCATGGCAAAATCATTTTGCAGGTCGTTCGTTAACGGTAATTCGCTCAATGCCACAAACAAAGGTTTATAATCTTCTATCCTATTTCCTGTAATGGCAAGCTGTTGCTGCAATACAGAAAAAGCTTTGGCATAGGCCAGGATATTTTTTTCAGGATTGGTTTTTATATCCTGCACCGAATAGCCTGATAGTTGAGCTACGGTTATTAAATTATTTCTGAAATAACCCTGTCCGTTTTCTGTAAGGCCCATTACACCATAAGCCGTGGGATAACCAATACAGCTTGGTTCAACTATGGCGTTTAAATGCGCGAAACGACTTTGCGAGTATGCTACAGATTCTAAAACACCTTTGGGGATAGAAGGATTTAAGCTGTAGGCTTTTCTAAATGAGCTTGCATAAGGATTGGTAACTAGCAGCTCGTTATTGTCTGCAAATGATTGAACAGTAAAGATGACAGAAAGAATCAGTAAAAGTTTTCGCATGGATGAAACGTATTTATTCTTTTAAAAATAGAGAAAATACGAGTGACTTAAAAGTTAATTTTTTGCTAAAAAGGTTTAGAAGGAATAACTTTTTTATTTCCATTTTCTTGACAGGGCAAGGACGGTCTTGAAAAGCTTCGAAATAGGATATAATTAAGCCTGGCATGGCTTCTGCTTTAATTATCTATCTTTCTCATTCTTTTTGCTTGAACAAAAAGAATCAAAAATTCAAGACGAAACGCCAACCTCCATTTTTTTACGCTCATGCCTTCCCAGGAAACGGAGTGAAAAAATGGTGGTTCGCACCGTTTCACCAAATCAGCCGCACTATTACCAACGTAGTAATAATGTGATACTAAGTTCGATCTACGCAAACTCCAGCATTTTACGATATATACCATCTACTTTATCCTTTAGATCGGCTGTATTACCCTGTTCGGTAATTTTTCCCTTATCCATCACAATAATGCTATCGGCATGATGAATCGTAGATAAACGGTGCGCAATAATAATAGAAGTTCTGTCTTTTGATAATTCGAAAGAGGCTTTTTGAATTAATTTTTCTGTTTCCAGATCAATTGATGATGTGGCTTCATCGAGTACAAATACCGGTGGGTTATATACATAAGCTCTTACAAAGGCTACTAATTGCCGTTGTCCGGCAGAAAGCATGGCACCCCGTTCTTTTACATGGTAATGATAACCGTTTGGCAACTCCTGTAAAAAATCGTGGATCCCTATTTTTTTAGCGGCTGCAATCACATCTGCTTCTGTTATTTGCGGGTTATGCAACGTGATATTATTTAAGATGGTATCATTAAATAAAAACACATCCTGTAATACCACGCCAACCGATCTTCTTAGTTCATCGAGTTTGTAATCTGTAATATTGATATCATCTATTAAAATACTGCCTTTATTGATCTCATAAAAGCGACTCAATAAATTAATGATACTCGATTTACCTGCACCCGTAGCGCCAATGATAGCAGCGGTTTTCCCTCTATCAATGGTAAAAGAGAGTCCTTTCAATACAAAATTTTCTTCTTTATAGGCAAACCATACCTCTTTAAATTCTATTTTACCTTTTATATTTTGTGCGGAGACTGTTCCCTTGTCGTGGATGATGTCTTCTGTATCAAGTACCTTAAACACACGTTCAGAAGCAACGATTCCCATTTGCAAGGTATTTAAACGATCAGCAAGCATGCGTATGGGTCTGAACACCATATTGATCATCATGATAAAGAAGGTGATATCACCCAGTTTTAAATTATAGGTATTTGATTTAACGCCTGCAAACCATACAAACAGGGCAATAGATATGGCTGAAAGGATTTCCACTACCGGAAAAAATACAGAGTAATACCAAATGGAACGGATATTAGCCACTTTATGTTTTTCATTAATCGCGCTGAATTTTTCGTATTCGATCTTCTCCCGGTTAAACAACTGAATAATACGCATACCTGTAATATGCTCATTGGTAAAGGCATTTAAGGAAGCCACCGCATTACGCACTTCGGTAAATGTTTTTTTAACACCATTCTTAAATAAATTGGTAGCAATCAATAATAAAGGAATTGTACTTAAGGTTACCATTGCAATAGCCCAGTTTTTATAAAACATGGCACTTACAAAAATAATGATGGTTAAAATATCGCCGGCAATGACAATAAAACCTTGCGAAAACACATCGCTTAAACTTTCAATATCGGAAACAGAACGTGTAACAAGGGTTCCCACAGGTGTATTATCGAAATAGGTATTCTTTAATTTTAAAATGTGCTTATATACCTGTAAACGCAGGTCTTTCACAATATTTTGACCCAACAGGTTAGTGATATAAATATTGGTAAATTGTAAAGCAGCTTCCAGTAATAAAATCCCTACAAGAAATAATCCCATAACATTTACGAAATGTAATTTATCTACAGGGCCTTTATAACCTTCTGCTGTGGGGTCTTCTACTCCAATAGCGTTTAATGTTTGGTTAATAAGCAATGGCCTTACAATGGCTAACGCCGACAACACCAGGGTTAATAGAATAGCCAGGTAAAATAAGGATTTATAAGGCTTACTATAAGACAGAATCCTTTTTAATAAATTAATATTAAGCTGCTTTTTTTTCTTTGCTTCAGACATTAAAAATAGTTTCCGGGTATTGAATATGTGTTAAGTATAAAGCATGTCCCGGTGCCGACATTCCTGCGGCTGAACGGTTTTTACTTTGTACAATTTGTTTGAATTCTTCTATACTCATTTTTTCTTTCCCCACTTCCAGTAATGTGCCAACAATGGCTCGTACCATATTCCGTAAAAAGCGGTTAGCGGTTATTTTAAAAACAAACTCTTCTTCATTTAGTTTAACCCATTGTGCCTGCGTCACAGTGCAATTATTGGTATGTGTTTGGGTATTTACTTTGCTAAAGCTTGTAAAATCGGTTACGGAGAGCAAATACTGTGCTGCTTCGTTCATTTGCTCGAAGTTAAGTTTACCAAAAACATATAAAGAGCTGTTATAGATAAAAGGGTCTTTTGAACGGTGAATATAATACTCGTAGCTCCTCCATTGGGCATCGAAACGGGCGCTGGCATTATCTTTTACCCAATATAGCTGTTTAGCGGCTATTTCGTAAGGCAGTACTTTATTTAATTTATACAGGCAATTTGCTTCCGGTAAATGCAGATTTGTTTTTTCGGAATCGAAATGTGCGAAATAGTCTTTGGCATGTACGCCTGTATCGGTACGGCCACAGCCAACAATTTCAATGGTTTCCGACAAAATCATAGAAAGCTTTTCGCGAAGTACCTGCTGAATGGTATTTGGGGTATTATCCTGTTCCTGCCAACCATTATAGTTGGTGCCATTATATGCTAGCTGAATAAAATAACGAGGCATTGGGTCAAAGATACTAATTTGGATGAGAATTTTAAAGAGATTTATATGTCTGCCAGGTTAATACGTAATTATGTTTTTATTTTTTAACGTATCATTTTTTGTAAATGGTCTATAAAAATGCACCTTTATTAAAACTAATTACCCGTTAATACAGAGCTTATGAAATACGATTGGATAAACGTTGTGCTTATTTATCTTTATGCCAGCGCATTCGTATCTCAGGTCATTGGTGAAAAAAGGAAAATCGGGTATCGTAAATCTGCCTACTGGTGCCTTATCTTAACGCCTTTTATTGGCCTTATCATTACTTTATTAAGTCCAAAACTTAAAAACAAAAGCTTAATTTAATTTCCGGTTTATGAGAGGGATTAAACTTCAGGAATATAAGGTCCTCCGGTTTCGCCCCAGCCCCATTTAGGCATAGGTTCATTATGAGATACAGGGTTTTCTGTCAGTTGAGAATTGATAACCGCTATGCGTGTCCCCCACTCTATGTATCCTACAAAGGCAGAGCGAAATTCAGGGTCGCTTTTTAAGCCTACTTCATCGGCAGTTTGTATTAAGAGGTCAATCCAACGGCGACGTTTTTCTTCACTAAGCATTTTTCCTATGTGATGACCTACCATAGCAGAATGGCTTCCACCATCTTCTGTGGTATACAGCTTTTCTCCGCCAAACACTTCGGCTACAAAATGCGACACGTGCTTTACATGTTCCGAAGACATATTTTTAAACACCTCTCCTAAGAGATCATCTTTTAAAACTTTATCGTAAAACTTCCCAAATAAGGTTTCAAAGGTTTGCATATCCCCTGCCCATTCGTATAAAGTTGGTATATTTTTCATTTTCTGCTTGTCTCGTTTATGCTCTATTTGCCCGGTTGCGAAGTTGCCGAAGGCTTCACTTTTTCCTCCAGAATGTTTATCACACTTGCTTTTAGATCGTCGTATTTTAAATCATCATTAAACCCAATATTAAAGGTAGAATGTTTTTCACCTTTTGTCATACACAGTAAGTATTTAGGGCCTTTGAGCTCCACTGAAATAGGCGAATACTCCGTTTGAATTTTAAATTCTATTTTTCCGTCTGTTCCAAGTACATAGAATATATGTTTATTGTAAATGTCTTTCGATTCTGTTTGATACCGTTCGTAAGCCTGAACATTCTTATCATTCCATTTAAACTGATCGAAGCAAAACATATCTTTTAAATTCCCTTCGAGTTTCCCGTTTTTATAAGCATCGTATAATTTTTCTTTATAAGGTTTTGCTTTATCATAATTCTTTTGGCGATAATAAATCTGGATCAACTTAGCCATTGCATGGTAATCGGTTGGTGCTACTTCAAGGAGCTCAATAAATGCAGGCTCTGCCATGTCGTAATTTCCTTTCAACGATTCAAACAATCCTATATTGTATAAGGCGTTAATGTATGATTTGGTTTCTTTGGAGATCTTCGTTTTTGCCACATAATAGGCTTCCAAGGCTTTATCATTATTTTTAAGATCGGAATAGATCTGGCCAATCATAGAATAAGCACGATCGAGCACCTCTTCCTGCTCTGTTGCTTTTTTATAGGCTTCGAGTGCCTGCTCCGGTTTTTTAAGGTTATAGTAAGCATCGCCCAAACCGCTATAATAATCAGGCACAGTTGGTTTTAGCTCTATGGCTTTTTTAAAAACGGCAATAGCTTCTTCATACTTATCCAGATAATTGAGTGTAGAAGCCTTGAAATAATAGGCTTTGGCATCAGTGGGATCTTTATCTATGGAAAGATTCATGAACTTTAAACAGTTGCTATCGTCCTCTTTCATATAATAGGCAAGCCCTACATAATACAATGACTTTGCAGAATATTCTCTTTTTGATGAGCCATAACGCGTAATGATTTCGTCGTACTGCTTATTGTCTGCCAATGCCTTTAGCTCATCAGCTACAGCATCCTGTGCTAATAGCGCGAAGCTACATATACTTAAAACGAATGTTATGATAATGTGTTTCATGTTTTTATTAATTATTTAAGTTAAAGATAAGATTTAAACTATTACACACCTTCTTTAACTCTATAAATAAGATTTAGCCAGAGCCGTATGTAAGCCTGTCAAAACGTAATGATGACAATAATCCTACAGCTATCCCACATACAGTTTAGTATTGTAGTTAATGGTTATTGTTCCTTTACTTTGATATTTATCGAACAGAAATTTCAAATCTTCCAGCATAGCGTCATATCCTTCTTCATGGAGTGCAGGCATATAAGAAGACGAAAGTAAACGTCCTTTTAATCCTTCAAAATCAAATACCTGTTGGTTGGCAAACACTTCCAAATGTATAGGCGCAGGATTGAAAAAAGCAGCTATGTGTTCCTGATCAATGTTACGGTGATCAACCTGTACATAATCGCGCGCATGTTTTGTAATAAGTGCGTCGTATTCTATTTCAAAATCTGAACTCGTTTTTCTTTCGTTCCAAATCAATGCGGTAATGCCACCTGATTTTAAGATCCGTTTAAATTCTGTTTTAGTTTTAAGGGCATCAAACCAATGAAATGCCTGGCCGGCAATAATAGCATCTACACTAGCCGTTTCAAGTCCGGTTTGTTCTGCAGTGCCATTATTGGCGACAAAACCCGGGAACACACCCAACAGTTCAATGGCCTTATCCAGCATTTCTTTATTGGGTTCAACTGCAATAACGTTATAACCTGCCTTCAAAAACAAAGCTGTAGAAATGCCTGTTCCAGCTCCAATATCTGCTACCAGTTTATCCGGCGTGAGCTTATAGGTATTTTGAAGAAACCGGAGTAACTCTACAGGATAGTGAGGACGGTACTTCACATAATCTTCAACGCGGTTACTGAAGCGCGTGGTGCTGTTCTTTGTCATAAGATAAAGTTATGCTATTTATGAAAAAGAATTTTGATTTTTTATTAAAATAACGTTTTCACTTTCTATACCTGCCATGCAAAGAAAATAACAAGAAAATAAATTCGATTTGAACCCTTATCTTTTAACAGGAGCTGTCATCACAGGCCGAAATCCTCTTAACGGAGAAGGTTTTTCTGGATATTTAAATTCCTGTTTGGCATCAATTTCTAAAAAATAATCCGGACTCATCCAGCTTCCGCCTTTGGCACCAAATCCTATGGCTTTATTTGTTTTTGCATCCCATAAATAAACCATTTCCGATACATTACCTGCCATATTATAAATACCATAACTATTAGGCGCATAAGATGTAGCAACTGTTGTTAAAAAGCCTCCGTCTATGATCGGTTTTACTTCCTTATCTGGTGTAGATTTATACATGTACAAGTCGTGCACTGTATCATGCCAGCATTGTGAATATTCGGCACAATTATAATTTTGCAGATAAACGCCTCTCCTATCTCTTAAGTTTTCTGTACCATTAGCATACTTAGCTTTTATCTTTCCATTACTGGCAGCATAGGCCCACTCGTAGTCCGTAGGAATTCTTAAATCATTTTGCAACGGTTTTTCCTTTTCCTGGAGCTTATGGTTAGCCTCTATGGTTAGCCACACACAATACATTTCCGCTCCTTTTTTTGAGATGTTCACAACGGGGTAATCATTATAGGCAGGATGAGAAAAATAATGCTCTTTCATGGGCTTCAGATCGGCCTCTTTATTAAATTGTTTGACCCACTGATCCTGATCCGGCTTGGCTTCCAGAAATTCTTTTTTCCTTCCCTGTATTAATAAATCAAACAAAAAAGTACGGTATTCGAGGTTGCTCACTTCGGTTGTCTGCATATAAAATGCCTGACATGAAAAGGTATCTTTTCCGTAAATAAATGAACCCATTGGAATAAAGGCATATTTGTATTTATTGAGCTTCGCAAGTTGATCTATCATTCTTTTTTTCTGTGTATGATTTAATTTGATCTCATCCTCCGTCAATACAGGAAAGACATAGGCACTGTCTTCCGGTTTTGTCTGTTTATCAGGAAATAAAATAACAGGAGGTGTTTCATTCACAACAGGCGGAACAGAATTGACATTTTCGGGTAGTGGCAGAGTAATGACTTGCTGAGACTGAGCCGTTTTAAGGAGCGGTTTGGTATCTTCGGCAACAGTGGCCGAAATACTTTTTTCTTTACTCTGAGCATTTATAGGTTGTTCATGAACTAATGCAGAAGTTACAGGTGTATTAGGTGTTATATCTGTTTTAAAATACAAGAAACAGACTACTGCAAGGACGCTCATTATAATTGCTCCGGTAAAAATCAACATCATTTTACCTGATGAAAAAAAGGTTTTGCTACCTGTCACTATTGGAACAGGCTGCGAAAAAGTATGATTGGCAATGGTTTCCATAATATGTTCGTTTTTAGGATTTATAGAATCTAAATTTAAAAAGGCTTGTTTCAGCAGGTTATCAAGCTCTTGTTCAGAAATAGTATGGTTATTATTACTTGGCATTTTCTGTGGTATTAATTAGCATTAATTGCTCATTGATTTGATCGTGCAATTGTTTTTTTAAACGGGCATAGTATACTTTTAATTGGTTTTCGGGTCGGTTGACAAATTCTGCAATTTTACTATACGGAACATCTTGTCCACGCATAAGTAAAAGAATCCTTTGCCAGTCTTCCAATTTATCAAGCTCCTGTTGTAAAATCGTTAAGTAATTATTCTGTGAAACAGGCTTCTCAGGCTCTTCTTCAGCAGTATGATACTCCGTAAGCTCAACTTCCCGGTTATGACTTTCAAAAGATCTGTTATCCCTTAAAAAATTGCGCAAATAATTAATGTGTGTCTTAAAAATAAATCCGTTAAGTTTATATTCATTTTCAAATTCACGGTCTGGTAATATTTCAGCCATTTTGTAAAGCGTTTTGTACACAACGCTCCACGCATCATCCTCATTGGGTAGATAGGTTTTAAGAGTATATGCCAATAGCTTTTTGGCATACCTTTCATAAAGCCATTTCACCAATGCGTCTTTATTATTAATTATTGCATGTAATGTTTCTGAACTGAAACTCATAAATAACCTGCTTACTACCTATAACACAAATTGGTAACAAGGTTATTGATTTTTAACGACGAATTTGAAAATAGTGGATAAATTCAGTGGCTTCTGCCCGATTTTTGGGAGAAGTATAATGGCAACAACTGCCCGAAAAGAATTGATTTAGCTAATCATTGCGTTGTATTTATATAAAAACCTCCTCATAAAGGGTCGTTTTATTAATACCTTATCAAACAACACTAAACCGGTTAAAGCGCAGGTAATGCCACACAGCACATCCATGACATAGTGGTGGCCCGAATACACCGCAGAAAGCCAGATTCCGGACATGAACAACGCAAAAAAGATATTGATGAAACCTAAACGGTTTTTTAAGCCATAGTACAACACAACCACCGGATAAGCCGAATGCAAAGAGGGCATTGCAGCGAATACATTGGAGCTTTTGGCATACAAGGAACTAAATATATTTACTCCAAAGTACTGATCGAACCTTATGAGTCCTGCCGGATCACCGGGTGTATTAAAATGCAGATCGAATCCATACCGCTCAACATACCATGGTGGTGCAGCCGGAAATAGATAATACACCACAAACCCAAGGATATTGACAAATAAAAATGCCAGCGCAAAATATAAAAACTGCATTTTATTTTTTCGGAACAAGTAAAAAGCAAACACTAAAGGAACCGGCATCCAGTTAACATAAAAAAAGCCGGACAGTACATCTAAAAAAACAGAAGAATGTAATTGTGCATATTCATTAGGTGTTAATACAACTCCGTTATCATGAATACCAAATAAAGACTTTTCGTTCAAATACAAATCTTCAATATGAATATCGTTGAACATATAATTAGGAAAAGCTTTCATGGAATCAAAAATGATCCAGAAAACAATAAAGATGGAAAAGCCTAAAATAAATTTACGACTTGGTAATGAAGCATAATACAACACATTAAACAAGGCCGCTAGAAACAGTTGATCTGGCTTAAAACCAATAATCAGAGCGGAAATACATACATATGCCACAGATACGCTGCTCACATACAGTATGTTTTTTAAAGGGGTATTTGTTTTTATAGAGAGGAGATGATCTTTCAACATTTCATGTATTAAGGAATTATTTTTTCTGATACGGTTTTACCGTTTAAGTCTTTCCCTGTTATTTCTACATAGGTAATGTGCGGCACCCAAAATGTACCCCCTTCTATCCTCGCAAATATTTTTTCGAGACGGGATAATTTCTCATTGATATTCATATAAGCATAATACTTTTTATCCGTTGCAGATCTGATGAGATAAATATCTTTCTTTTTGTAGGACACAAAATTTACTTTAAACGTTTGCTTCTCTTTATCAACAAGCTTTGCATTTATGCCGTAAGCATATTGATTTTGAATATAAGAAAGTTCTTTGGTCTCGCCATTATCGGCATAACGGATCCAGTAAGGATGCACGGGAGAAGACGTATTTAAAGTACTGTCATTGATATAATTTAATTCATACACTATGGTGTTGATATTGTGAGTACGTTGTACATAAAAAAGCATATTCTTGTTTCCGGCAGGCACAGGAAAAGTATCCGTGCTATTTTTAGGATCACCGCCTAATCCTTTTTCGGTTTCAGAAAGATGTGCTACCGAAAAAGAAGTAATGATCATAAAGCCACAGATGGTCAACAATCCGGAACTTATCAGTTTTAAAAATGGTTTCATTATAAATATTATTTTTTTAATGGTTATAGCATGTTTAATTAATGCAGGTCACAGTCTTTTAAATTTATATTCGAATCCTGATGAGCCAGGCAGGTTTTACGTAAGCCTTTTTTTCCAAGCTTGGTTGTTTTCTCTTTTTCAAAAGTACAGTCCTGACCTGTAGAGATAGTGGTACAAACGCAGGTGTATTCTTTTTGACAAGAGCTTAAAAAGGCTACAATGATGATCAGTAAGAAAAATGTAGGTTTCATTGCAAATAGTATTAGTGTTTTTTATCTAATGCATCTAACGCTTTTTTACAGTCATTTAGTCTCTTGATAGCCGTTAAATTTGAAAGAAAAGCAACTATTGTTACCGGAATGGTAAAAACAGACATTGTTTCAAATACATGAAAGCTTATACCATGGATATAGAACTTATAGTCCCCCCCGATATACGTGGCTAAAATACCACAGGCCAAAGCCGATACTCCAATAGTAACAACACGTTCGGGTCTTTGCATTAATCCTCCTTTACATTCTATTCCCAGGCCCTCTGCCCTGGCTCTTGTATAGCTTACCATCATTGAACCTATAAGCGCTACAAAAGCAAATAAAGAGCTTAGAAAAAAGTGATGTGCTACCAGGTAATAACAGATACCAAAAAACATAACCAGTTCGCTATATCTGTCTAAAACAGAATCGAACAAAGCTCCAAAGGTACTCGACATATTTCCCAGTCTTGCCACCTGCCCATCGAGCATATCAAACAAACCGGCAAACAGGATCAATCCTCCCGCCCAGCCAACATAAGACAAATCGCTGCGATTCGACTCTTCGGCACCAAATATGAAAATAACAGCCACACCAATGTTAAGTGCAAAACCAATAACGGTTACCATATTAGGTGTAAGACCTATTTTAATTAAAAATTTAACGAGTGGATTTATTACTACATAAATTCCCTTTTGCAACTTATCTCTTAAAGGAATTTTATGTATGTGACCTGTTGTAATTGCTGTTGCCATGATGATAATTTAATTGTGTATGTAATTTTTAGTCGTGAATTGTATGCTATATTAAAAGTCAAATTTAAAACGGGCTCTGATCCCAAGCTGTGACACATCAGGATGATCGAGGTAAGTGAAGCGTTTTACAAGATCTACTCTGAAAAATTTAAAAATGTTGGCAATACCAATGCTTCCTTCTATATAGGGCTTAGCACCAAGGCTATAAGTTATAGGTATGCCCTCCGGCGTTAGCGGAAACTGGTATAAACCATCCGATTTAGCCGGATTATTCTGATCGCTGATACTACCGTATAGTACTTTCAGACTCATTGCTTCACGCCATTTCAAGCGTTTTATGACAGGAATTTTATTAAAGAAAAAACCGTTAAAGTTATGATCGAGTTGTATACTTGCATACTGATCGCTCACAAACTCAAGGAAATTCATTAAGTTATAGGATTGCAATTGGTAAGAATACGTTTGGTTGGCACGATGTACAGATAATAAAGGGAAAGGCACTTTACCAAAAACCTTTCCTCCTTCAACTGCCACATCGGTAAAACCTAATTGTGATAAATAAAACCGTTTCGTAATATTTAAGGAGATATTCTGGTAATTATATTCTCCACCCAATAAACCTTTAATTCCGTTAATGTACCTTAATGTAAAGATCGGCTCTTTAAATGAAATTGGAATACGATACGTTTTTCCCTGATAAAATTTCTCGTTGGGTGCCCATCTTAATACAACAGAGACTTCCGACGTTTGCAGATTTTTAATGTCATTTACAGCATCATTATAATCAACGCCATTGTAATGAAGGCCGCCTGCCGCCTGCTGTATCCAGTTTTTATACCCTATGGAAAATGAAAAGTGATTATTAAATTCATTCAGATATTCCAGGTTTAGAATATCGTTGTATAACCATTTGTCATTATTACCTCTTTTAAAAGACAATAAAAAATTATCTTCCTGTATAAATTGTAACTCCTGTCCCGGTATTTTCGTTTCACGTTGGTAGCTCGCTTTTAAGTATTTTACAGGGAAATCGTAAATACTGCGCTTGGTTAATGAATAAGTGACGCCACCATAATATTTCCATTTTTTATCTTTAAATCCATAAGCACCATAACCCTCCAATACTACTTTTTTACTGAAGGCATTGGTTGTTTTGCCTCCTACTCTCAGCCTGAAACCTTCTACGGGGTTAAAGCTATAAAAAGTACTTACGGGTCCCAGGTCAAAATAACGCCATATGGTTTTATAACCTGCAAACACTAATATGAATATATCCATCGAACGTTTAAAGGCAGGAACTTTTTTAATGCTATCAATGGTTGTATATACGCCTTTTTCGGAAGTTGATAATTCAGTATGGCGGTTATCTACCCAAAAGCTGTCAGCCTGTGTAGTAGCGTTATCCATAATCTCCAGGGCATCGCCTTTATAATCTTTATCAGGCCTCGGATGATTGACAAGGTATTTTTTATAAGAAACGATTCTTTGTCCGTAAAGTCCCATTTTTCCTTTATCGAGGCCGAAATCAGCAGAGAACTCATCGTTCACAAGGGTATATCCATAGTCAGGGTTTTTCTCGAACTCCTGAACTATTTTTAATTCTTTAACCCAGTTCAGGTTAATGTCCTTATTAACCGTCATGTCAATTTTAGATACAGCATAGCTGCTATCCATAGCGATATACATAGAACCCTGGAATAAAAAATCGGCATGATTTCGCGGTACAAAATCGAGTTTAATATATTTAGTTGCTTTTTCAACTATAGTATCAGCAATAAAAAATTTATAAAACGTGGGCGATAAATTTGCTATAGGACTAATGAACTGATTGGTAAGCATCGTAATATTATTATCATAAATATTAATATCCTGATATAAATACTTAGTGTATGTTTCCGTTCCCTGATCGTTGAGATAACCTTCAAAGGCTACCGTTTTTTTACCTTTTACAATTTCCTTTTTTTCGCTGGGCGATTTTCTATAATATACTTCCGACAACGATTCGCTCATATAAACAGGAAGTACCGGTTTCCCCTGTAGTTTTGTAGTATCAAGGTTTTCGAACACAAACTGAAACTTTTTAAAAGCTTTACGGCTTTTAAATTTATCCGTCACATTACTTAATGCAAACTGGAGTTTTTCATACTTCTCGTATTCATAATAATCAAATCCTTCTTTCCTGTTTTGCGATTTATGCTCTATGACTTTTCTGATCAGCTCAACCGCCGGATTATCTTTATTGCGGTATTTCGATTTTTGTCCTTTTACAACTACCTCATTCAATTGCTTGGCATCAACAGTAAGTTTAAAATTGATCATTTGCGTTGTACCGGCTATTACCTCTTTACTTAAGGGTACATAACCCATAGCCAACACTTTTAATTTGGTGTATGACAGTTCATTGGTCTCTAAAAGATAATTACCATTAGCATCGCTGGTAGTACCTACACTGGACTCATCAAAAAACACCGTTGCAAAAGCAATAGGTTCTGCGGTTTTAGTATCTTTAATAGTTCCTTTAACGACAGTAATTTGCGCAAAAACAGATTTGCCTGATAACAGCAAAAGCATTACGACAAAGCAATAATTAACTATTTTTTTTAGTGGCAAATACATAATGTTTTTGTAACGTATAATTAAATCCCAGCCCTACACAAACAGCCGTTATAGTTTTTGATAAAAGATAATTGACCAGAAAAAACTGCGTCAATACATAAGTACCCAGTAAGTTTAGTAAGAGGCTTCCTACCCATACTAAAGCATATTTAAAGCCCTGATTCTGAACAGAGGCATCTGTGGCATTAAACGACCAGTACCTGTTTATGCTAAAATTAACCACTGCACCTACAATAGCTCCCAACGCAACAGCAGTTAAATAGTACTGATGGCATATTTCCGCCATAAAAAATGTGAAAGAAAAATCAACCAACGTTGAGATCAAAGAAGCCAATTGTGCTTTCAGAAATTTATGCATGGCTCTTTGAATAAATGGTGTTAATAACAAAATTGATTGGGAGAAAGAGCAGATTAACTGTCATTACCGGTACCTCACCTATAACAATTTTTTTGCTGCCTTTCCCCCAACTCTTTTCCACCTTTACAAAAACAACCCCACCTGCTACACTGGTAGCAGGCTTGGGTGTCTCAAAAAAAGCAGTTATCATTTTGTAGAAGTTCATTACATTGATTCAACCAGTTCCTGATAATAATCTAAGCCTAAGTGTGTGATTAAATCTTCTCCCATAATATGACGTAATGTATTTTGCAGTTTAATTAACTGTTTAAAAATATCATGTTCTGGTTTTAAGCCTTCGGCTGTTTGAGGAGATTTAAAATAAAAGGATAACCATTCCTGAATACCGCTCATTTGGGAACGTTTAGCAAGATCCATAAACAAGGCAAGATCTAAAACAATAGGTGCTGCTAAGATAGAATCACGACACAGGAAATTAATTTTTATCTGCATCGGATAACCCATCCATCCAAAAATATCAACATTATCCCAGCTCTCTTTGTTATCACCACGTGGAGGATAATAATTGATTCTCACTTTATGATACATATCGCCATATAAAGCAGGATTTGATTCCGGTTCAAAAATTTCGTCCAACACACTTAATTTTGATACTTCTTTCGTTTTAAAGTTTTCTGGATCATCCAATACTTTACCATCTCTGTTACCTAAGATATTTGTA
The DNA here is from genome assembly GCA_040389965.1 of Bacteroidota bacterium. GTDB lineage: Bacteria > Bacteroidota > Bacteroidia > B-17B0 > Aurantibacillaceae > UBA4416. Next base: position 148,740 of record JAZJZF010000021.1, read on the forward strand.
GAGAACCATCCGTTAACGCCAAGGGCACGTGCATGTAAGCCCGGGGCAACGATTGTTTTCATTAACGTTTGTCCTGTTTTAAAATCTTTTCCGGCAATTGGTGTTTGCGTTTCTTTTGCCAGTTCAATTAATGCAGGAATATCAACCGTTAAATTTGGCGCCCCATTAGCAAACGGAACACCCATTTTTAAGGCGGCATAAGCATAGATCATACTTGGAGCAATGCGCTCGTCGTTATTTTTCATAGCTATTTCCAATAACTCTACGCTGGCATGAATATCAGATGGCTCTACATATTTTTCGGTTGAAGCACACCATACAATCACCACACGCTCGCAGTTATTTTCTTTTTTAAAACGTTTAATGTCTTCCATTAACTCTAAAGCCATATCATACTTAGTAGCCGCTTTCTTTACGTTAGGCCCATCAATATTTTTGATATAACTTCTGTCAAATACCGCAGACATTGGTTTTATTTTCTCCAATTCGCTTTTCAATTCATGGATCTGGTGTACTTCCAAAACCTTAGCATTTAAAGCCGATTCATACACATTGTCTTCAAAAATATCCCAGCCGCCAAAAACGATGTCATTTAAATCTGCCAATGGCACAAAATCTTTGATCTTTGGGTTGCGGCCATCTGTGCGCTTTCCTAAACGGATGGTACTCATTTGTGTAAGGGAACCTATCGGCGCAGATATTCCTTTTTTTACTGCCTCTACACCTGCAATTAAGGTGGTAGCAACTGCTCCAAGTCCCGGAATTAAAATTCCTAGTTTTCCGTTGGCAGGTTTTGGGGGTTGAATTGTATTCATGGTTTTTGTTTTTTATATGTTTATATATTGTCTCTTTTTATTTGCTTTAATATCTCCTTATTCAATATTCATTGAATACAACCGATGGGTTTTGTACACAGCGCTTCCAATGTTTTTTAATTCACGGTTCATCATTTCATTATTTTCTAAGATCCAGGAAGCTTCAGCCCCTGTATATTTTTTTCTTCGGGCCGCTTCTGTAATCTTTGTATAAAAACACGCTTCAATGCCTAATGTTCGATAAGGTTCCAATATTCCTAACGTAATAACCCTTACGGAGTTTATTTTTGACTTGTTAAACAGTAATTTAAAAACGCCTGTAGGTAATAACCTTCCTTTTCTGACATTCTTTTGGATTTGGTTAATATTGGGAAGTGCCAATGCAAACCCAATTACTTCGCCATTTTTTTCTGCAACCAAAGTAAAATCTGTATCCAGGATTAACTTCATGCTTTTTGCTACATAATCAAATTCTTCATCTGTAAACGGCACAAAACCCCAGTTCTTGTCCCAGGCCTTGTTATAGATCTTTTTAATACTGCTGGCCTCCTGGGCAAAGTTTTTAAGGTTAGCCGTGCGAATAGTAATTCCATTACGTTGCAAACGTTTCTCAATATTTTTGGCCAAATACATGATCCTTTCCGGAATAGTGTATTCTCCAAACCAATAAGACAACAGATCCATTTGTTTTATGAACCCGTATTTTTCCAGATAGTCTTTGTAATAAGGTTTATTGTAAGTGGTCATAACCTGTGGCGGATGTTGAAAACCATCTATTAATACGCCGCAAGGGTCGTTAGTGGTATAATTCACAGGACCTATAATTTTATTTATACCTTTTTCTGCATGCCAGTTAACAACAGCTTCCAACAGTTTTTCGGCAACTTCATAGTCTTTCACTGTGTCGAAAAAGCCAAAGAATGCTTCGTTCTTTTTAACCTGCTCCGTATAATTTCGATTAATAATAGCGGCAACACGTCCTACGACTTCATCTCCTTTTTTTGCAAGAAATAATTGTAATTGTAAATGCTTTAAGGAAGGATGTTTGCCTGTTGTAAGCATATCGCGCTGAGTAATATATAACTCAGGCACATAATTCGCGTCATCCGCATAAAGATCATGCGGAAAATCGATGAACTGCTTTAATTCGTTTTTAGAAATGACAGGAGTAATAATAATCATCTGAATGTATTTAATGATTAATAAGATAAAACACTGTGCTTTTCTTTAATGTCGAGTAATTTTGCCACTTTATCAATTTTCTCCATTGCAAAATCAATCTGCTCTCTGGTATGAGTAGCCATTAACGAAAAACGGATCAAACTGCTATCAGACTTCACTGCCGGTGATACCACAGGATTTACAAATACCTGTTCATCCAACAATAACTTCGTCATTTGATAAGTTTTTATATCATCTCTTACATATATAGGAATAATAGGAGTTTGCGTTGGACCTACTTCAAAACCCAGTTCATGTAAGCATTTAAGTGTATAATTGGTATTATCCCATAAAGCCTCCATACGCCATGGCTCATTTTTTATCACATCCAATGCTGCTGATGCGCTTATAACGGATGCCGGCGTAGCGCTTGCACTAAATATTAAAGAACGTGCATTGTGTTTCAGGTATTCTATCACATCGCTATCGGCAGCCAGAAAACCACCCAACGATGCAAGGGATTTGCTGAATGTACCTACTATAATATCTGTTTTATCTGTTAACCCAAAATGATCTGCCGTTCCTCTTCCCTGATTACCTAATACTCCCAGCGAATGAGCATCGTCTACCATGATCATTGCTCCATACTTCTCGCACAGATCAACAATACCCGGAAGATCGGCAATATCTCCTTCCATACTAAATACACCGTCAACTACGATTAATTTAATAGCTTCAGTGGGCAAACCGGAAAGCACTTTTTCAAGGCTTTCCATATTGTTATGTTTAAATTTTAAAATTTTTGAAAACGAAAGTCGTGTACCTTCATAAATAGAAGCATGATCGTTTTCATCGATAATAATATAATCGTGTCTTCCCGTTAAGGACGCTACTACACCCAAATTAGTCTGGAAACCTGTACTAAAGATCAATGCAGATTGTTTACCTAAGAATTTTGCCAATTTCTCTTCAAGCTCTAAATGAATATCGAGTGTGCCATTTAAAAAGCGGGAACCCGCACAGCCTGTCCCATATTTATCAATGGCAATCTTCGCCTGTTCCTTTATATAAGGATGATTGGTAAGCCCCATGTAACTATTGGAGCCAAACATTAAAACTTCTTTATTATTTATTTTAACCACAGTATCCTGATCAGAGGAGATAGGACGGAAATAAGGATATATATTAGCCTGTCTGGCTTCTTGAGCTCTTTTATCTGATTGCAATCTTTTTTGTGCGTATAAATTTTTCATAATTTTTATTCTACTTTAAACCTTTTGATTTAGAATCCTACCTACTGATCAATCTGATCTTTGCCCGGTTTACATTCTTTTTTTATAATGTCGAGTACTTTATTACTGGTAATCACATCACTTTTATGAATTTTTCTTGTAAGCTCTTTATCAATTTTCATGAATAATTCGATGGCCTCTTTACCAATTTTAATTCCGGCCTCAGTCGCTTCTATTATGTTCTTCCTACGATCACCCTCAACCGGAATGCGTTTTACAAAACGTTTCTTTTCTAAAATATCAATGATCCTTAATATCCCCGATTTATTTTTCTGACTGATAACAGCAAGGTCGTTTTGAATAATTTTCTTTTTAGGATTTACAGAAAGAAGTACCAGCACTTCCATTTGTTCGAAAGTGATGTTTGTACCGAGTGCTAAAAAGTGACTGTTAATCCTGTTGGTAAGCAATCTGCCGGCCTGAACGATGGAAGCACCTAATTGATTTTTTGACTTTGAGATCATCTTAATTTTAACTGATTGATTAATCAACTATTGATGATGCAAATGTCCGTTAGTAAATTGTATATATAAAGGTCTAATGTTCGGCATAATTGGTCAATATGCCGTCTCTTTTATTTTTTATAATAACACGATGATATAAATACAATGGGGTATGCATTTTTTTTACACAAGAAAAAATATTTTCACATGTAGACATCATCGTTCTGTTTTAGAAAATGGCTTGTAAATGCCAGTAAAATCAGCTAATACAGTGTTTAAAAAATAATGATGGAACGGTAGCAGAAATTTATTTCCACTTTAATTTTTAAAGAACGATAAACAAAAAGACAGCTCGTCTGTTGTTCGCGATCAGGCCAATTTATGACTACGGTATTGAGAAGGAGAAAGTCCTAAATGACGTTTAAAAAATTTACCTAAAAACGATTGATCCGAAAAATGAAGATCGTCTGCAATCTGCGCTATTGTTAAGCGCGGGTTATTCAATAAAACTTTGGCCTCGTACATTACTTTTTCGTCAATAATAACACTCGCCGGTTTACCCGTAACTTCATGAACTATTTCGGTAAGGTATTTAGGTGTAATAGCCAGCTGATCGGCGTAGAACTTAACGCTTCTGTTTTCTTTAAAATTTGAATTTACCAGGTTACTGAACTGCATCACAATATCCTGCTTTCTTGATGTTTTATGTTTTGGTGCAACATTATATTTTACAGAAATAGCGGCCATTTCAGCCAGAAAAATATGAAACGTATGTTTTACAATCTCTACACCAAAAGGGTGATCCAGAATATTGTCAATCTTTTCTTTTAAGTCTTCAATAATTTTTTTAAGCTTCTCGCGCTCGTCATCTGTAAGCGTTACAATATTTTCGTTGCTTCTCGAATTAAAATCAATTAATTCAATCTCATGTTGTTCTATTCCGATCTGCAATAAAAATTTAGAAGTAAATATAACATGATACAAACTGGTGTCGTCGCTTCTGGATATTAACTGTTTGATCGTATTAGGTACAAGAAATAAAATGCCGTTCTTAGAAACCTGTTTCTCCTTTAAATTTAATTTCATCTTTACCTGGCCATTTACTAAAAGCCCGATAGAAAAAAAATCTCCACGCGCTTCATCGTAAACATTAAAGTGCTCCGGCGGTTTACTACAAGTACCCACATGAAGCTCTAAAATATTTTGTCCGGTGGCAATATCTGAAAATTTAAATTGAGGAGTAGCGTTCATACCATATACCGTTTGGTAATAATTTTTGGTAAAACTAAGGAAACTTTTTTTGTATTTAAAGTTTTTTAAAGGGACTTTTTAACCTCTTCTTAACAATTTAAACATAAACGACTGATTATCAGCAATAAAAGAATTTACATTTTGTAGAATTTTTGATGTCCTTTATCTCCTATTTTGACCTTTCCGGTCTATTTTTCTCCTTTACCGCTTAAATCTTTTACCAATTCCAGATTATGAATATTAACGCTCATTTTTAAGATCCCGAACGTAATGTTTACTTTTTCATCTTTAATGGATTCAACCACACCGATTTCGCTGCTGTTTAAAATTTTCACTCTACTTCCCTCTTTCAATAATGGTTTCAAGCGGGCTACTTTTTTCTCTGCAAACGTATCTAACTTATTTTGCTTGGCAAGGTCTTTTCGTTTTTTGGTCTCTGCCGTAATGCCGTCAATAAATCGTTTGATCACAAATTTACGATCCTCATTCTTATTCCACTCCTCCATCAGGCGCAGGTACTTTTGTCCGTAATCGGCCAGGCGCGCCAGTTCTATCTTACGCTCTCTGTCTCGTTCTGTTTTATCACGCCAGTTACTAAATAAGGTTTCGTATTTTTCTTTCGAGATCTTACGCATAAACTCTTCATGTTCCATGCGCTCTGTGGCTTCATTCAATTTCGTTTTTTGTTGTTGGACTTCTGCCAGCAATTTATTCAGATCAATTTTTTCAATATTAATTTTTTTCTTGGCACGTTCTATCAATAGTTTCGGAAAGCCCACACGCTCTGCTACTTCAAAGGTATAGCTGCTTCCCGGCTCACCCACCGTTAATATATATTTCGGTTCCAGTGTTTCCACATCAAATAACATACTGCCATTCACAACGCCGTTTAATTTATTTGCCAGTAATTTCACATTAGAATAATGGGTTGTAATAATACCAAATGTTTTAGAACTTACCAGTTCTTCAAGCACCACTTCTGCCATAGCGCCACCAAGTTCAGGATCTGTACCACTTCCAAACTCATCCATTAATACTAAGGTTTTATCATTAACGGTTTCCAGCGTATGCTTCATGTTTTTTAAGCGCGCACTATAAGTACTCAATTCATGCTCTATACTTTGTGTATCGCCAATATCAACGAGTATATGATCAAAAAAACTCATCACCGAGTTTTCTGCCACACTTACCAGTAAACCACTTTGCAACATCGTTTGCAACAGGCCAACCGTTTTTAAAGTAATGGATTTTCCGCCGGCATTAGGCCCGGAAATAACCATTAAATGTTGCTGATGTGTTAAGCTTATGGTTAAAGGAACTGTCACTTTTTTGTGATCTTTATTTTGTAAAAATAAAATAGGATGATACGCTTTATTCAGTGTTAACTCATGCGAAGCAGAAATAACAGGTAAAGTACCATTAATCCGATGCGCAAAAAGTGCCTTCGCTTTTATAAAATCAATTTCTACCAAAAGCTCCATATAAAGCTTTAATGCAGGCGCATGCGGTCTTAGCGTTTCTGAGAGTTCCCTTAAAATACGGTTTATCTCGCGCCTTTCGTCGATCTCTAATTCGGCAATATCATTATTAATAGAAATAGTTGCTCCCGGTTCAATAAAAATGGTTTTACCACTTTCGCTTTTACTATGTACAAAACCACTTACTTCGCTTTTATGCTCTACCAACACAGCTAATGTTCGGCGTCCGTTAAAAAAACTTTCTTCGTTCTCCCGTAAAAAGCCATGTTTACGCAGTTCTCCAATGTATCGGTAAAACTTGGCATCGCTTTCTCTGCGTTTTTCTGAAAGGTCTTTTCTGATCTTTTGTAATTCTTTGGAAGCCGAATTTTTGATCGTTCCATCAAACTCAACAATGCGGTCAATTTCTTCAATAACAAATTTATTATCCTCTAAATTTTCGGCTAGCTGAAATAAGTGCGGAAATTGTGCTTTTTTACCTTTCAGGTAACGAATAACTGTATTAGCTAACTCGGTCGCTGATCTTAATACCAGAAACTGGTCTTCAGTAAGCATACTACCCTCCAGTGAAAGCATGGCAGCTTCTTTTTTAAAATCGGCATATTGGATATCCGGAAAATAGGAATCTGAACTTATAATCGTTTTGAGCTCAAATACCCGGTTAAGCTCGGTGGTAAGCATTTCGTGGTTTGTATAGATAGAGATCTCTCTCGCTTTATAGGTTGCAGCCTCACTAAAACACAGATCGGCAATGTATTTTTTTATTTTTGGAAACTCGATTAAATCTAAGGATTCGGGATCTATGATATGCATTCTGTAAAGGAAAATTTAAACTTTTTATTGAATTAAAAAAATGCCAGACTATTTTGTAAACTAAAATTTTACATTATTTTTGAGAGACTGAATTTAACTAAAA